>CAZWSI010000007.1:0-87659 GCA_964636405.1 uncultured Oscillospiraceae bacterium
GCAGCATCACTTTTATCGATACGCCGGGCCACGAGGCGTTCACCTCGATGCGCGCGCGCGGCGCGCAGGTGACGGACATCGTCATACTCGTGGTCGCGGCGGACGACGGCATCATGCCGCAGACCGTCGAGGCCATCAACCATGCCAAGGCGGCGGGCGTGCCTATCATTGTGGCCATCAATAAAATGGATAAGCCGGCGGCGGATCCAGACCGCGTCAAACAGCAGCTCACCGAATACGGGCTCGTTTCCGAGGAATGGGGCGGGGAGACCATCTGCGTGCCCGTTTCCGCCAAAACGCAGCTTAATCTCGATCTGCTGCTTGAGATGGTGCTGCTGCAGGCCGACGTGCTCGAGCTTACCGCAAACCCCGATCGGCTGGCCAAGGGCGCCATCATCGAGGCCAAGCTCGACAAGGGGCGCGGCCCCATCGCAACCGTGCTCGTACAAAACGGCACCTTGCGCAAGGGCGATACCATCGTCGCGGGCACGACCTACGGCCGTATTCGCGCCATGATGGACGATCGCGGACGCGTAATCGACGCGGCTGGCCCCTCTACGCCTGTGGAGATACTGGGCTTTAACGAGGTGCCGGACGCGGGCGATACGCTCAACGTGGCCGAGATTGATAAGCTCTCCCGTCAGGTTGCCGAGGAGCGTCGCGACAAGATCAAGGCCGCGCAGCTAAAGAACCTCGCCAAGGTATCCCTCGACGAGCTGTTTACGCAAATGGCCGAGGGCGAGCTGAAGGATCTTAACATCATCGTCAAGGCCGACGTGCAGGGCTCGGTGGAGGCGGTCAAGCAGGCGCTTGAGAAGCTGTCCAACGAGGAGGTTCGCGTGCGCTGCATCCATGGCGGCGTAGGCGCGATTACCGGGTCGGATATCATGTTTGCTTCCGCCTCGAACGCCATCGTCATCGGCTTCAACGTGAGGCCCGATTCCTCCGCAAAGTCGCTTGCCGAAAAGGAAAAGGTCGATGTGCGTACCTACCGCATCATCTATAATGCCATTGAGGACGTGCAAAACGCCATGAAGGGCATGTTCAAGCCCGTGTTTACCGAGGTGGAGCTTGGGCGCATCTCTGTACGCAGCACCTTCAAGGTATCGGGTGTGGGCACCATCGCGGGCGCCTACGTACAGGACGGCAAGGTGACCCGCAGCGCGCAGGTGCGCGTGGTGCGCGACGGCATCGTGGTGCACGAGGGCAAGATCGCATCGCTCAAGCGCTTTAAGGACGATGCGCGTGAGGTCGCGGCGGGCTATGAGTGCGGTATCGGCATTGAGAACTTCAACGATGTGCAGGAGGGCGATACGATTGAGGCCTTCATCGTTGAAGAGGTCAAGAAGTAAGGAGGCCGTATGTCGCTGAATCGAATCGGCCGCATGAATGAGGAAATGCGCAAGATGCTTTCGCTCGCCATTCGCGAGATGAAGGACCCGCGCATCTCCGTGATGACCACAATCACCCGGGTGGAGGCCACGCCCGACCTGAAATTCGCCAAGGTATTCGTCTCCGTCTACGACGAGGACGACGCGGCCCGCGCGGAAACCGTTTCCGCGCTCAATCACGCGGAGGGCTTTCTTGCGCGTGAACTGGGGCTGCGCATGCAGATTCGCCGCGTCCCCGCGCTGACCTTTACCCTGGATGATTCCATTGCCTACAGCGTGCATATTTCCAAGGTTTTGAACGATCTGCACAAAAAAGAGGGGGACTGAGCTATGCTCCGCGAGGCGGTGTCGTTTATCCGGGCGCATCAGTCTTTTACGCTGATTTCCCACGTTTCGCCCGACGGCGATACGCTGGGCAGCTCTCTTGCGCTCGCGCATGGGCTTGACGGCCTAGGGAAAAGCGCGCAAATCGTGTGCGAGGACCCTGTGCCCGCGATTTACCGCTTCCTGCCGGGCGCGGAGCGTGTCCTGCCGCCTGAAAAGGCGACAGCTACCGATGCGGTTATCGCCGTGGACTGCGCGGACGCGCGGCGCACGGGCGCGTGCATCGAGCTGCTCAACCGATCGGGGGCAACGCTGAATATCGATCATCACTTGACCAACACCCGCTATGCGCAGGCGAATTACGTCGTGCGCTGCGCCGC
The DNA here is from genome assembly GCA_964636405.1 of uncultured Oscillospiraceae bacterium. Taxonomy (GTDB): domain Bacteria; phylum Bacillota; class Clostridia; order Christensenellales; family CAG-138; genus CAZKGE01. The sequence continues at coordinate 2,096 of CAZWSI010000007.1, forward strand.
CACGGGCGAGCTTGTGTACGCGCTGCTTACAGCGCTAGGCGTGCCCGTAGATACGGATATCGCGGGCTGCCTGTACACGGCCATTGTGACCGACACGGGCAACTTTGCCTATTCCCAAACCTCGCCGGACACCATGCGCATTGCGGCGGAGCTGCTCGAAAGCGGCATCGATCTGCCCACGCTCAACCGCAACCTGTTCCGCTCCATCCCGCTGCACAAAATGAAGCTCCTCGGCCGCGCCATCAACAAAACCGTGGTGTGCGACGGCGGACGGCTGGGGCTCTGCACCCTGACTATGGGCGATCTGGCGGATTGCGGCTCCACGGCGGAGGATACCGAGGGCGTGATCGATTCCATCCGCGATATCGATACCGTCGAGGTAGCTGCGCTTTTGCGCGAATGCGGGGACGGCACGGTGCGCGTGAGCCTGCGCGGCAAGCGTTATGCGGATGTAAGCCGCATTGCCCAGCGCTTTGAGGGCGGCGGGCACACTCTGGCCGCGGGCTGCACGCTCCATTGCCCGCTCGACGAGGCCGCGGGCGTGATTCGCGCGGCGGCGGAAGCGCTTTTGCGCGAGGAAGCCTGCTGATGAACGGCGTGGTTCCGCTGCTTAAGCCCCCGGGCATGACCTCGAGCAACGCCGTGTACGATGTGCGCCGCATCATGGCCGAGAAGCGCGCGGGGCATTTGGGAACCCTCGATCCGGGCGCGTCTGGCGTGCTGCCGATTTGTCTGGGCCGCGCGACAAGGCTCTTTGATTATCTGGTGGACAAGGATAAGGAATATGTTTTCGAGGTCTCCTTTGGGCAGGCCACGGACACGCAGGATGTATACGGTACGGTAACGGACGCGTGCCGTTGCGATGTGACACGCCGCGATTTGGAACGCGTATTGCCGCAGTTTCGTGGCACGATCCCCCAGACCGCGCCCGTTTACTCCGCGTTGAAGGTCGGCGGCGAGAAGATGTACGAGCTGGCTCGCGAGGGGCGCGCGGTGGAGCCGCGCGTGCGCGAGATCCGCGTACATAGCCTGACGCTTATGGAGCAAACGGCGCAAAACCGCTTTCTTTTGCGCATACGCTGCTCACGGGGCACGTATGTGCGTACGATCTGCGCCGATCTCGGCAGCGCGCTGGGCGTATACGCGCACATGTCCTTTTTGCTCCGCACGGCGAGCGGCCCCTTTACGCTGGAACGCTGCGTGACCGTGCCCGAGCTCGAGCAATTGCGAGCGGAGGGCCGCGCGGCGGAGGCGGTTGTGTCTTGCGAGGACGCGCTCTCTTTTTTGCCCGCCGTCACGCTCCCGCCGGAGCGCCGGCAGCCCGCGATGAACGCGCTGGAAACCTCGGTGCGCTGGCCAAAAAACGAGCTGGTGCGTGTGTATTGCGAGGGCTTCCTCGGCATTGGCGAAATCCGGGATAACCGCCTCAAGCTGGCGGTGCATCTATATTAAGGTTCGGTTGCATATGAGAAACTCGCTCGAAAGGGCCGTCGTTGCGCTGGGCATGTTCGACGGCATGCACATAGGGCACGAGGCCCTTGTTCGTCGCGCCGCCGCGCTGGGGGGGGCGAGGAGCTGCAAGAGCGTCGTCTGCTCCTTTGAAAACCATCCCCTTTCCGTGCTGGGCGGGGAGCCGCGGCTGCTGACGGACCCGGCTGAACGCCGCGCGCGGATGCTGGCTTGCGGGGCGGACGAGGTTGTGCTCGAGGCGTTTACCCCGGCGCTTGCCGCACTCTCCCCGGAGGCGTTTATCGGGCGGCTTTGCGGCCGCTGGGCCGTTTCGGCCGTCGTAATCGGCTTTAACTACAGCTTTGGCGCGGGCGGCGCGGGCGGCGGCGAAACGCTGCGGGCGCTTGGCGCTGCGCGCGGCTTTGATACGGAGGTGCTCGCGCCCATATTGGTGGACGGCGCGCCCGTGTCCAGCTCGCGCATCCGCGCGTTGATCGAAGCGGGCGATACGCTTGCCGCGCAAAGGCTCCTTGGCCGCCCATACCGTCTAAGCGGCGAGGTGACGCGCAATCTGGGCAACGGAACGCGCCTGGGCTTCCCAACCGCCAATCTGGAGCCGGAGCCTTGGCGCGTGCTGCCCAGTGCGGGCGTATACGCAACGCGCGCGGCAGCCGATGGCGTTTTTTACGCCGCCGTAACGAACGTGGGCAACAACCCCACGCTTGGCGGCAAAAAGCTCACGGTGGAGACGCATCTGCTGGATTATGCCGGCGGCGCGCTGTACGGAACGCCTCTCGCGGTGGATTTTTTCGAGCAGCTCCGCACGGAACGCGCCTTTCCCTCGCTCGAGGCGCTCAAGGCGCAGATTGCCGACGACGCGGCGCGCGCGCGCGCGCTGCTTTGCGGGCGGAAATGCTAGAAAAGTTTTCAAATTCCCCTGTTTACAAGCGGATTTGGGTATGCTATAGTTACAGGGCAGCTTTGAACCGCCCACATGGTTTGACGACACTCCGACGTCTTACTCTGTCTGCGGGGATACGAATAAAATGGAGGAAGTATACCCATGACTAAGCAAGAAATCATCGAAACCTATGCCCTGCACGAGGGCGACACCGGTTCTCCCGAGGTACAGATCGCGCTTCTGACCGAGCGTATCAACCACCTCAACGAGCACCTCAAGCTCCACAAGAAAGATCATCATTCGCGGCGCGGCCTGCTGAAGATGGTCGGCCAGCGCAGGGGCCTTCTCAATTACCTCAAGGAGAAGGACATCGAGCGGTACAGAACCCTCTGCGCAAGCCTCAACATCAGAACCAAGTAAGAATGGGCGGGGTTATTCCCGCCTTTCTTTTTTCTGATGCGCGCGCTCTGCCGCGCGGCGTAAGACCGATTATAATTAAATGAAGATAAGGGAAAAGAAGGAGCAATTACACATGCAAAGAAACTTTGAAATGTCGCTCGGCGGTCGGACGCTGACCGTCGAAACCGGCAAGTATGCCGAGCAGGCGGGGGGCTCGTGCCTCGTGCGCCTTGGCGACACTGCCGTGCTCACCTGCGCTACGGTGTCCAAAACCGCGCGCGACGGCGTAGATTTTCTCCCGCTGTCCGTCGATTTTGAGGAAAAAATGTATTCCGTGGGCAAGATCCCCGGCGGCTTTATCAAGCGCGAGGGCCGTCCCACCGAAAGGGCCATTTTGACCTCCCGTCTCATCGACCGCCCCCTCCGCCCGCTGTTTCCGAAGGGCTTTTATAACGACGTACAGGTCGTTTCCACCGTGCTATCCGTGGAGCAGGACGTAACGCCCGATGTGCTGGGCATGATCGGCTCGTCCATCGCCCTGAGCATCAGCGACGCGCCCTTTATGGGCCCCACGGGCTCGGTCAACGTGGGCTATATCGACGGCGAATATATCATCAACCCCAATCTCGAGCAGCGTGCTCAAAGCCGCATGTCGCTTACCGTAGCCGGCACCAAGGACGCCGTCATGATGGTCGAGGCTGGCTCCAAGGAGGTTACCGAGGAGGAAATGCTCAACGGCATCCTCTTTGCACATGAGGAGATCAAGAAGATCGTAGCCTTCATTTCGGATATCGCATCCGAGGTCGGCAAGGAAAAGCGCGAGGTAAAGATTGCCAAGCCCGACGAGCAGCTTGCGGAAAAGGTTCGCGCCTATGCCTTCGATAAGGTCGTGTGGTCGCTCGATACCTTTGAGCGCAAGGAGCGCGAGACGCGTCAGCAGCAGGTCAAGGAGGAGACGATCGCGGCCTTTGCCGAGGAATACCCCGAGTCCGCCAAGGATGTGGACGCAATCCTCTACGGCATCACCAAGGAGATCGTCCGTGACAAGATCATCAACAAGGGCGTGCGCCCCGACGGCCGCCGCATGGATGAGATTCGCCCCATCTGGAGCGAGGTCGGCATCCTGCCCCGTACGCACGGCAGCGCGGTGTTTACCCGCGGGCAAACGCAGGTGATGACCATCGCCACGCTCGGCACCATCTCCGAAGCACAGATTCTCGACGGGCTTACCCTCGAGGAGAGCAAGCGCTATATGCACCAGTACAACATGCCGCCCTACAGCGTGGGCGAAACGCGCATGATGCGCGGCCCCGGCCGCCGCGAGGTCGGCCACGGCGCGCTGGCCGAGCGGGCCATCGAGCCTATGCTGCCCTCGGAGGAGGAGTTCCCCTACTGCATGCGCCTCGTGTCCGAGGTCATCAGCTCGAACGGCTCCACCTCGCAGGCCTCCATCTGTGCGAGCACCCTTGCGTTGCTGGACGCGGGCGTGCCGCTGAAGAAATCCGTCGCGGGCGTTGCCATGGGCCTCATTAAGGACGATTCCAACGGAAATATCGCCATCATGACCGATATTCAAGGCCTTGAGGACTTCCTGGGCGATATGGACTTTAAGGTCGCCGGTACGCGCGAGGGCATCACGGCTATCCAGATGGATATCAAGATCAAGGGCATTGACCGCGAGATCCTTACCCGCGCCCTTGAGCAGGCGCGCAAGGGCCGCCTGTTCATCCTCGATAAAATGGCTGAAACGCTGCGCGAGCCGCGCGCCGAGCTTTCGCCCTTTGCGCCCCGCATCATCTCCTTCCAGATCAACCCGGACAAGATCCGCGAGGTCATCGGCAGCGGCGGCAAGGTCATCAACAAGATCATCGCCGACACGGGCGTTAAGATCGATATCGAGGACAGCGGCATGGTGTTCATCGCCTCGCCCGACGCGGAAGCAGCGGCCAAGGCCAAGAGCATCATCGACGGCATCGTCAAGGAGATCGAGGTGGGCGAGGTTTACCTGGGAACCGTGGTCGGCATCAAGGATTTCGGCGCGTTCGTCAACCTTAAGCCCGGCACCGACGGCCTGCTGCACATTTCGCGCATTGCCAACAAGCGCGTCGAGAAGGTGGAGGACGTGCTTTCCATGGGCGAGCAGGTGCTCGTGCGCGTAATCGACATCGACGCCAAAACCGGCAAGATCAGCCTGACCCGCAAGGATCTGCTGCCGCCGGACCAGAACTAAGCAAAGGAAAACGCATTGCGGGGGTACGGCTGCATGCCGCGCCCCCGCATATTACGTCGTTTCGGGAAGGCTTGCGCCATCTGCCGCATGCCCGCATATTACACCCGCGCGCGGAATAGAGTACCGTAAAGACTCTATCACAATGCGCAGCGGGGTGTACAATGAGAAAGCCGAAGCTTGTCGACGCGCTGATGAACGGCGTGAATGTTTTGATCCTCCTGATGATCGTGCTGCTGTATGTCGTGACCGGCACGCGTATAGGCGACGATGCGATTGCGGCGCTCAATCCGGCAAAAACCGTGTACCGGGGCGCGGAGCAGGGCGCGGTGGCGCTTGAGTGCGTGGTCAGTTGGGATGCGGCCGCTGTATCGGACATGCTGGATGTGCTGAAGGAGCGCGGCGCGCAGATCACCTTCTTTGTGGGCGGTCAGTGGGCCCGCGAGAACGCGGCGCTGGTGCGGCGCATGGCGGAGGAGGGGCACGAGGTGGGCAGCGCGGGCTACGCTCCGCTCTACGACGGCGACCTTGCGCTCGTAAAGACGGACGTAGAGCTCTCCGCCGAGGTGCTTGCGGGCATTACCGGGCGCGAAACGGACTATTACCATTCCGGCTTCCGGGAGCGCGCGGTTTCCGCAAAGGCGGCGGGGTCGCTGGGTATGACGCACGTTTCCTGCACGAGCGATCTGCTCTGCGGGCGCGGAGACGGCGCGGATATCGCGCTGCGCGCATCGAGCGCCATGTTTGATGGAAGCATACTAATGATACACCCGACCGCAGCCGCGCTTGAGGCGCTCCCGGCCATTCTCTCGGTCATCGAGGAGGCGGGGTACAGGGTTACGACGGTGGGAAACCTGATAGAGTGAGGAAATCAATTGATCACGACACAAAAGCTGGAAAGCGGCGTCCGCGTGGTGATGCAGCGGATGGAACATGTGCGCTCGGTATCGCTGGGCGTTTGGATCAATACCGGCTCCGTGCGCGAGTCCGCAGCGGAGTCCGGCGCTTCACATTTTATCGAGCATATCCTCTTTAAAGGCACGGAGCGCAGGAGCGCGGAGGATATTGCCCGGGAAATGGACGCGGTGGGCGGTAACCTGAACGCCTTTACGAGCAAGGAATGCACCTGCTTTTACGCAAAGGTTCTGGACGAGCATCTGCCCGTGGCGGTGGACGTGCTTTCCGATCTCGTGCTGCACAGCGCGCTGGACGAAAAGGAAATCGCAAAGGAGCAGGGCGTGGTCGTGGAGGAGATCCTCATGACCGAGGACAGCCCCGAGGACGTATGCGCCGAGCGGGCCAACGAGCTGTTTTTTGAGGGCGAGCCCCTTGCGCGCCCCATTCTGGGCACGCGGGAAACGGTCACCTCCTTTAACGCAGCGTCTCTGCGCGCCTATATGGGGCGGCACTATGTGCCCGGCAATATCGTCGTAGCCTGCGCGGGGCATTTTGAGGAAGCACGGCTCATGGACTTGCTTCGAGCGGCCTTTGCGCAGCCCGCAAACGCGGCGGCGGCCGAGCCCCTTGCAGAGCGAATTCCGGGCGGCAGGCGCCTGCTCTGCGTGAAAAAGGATATCGAACAGGTGCATATCACCCTCATGTTTCCGGGCTTTGCGCGGGAGCACGCGGGGCAGTTCCCCCTCGCCGTGCTGAACAACGCCATCGGGGGCAGCATGAGCTCGCGCCTGTTCCAAAGCATCCGCGAAAAGCGCGGTCTTGCATACACGGTGTATTCCTACCCCAGCGCCTATACCACAACGGGGAGCTTCGCGCTGTATGCGGGCACGGGAGAAAAACAGGCGGCGGAGGTCACGCGCCTCATGCTTGAGGAGCTGGATACGCTGCGCGCGCACGGCTTGACGGAGGAGGAGTTCGCCCGCTGCAAGGATCAGCTCAAGGGCAGCTATCTGCTCGGCATGGAGTCCACGGGCGCGCTCATGAACGCGCTTGGCAAGGAAGCCTTGTTACAAAACCGTGAATATAGTGAAAAAGAAACGCTCAAACGCATTGAATGTGTTACAATGCAGGATATCAACGATATCCTGCCCGTTGTACTGAACCTCGACGCGCTCTGCGCCGCCTTTGTCGGCCGCGTGGAAAAGCACGAAAAGGAATTTGGAAAGCTGACGGGCATTCACTGACGGAGGCAAACGGTATGGAACAGCCCAAGGACAAGCTCGAGCTCATATTTGCCATGCAAAAATCGCTCAACGACGATATTGCTGCCCGGCGCAGCCTTGCCTTTTCCAGGGAGGAATGGCTGCAAAAGGATGTGCTGGCCATGGTGTCCGAGCTTTCCGAGGTGCTCGACGAGGTCAACTTTAAGTGGTGGAAGAACAAAAAGCCCCTCAACGACGCCGCCATTAAGGAGGAGCTGGTGGATATCCTGCACTTCTTTGTGACCATGTGCCTGCACAGCGGCATGGACGCGCAGGAGCTGTTCAGTATTTACGCAAGCAAAAATCAGGAGAATTTCGACCGGCAGTACGGCCGCTCCGAAAAGAAGGGCTACGAGGTTGGATAAAGCATGGCCAGAGGGCGCAGACGCGTAAACAACCGCTTCTATTTTTTCGTTACGATCCTCATCGGCATCGTGGCGCTTGCTGTTGTGCTGCTCGTGCGCAATCGCCACGCGGGCGAAATCACCTACGGCAGCATCGGCGCGGAGCTGGATGCCTCGGCCGTCATCATCCGCGACGAAACCATCGTTTCCACCGAGAATTACGAAAAGGTTGTCTTCATGGTGGTGGAGGGCGAGGTCATTTCCGATGGCACACAGGTGGCGCAGGTCTACCGGCGCGGCTATCAGGAGGAATCCATGGTGTCCGTGCTGAATCTACAAAAGCAGATTTTCAGCCAGCAGAAGGCCCTGCTGGCGGGCGGCGCAACGCCCGAGCTTGTGGACGTGAACGATCGCATTACGACCGTGGAGGAGCAGATTCGCGGCGCGGCGCGGGGCGATACCACGCTCGATATGCTCGCGCTGGAAAAGCAGCTTAAGCAATTGCAGGAGGAGCGGGTCGCGCTTCTGAAAGCGAGCGTTACGCCCGACGCGCAGCTCACCTCGCTGTATACCGAGCTGGAAACGCAGCAAAAGTCCATTTCCACCTGGACGCGCAGCATCGTCAATTCGGCGGGCACGGGCGTTGTGAGCTTTTATTTCGACGGCTACGAGCAGGTGCTGAACGTAAATAAGCTCAGCACCATCAATTCCGCGCTGATTAACAGCGTGGTGTCCGGCGGGAACACGGCCAAAACGACCACTGCCGGCTCGGAAACGCCGCTTTACAGGCTCATTACCAATACCCACTGGTTTCTCGCGTTCGTCACCAAAAACACCGAGCCGCTGCGCCTCTCGGCGGGTGAGGAATATTACGTGACCTTCCCGGATTATTCCGATCAAATGTACAAGGCGACGGCGCGGGATACCGTCGTTTCGGAAAAATATATCGTGAATATTTTAGAGTTTTATGAGGATATCGGCAAGCTCGTGGGTGTGCGCACGGTTTCCGCCAAGGTGACCAAGGCCGCGCAGGGGCTGGTCGTGCCGCTTTCCGCCATCGTGATTGAAAACGGCATCACGGGCGTAAACATCGATTATGGCGGTTCGCCCCTGCGGGTTGAGGTGGACGTGCTGGCCGAGGACGGCAAAAAGGCTGTGATCCGCCCGCGCAACGAAACGGACACGCTGGCCGTGGGCCAGAAATTCATTAAGCCATGAGCACAATAGCGGAGAATCTGGAAAGCATTCGCGCGCGCATTGCGCATAGCTGCCAAGCGGCGGGGCGAAGCCAAGACGAGGTGCGGCTGCTTGCCGTTACAAAGTTTGTAGATATTTCACGCATTTCGGAGGCTGTCGAGGCGGGGATTGCCGAGGTGGGTGAAAACCGGGCGCAGGAATTGGACGAAAAGTTAACATTTTTTGAAAATGCCGGCCTGAAAGTGCATTTTATTGGACAACTGCAAACGAATAAGCTAAAATATGTATGCGGTAAAACGGAGCTGATTCAATCGGTGGATCGGCCGGAGCTTGCCGCGCTGCTGCAAAGCCGCGCCGCGTCGATGGGCGTTGCGCAGAATATTCTGCTTCAGGTGAACATTGGTAACGAACCGCAAAAGGGGGGCGTACCGCCCGAAGATTGCATTGCTTTTGCGGAAAAGCTTGCCGAATGTTCCAATTTGCGCGTTTCAGGGCTGATGTGCGTGCCGCCCGATTGCGAGGGCGAGGCTGTGCGCCCGTATTTCCGCAAGATGCGCGCGCTGTACGAGGCCATGCGGCAGGCGTTCCCGGCTCTCCCCATTTCGCTTCTTTCTATGGGCATGAGTCACGATTTTGAAATCGCGATCCAGGAAGGCGCGACCATGGTGCGCATCGGGAGCGCATTGTTTGGAAAGAGGCGGCAATAGCGGCTTGCGCGCGCCGTACAAGAGGCGCGTTCGCGGCATAGCGGAGGGAATTGGATGGCCAGCTTATACAATAAATTCTTGGATTTTATCGGCATCGAAGAGAGCGACGAGATCGAGGATGAAGAAGAATACGACCGGGGCGGCAGAGCGTCCAGAGATTATGGGCACGAACGCGAGCGGGAGCCCGAGCGCCGCAGCAGCGGCAGGGGCAATTATCGCGACGAGCCTGCCGAGGAACTGCGCGGCGGCAACGTGATGAACTTTGGCGCGGGCGGCGTGCGCCCGTCCGCGGCGGCGCGCAAGGGTGATCGCGCGTCCACGCCCACGGGCGGCAATCTGCCCGTGTCCGGCGGCATGAAGATGATCGTGTATCATCCCGTCAGCTACGAGGATACGCAGATTATCATCGATAATCTCAAGAGCCGCAAGCCTGTGATCGTCAACATGGAGGAGCTCGATATGGACTGTGCGCAGCGCATATTGGATTTCCTTTCCGGCGCGGTTTATGCGCTTAACGGCACGATGTGCAAGATTTCCCGGGGCATTTTTGTCGTAGCGCCGAATAATTATGATGTAGTCGGGAATAACGACGACTACAATGATATGATGTAGCGCCGCGGCAGCGTGCACGGTATGCTTAACCCATCGGGGCACATCAAGCGTTTGCGTTGGTGTGTCCTGCTTTTTAAGGAGCGTTGGACGATATGAAGGTTAACGACATCGTCAACAAGGAATTTACCAAATCTATTTTGGGCTACGATGTGCGCGAGGTGGATGTTTTTCTCGACCAGGTCATCGAGCAGCTCGAAAAGCTGGAAACCGAGCGCCGCGAGATGATGACGGCCATCGAATACCTGCTCGCGGAGCTGGAGCACATTGAGCGTGTGTCCGCAAGCGGCGCTACGCCCGACGAGCGCCGCGCCATCGAATCGGCCGCCGCCTCGCGCCGCAAGGATTTCCAGCCGCCGCGCCAGCTTGCGTCGGAGGCGGGCAAGCGGCAGAAGCGCGCCGTGGAGCAGGTGGTGCTCGAGGTGGAAACAGGCGTGGCCGCGCCGCGCAGGCGCGCGGTGGAGAACGATATGCGCAAGCTCGCGCAGGAATCCATCGACGAAATTGCGGAGCGCGTCGAGCAGTCAGAGGTATTGTGAAAAAGAAGCCCTTACAGCAAATACCGGCGCTCAGCCGGGCGGAATGGGACAGGCAGGGGATCGGCGCGCCCGATTTTGTGTTTGTCTCCGGCGACGCGTATGCGGATCATCCCAGCTTCGGCGCGGCGATTATCTGCCGTGTGCTGATGGACGCGGGCTTCACCGTGGCGGTGCTCGCGCAGCCCGATTGGCGTTCCGCAAACGATTTTTTGATGTTTGGACGGCCGCGTCTGGGCTTTTTGGTGTCCTCCGGCAATATGGATTCCATGGTCAATCACTATACGACTGCGAAAAAACGCCGTTCCGAGGATGCGTATACGCCCGGCGGCAAGGCGGGACTCCGGCCGGATCGTGCTACGGTCGTGTACGCCAACCGCGTGCGGGAGGCGTTCCCGCATACGCCGGTCATACTTGGCGGCATTGAGGCGAGCCTTCGCCGCTTTGCCCACTATGATTATTGGGACGACAGGGTGCGCCATTCCATCCTCTACGACGCGGGCGCGGATCTGTTGGTATACGGCATGGGGGAAAGAGCCATTTGGGAAATAGCCCATGCGCTGGATAAGGGCGCGCCGGTTTCCTCCTTAACAAATATTCGCGGCACCTGTGTGCGCGTGCCCGACGCGGACGCGGCTTTGGGCGCGGTGCGTCTGCCCTCCTTTACGGAGGTTTCCTCGGACAAGCGTAAATATGCCGAGGCGTTTATGACCGAATCGCGCGAGCACGATGCCGTGCGCGGCCGTGCGCTCGTGCAGCCGCACGAAAAGGGCGCGCTTTTGTGCAATCCGCCCCAGCCGCCCTTAAGCGAGGCGGAGATGGACGCGATATACGCGCTGCCCTATACGCGCAGGCCGCACCCGTCCTATACGCAGCCCATTCCCGCGCTTAAGGAGGTATCCAATTCCATTACCTCCGTGCGGGGCTGTTTTGGCGGTTGCAGCTTTTGCGCGCTGCATTTTCACCAGGGACGCGTCGTGCAGCCGCGCGGCCACGCGTCCATCCTTGCCGAAGCCGAGGGGATCGTCCGCGCGCCGGGCTTTGACGGATACATCCACGATATTGGCGGTCCTACGGCCAATTTCCGTATGCCCGCGTGCGAAAAGCAGCGCGCGTCGGGCTGCTGTGCGGGGCGGCAGTGCATTGGGTACAAGCCCTGCAAGAATCTGCGCGTGTCGCACGCGGATTATGTTTCGCTTTTGCGCAAGCTGCGCGGCCTGCCCGGCGTAAAGAAGGTCTTTGTGCGCTCCGGCGTTCGCTTCGATTATCTCATGTATGATCCCGACCGCACGTTCCTTAAGGAGCTTTGCAGCTATCACATCAGCGGGCAGCTCAAGGTCGCGCCGGAGCACGTGTCGGATCGGGTGCTGCAATATATGAACAAGCCGCCGCACGCGGTGTTTGAGCGCTTCCGGCAGGCGTACGAGGCGGAGAACGCGCGCATCGGCAAAAAGCAGTATCTTGTGCCGTATCTCATTTCCTCGCACCCGGGCGCGACGCTTTCCGACGCGATCGAGCTTGCGCAGTACCTCAAGAAAGAGGGGCTGCGCCCCGAGCAGGTGCAGGATTTCTATCCTACGCCCGGCACGCTTTCCACCTGTATGTACTATACGGGGCTTGATCCGCGTGGCATGGACGAGCTGTTTGTGGAAAAAACGCCGGAGGGCAAGGCCATGCAGCGGGCGCTGATGCAGTTTGATTTTCCGCGCAACGCGCCGCTTGTGCGAAAGGCGCTGCGCAAGGCAGACCGCGACGATTTGATCGGAACGGGGCGCGCTTGCCTTGTCCGCTCCGAGGGCGCGGGTGAAATGCGGCGCAAATCCGGCGAAAACGCAAAGATTAAGGTTGACAAACGCAAGCGCACTCGATAGAATAATCGATGGTTGTTTTTGAGGAAAATGCGATGGAATTGCTTGGAACAAAAGCGAAAATGCGTGTGGGAGAGCACTTTCCGTTCTCCTTTTCGCAGGAAATGGTGGATGCCGAGTTTGGCGGGAGAACGCTGCGCTTTGCCGAGCCTCTTGAGGTAACGGGGGCGTTTTGGTATGACGGCGGCGCGTATCTGGTCGAGGGCGAGTTGCAGACCGCGCTTACGGTCGAGTGCGCAAGCTGCGCGGCGGCGTTTAGGCAGCCCTTCTTTTGCGAGTTTTCCGAGCGCTTTGTCAAGGCCTCGGAGCGCGGGGAGGACGAGGAAAGCTATGCGTTTACGGACGATACGCTTCCACTCGGTCAGGCCGTCATGGATAACCTGTTTTTGAAGCTTCCGCTCGTGAGCCGTTGCCGTCCCGATTGCAAGGGACTGTGTCCCGTATGCGGCGCAAACCGCAACGAGGTTGCGTGCGGCTGCGAGAGGGCGGAGAAAAAGCAACCGTTCGCGTCGCTCGCGAATATACAATTGGAAGATAACGAATAAGGAGGTGTCATCATGGCAGTACCCAAGAGAAAAACGTCGAAAGCCAGGCGCGATTCGCGCAGATCGGCCAATTCGGGACTCGAGACGCCGGCGCTGGTGGAATGCTCTCAGTGCCACGCGCTGAAGGAAGCCCATCACGTATGCGGCGCATGCGGGTATTATGACGGCAAACAGGTCGTCGACATGGATGCAAAGGACAACAAAAAGGCCTGACACACCGCCTTTCATCTGTACGGAAAGGGCTTTCGCGGCATAGCGCGAAAGTCTTTTTTGCGTATGCGCGCAGGCTTTGCTATAATAAACAAATATCCTTCAAAACGGGAGGTATGATATGAACATTGCGCTGGATCTTATGGGCGGAGATTTTTGCCCCGCCGCGGCCATCGACGGCGCGCGCGAGGCGCTCGCGCTGTTGCCTGCGGACACAGGCTTTACCCTTTACGGTAATGCGGAGGCGCTTGCGCTTGCAAGACCCCTCCTTGCGGAAAACGAAGGCCGGGTAAGCTTTGTTGCATGCGCGGAGACCATCGGGTGCGACGAGCAGCCTACGCTCGCGATTCGCAAAAAGAAGGATTCCTCCATGGTGCGCGCGCTCAGCGACGTAGCGGCCGGCAGCGCGCATTGCTTAGTATCGGCAGGGAGCACGGGCGCGCTGCTTACCGGCGGAACCCTGATCGTGCGCCGGCTGCGCGGCGTAAAGCGCCCCGCGCTCGCGACCACGCTCCCAACCAAAACAGGCTGCGTGCTGCTCATCGACTGCGGCGCGAATACCGATTGCAAGCCCCGGTATCTCCAACAATTTGCCATCATGGGCGCGGCCTATATGGAGAAGGTGCTTGGGGTCAAGGTGCCCCGCGTGGGCCTGCTTTCCAACGGGAGCGAAGCCGAAAAGGGGAACGAGCTGACCAAGGCGGCGCATGCGCTCTTGACCGAATCCCCGGTACGCTTTGCGGGCAATTGCGAAGCGAGGAACATTCTTTCGGGCAATTTCGACGTGGTCGTGTGCGACGGGTTTGACGGCAACGTGGCCCTCAAGAGCATCGAGGGCACGGCTTCGCTTCTCATGGGCTTTTTGAAAGCGGAGCTGCTTGCAAGCGCGCGCGGCAAGCTGGGCGCGGCGCTCGCCAAGCCTGCCTTTGCGGCCGTCAAAAGGAAGCTGGATTATGCCGAATACGGCGGCGCGCCGCTGCTGGGCGTATCGGGCGGGGTCGTCAAGGCGCACGGCAGCTCGAACGGCCGTGCCTTTGCCATGGCGCTTGTGCAGGCGCAAAAGCTGATTGCGGGCAATGTGATTGGCCTGATTGGCGAAACGGTCGCAGCCCTCCCCGAAACGGAGGATTGAGCCCCGGGAAAGCGGATGATTGACATCTGCCGAAGGTTCATATAGAATGTTGCGGTAGGCATGATAGGTATTTTATTGTATTTATAAGGAGAAGCCAATGTATTTTGATCGGGTTTGCGCCATCATCGCACAGCATCTGGAGGTTCCGGCGGAGAACATCGCCATGGAAACGCATCTCATCGACGATCTCAATGCGGATTCACTCGATATCGTCGAGCTGATTATGGACTTTGAGTCCGAGTTCGATGTGGAGATCCCCGACGAGGAGCTGCCCAAATTCCAGACCGTGGGCGACATCGTCCATTTCCTCGAGAAGCGCTGAGCTCTGCTCGCGCCAGGCAGGATGCGCCCGCATTGTATGGTGCGGGCTTTTTTTAAGGAGAATACCACTATGACCCATACCCCGGAGGATCTGGGCGCCCTTTCCGACGCTTTGGGCTATTCCTTTTCCGATCCAGAGCTGCTTTCCGTCGCGGTGACGCACACGTCCTTTGTCAAGGGGGACGGGAGGAGCCGCCTGCATAACGAGCGGCTGGAGTTCTTGGGCGACGCGGTGCTGGAGCTGCTGGTAAGCGACTATTTATTCTCCCGCAACCCGGATATGCAGGAAGGCATGCTGACCAAAACACGTGCGCGGCTTGTGTGCGAGCAGGCGCTGTTTGAAGCCGCCCGCGCGCTGAACGTGCCCGCGTTTTTGCGCCTTGGCCACGGCGAGGCGCATTCCGGCGGCAGGGAAAAGCCCTCTATCGTATCCGATGCGCTCGAGGCGATTATCGGCGCGGTGTACCTTGACGGCGGCATGGATGCGGCGCGCACGCTGGTGATCGACCGCATCATAAGGCTTCTGGAAGCGGCCGATGTGGATGCGACCGATAAGGATTACAAGACCCGCTTGCAGGAGTTCATCCAACGGGATCACCGGGGCGCGCTCCGCTATGCGCTCATCAGCGAAAGCGGCCCCGAGCATCAAAAGCTGTTTACCATGCGCGTGCTGCTCGACGGTGAATCGCTTGGCGAGGGCTCCGGCGCTTCCAAGCAGAGCGCGGGGCAGGAGGCGGCCCGCGTCGCGCTCGCTGGTCTTACGGCGCGGCCGGAGCAATAAACACGAATCGGAGGAAGGCGATTGCGCCTTGTAAAGCTTGAGCTGAACGGCTTTAAGTCGTTCGCGCGAAAAACAGAAATACGTTTTGGCGACGGCATCACGGCTGTGGTGGGCCCCAACGGCAGCGGCAAGAGCAACATTGCCGACGCCGTGCGCTGGGTTTTGGGCGAGCAGAGCGCAAAGGCATTGCGCGGTGCGAAGATGGAGGACGTGATTTTCAGCGGCACGCAGCAGAAGAAGGCCCAGTCCTATTGCGAGGTGTCGCTTGCCTTCGATAATACCGACGGCCGCCTGCCGGTGGAGTATTCCGAGGTTGAGGTGACCCGCCGCGTGTACCGCTCGGGCGAAAGCGAGTATTGTCTCAATCAAACCCCCTGCAGGCTGCGTGATATTCAGGAGCTGTTTCGGGATACCGGCATCGGCAAGGACGGGTATTCGATCATTTCTCAGGGCAAGGTGGACGAGATCTTGTCCAATAAATCGGGCGATCGGCGCGCCGCGCTGGAAGAAGCGGCGGGCGTGATGCGTTACCGTGTGCGCAAGGAGGAGGCGCAGCGCAAGCTTGACGCCACCGAAAAGAATCTCGAGCGCATCGACGATATTTTGGGCGAGCTTGCGGATAGGCTTGGCCCGCTCGAGCAGCAGAGCGCCACGGCGCGCAGCTTTCTCAAGCTCCGCGACGAACTGCGCGAGCTGGAGATCAATCTCTTTTTGGCACAGTACGACCGCATGCGCGAGCGGCTTACGGCGCTTGCCGAAACCATCGCGCAGCTTGCGGAGGAAAGCGCGCTCTCCGAAGAAAGCGAAAAGCGGGTTTTGGACGAGTGCGCCTTGCTTGAGGAGCGGGTGCGCGGCCTGGACGAAACGCTCTCCGCACAGCAAAACGCGCTGCTAACCATGCTTTCCGGCGTGGAAACGCATGTGGGCGAAAGCCGCGTGCTTATAGAGCGCCGCGAAAATCTGCTCGCGGAGCGCGCGCGCCTCACCGAGGCGTTGGCGATTCTCCGGGAAAAGCGCGAGGGCCTTGCGCGCGCAAACGGCGAAATGCAGAGCGACGAAACGGGCGAGGCGGCGGTACAGCGGCTTGACGGGGCGCTTGCCGAGGCGCAGGCGCGCGTCAATCGGGCCGACGAGGAAATTGAAAAAGCGGAAGCGGCCCTCGAAGCGATGAAAAACAGCATCATCGAGGCCATGAACCGCCTTTCGGACGCAAAGAGCCGCCTTTCCCATTTTGACGCGATGATGAGCGCCTTTACGGGCCGCGCGGAGGAGGTTTCCGCGCAAAGGGAGGCGCACAAGCACGTTTCCGAAGCTTTGCTTGGCGAAATGGACGCGGC
Source organism: uncultured Oscillospiraceae bacterium (assembly GCA_964636405.1). Classification (GTDB taxonomy): domain Bacteria; phylum Bacillota; class Clostridia; order Christensenellales; family CAG-138; genus CAZKGE01. The sequence goes on from CAZWSI010000007.1 coordinate 18,818, forward strand.
GCAGACCGAGGACGCGGCCTTTCGTGTGGAAAGGGAAAAGCTGCTTGCCTCGCAAAACGCGGCGAGGGAGGATCTCGCGGCGCGGCGGGAGGTCTATGCGAAGGCGCAGGCATATAAGCGCGAGCTGGAGCAAAAATTGCAGGGCGACGCGTCCCGCTTGCGCGTGCTCACGGAAATGGCGCGCTCCCGCGAGGGGTATTTTGACAGCGTACGCTTTCTCATGCGGGACGCGGCAACGGACGAAACGCTTGCGCGTTCCATCATCGGCGTGGTCGCGGAGCTTATCCGCGTGCCCGCGGAATACGAGCAGGCTGTGACGATGGCGCTTGGCTCGGCGCTGCAAAACATCGTAACCGCCACAGCGGAGGACGCAAAGCGCGTGATCGACTATGCGAGCAGCCATGATTACGGTCGCGTCACGCTCCTGCCGACCGATATCCTGCGCCAGTCCTCGCTGACAAGCGAGGAGCGCCGCGCGCTTTCCGCGCCCGGCTGCATCGGCGTTGCCAGCGAGCTTATTGCCTGCGATCCGCGCATTCAGGGCGCAGTGGCGCATCTGCTTGGGCGTACGGTGCTCGTGCGTGATTTAGACAGCGGCGTGGCGCTCAAGCGCAGCGCGCGCGCGAGCTTTGGCATCGCGACGCTCGGGGGCGATATCATTGCGGCGGGCGGCTCCATGAGCGGCGGCAGCACCAGGAAGCGCGGCTTTTCGCTGCTCGGCCGCGAGCGCGAAATGGAGCAGCTCAGAACGCGCGTTGCAGAGCAGGAGCGCGCGGCAAAGGAGCAAAACGACCTTTGCGAGCAAGCGGAAAAGTATATTCTGCTGCTCAATACGCAGCTTGACGCGCTGGGCGGCGAGCTGCACGCACGCGAAATTGAGCATGCAAAGCATAAGGAAAAGCTCGAAATCATCGCGCGCGATATAGAGACTGCCGCGCAAAAGGACGCGCAGCTCGCCGGAGAATGGGAACAATTGCAGGAGAATATCGACGATCTTGTGCGCGAGCGCGAGGAGGCCGATTCCCTGCAAAACGATATCGAGGCGGGCAATGCCGTAACCAGGGAGGACGTTGCCGCAGCGCAAGCCGCTCTTGCGGAAAAACGGAGGGCCCGCGAAAGGGAAAACGACGCCTGCTCCGATTTGCGCGTGCGCCGCATGGCGCTGCAAAAGGAGCGGGATGCGGCGGCGCGCGAGCGCGCGAGACTCGAAAACGAGCTTCTTGCCGGCGAAAAATCCATTGCCGGGAGCGAGGCTGCGCTAGCTGAAAACGAGCGGCAGCGGGGGGCGCTGGACGCGCGCATTGCCGAGATGCAAAGCGGCATTGCAAGCGAGCAGCGCGAGGCGGACGCGCGCCGCACGGCCCAGCACGCGACCGAGGAGGAGCGCGCCAGGCTTTCCGAATCGCTTACGGCGCTGCGCGCAAGGCGCGAGGAGCTGATCGCCTCCGCGCGGGAGCGCAGCGAGCGCTTGCACCGGCAGGAGCTTGCGAGGAGCCGCACGGAGCTGGAGCTTTCCTCCATGCAGGATCATATCTGGGAGGAATACGAGCTTACCTACGAAAACGCGCTGCCCTACAAGCGTGAGATTGCGCTTGCGCCAACCAACGCGCGCATTGCCGCGCTCCGGCAGGAGATCAAGGAGCTGGGCGACGTGAACATCTCCTCGATCGAGGACTATATGGCGGTGTACGAGCGCCATACCTCGCTTACGGTGCAATCTGACGATCTTAAAAAAGCCAAGGGTGATTTGGAAACCCTCGTCGTGGAGCTGACGCATACCATGGAAGCGGTTTTTTCGGAGCAATTCGCCATCATCCAGACGAATTTCACCGAGGTGTTTTCCCGCCTTTTCGGCGGCGGGCACGCCGAGCTGAGACTCGCGGACAAGCGCGACGTGCTCGGCTGTGAGATCGATATCATCGCGCAGCCGCCCGGAAAAAGGCTGCAATTGCTCTCGCTCCTTTCGGGCGGTGAACGGGCGCTTACGGCCATCGCGCTGCTTTTTGCGCTGCTGCAATTGAAGGCGCCCGCCTTCTGCGTGCTCGACGAAATCGAAACCTCGCTCGACGAGGTGAACGTGTCCCGCTTTGCGCGCTTTTTGAAGGAGTACGCGCGCGATACGCAGTTTATCCTGATCACGCACCGCAAGGGCAGCATGGAGGTGTGCGATTCACTCTACGGCGTGTCCATGGAGGAGCGTGGCGTAAGCAAGGTGATTTCCGCGCGCTTCGGCGAGGCGGGCTAAGTGGTTGAATAGATTCGGCGGTGGAAGCCGGATTTTCCGAGGTGATCAGAATGGAAAGTAAGCAGTCGCTGTTTTCCCGCCTCAAGGCGGGCCTCGCCCGCACGAGGGACAATTTGTTTTCGCGCGTGTTCCACGCGGAAGCCTGCGTGGACGACGATTTTTATGACGAGCTCGAGGAGGCCATGATCTTGGCCGACATGGGCATGGATACGGCGCAAAGACTGCTTTCGGAGCTGCGCGCGCGGTTGAAGACGGATCGCGTCGTCATGCAAAGCGAGGCAAGGGAAATTCTCGTTTCTCTTGTCGCGGACGCCATGCGCCCCAAAGCCTCTTTTGCGGCGGACGCGGGAAACGCCGTGTTGCTCATTGTGGGCGTAAACGGCGTGGGCAAGACCACGACCGTGGGAAAGCTCGCGTATCAATACAAACAGTTGGGCCGCAAGCCGATGCTTGCCGCGGCGGACACCTTCCGCGCGGCGGCGGCCGAGCAGCTTGGCGAGTGGGCCTCGCGCGCGGACGTGCCCATGGTGCGCCATGGCGAGGGCGCGGACCCCTCCGCCGTCGTGTTTGACGCAATCGCCTCCGCCCGCGCCAAGGGCTGCGACCTGCTTTTGTGCGATACGGCGGGGCGGCTGCACAACAAGGTGAATCTTCTCAACGAGCTGGGTAAAATGCGCCGCGTCATTGCCCGCGAGCTGCCCGATACCCCCTGCGAAACCCTGCTGGTGCTCGACGCGACGACCGGGCAAAACGCCGTCGCGCAGGCGCGCGCCTTTTCGGAGGTTACGCCGCTTACGGGCGTTATTTTAACCAAGCTCGACGGAAGCGCCAAGGGCGGCGTGGTGGTGTCCATCGCGTCGGAGCTGGGCGTGCCCGTGCGCTTTGTGGGCGTGGGGGAGGGCATCCACGATTTGATGGCCTTCTCGCCCGAGGATTTTGCGCGTGCGCTTATTTCCTGCGGATAAATGGAAAACGTCCGATTTCACTTGACAAAGCCTGAATCTCCTGTATAATGAACCACGGTGTAAAGCTGTATGCCTTTACAGCTTTGTACGGAGGGGTTCATGGAGCGCATCGTTGAGCTGGGAAATCTGCTGGATTGCTACGGCGCGCTGCTGACGGAGCGGCAAAGAACCCTGCTGTTTCAGCAGGTGTGCGAGGATTGCTCCCTTTCGGAAATTGCCGAACGGGAGGGGATCTCGCGCCAGGCCGTGCGCGACGCGATTGTGAGCGGCGAAAGGCAGCTCCGGCAATATGAGGAAGCGTTGGGCCTTTGCCAAAGACTTATCAGATTCAAGAAGGCCTCCGGGGAGGCAGCCGGGGCCGTGCGCGCATCGGCGCTGCCGGAGCGGGAGCGTGAAGCGTTGCTTTTGCGCGTAAACGAAATGACGCGCGTCTGGGAGGAGTAGCATGGCGTTCGAGGGCATTTCCGAAAAATTGCAGGGCGTATTCAAAAAGCTGACCGGCCGCGGCAAACTGTCCGAAAAGGACGTGCGCGACGCGATGCGGGAGATTCGCCTCGCCCTTTTGGAGGCCGACGTCAACTACATCGTCGTAAAGGATTTTGTGAAAAACGTGACCGACCGCGCCGTGGGCGCGGAGGTGCTCGAAAGCCTTACGCCGGGCCAGCAGGTTATTTCCATTGTAAACGACGAGCTGTCCAGGCTCATGGGCGGCGCGAACGCCAAGCTGGAATTCGGCAGCGTAAAGCCCGCCGTATACGTGATGGCCGGCCTCCAGGGCGCGGGCAAAACAACCATGTGCGGCAAGCTCGCAGCCTTCATAAAAAAGCAATACGGAAAGTCGCCCTTGCTCGCGGCCTGCGATATCTACCGCCCGGCGGCCGTCACCCAGCTCCAGATCGTGGGCGAGAAGGCGGGCGTGCCCGTGTTTGAGCGCGGCACGGAGAATCCCGTGGAAACGGCGAGGCTTGCCGTGGAGCATGCGAAACGGAATTTCCTCGACGTAGTCATTGTGGATACGGCCGGCCGGCTGCACATCGACGGTGAGATGATGGAGGAGCTTTCCCGCATTTGCGGCGCGGTCAAGCCCGTGGAAACGCTGCTTGTGGTGGACGCCATGACCGGGCAGGACGCGGTGAACGTTGCCAAAACTTTCGACGAGCAGATCCCGCTTACGGGCGTGATCCTTACCAAGCTCGACGGCGATACCCGCGGCGGCGCGGCGCTCTCCGTGCGCGCGGTCACGGGCAAGCCCATCAAGCTTTCCGGCACGGGCGAAAAGCTGACCGACCTTGAGCTGTTCCACCCCGACCGCATGGCATCGCGCATATTGGGCATGGGCGACGTGCTTTCGCTCATCGAAAAGGCGCAGACGGCCTTCGACGAGAAAAAAGCCGTGGAGCTGACCAAGAAGCTTCGCACCGACAGCTTTACGCTGGACGATTTTCTCGAGCAGATGGAGCAGATGAAGGATATGGGCTCCATGCAGGAGCTGCTTAAAATGCTTCCCGGCATGGGCGCGCAGGCGGCCAATCTCACGGTCGATGAAAAGGCCCTCGCGCACACGGCGGCCATTATCCGTTCCATGACCAAACGCGAACGCGAGCGGCCCGATATCCTCAACGCCAGCCGCCGCAAGCGCATCGCAAGAGGCAGCGGCACGAGCGTGCAGGAGGTAAACCGCCTCATGAACCAGTTTGAGGCCAGCCGCAAAATGATGAAGCAGCTTGGCGGCGGCAAAATGAAGCGGGGGCGCAGGGGCGCACTGCCCTTCGGATTCTAGGCGAACAACGGAGCATCCGTTTTCGAGATAGCACAAAATATTGTTGGAGGAAAGAAACATATGCTGAAGATCAGACTGCGCAGGATGGGCGCGAAGAAGGCTCCCTTTTACCGTATCGTCGTGGCGGACTCCCGCGCGCCCCGCAACGGCGCGTTCGTAGAGGAGATCGGTTACTATAACCCCATCTCCGAGCCCGTGGAGCTCGTGGTGAAAAACGAAACCGCCGCCGAGTGGATCAGGAAGGGCGCCCAGCCTACGGAAACCGTGCGTGCGCTTCTCAAAAAGAGCGGCGCGATTTCCTGACGCAGGGGTAAGAAAGCATGGAGGAATTGTTGCGCTTTATCGCGGCGAGCCTGGTGGACAATCCCGAATCCGTGGAGATTGTCACCAAGCAGGACGGTGAATATACCGTTTTGGAGCTGCACGTCGCCGAGGGCGATATGGGCAAGGTGATCGGCCGTCAGGGCCGCATCGCCAAGGCTATCCGCACGCTTGTCAAGGCGGCCTCCGCGCGCGAGGACAAAAAGTTTATGGTGGAAATCGTTTGAGCAGCGCCTATCTGCGCATTGGACAGATTGTGCGTCCGCACGGTGTACACGGCGCGGTCAAGCTCGTCCCGCTGACGGACGACCCGCGCCGTTTTTCCGGCCTTGCGGAGGCCTTTCTCGAGCAAGACGGCGCCTACAGCCCCATACGGGTTTTTGACGCGGGCGTGCGCCCCGACGCCGTTACGCTGCGCATCGCGGGCGTGGATACGCCGGAGGACGCGCAAGAGCTGCGCGGGCGCTATCTTTGCGTGGATCGCGCGCACGCGGCCTCCCTGCCCGAGGGCTCGTATTTTGTGTGCGACCTGATCGGCTGCGAGGTGTTCGATTCCGAGGGCGCGTCCTACGGCCGCATTACGGACGTGCTGGAAACGGGCGCGAACGACGTATACGAAGTGGACGGCGGCAAGCTTATGGTTCCGGCGCTCAAGCGCGTATTGCGCTCGGTCGATACGGCGCGAGGCCGCGTCGAGCTGGACGCGGACACGCTGCGGGAGGTGGGCCTCTTTGCGGATTGATATTCTCACGCTCTTTCCCGAAATGTTTGCGCCCGTGTTTTCGGCAAGCATGCTGGGCCGCGCGCGCGAAAGCGGGATACTGGATATCCGCACCCATAATATCCGCGATTATGCGGACAACAAGCACGCAAAGACCGACGATTATCCCTTTGGCGGCGGCGCGGGCATGGTGATGATGGCGCAGCCCATCTTTGATTGCATGGCAGCCGTGCAGGAGGGCGAAGCCGCTACGCGCATCCTGCTTACGCCGCGCGGCAAGCCGCTTACGCAGCAGCTTGCGCAGAAATTCGCCAAAGCGGAGCGGCTCATTTTGCTCTGCGGCCACTATGAGGGCGTAGACGAGCGGGTAAGCGCCGTGCTCGACGAGGAGATTTCCATTGGCGATTATATCCTCACCGGCGGCGAATTGCCCGCCATGGTGCTTGTCGATTGCGTAAGCAGGCTGATTCCCGGCGTGCTGGGCTGCGATGCAAGCGCGGAGGACGAGTCCTTTTCGGATGGACTGTTGGAATACCCGCAGTATACCCGTCCCGCGTCCTTTCGGGGCATGGACGTGCCGGAGATTCTGCTTGGCGGCCACCACGCCAAAATTATGGAATGGCGGCGCGGCAAGGCGCTTAACAAGACGCAGGAGGCGCGCCCGGCGCTGCTGGGGCGATTTGGCAAAGAAATGCTTGCATCGGCGCGAAAGCCTGTGCTATAATCGCGTTTGTGACTATGGACGGTCCAATGTCCGGCAAGGATATGAACGTCTGAAAAAAGAAGGAGAAAAATTACATGTCGGACATCATCAACCAACTGGAAAAAGAGCAGCTTCGCTCGGATCTGCCGGAGCTGGAAATTGGCGATACGGTTCGCGTTTTCGTCAAGGTCGTCGAGGGCAACCGCGAACGTCTGCAAAACTTTGAGGGCGTCGTCATCAAAATGCAGGGCGGCGGCATTCGCAAGTCGTTCACCGTCCGCCGCATTTCCTATGGCGTGGGCGTAGAGCGTACCTTTCCCTACAACAGCCCCCGCCTGGGCCGCATCGAGGTGGTGCGTCACGGCGAGGTGCGCCGCGCCAAGCTGTATTATCTGCGGGATCGCGCGGGCAAGGCCGCCAAGGTGCGCGAGCGCATCGTAGAAAAGAAAGAGTCCTGAATCGATTCACCCAAAACCCCGGCTGCGAAAGCGAAGGGGTTTTTTGATAGGCGGCTTTTAAATGGAGATTCAATGGTATCCCGGCCACATGGCCAAAGCAAAACGGAAATTGATCGAGGAGCTCCGCCGCGTGGACGTGGTGGTGGAGCTGCTTGATGCGCGCGCGCCGCGCGCCACGCGCAACCCGGATTTTGCGCGCCTCTGTGCGGGCAAGGCGCGGGTCGTGCTGCTCAACAAGAGCGATTTGGCAAATGACGCCATTACGCAGGGCTGGCTTGCGCATTTTCGCGCCAAGGGGCTTTCCGCCGACGCGGTGGCCGCTACGGGCGGGAGCGCGCGCAAAAGGGCCGTGGCGCTTATCGAGCGCGCCGCCGCGCCGCAGGTTGCGCGCATGGCGGATAAGGGCGTAAAAAAGGTCGTGCGCGCCATGATCGTGGGCATCCCCAACGTGGGCAAATCCACGCTGATTAACCGCGTGGCGGGCGCGCGCACCGCCGCCGTGGGCGACCGCCCGGGCGTAACGAGAAGCGACCAGTGGGTCAAGATTACGCCCTATCTCGAGCTGCTGGACACCCCGGGCATGCTCTGGCCCAAGCTGGACGATCAAAAGGACGCTCTGCACCTGGCGTTCCTCGGCTCCATCCGAGACGAGATCCTGGACGAGGAGCACCTTGCCACGCGTATGCTTGCCGAATTGCAGAGTATTGCGCCCGCGCAGCTCGCCGCGCGCTATGCGGCAATCTTGCCCGATACGCCGGAAACGGAGCTTTTAACCGCGCTGGCGAAGTGCCGGGGCTTCCTGCTGCCGGGCGGCGTTGCGGACACGGAGCGCGCGGCGCGCATCGCGCTGGACGAATTCCGCGCGGGCAGGCTTGGCCGCGTTTCGTTGGAACGTGCGCCGGAGGTATGCTAGCGTGGCGCGGGTTTCACGGCAGGAACGGCTTGACGCGCTGACTAAAACCGATTGCGTATACTGGTCGCAAAGCGGCGCGCTGCTTGCGGGCATGGACGAGGTTGGCCGGGGGCCGCTGGCGGGGCCCGTGGCGGCCTGCTGCGCCGTGATGCCGCCTCAGCCGCTTGTTTTAGGTGTGGACGATTCCAAAAAGCTTTCCGAGAAGCGCCGCGAAGCGCTGTTTGACCCGCTGACGCGAACCGCGCTTGCCTATGCGGTCGCGTTTGTCGAGCCCGCCGTAATCGACGAAATCAACATATTGGAAGCCACGCGGCTTGCCTTTACGCGGGCCTTCGCGGGGATCGGCCTGCCCGTGACCGACGTGCTTATCGATGCGCTTACGGGCCTCTCGCTCCCGACAAAGCAGCATGTTTTGGTGCATGGGGACGCGCTTTCCTATTCCATCGCGGCGGCCTCCGTCATCGCAAAGGTCGCAAGGGATCGCTATATGCTCGAGCAGGACGCGCTCTATCCGCAATACGGCTTTGCCCAAAACAAGGGCTATGGCACGGCTGCGCATATCGCGGCCCTCCGCGCGCACGGGCCGTGCCCCATCCATCGGGCCAGCTTTATCGGTAAGTTCCTATGAACGCAATAGCGCGCGGAGACTATGGAGAGCGCCTTGCGCAGGCCTATTTGGAGCGTCGCGGCTACCGGCTGCTTGCGAAGAATTATCGCGCCGGGCGGCACGAAATCGACCTTGTCATGCGCGACGGCGCGTATACGGTCTTTGTGAAGGTCAAGGCGCGCGCTTCCACGGCCTACGGCATGCCGGGCGAAGCGGTGTCGGCCGCAAAGCGCCGTTTTTTAACCATCGCGGCGCAGAGCTACCTTGCTGAGCACGCGCTTTTGGACAGCCCGGCGCGCTTCGACGTGATCGAGGTTTACCTCCGAAATGACGAAATTCGTCACATTGAAAACGCATTTTGAACGCCGATTCCGTTGCGGGCGCGCGGCCTGTTGTGTTATAGTGAGTGTGCGTTCGGGAAAGAATTCCCTTTATTGTGAAATATGAAGGTATGTCTGTCTTGAAAAAGCTTGCTGCGATTCTTGTCGTTCTCCTGTTCATCGTTTCCCTGCCCGTTTCGGCGCTTGCCGAAGAGGGGGACACGCTGCTTGGAAGCGAATTGCTCTACAACGCCGATTTTTCTGTCCAATCCGAGTATGCCGCGCTGCCGGCGGGCTGGGAGCTGGACGCGTACGACGCGTCCTCCGACGCGGTTTCCGCCTATACCGGCGAGGACGAAGCCCACGGCGCTTTCGTTGTGCTCGAAAACCGTTCCGCAAACGACGCCCGCGTGTGCCAAAACGTAACGGTCGAGCCCGACAGCGTATACCGGCTTACCGCGCTTGCGCGCGTGGACAACGTGGCGGGGGAGCGCGGCGCGACGCTCTCCATCGACAATTATTCCATCGACGGCACCTATTGCTTTTCGCCGGACGTGGCGCAAGCTTCGGAGGAATGGAAGGAACTGACGCTGTATGTGCGCACCGGGCGGGAGCAGCGTACGCTGCGGGTCGCGCTGCGGCTGGGGGGCTACGGCTCCACGGCCAAGGGCACGGCCATGTTCTGCCAGGCGTCGCTTGTTGCCTGCCAGCCCAACGCATACGCGGACGTGGTGGATCTTCCCACCGAAAACGGCGCGGCGGGCAGCGCGACCGGCTCGATTGATCTTGTGCGCGCCTCGAGTGGCGGCATGCTTACGCTCATTCTCGCCTGCGGCCTGCTTGCGGGCGGCCTGTACGCGCTTTACTATCGCCGCCGCCTCCGTTACGAAAGCGACTGGCCCTTTTCAGGCATGGCGGAGCGCACGTCGCTTGCCGTCATTCTGTTTTCCGCGTTTGTGCTGCGGCTCGTGCTCTCCGCAATATTCGTCGGGCATTCCACGGATATCAACTGCTTCATGGCATGGGGCGAAGCGGTACTAAATGGCGGCATGTCGAATTTTTACACCTCCGGCATGTTCGCGGATTATCCGCCGGGCTATATGTATGTGTGCGGCTTCCTTTCGTGGCTCGCGAGGCTTTTCGGCATGTCCTACGGCGGGCCGGGCTACGTATTCCTTTTCAAGCTTCCCGCCACGGCTTGCGATTTGGCAACCGCGCTGCTGCTTTATAAGTTTGCCCAGCGCAATAAGCTGCGGCCGGGCTTTTCCGTTACGCTTGCGGCGCTTTTCGCGCTCAATCCCGCCATCAGCTTTATCTCCGGCGCCTGGGGGCAGATCGATTCGGTGCTGACCCTTGCCATCGCCGCCACGTTCTGGCTCTTTATGGAGGACCGGCGTGTGCTTTCCGGCCTCGTTTACGGCCTTGCCATCCTTTTCAAACCGCAGGCGCTCATGTTCGGCCCGCTGCTGGCCATCATGTACCTTCTGGATGTGTTTGGCGAGCATTGGAAGAAACGCCTTGTCGAAACGGTGCTGGCGGTGCTTGGCGCGTGCGCGGTGCTCCTTCTCCTTTCGCTCCCCTTCAAGGGCACGCAGCAGGGCTTTTGGCTTGCGGACAAGTATTTCAGCACGGCCGGCTCGTATCCCTACGCCAGCATCGAGGCGTTTAATCTGCCCGCGCTGCTCGGGGGGAACTGGGCGCCCGTAACAAGGCGCGTGCTGGGTCTGCCCTATAAAGTCTGGGGCACGTTCTTTATCGGCTGCGCCATCGTGCTTGCCGGGCTGTTGTACGCGCGCGGCCGCCGCGAAAACCGCGGGGCAGGCTTTCTTGCGGCGGCGTTTATGCTCGCCATGATTTTTACCTTCGGGCATTATATGCACGAACGGTATCTGCTGCCCGTGCTGCTGCTGCTGCTTGTTTCCTACATGTTCTATCGCGACAGGCGGCTTTTGGTCGCGTTCGGCGCGCTCACGGCGGTTACGCTCGTAAACGCCTACGCCGCCATGTATATTGTCGATCATCAGGACGCGCGCGGCGCGCTATACGAAACGGTCACGCGCCTCGCCTCCGCTGCCGAGGTGCTGGGCTTTGGCTATTTTGCCTATACCGCTTTCGATTTGGTATGCAAAAAACGCTCGCTGGCGCCCATTAACGGGCCCTTGCCCGCCGGGCTGGGGGGCGCGCCCGCCGCTTGCTCCGGCAAGAGCGAGGTGCGTCTTGTATCGGAGCATGAGCCAATGCGCTATACCAAGCGCGATTATCTGCTGCTTGGCGCGCTCACGCTCGTATACGGCGTGCTGGCGCTTACCAACCTCGGCACGCTCAAGGCCCCGCAGACCGCTTGGCAGCCGGAATCGGCCGGAGAAAGCGTGACCGTACGCTTTGACGGGCCTTATCAGGTTGCAGAATTCTGGGTTTACGGCAACATTACGCAAAACGGTATGCTCCTCGTATCCAACGGCGGGGGCGATGACGTGAGCTATACCCAGACCTGCGACGATATGTTCCGCTGGCACGAGGTGGAAGCGGGGTTTACCGCCTCTTCCGTCACGCTCATGCAATATTCGGGCCGGCTTAATCTCAACGAAATCGCGTTTTTTGATGAGAACGGGGCGTTGATCCCCGCCTGGGTGGTCGATCCCGTTGGCTCGCAAGCCGCCCTCCTCGACGAGCAAGCTACCGTGCCGGATGCGCCTTCGTGTTTTAACGGCATGTATTTTGACGAGCTCTATCACGGCCGCACAGCCTACGAGCACCTGCATAATCTCGCGCCCTACGAAAACTCGCATCCGCCGCTCGGCAAGCTTTTTATCGCGCTGGGCGTGGCGGTGTTCGACATGTGCCCGTTTGGCTGGCGGGTGGTGGGCGCGCTGTTCGGCATCGGCATGCTGCCCATCTTCTATGCCTTTGCGCGGCGGCTGATGAAGCGCACGGACTATGCCTTCGTCGCCACGGCGCTGTTTGCGTTCGATTTCATGCATTTTACGCAGACCCGCATCGCGACCATCGACGTATACGCGGTGTTCTTCATCCTGCTCATGTTCTACTATATGCTGCGCTATGTGCAGATGAATTTCTTCGTGGAGGATTTTCGCAAGACCTTAACGCCGCTCGCGCTCTCCGGCGTGTTTTTCGGGCTGGGGGCGGCGTGCAAGTGGATCAGCCTCTACGCGGGGGCGGGCCTTGCCGTGCTGTTCTTCTGGTCGCTCGGGACGCGCTTTGCAGAATTTCGCCGCGCGCAGAAATCCGGCACGAAGAAGGAGCGGGAGCAGACGGCGCGCTTCGGGGCGTATGCGACCAAAACGCTGCTCTGGTGCTGCCTGTTTTTTGTGGCGATCCCCTTTACGATCTACTTTTTGTCCTATTTGCCCTACTATATCTACGAGTCCGGCCAAAAGACCTCCTACGGCGCGAAGGACGCGTTCTCTACCTTCTGGCGCTATCAAAACTATATGTACGGCTACCACAGCACGCTCAAGGAAACGCACTCCTACCAGTCCGCCTGGTATCAGTGGCCCTTTACCGAAAAGCCCATGTGGTATTATTTCGCCTTTGTAAAGGGCAAGCTGTCCACGCTGACCGCCTCGGGCAATCCGGCTGTCTGGTGGGTGGGCTCGGTGGGCGCGGTTTCGCTTTTCGGCCTCACGCTGGCGGGGCGGGTTAAAAAAGAGCGGGCGCTCATGGTGCTGCTCATTGGCGTGCTGGCCAATTATTTGCCCTGGGTGCTGGTCACGCGCTGCACCTTCATCTATCACTTTTTTGCCACCGTGCCCTTCATTCTGCTCGCGACGGTTTATCTGCTCTGCTGGTGGGAAAAGAAGGAGCCCGCGTACGCCTTTGTCAAATGGGCGTGGCTAGGCCTTGCGCTGCTGCTGTTTATCCTGCTGTATCCGGGCCTGTCCGGCCTGCCCGTGGACGCCGCGTGGGCCGCGTTTCTTAAAAAACTACCGGGGGGACTATTGATGTATGGAGCCTAAAGCAAAAAAGAACGCCTGGAAGACGCTCGTACAGTTCATCAAGTTCAATATTGTGGGCGTGATGAACACGCTGGTGGACTTTGTCGTTTTTCAACTGCTGAACCTCTTGGTGGGCTGGACGTATCTGGCCCAGATCATCAGCTACACCTGCGGCATTGTAAACAGCTATATTTTTAACAGCAGTTGGACCTTCAAGGAGGAGCGCACCCGTTCCTTTAAGGAGATGGCGCTGTTTTTGGCGGTAAATCTCTGCTCCCTTTCCGTGTCGCTGGGCGTAATCTGGCTGTGCAAAAACGCGCTCGGCGTGACTGACGAATGGGTAGCTTCTTGGATGCCCGCCCTGTTTGGGGGCTTTATTAAAGGCGATACGGTATGCAAGCTGATCGCCACGCTCTGCGCGATTGTCGTAAACTATGCCGGAAACAAGCTCTTTGTGTTTCAGGGGAAGAACAAAACCCCGGAGGCGTCGGAGCGGGAGGGTTAATCGATGTTTTCCTGCGTGCGCAGCCATGGGTTGAGTGGGCTAACCGGCTTTCCCGTGCGCGTCGAAACGGACGTGTCAAACGGCCTCCCCGCCTTCGACGTGGTGGGCTTGCCCGACGCGGCCGTAAAGGAATCACGCGAACGCGTGCGCGCCGCCATGAAGAACGCGGGCTTCGTGTTCCCCGCCGCGCGCATTACGGTCAATCTCTCGCCTGCCGACATGCGCAAGGAGGGCAGCGTATACGACCTTCCCATCGCCGTTTCGCTGCTTGCCGCGTCCGGCCAGCTTCCGCAAAAGGAGCTGATGGATATCGTGTTCTTAGGCGAGCTTGCGCTCGACGGCGCGGTTCGGCCCATCGCGGGCATTTTGCCCATGGTCATCGACGCGGCGGCTGGCGGCGCGCGGCGCTTTGCCGTGCCGTGCGGAAACGCGGAGGAGGCCGCCTGTGCGGCCGGCGCCGAGGTGCTGCCTGTGCCGACCCTGCGCGCGCTTGTGGAGCATATGAACGGCGCTTCGCCCATTGCGCCCGGGCAATCGCGCGTTTGGCGCGGCGACGAGCTTATCTACGGCGCGGATTTTGCGGATATCAAGGGCCAGCAGGGGGCCAAGCGCGCCGCCGAGGTAGCGGTCGCGGGCGGGCACAATCTGCTGCTGATCGGCACGCCCGGCTCCGGCAAAACGATGCTTGCGCGCAGAATCCCGTCCATTCTTCCCGAGCTTAGCTATGAGGAAGCGCTGGAGATCACCAAAATTCATTCCATCGTGGGCGCGACCAAGGGTTGCGGACTCGTGCGGGAGCGGCCCTTTCGCGCGCCCCATCACGGCGCGTCGTCGGCGGCCATGGTGGGCGGCGGCGCGCGGGCGCTGCCGGGCGAAATCAGCCTTGCGCATTACGGCGTTCAATTACAACCATGCTCGACATGCTGGGGATTGATGATTGCTTGAAAAGTGCCTAAAATTGGCACTTTTTCCCTACTGTGACGCTGGCTATCCACAGTTTAGGACGTGTGATTTAAGGCAAACAAGCTAATCTGCTGCTGTATTCGCGCAAAAACGGGGTGCATTTTGGCCGAAAAGTACAGCACTGAATGTACTGTTTGGCAAAATGGTAACAATTTGACGAAACAGAAAAGTTGATATTCGTTTCGCGTATGGAGAAGACGAAAGGCGGATTATTGATACTGACAACTGCATAGCCGGTGTGGTATAATCTAATATCGACACATTTTGTCATGTAACACATATTTTTGAGGAGATAGGCTATGTTAGTATTCACAACAAAAATACCTCTAAAAGCCGATACTACGCAAAAACAATGTGTAGAGTTGTTTATTAAGTGGGTTTCAGATGCGTACCAGTATCCGTTTGCTTATCATGACTTTGCGGAATATGATTGCGAAGGACATCAGGACTTGACTATGCTCTGCACACATTTGATGGAGAAAAGGTAGCTATGGCAAAAATCGACGGACTAACTAATGCGAAACATAATAAAAAGGATGAATTCTATACACAATATGATGTAATCCAAGATGAGATTAATGGATATTTAGAATTCGATGAGAATACATTTCGAGGTAAGACAGTACTACTTCCCTGCGACGATCCGGAATGGAGCAACTTTACACGCTTTTTTGCACAAAATTTTGAGACCTTAGGACTCAGAAAACTGATTTCCACTAGTTATGCTCCAAATAGTAACAAAAACAGAAATCATCAGTACTCTCTTTTTGATATATCGGAGAATATGGAGAGTCCTGGTGATACGAGTGAAACAAGAGGGCGCATTTTCATTCTTGAGAGAGAGGCCAATAGTTCACGCAAGGTAGATATCAATGATTTGGAATGGTCATACCTTGATGGCGATGGCGATTTTCGAAGCTCTGAGGTTAATGAGCTATGCGATGAAGCCGATGTTGTGATTACAAACCCGCCCTTTTCACTATTTAAGGAGTTTTTTCAGTGGCTTATTCGTAAGAAGAAACTATTTCTAATCATTGGCAGTCAGATGTCAATTACATATAGCGAGGTTTTTCCTTTAATTCAAGCAAACAAGGTTTGGTTAGGGCCGTCAATTCATAGTGGCGATAGAGAATTTCGAGTGCCGGATGATTATCCATTAAAAGCAGTTGGAAACAGAATTGATAGTTATGGAAATAAGTATATTCGTGTTAAGGGAGTAAGATGGTTTACGAACCTTGATCACGGTCGTCGACACCAACCTTTGGAATTGATGACGATGGCAGATAACATCAAATACAGCAAACATAAGGAAGTGCGTGGTGTTGGCTATATCAAATATGATAATTACGATGTGATAGAAGTTCCATATACGGATGCTATACCTAAAGACTATTTGGGGATAATGGGTGTGCCGCTTACTTTTCTTGATAAGTATAACCCACAGCAATTTGACATTATTGGAAGCTCACAAACAGGATGTCACCCTGATTCAATGGTTCTTAGGAGTTATAAGGATTACAAGGGATACAAGCAAAACGGCAGCTTAACAGGAAGAACAGGCAGTACATGTGGGCATAACCCGATGATCCTGAAGAATGACGGTATTCACGATTACTATATGAATAGTGAGGGAAGGACTGTGCAATCGGGTAACAGCAGGATATTTATTAGAAAGAGGGAAGAATAATGGATACGACGTTGCGTACCGATATAACCGTTGAGGAAGTGTGTAAAGGCTTTGTATATAATGAATTAGAAGGGAAAGGGCTTTTCGGATTATCGGGTAAACTAGTTATCCAACCTGAATACCAGCGCAACTATCTATATGCTGAAGCAAAAAAGGAAGAAGCTGTCATCAGATCGGTTTTACGAGGTTATCCGCTTGGCCTTATATATTTTAACAAGGTTGGCGATGAGAAATTCGAAGTCTTAGACGGCCAACAAAGAATAACTAGCCTTGGACGTTTTATAACTGGCAAGTTTCCTTTGTTTGACAAGAATGGTTTACCCCACTATTTTACTTCCATGCCTGAAGACCAAGTAAGAATAGTCAATGAAAAGAGACTTACTATATACATTTGCGAGGGAGAGGAAACAGAATTAAAGGAATGGTTTAAAACAATCAACATTGAAGGAATTGCATTAAAGCCGCAAGAAATTGCCAATTCGGTTTACTGTGGCCCCTTTGTTACCAAGGCAAAAGAAGAGTTCAGCAATACGCACAATGCAAATATTCAGAAATGGGGCGCATATATCAAGGGAAGTGTGAGCCGACAGGACTATTTGCGTGTTGCATTGGAATGGGTCACGAGAAGTCGAGATGAAGACGTGATTGGCACATATATGAGCAAGCATCGATATGATAATACTATTTCTGAATTACGGGGATACTTCAGCAGCGTTATTGACTGGGTTTCTGGAGTGTTTTCTGATGTGAAGTCAGAGATGAGAGGACTAGAATGGGGAAGGCTATATGATGCATATCATTCTACTCCTTATGATCCGGCATATGTATCAACCCAAGTTCATGCGTTATACGCAGATGACTATGTGCATGATAAAAGGGGTATATTCGAGTATATCTTAGGAGGTTGTACTGACACGAGATTACTCGAAATTCGACTATTTGAAGAATCGACAAAAAAAGCCAAGTATACGCAACAGACTGATGCCGCGAAAGCAGCGGGTGAGTCCAATTGCCCTCTTTGCGCCATTGGCCACGATGCTAATGCAAAGCGCATATGGAATTTCAATGAAATGGATGCTGATCATGTAACAGCATGGACAAAAGGTGGAGCAACGAGTATTAAGAATTGCCAGATGCTATGTAAAACCCATAATCGTGCAAAAGGAAACAAGTAGCACTCGATTGGGAAAGGTAAGTTGGGGGAGAAACACATGGCCGAGTTTTGCTTAGATTATTTGAGAAAGCTGGATAAAAAGGACTACAAAAGATGGCAGGTGCGCCTGTCATTGACAAAGGACTTATGCGAAGGCTGTGGCGAGTGGAAAAGGGTAGTTATGGGCTTTCGTGGAGACCGGCCGTGGTTCTTCTGGTGGTGGCGTTGACTGCACTATTGTAAGCCGCCGGGAAACTGGATGATATTCCCCTGCGAGGAAACAGCCCTTGAGATATAGACGGTAATGGGCGGTTTTCCTTCATAGCATGTCGGATCAACGCCAAGAATCGCATATAGCTTCTCGCCAGCATCCATCAACTGTGCTAACGGTGGGTTTTCGGCTTTGGGAATATACCCAAGCACATAGCCGTCCTCAGTAGTGACAAGGATTGCATTGCTATCGTATTTATTGTCCGGCTCCCGTTTAAGAAATAGCGTGTCCCCGTCCTCCAGTACACCGGTGACAACATCCATATCACGGAAAAATGTACCAGCAATTTCTGTGTCTAGGATGGGTTTATCAGCTACAGACGAGGAAACAGTAATGTCCCCGACATCAACATATCGCTGTTCTTTCTTGTCGTCCACCTTTATACCGAGCAGCCTCTTGATCCGTTTTGCGATCTTGGGATCGGGTTCCGTTTCACAAGCCTTCTCCAGCGCCGGGATGACTGCACTCGACCATTGAGCGCGGATCAGACGTAGCGTCGTGATCGCTTCGATACGCAAATCCTGAAATCTGGCTGACAGGCAGGAGCGGCATAACTGTTCGCATTCGAATTTGACGGTTTTCCGAGCCTTAAGAAGATAGATGAGCCATACATCCGGGCGGTGTTTAGGGGTAAGTTCATCTTTATCAAGGATTTCCGGCTTCTCCAGCACATCACTTGGGACAACGGACAGAATCCGCTCCGCGATTTCGGCAGCGTAGTTTTGTGGGTGGTCGATCAGAACAAACTTAGCAATGTCCATATCAAAGGGGTCTCTGTCCAGCATGTGCGAGAATGCCTCAAACGTGGGCAGCGGGAAGCTGTAATCAAAAGCGTATGAAGTCAGGACTTTGATGATAACGGCGTTGCTCTCTGTGGGTTCGTCCATTTCAGTTATGAGCCGATTCCATCTGTACTTATCCGAGCGTTGGTACTTCGCGCACTGATCCCGGATAGCGTTCTCATGATCGCTGCTCCAGCCGTTGCTTTTTTGGACATCGTCGCCGGACTGCTTCCAGAATGGAGTCATGGAATGGTCTATCAGGACAAGCGCGGATAAATCGATAAACTCCTTCACATGCTTCTCTGCCGCAGTCATGTACTTGTCAACGAGCATCCGACTAACCGCAAATTCCTTTACATCGGTTTCAAGAAAGGCGTATGTGAAAAGGCGGGACAGGGCATAGATACCCAGCTTAACTTCATTGATAACAGCGCAGTCACGGGCCAGCATGAGCGCAAATCGGTATAGTTGGTCACGGTCGATTATCACCTCGTCACTGTATGATCTTATGCGACGCAAGAACGCCTTCGCATAGGTGAACTGCGGAATCATGCTCAAAGCGTTTGACAGTTCCTCAGTTACGATTTGCCGGGAAACGGCTTCAACTAGCAGATCGCAACACACTTTCGAGAACTTGTCCTGCATATCGCCGGGCATGTCATTCCGGAATAGTGTGTAAGCCACATCATCTTTCCCGGCGTGTAAAGCATCCTGAAATGCATACGGTGTGCCGGGTGTTGTCTCTAAACACTGGCAGATGAATTGATAAGCACTAATTTGTTTCTCATTTTTATCGCTCATTTAGGCCTCCACTTGCGTAACCAGTCTTCACAGCCATCCGCCTGCTAAGAGTTGATTTTCGCTAGAATTTGCTTCTGCATATCGAGCAAAGAATCCAGTTTTGCGGATACCACATTCTCAAAGAATGAGTCGATCCGAGCCAGCTGCTCATGTGCCGAACCTAAACTGGCGCTCGTGTCTTCCATTCGCGCAGCTAAATCTGTTGCCATTTCGAGGATTTTTTCGTTATTGGTCATCGTTCTGCCTCCCTACGCAACGCATTTGTTATTTCTAAGTAAAGCGGATATAACTGATCTGTCTCTATGAAATTTCCCTTAAGAGAGGCATTCCATAGATGGGGATTACTGCCTTTACAGAACGAGGCGTAAAACGGGTTCTCGTATCCGACATAAACAGGAGTGCCATCAGGAAACTGATCGCTTGTGATATCAACAATCAAGCCAGCATTCTCAAGCCATGCGTGTGATAAGCTACAGCGTTCTTTTTGTATGTATTGATAATCGCCAAGGCCGGAAGCAGCTAGAAAGGCTCCTAACATGAGCGAAGTGCATCCGCACGTCCCATGCGGAAAGTGCGAAAATGGCAAGTAAATCCGACCAACATCGATGCTCTCAATAGCTTTGCGGAATGATAAGGCAGCGGATTTAACTTTTGTTTGATACTCTGAGTCTGTCATGCTGTGGCATACTCCAATTCGGCGATGGTGTTCTGTACAACCTCATTATAAGGGTTTTGCGGCGAAAGCCAATCATTAATTCTGTCTTGCTGGATCATCACAGGCATCCGAGCATGGATCGACCTGATACTGTCGGCCGCGTCCATCGTTAGAATAGAGAAACAGGGGATGTGGTCTTTCGATGAACGGATATAGAGGCCAGCCATATAAAGCGGCCCGGATTTGGGTTTTATAGCATATTTGATTTTTTTGCCGTCTGCCTTTTGCCACTCGTAGTAGCATGAAGCGGGGATCAAACATCGGCGATCATCAATGCTTGTTGCAAACAACGCTTTTTCTGCCGCTGTTTCACTCCTCGTATTGAAGACCAGCATGCCACGGGATGGATGAATAAAGCCCCATTTCATTGGGAAGGCATCTGGCTGACGATTCTTTGCGTTTGGAGCGATTACAGTGGCGATATTAGTTGGTCGGACTTCTCCGGAAGCGACTAGAGGCACCTGCAAGCTGTCGGCGCGGCGTTGCGCCTCCGCAAAGTAACCGGCTAGTACAACATCCGGGTCATCATCTGCGATATAATACCTGCCGCACATGAGAGCCTCCTCTCTTAATCCTAACGCGCCGTGAAGTGTTCCACCCTGTCAACCCATTTCAATGGGATTTCCCACAGTGTTGCCTGTATGATCTGCTCATCTGCACGGCCGTACAAATAATTGTCATCGGCAAGGTCTGTGCTGAAAATGCGTTGCCAGCTTTCTCTGAGTTCACCTCGAAGCTGAAGCATTGCATCGGTTTGGACGTCAAGGTTCTGCAAATCATGAAAAGTGTAGCCGCACTCTTTGTATTCGCTTTCAAAGCGCGAATCATCAGCCTCGTTAAGCGGGACGTAATCGCCATTGAACATAATGGTGTACGCATCGAAATTGGACAACACTACAGCGTTGCTTGGCGCATTAAAGGTGATGCGTACAAACCTTTCACCTCTCATGCCATGCCCGCTAGAACGCAAATTCGGGCGCGGGTGCTTTTTGCCGCGCCACCAATACCACGCCCAGACGGGGAAATGTGTACCGGACGGCGGCGGGCCAAGTCGGAGTGTCATCTGCTCTGCCATCCACCGATAACACTCATATAGAGCGCCATCCTCCGGTTGTGCGAAAGTGAAAGCGTCATTTGCCCGCAGCGATCCCATGCGCTCCATTTCACGGTATCGCCGTATCATAAGGTTCCTGATACTGCGTGATATACTCGTTGCGGTATGGAATCCGCGAAATCGCGAAACCTCTCCCGATACGGTTATATACGGAGCTTCCATCGACCGATAGCTCGTTCTTCTTTTGTACCAAGATTGGCTCGCATACGATAATGTTCGCCATACGCGGATCGTAAAGCACATACGAATCGCAGAGTATCCGGTACATTTATAGCGCTCCTTTCCGGTAGGTGAACGTGATTGAGCCAGTTCCTATGATTTCAACTTCCGTATCACCCTCCACGAGTACAAGCGAAGGCACGACATACCAGTTCGTTTTACACACACATAGGATCGCACACGCTTATGGGTAAACAAAAACCGTCCGCCGGTTTGATCCGTCGGACGGTTTTTGTTCCGCTCCGCTATGGCCCTCGATATGACCAATAACAGATTTGTTGTTTGCCTAATGATTCGCTTAGTTGTGCATTGCCTTCTTTTTCAGAATGACGGTTTTAAACTTCCAGCCGTTCGCCTTCGCTATCTCCTTCACGGTTTTCGGGATGGCGCCAAGGTCAAAGTTGTATTCAAACACCTTGCCCTCGGGTCCGTACTGCACGCTCTTGACCTTGCGAAACAGTGTGCTACCGCTCTGGAAGGACGATTCCCCGCTCATGCCAAAGGAAACACCCGCGCTAATCTCTGTGGTCTTTTCATACATATTGATCGTTTTATCCGACTCGTCTGCCAAAATCATTGATTCATAGCGAATTTTCTTTTTACCCGTACTGAAACCTGCATCAAGCAATTCGACATCAATTGCAAGATCGGTATGGGCATCCGGTTTTGCTTGCACGCCGATTGCGGCAAGCTGAGACTCGATTTGAGCAAGCATTTGTTGTTTCACCAGCGTACCCTCCAATTCGATTTGTTATAATGTAAGTATAACACAGTTCCGGTTGGTCAACAATTATTTTGCCCGGCGTTAGGGAATGACTTCAACCAAACAAAATGCACTTTCATGCAAGTACTGTGCATTTGTTCGACCCCAATTTGAGACGCTAGACGAACAGGGTGCCGTTACTCCTCTTTGCCAAGGGGTGACACGCCTACTGCCCGCAGATATTCGTTGCATTCATAGATCGAATTGTGTGTCATAGCACCGAGCAGTATTTGGTAAGCCAAGTGTTCCTCGGATTGGTTAAAGCATAACCCTGCCTTTCTGATTAGATCAGCTGCGAGAATCGGATGAAGCTTCAATCCCACGCAAAGAGCAACGACCCTGGGTAGTGTGATGGCCGGGTATCCTCGCCTCTGTTCGTGCATATCACGAGGGACGGCACGGAACACAGGTGTGGGCAAACCGAGCTGCTTTTTCGGAGGCAACCGATCTGTTCCGGTTTCGGACGATTCCCGAACTGGAGGTAACCGAGGAGCATGTAATTGTCTGCGATACCGGACGCTACCACATCATTTCGGCTGAAAACGTGCGTGATCGTGGCATGTATGTTGAAGTGCTTGCCAAACGAATCGAGGCTGCGCGTGGCTAGAGTGACGATTTATCCCGGTAAGGATTTCTTGAAGAAACTGGAGCAGATGCAGGGCGATCTCGATCACGCGATCCCTACGGCTCTGGAGGAGGGCGGAAAACTGGTGCTTTCTAAGATGCATGGGAAATTGGCGTCTGTTGTTGGTAAGCACACGAAATGGCCGTCACAATCCAGCGGTAAGCTGCTCAAGGCACTGGGCCTTTCACCGGTGAAAATGAACGATACCGGCAATTTTGATGTGAAGGTTGGTTTCTCCGAGGGGCGGCCACGCAAGAGCAACGCTATGCTTGCCAACATCCTCGAATACGGAAAGCACGGACAGCCGCCTAAACCCTTCCTAGCGCCCACGAAGTCGCAAGCAAAACAGCCGTGCCTCGATGCGATGGAAGCGGCGTTGAAGAGGGAGTTGGGTATTAAATGAGCGTTCTGTCTGACTTAAAGGGGATCGTGACGGCGGCTGGGTTACCTGTGGAAACGGGCAAGTTCAGCGGGAAGGCTCCGGATGAATATGCCGTGATCACGCCGCTTTCTGAGCAGTTTGCGCTGCATGCGGATAATGCGCCGGGGATCAACATTGAGGAGTACCGACTCTCCCTGTTTTCCAAGAGTAATTACAACGTAAAGAAATGGCGGTTGGTACGGGCGTTATTGAGCGCTGATTTTACGATTACCGACCGCCAATATCTGCTGCCGGACGATATGTACGAACAGGACTCCGGCTATCACCACTACGCCATAGATGTGGCGAAAGCCTATGAACTGGAGGAGGAATAAAATATGGCTACAATCGGCCTTGATAAAATGTATTTTGCTCCAATTACGGAGGATGCGAATGGCAACGAAACCTACGGAACACCGGAGAAGCTGGCAAAAGCCATGACCGTCGAGATGGAGATCGAGGTGCTGGAGGCAACGCTGTATGCCGATGACGGCCCGGCGGAGAATGTTAAGGAGTTTGGCACCGGTAAGATCACACTGGGTGTGGATGACATCGGCATCAATGCTGCTGAAAAGCTCACTGGCGCACAGATCGACGAAAACCATGTGGTGATCTCTCAGAGCGAGGGCGGCGGTAAGCCGGTTGCACTGGGTTTTCGGGCTAAGAAGAGCAACGGCACTTATCGCTACTACTGGCTCTATCGGGTCGTCTTTGGTATTCCCGCAACGAACCTGACCACCAAGGGTGAGGAGATTACGTTCTCCACACCGACCATTGAGGGTACGATCCTGCGTCGAAACAAGCTGGATGGCAACAGTCGGCATCCGTGGAAATCGGAGGTCAACGAGGATGATGTTACGGTTCCTCGCAGCGTGATCACCGGCTGGTATTCGCAGGTGTATGAACCCACGTTTGCAGCACCGGTGACGCTGTCGATTACTGCACAGCCGCAGGATGCGGAGGTGACAGAGGGCGCGATCACGGGTTCTATTGCGGTCACAGCCGCTGCTACCGGTGCAGTTCCGACCTATCAATGGTATCGGAATCAGACCGATAGCAATGTAGGTGGCACAGCGGAACAGGGCGCGACGAATGCGAGTATGGCGATTCCCGTTGATCTCACATCCGGCGCGTACTATTTCTACTGTGTTGTAACGGCCGGGACGCAGACATTAGCGTCTGATCCTTGCACGATCACTGTGGCAGCTGGCTAAAGGAGGCAACTATGTTGGATCAAGACAGATGCGCTGATATCACCATCGGCGGTCAGACCTATCACATGGTGCTAACAACGCTTGCTACCAAGGAAATCAGCAAGCGATATGGCGGGTTGGAACAGCTCGGTAATAAGCTGCTTATGACGGAGAATTTCGAACTGGCGCTGGATGAAGTGGTGTTTCTGATCACGCTTTTGTGTAATCAGGGCATTATGATCGAGAACCTCGAAAACCCGACGGCTCCCCGTGGGCTTCTCACGGAACAAATGGTGGAACTGTTGACTACGCCAACAGACCTCATGCTTTGTAAGGATGCGATCATTGCAGCGATGCTGAAGGGCACGAAACGCTTTGTGGAGAGCGAATCGGGTAAAACAAAAAACGTGTTGGACGGGCAGACGACGGAGAGTCCTTTGCCCGATTGATCTTTATCGGGGTTTCGCTGCTAGGCCGGGAGGAGCGTACTGTTTGGCTTATGCCGATTGGTGCGCTCCTCGATCAGTGGGAAGCCTACAAGCATTTCCACGGGATCGCCAAGCAGAAAGTCGTTCTGGCCATTGATGAATTGATCCCCAGCGGGATATAGACGTCCTACTGGATGATCGCCTCAAGGTTTTCAAACAACGGGGAGTCAAAGAACTCCCGCATGGAAATGTCCAGAGCATCGCAGATTTTCTGTAATGAAATGACACCGGGGTTCTGGCTCTTGGTGTTTAGCATGCTATAGATTGTCGAGGAAGACATGCCCGCAAGATTGGCAAGTGCATTGACGGTCAGCTTCTCCTTCTTGCACAGTTCGGCGATTCTTGCTGCGACAGCGCCTTTTGCATCCATACAAACATCCTCCCACTTGCGATATATCGCAACTAAAGTGTACGGAAAGCACGGTTTTCATGTTCGGGATATATCCCGAAACGCGAAAACTGTGTTACACTTATAGCGATATATCGCAAACTTGGAGGTGCAAGCTTGGTAAAACAGCTGGATGATTTGGAAATACAGCGCGTGATTCGGAAGACGGCCGCAGAGACCGGTTCAACGCCACAGCAGGTGCGCCGAAATACTGAGGAAATGCTGGCAGAGAGCCGCGCTTGCACTGATCCCAAGGCGAAGGCCGCATGGGCAGAAATCCCTTGTAACGGTGATGTTCCAACGTTGGAAGAGGTGTTCCGTTATCTCGCGGAACGAATCGATAAGCAGATGAGCTACAAGTAAGCGAAACCAAATACCGAGAATTTACATAAGCGTCCCTTCGGGGGCGTTTTTCTTTTGCGCTTCGGAAGGGGGTGTAGGATATGGCTTCTGACTTTGGCCTGAAAATCGGGCTGGAGGGTGAGCGCGAGTTCAAAACGGCATTGAAGGAAATCAACCAGCAAATGAAGCTGCTGGGGTCGGAAATGAAGCTCGTGCAGTCTCAGTTTGGGAAAAACGAGAAAAGCGCTTCCTCGCTTACCGCACAGAACAAGGTGCTGACTAAGCAAATCGAAGAGCAGAAAACGAAGATCGAAATGCTCCGCACGGCTATGGTTACGCCAATGTCGATAGGGTCTATTTTGCCGTCTCCGTTCCAATCGATCATTTCGGTAAAGCCTCCTTGTTGCAGAACTTTAGAAATGCCGCCTTTGCTTTGTTCAGCGAACAGATCACGGCATCGATGCTTTCCACATTCGAAAAAGACATAATAGCGGGTGCCCGTGCAAAACGCGCATCGTCCATTTCGCGACCGTCACGGCTTTCCCAAACGCCGATTTTGCGAGGGGCGGGCGCGTTTTCTAACACGAGTATGCTGTGGTCATCGTCATAGGCAACGTGGAGATCAACATCTCCCTGCCCAAACTCCAGCCATGTTTGACCTTGTGTATGGATCATAGTAACTCCTTTAGGCTACTTTCGCTTCAACGAACCAGCGACCGATGGTATTCCCACAGATATTGGTGCTGCGCTCGAAATACAGATACCGCTGCTGGCCGTTGACAGTGATGGTGTATCGATCACCTTGCCCGCCAACCTTCATAGCGGCAGCTTGCCGAATATCCGATACCCGGTCGATTTCATAGCTGCGGCCATCTTCCCACACGATCTTTTCTGGGATCAGCTTTCCGGAGGAATCAAAACGTGCGTGTACTTCAACATAGGTCTTTACAATCTTCATATTCGTTCCCTCACGTTACTGGTTATAAGCCTTCGTCAACAGGTAGGATCGTCCGGTTCATTTGCTCACAGGGGCGGAGCCAGCCCTTGTTTACAAGGTTATGGATATGGACATGAATGGTGGATGCGGAATGTAGGCCAATACCGTCAGCGATCTCACGCATACTGGGAGAGAAACGCTTTTCCTTCCGGTATTCGAGTATATAGTCATACACATCTTGCTCACGTTTTGTCATTTCGATTCTCTCCATAAAGCGCTCCTTTCCGAACAGCATACGCCATTTCTACCATTATGCTATTTCACCTGTCCCATATACAGGTCTTAGCGAGGATACACGACTCTGCCGTAAATCTTCGTCTCGTTGTATTCCGTAATCGGAATGGGTTTGTACTTCGTATTGTGCGAAACAAGGAATGTGCCGTCTTCCGTGCGGCGAAACTCTTTGACAAAAGCATTCCCGTCAAGGAAGAAGATGCCGATCTCGCCATTTTCAAGCGTGGGCTGCATTCGTACCCAGATTTCCTGACCGTCCTCCAGCGTCGGCTCCATTGAATCGCCGCAGACATGAAGACCAAAGGTAGCGCACTCTGGCACATCGTCGGGGACTTCGACCATTTCATAGGAATCGCTGTCAAGGAATTGCCCAGTACCGGCCGCAGCGCCAATATCGAACATGGGGGCGGTACGCTTTCGCAAAGGTGCGACATTGTCTCTGATCTTAACCGGGGCGTATAGACCGCTTGCGATCAGCAGCTTCTTGTATTCCGCCAGCTTCTCAGCGCCTTCATGATTGAGCGAGTATTCCAATTCGGACAGATCGCCGGTACCGAATATGCTGTAAACATCTTTTATCCCGTAGATATGGCATAGCCCTACAAACTGGTCAATAGCCGGATTGTTAAGCCCGGTCTCCCAACGGCTTACCTGTGCTTTGGTGGTTGGCATACCCAGTTCATTCAACCTTGCAGCTATGTCCTGCTGCAAAAAGCCATGGCTTTTTCGCAGCATTCGGAGGACGTCACTGTACTTTTTGTCCATCGCGTCATCCACCTCCTATGGCTGCATTCTACTATGGCCGAAACAAGTTTGCAATAGAAAATCGCAAAAACGAACACTTGTTGCATTACAAAAACTAGAAAAACGTGTTTTAATGTGCGTGAAAGGGGGGACATGGTATGAGAGCGATATTGCACAGCGACTTGAATTGCTTTTATGCGTCAGTGGAGATGATGCTCGATCCCTCCTTGCGTGGAAAGGCGGTAGCGGTCTGCGGTTCTACCGAGAATCGGCACGGTATTGTGCTGGCAAAATCACAGCTTGCAAAACAGGCGGGCGTCAAAACCGGTATGGCAAACTGGGAGGCACGGGAAGCCTGTCCCGGGTTGATCGTCGTACCGCCGCAGTACGATCAGTACCTGAAGTATTCGGCACTTACCCGCGAGATCTATTATCGGTATACGGATTTGGTCGAACCTTACGGCATGGACGAGTGTTGGATCGACGTCACAGGATCGCAGCGTGCTTACGGAACGGCGATGGAAATTGCGGAAGAAATCCGAAAAGCCACGCGGGAGGAGCTTGGGCTGACGGTCAGCATTGGTGTGAGCTTCAATAAGATTTTTGCCAAATTAGGCTCGGATATGAAGAAGCCTGACGCGATCACGGAGATCACGCCGGAGAACTTCCGTGAGAAGGTATGGCCGTTGCCAGCGTCAGACTTATTGTACCCTTCGAAATCAAAGATGCCGCCGCCGCGGTTTCGATAAGGGCAGCAGCGCCGAAGCATTTTGCGACAGAGATTATTCCGCAGATGCTGGTGCCCCAGAAGGAGGCAGATGTATATCCGGCTGTTATGCGCTTGATAGAAGATGATCATGATATGGCTGTGAAAACGAAGAAAGAACTGCGGGGACTGCTTGAAGAAGGGAAAAAGGCTGATTTCCTAGCTCAATCATTTTTATATGCTATCACCAAAGACAACCGGGCACCGGCTTCCGAGCCGCCCACGCTGAGTGATAACCTTGCAAACTTACAGTCAATTCTTTCGAAGCTGTCCAAGCCTGTGGCTTTGGTGCCACCTGATGAATTGATGTCGCATGAGATGATTTATGTGCAGGCGTTACCCAGTATCTGCATTCACTTGCGGTATCAGCATGAATGCCCTCCCTTCTGCACTGAAAGCGCGTTTCATAAGCGATCACCTCCTTCCCGGCGTATGATAGCGCATATTGGATAGATGCGCAGCATATTTTCGGGATATATCGTGAACACGTTTGCGGCATTAGCAATTCTGGGTTTCAAATAGTGCAAAAGAGGTGTATAGGCAAGTAAAGAAACAGTATATAAATACATGGTATTCGTGGTAATCAATAACGCAAAAATTGGCTGTAGGTGTTGTGGTAAACCAAAAACAACACACACACTTACATATTGCATATTGGCGTATAGCGTGCTAGTCTGTGCATATAGAAACGAAAGGGGGAGCGACAATGACCGGAAGTTTTGAACGGATTTGGCAAGCAATACTCGCACATGAGGGAGAGACGTTTTACACCCTTGGCCGTAGACTGGAGTTCACCTATCAGGTGTTTCCCGATGAAATTGTTTGCAGTCGTGCGAAAACTTGGAGACTGACCAAGAGCAACTTTGAAAAGGCATACGAGTGCATCGACACAGTAACCGCGACGGAGTTCAGCAAGACAATAATGGGATCATCGTATGTGAAAGCCATTTTGAAAGATTCCCGGATTTACTGATTCAGCTTGCCTCTAACATAGATAGTCCTACCTTGGAAAAGGCTCTCAACGACGAGGGCCTTTTTCTGTGACATATTGTGCAATACACTATTACATTGCACTTGGCAAACTGGAAATCGACTGCTATAGTAGCTTATAAATACTGCACCTAAGAAACTGAATATGGGCTGTGATCCATGAGGCGTGGTTGCTGGACAGACGCTTTTCACGGGGTAGAACACAACATATAGGGGTATCGCTGAAAAGGGCTTCACAAAATGCTGTGATAAAAGGGTAGTCGTAAGTAGCGCGGCGTGCTCTTTCTTGACGAGCTCCCGGAATACGGGCGCGATGTGCTGGAGGCGCTTCGACAGCCGCTGGAGGACGGAAGAATCACCGTCAGCCGCGCGCAGGCGAGCGCGACCTATCCCGCCGAATTTGTGCTGGTCGCGGCCATGAACCCATGCCCCTGCGGCAATTACGGCTCCCGCGTCAATCCCTGCCGTTGCACGGCGGCGCAGATCACCCGCTATCAAAACCGCATCTCCGGCCCGCTGCTCGACCGCATCGATATTCAGGTTGAAATGCCCGAGGTGGGCTATCAGGAGCTTTCCGATCTGAAGCGCGGCGAGCCATCCGCCGCCGTACGCGCGCGTGTCAACGCGGCGCGAAGCAGGCAGCGCGCGCGGTTTCTTGCAGAGGGGATCGTGTGCAATGCGCAAATGAACAGCGCCCAGACCAAAAAATATTGCGCGCCGGACGCGGAAGCCGAGCGCCTCTTGCAACGCGCGTTTACGCAGCTGCGGCTGTCCGCGCGCGCGTACCAGCGCATTTTAAAGGTCGCGCGCACCATTGCGGATCTGGAAGAAAGCGAAAGCGTTTTGCCTATGCATTATGCGGAAGCCATCCAGTACCGCTCGCTGGATATGCGCCGGGAGGGATAGCATGCCGGAGTACACGCAAATACAGCTTGATACCCTTTGGCTGCATCGCGGCACGGAGCAAAGCCCGCGTGTCTTTTCGCAGCTTGCCGCAAGCTTTGATGGTGTAACCCAAGCGCGGGAGGCCGCCGCTTGCCGCGATGCGGCCGCCTTCTCCTTTGTGCCGGAGCGTATGCGCGCGCGTTTGTTTGATACGGCGCCGCGCGGCGAGCTCGAGCGGAGCGTGGAGGCCTTTACGCGCGCGGGCATCCGTGCGCTTTTTCTTTCGCAGGAGGAATACCCCGCGCTTTTGCGGGAAATCTATGATCCGCCCGCTGTTTTGTTTGTGCGCGGCAAGCTACCCGCAGATTTGCCGCTGCCGATTGCCGTGATCGGCTCGCGTGCGGCGAGCCATTATGGGCGAGAGATGGCGCGGCTTTTCGGCTTCGGTCTTGCCGAAAGGGGCGCGACAGTCGTATCCGGCCTGGCGCTGGGCGCGGACGGCTGCGCGGCAAGGGGGGCTTTGGAAAGCAAAAAATCGGATGCGCCCACCGTGGCCGTGCTCGGCTGCGGCGTGGATATCGTCTATCCCGCTTCAAACCGCGATCTATATCTGGAAATTGTGGAGCGCGGCGCGGCCGTTTCGGAATACTGGCCGGGTACGGCCGCGCGCAGGGAGCATTTTCCGGCGCGCAACCGCATCATCAGCGGCCTTTCGCGCGGCGTTCTCGTTGTGGAGGCGGGGGAGAGAAGCGGAACCTCCATCACGGTGAATTGCGCGCTGGAGCAGGGGCGCGACGTGTTCGCCATCCCCGGCCGCGTCACGGATGCGCAGAGCGTGGGCTCAAACCGTCTCATTCAGCAGGGCGCGGCAAAGCCCTGCTTTTGCGTGGAGGATATTCTTTGCGAGTACGCGTGCGCAACGGAAAGGCTCGAGCGTGCCGCAAAGCGCAGCGTGAAGCTTAGCGCCCTTACGCCCGTAGAGCGCGAGGTTGTGCGCACGCTGCTTGAAGGCGAAGCGAGCATCGATTCGCTCTGCGCGCGCTTGCCCTATCCAGTGGGCGCGCTGAATTCTTGCTTGACAGGCTTAACGTTTTCGGGAATAATGAAGCAGTTACCCGGGCGGGTATACGCGTTGAATATTTCGGAATGCTCGTTTATGGACGAATAATAATATCGGAGGTCCGGCATGTCGGAAACGCTTGTTATCGTGGAGTCGCCCGCAAAGGCGAAAACGATTGGAAAGTTTTTAGGGGAAAAGTACAAGGTCGTCGCCAGCAACGGTCACGTGCGCGATTTGCCCAAGAGCCAGATCGGCGTGGACGTGGAGCACAATTTTACGCCAAAATACATCACCTTGCGCGGCCGGGGCGACGTGCTCGACCGCATCCGCAAGGAGGCCAAGCAGGCCAAAAACGTATATCTTGCTACCGACCCTGATCGTGAGGGCGAGGCCATCAGTTGGCACCTTGCGCAGGTGCTGGGGCTTGACGCGGCGACCAAGTGCCGCATCGAGTTTAATGAAATCACCTCCTCGGCGGTTAAGGGCTCCATCAAAGGGGCGCGCCCCATCGATATGCGCCTTGTCAACGCGCAGCAGGCCCGCCGCATATTGGATCGCTTGGTGGGCTATAAGATCAGCCCCATCCTGTGGGCCAAGGTGCGCAAGGGCCTTTCCGCAGGCCGCGTGCAATCGGTCGCCACGCGCATCATCTGCGACCGGGAGGATGAAATCACCAGCTTTGTGCCCGAGGAGTATTGGGTCATTACGGCCACGCTCCAGGAGAAGGGCACAAAAAAGTGCTTTGACGCGAAGTATTACGGCAAGGACGGGAAAAAGCTCGATATTCATACCAAAGAGCAGGCCGACGCGGTGCTCGGTGCCGTGGACGGCGCAAGCTTTTCCGCCGTCGAGGTGAAGCTTGGGGAAAGAAGCAAGCACGCTTTCCCGCCCTTTACCACCAGCAGCCTCCAGCAGGAGGCCGCGCGCAAGCTCGGCTTTACCACCAAGCGCACCATGATGGTTGCCCAGCAGCTTTACGAGGGCATCGAGATCAGCAAGAAGGGCGCTACGGGCCTGATCTCCTATATCCGTACCGATTCCGTCCGCGTGGCGCAGGAGGCGCAGGAGGCGGCGCGCGCCTATATCGGCGAACGCTTTGGCAATCGCTATCTGCCGGAAAAGCCCAACATCTATAAAGGCCGCGCGGGCGCGCAGGACGCGCACGAGGCGATTCGCCCAACCTCTATCCAAAATGAGCCGGCGAGCATCAAGGAACGCCTTTCCGGCGACCAGTACCGGCTTTACAGACTCATCTATGAACGCTTCCTTTCCAGTCAAATGAGCGACGCCCTGTACGCCACAACGCAGGCCAGCTTTGACGCAAACGGGCAGACCTTCCGCGCCAGCGGCGTGCAGACGATCTTCGACGGCTTTACGGCCGTGTATAACGAGGGCCGGGACGACGCGCAGGAAAAGGAGGTCGCGCTTCCCAAAATCGAAAAGGGCGATTGCTTCCGCGCGGAGAAGATCGCAAGCGACCAGCGCTTTACGCAGCCGCCCCCGCGTTTTACGGAGGCGATGCTCGTAAAAACGCTGGAGGAAAAAGGCATTGGCCGGCCCAGCACCTATTCGCCCACCATTTCCACCATTGTGGATCGCGGCTACGTCGCGCGCGAGAAAAAGCAGCTCATTCCCACGGAGCTCGGCTTTGTCGTAACAAAGCTCATGAAGGAGAACTTCGAGCAGATCGTGGACGTAAAATTCACGGCCAACATGGAGGAATCCCTGGACGCCGTGGAGGAGGGCCGCGAGGAATGGGAGGCCCTTCTCTCCCGCTTTTACGGCCCCTTTGAAGAAAAGGTGGAGCTTGCCGGAAAGTCCATCGAGCGCGTCAAACTCGTAGACGAGGTGTCCGACGTGCAGTGCGAAAAGTGCGGCGCGATGATGGTGTATAAAACGGGGCGCTTCGGGCGCTTCCTCGCCTGCCCGAACTTCCCCAACTGCCGCAACACCAAGGCGATTGTGGAGAAGATCGACGTGCCCTGCCCCAAGTGCGGCGCGGCGCTCATCAAGCGCAAGAGCAAGCGCGGCAAGCACTTTTACGGCTGTGAGCGCTACCCCGAGTGCGATTTTGTCTCCTGGGAAAAGCCCGTCGGCACGCCCTGCCCCAAGTGCGGGGGGATGATGGTGCAAAAGCTTGGCCAAA
Organism: uncultured Oscillospiraceae bacterium; assembly: GCA_964636405.1. GTDB lineage: Bacteria > Bacillota > Clostridia > Christensenellales > CAG-138 > CAZKGE01. The sequence goes on from CAZWSI010000007.1 coordinate 52,059, forward strand.
ACGGCAGCTACACCGCCTGCATGGACAAAAACTGCGGCTATATCCACCGCAAGAAGGCAAAGGAAGATGCAAACGAATAGGGCCGTCGTCGTCGGCGCGGGGCTGGCCGGGTGCGAGGCCGCATACCAGCTTGCCAAGCGCGGTATTGAGGTCGAGCTGTACGAAATGAAACCCGTGCGCTTTTCGCCCGCGCACAAGAGCGAGGCGCTCTGCGAGCTGGTTTGCTCCAATTCCCTTCGCTCCGACCGCATCGAGAATGCGGCGGGGCTGCTGAAGGAAGAGCTTCGCGCGCTGGATTCCCTTGTGATACGCTGCGCGGATGAAACGCGCGTGCCCGCGGGCGGCGCGCTGGCGGTCGATCGCGAGGGCTTTGCGCGGCGTGTAACCGAGGAGATATGCGCGCTGCCCAATATCACATTGCGCCGCCTCGAGGTTGCAAGCCTGCCGGACGCGCCCGCGATTATCGCCACGGGCCCGCTCACCGATGGCCCGCTTTTTGCCGGCATTTCCGCGCTCGTGGGCGAAAGCCTGCATTTCTACGACGCGGCCGCGCCCATCGTTTCCTACGATTCGCTGGATCACGGGAAAATTTTTCGCGCTTCGCGCTACGGCCGGGGCGAGGACTATCTCAACGCGCCCATGACCCGCGCGGAGTACGAGGCTTTTTGGACGGCGCTGGTGCATGCGGAAACGGCCAAGCTCCATGATTTTGAAACGCCCCGCGTGTTCGAGGGCTGCATGCCCGTGGAGGTGATGGCAAAGCGCGGGCCGCTTACTCTCGCCTACGGTCCGCTCAAGCCCGTGGGTCTTTCGCAGGATGGCGCGCGGCCCTATGCCGTGGTGCAGCTTCGGCAGGACAACGCGGAGGGCACGCTCTATAACATCGTCGGTTTTCAGACAAATCTGCTTTTTTCCGAGCAAAGACGGGTCTTCGGCATGATTCCGGGTCTGGAAAATGCGGAGTTCGTGCGCTATGGGGTGATGCATAAAAACAGCTTTTTGCCCGCCAATGTGCTCACCCCGCACTATGAGCTGAAGGCGCGCCCAGGCCTGTATTTTGCGGGGCAGATTACGGGCGTGGAGGGCTATATCGAGTCCACGGCAAGCGGCCTTGCGGCGGGCGTGGCGCTCGCTTCGAGGCTGGCGGGGCGCGACGCCCCGGCGTTTCCGCGCGATACGGCCATCGGCGCGCTGGCGCACTACGTATCCAACTATACGGGCTCGGACTTTCAGCCCATGAACGTGAATTTCGGCATTATGGATCACCATGGGATTCATGTGCGAAACAAGCAGGAGCGCTACCGGCTAATGGCGGAGAAATCGCTCGCAATCGTAAAAGAATTGAAAACTGATGCATAAACGGGCGCATAAAGCCCGTTTTCATGTTAGAATCGAAAAAAGGACAGGAGCGCGTTATGGAAGAGTCGGTCAAATTCTTGGGTACGACCATCGTGGCCGTCAAGCAGGACGGCCATTGTGCCGTCGCGGGCGACGGGCAGGTTACGATGAACAACGCCAATATTATGAAGGCCACCGCGAAAAAGGTGCGCAGGCTTTATCACGACAAGGTCGTGGTGGGCTTTGCCGGCTCCGTGGCCGACGCGTTCTCGCTCTGCGAGCGCTTTGAGCAGAAGCTCGATCAATATGGCGGCGCGCTTACGCGCTCGGCCGTGTCGCTCGCGCAGGATTGGAGGAGCGACAAGATCATGCGCAAGCTCGAGGCGCTGCTGATTGTGGCCGACAAGGAGGAATTGCTCATCATCTCCGGCACGGGCGAGGTGATCGACCCGGACGACGGCGTGGCGGCCATCGGCTCGGGCGGCATGTACGCGCTCGCGGCGGCCAAGGCGCTCAAGCAAAATACATCGCTGTCCGCAAGGGAGATTGCGGAAAAGTCGTTGCGCATCGCGGGCGAAATCTGCATCTACACCAACGGCAACATCGTCGTTGAAGAGGTATAACTATGCTAACGCCGAAAGAAATTGTAGACGCGCTGGATTCCTATATCATTGGGCAGGATCGCGCCAAGCGCGCCGTGGCCGTAGCCTTGCGCAATCGCTATCGCAGAAGCTGCCTGCCAGAGGAGCTGCGCGAGGAGATTACGCCCAAGAACATCATCATGATCGGGCCCACGGGCGTGGGCAAAACGGAGATTGCCCGCCGCTTGGCCAAGCTTGTGGACGCGCCCTTTATCAAGGTCGAGGCCACCAAGTTTACCGAGGTCGGCTATGTGGGGCGCGATGTGGAATCCATGGTGCGCGATTTGGTGGAGGCGGCCATCCGCATCTGCAAGACGCGGCGCATGGAGGCCATCCGCCTTGTAGCGGAGGCGGCGGCCGAGCAGAGCCTAATTGACTTGCTCGTGCCCACCAAGCGCAAGGATCGCCAGCCCGCGGCAAATCCCCTGCAACTCCTGCTTTCGGCGGGCGCGCCGCAGCAAAAGGACGAGCCTGAGCCGAGCGAGGAGGAGAAGCGGCGGCGCGTGAGCGAGCGCGAGCGCGTGACGCAGCAGCTTCGCGCGGGGCAGCTCGAGCATGTCCTTGTGGAGATCGAGGTGGAGGAGCGCCCCGGCACGAACGATGCGATGTTCGCCGCGGGCATCGACCTCAACCTTGGCGAGATGTTTGGCGATTTTTTGCCCAAGAAGACGAAAAAGCGCAAGCTGCCCGTCAGCGAGGCGCGCCGCATCATCGTGCAGCAGGAGCAGGAAAAACGCATCGATATGGACGACGTAACGCGCGAGGCCGTGGCGTGCGCGGAGCAGGACGGCATCATCTTTATCGACGAGATTGACAAAATCGCTGGCGCAAACCGCACCGGCGGCCCGGACGTCTCCCGCGAAGGCGTGCAGCGCGATATTCTGCCCATTGTGGAGGGCTCCACGGTGAGCACCAAATACGGTCCGGTCAAAACGGATTTTGTGCTTTTTATCGCGGCTGGCGCATTCCACACGGCCAAGGTGACGGACTTAATCCCCGAATTGCAGGGGCGTTTCCCCATCCGCGTGCGACTCAACGATTTGACGCGCGAGGATTTTCTCAAAATCCTCACCCAGCCCCAAAACGCCGTCACCAAGCAATACGCGGCGCTTCTGTCCGCTGATAAGGTGAAGCTCAGCTTTACGGACGACGCGCTTTCGGAAATTGCGCACTACGCGTTTCTTGCCAACGAGTCTACGGAAAACATCGGTGCGCGCAGGCTGCATACGGTGCTGGAAAACCTGCTCGACGATATTTCCTTCAACGCCAGCGGCCAGCACCCCGAAATCGACGTGGTAATCGACGCGCAGTATGTCAAGGAACATTTAAAGGACGAATTTGCCGACGAGGATATACATAAGTATATACTGTAATTTGTAAAGGACGGAGAGGACGTGCCATGCGGCGTAAACGGCGTAACGGCGCCCGCATAATTGCATATTGGCTGCTCGCGCTTGCGCTCCTGTTAACGGGATGCAGCAAGGCTGTGACCGCCGACGGCGTGGAAACGGTGGAATTTGAGGCGGCTTTTGCTGAGGTGATGGTGATTGACTTTACGCCGGAGCCGGCGGTCGTCGTGCTCTCCGTAGCGCATTCGCCCTCGCCTGCGCCGCTGTACACCCCAGTGCCCACGCCTTCGCCCGCTCCGACGCCGGAGCCGACGCCTGAGCTGACGCCGGAGCCGACGCCTGAGCTGACGCCGGAGCCGACCCCTTCGCCTGCCAAAAAAACTGCGCCCAAGGCGACGAGCGACCCCGGCAAGACCGCTACGCCCAGGCCCACGCAGTCTGCGAACACGCCGACCCCCAAACCGACTTCGACGCAGCCCAGCGCAACGCAAACGCCCGCGCCCACGCCGACGCCGCTTTTTGCCCCTGCGGATACGCCCGTGCCCACTGGCGCGCCCGCCGCTACGCCCACCATGCCGCCCAGCTCCTCGGGGAGCTACCCGCAGGATGAACTGGTGCTTGCGGCGAAGGTGGCCTATATGGAGGCGCGCGGGAACGGGGAGGACGCGTACCGCGCGGTGCTCAACGTCATATTAAACCGCTGCGAATCGAGCAAGTTTGGCGGCGGGCAAACGTCCATTTCCACGGAGGTATATCGCAAGAGTCAGTTTTCCGTGGTGCGCTACGAGTCCTTCGCCACGCTTACGCCGCCCTCCGAAATAGTCGGCTACGCGGACGATATCTTCAACGGCAACAACCGCTGCCTGCCCGACGGCGTAATCTTTTTCCGTTCGGATTCGCTCGGCACGAGCTGGGGCAGCAAGGTATACTATCAATCGATCGGAGGCAACGCCTTCTTTTACGCGGGATAAGGATAGGAGAGAACAAAAGAACATGGCAAGCAAGCTAAAAATGATTCCCCTCGGCGGGGTGAGCGAGATCGGCAAAAACATGACCGTCGTGGAGTATGGAAACGATATGGTGGTCATCGACTGCGGATTGATCTTCCCGGACGAGGATATGCCCGGCATCGACATCGTCATCCCGGACATGACCTACCTCACCGAGAACGCAGCCAAGCTTCGCGGCTTCCTCATTACCCATGGCCACGAGGATCACATCGGCGCGCTGCCCTATGCGCTTGAAAAATTCAATGTGCCCGTATACGGGACAAGCTTCACCATCGCGCTCATCGAGCACAAGCTCGACGAAATGCACCTTTCCGGCCGCAAGCTCAATTGCGTAAAGTCCGGGGACAAGGTGGAGCTCGGCTGCTTCCGGGTGGAGTTTATCAAAACGGGGCATTCCATCGCGGGCGCGCTCGCGCTGGCCGTGACCACGCCCATCGGCACCATCATCCACACGGGCGATTTCAAGGTGGACTTTACGCCCATCGACGGCGAGCCCATCGATATCAACCGCTTCGCCTACTATGGCTCGCGCGGCGTGCTCGCGCTCCTTTCGGACAGCACGAATATCGAGCGGCCCGGGCACACGCTTTCCGAGCACGATATCGGCTCCACCTTTGAGCATTATTTCGACGTGGCAGAGGGACGGGTCATCGTCGCCTCCTTCGCGTCGAATGTGTACCGCATCCAACAGGTGGCGGATGTGGCGCTTTCGCACGGCCGCGTGCTGTGCTTCCAGGGCCGCAGCATGGAGCAGGTGGTGCAGATTGCCATGAAGCTCGGGTATCTCAAGATCCCGGCGGATCGTATCGTGCGCGTGGAGCAGCTCAATAAATACCGCGAGGATCAAATCTGCGTGGTGACGACAGGCAGCCAGGGCGAGCCCATGAGCGGGCTTTTCCGCATGGCCACGGCCACGCACAAGCTCAATATCGGCAAGGGAGATACGGTCATCATCTCCGCCTCGGCCATTCCGGGAAACGAGCGGGGCGTATCGCGTGTGATCAACCAGCTCTTTGAAAAGGGCGCGTACGTGGTATACGATCAGATGGCCGACGTGCACGTGTCCGGCCACGCCTGCCGGGAGGAGCTGCGGCTCATGCTGCAATTGACCAAGCCCAGGTATTTTATTCCCGTGCACGGGGAATACCGGCATTTGTATATGCATGGCCGTCTCGCCAAGGAAATGGGCGTGCCGGAGGATCATATTTTCCTGACAAACTGCGGGAGCGTAGTGGAGCTTTCGCAAAAGCGCGGCTCCATTACGGGAACCGTCCCCTCGGGGAGCGTGATGGTGGACGGCCTTGGCGGCATCGACGACGTGGTGTTGAAAGACCGCAGACTGCTTTCGCAGGACGGCCTTGTGGCCGCCGTGGTGATCCTTGACGTGGAAAACGGCCGCATGCTCGCCGCCCCGGAGCTGATTTCACGCGGCTTTGTCTATATGCGCGAGTCCGAAGGGCTGATCGCGGAGGCAATTACCAAGCTTACCGTGGAGGCGAAGCGCTTCGAGGGCGCGGATAAATCCGAGTACGGCAATATCAAGGCTGCCATCCGCACAAGCCTCAAGGGCTTCCTTCGGAGCAAAACAAAGAGAACGCCGGTCATTTTGCCGATCGTGATCGAGATTTAGGAGGCCAGACATGGTATACGACAGCGCGCGCGCGCTTGCAAAGGAAATACAGGAAAGCGACGAATACCGCGCCTATGAAGCCGTGCGGGAGAAAACCATGGAATCGGAGACGACGCGCGGCTTAATCAAGGAGTATCACCGCTTGCAGCTCCGCGCGCAGGCCAAGGTGGTTTCGGGCGAAAAGGACGAGGCGCTCATGCAAAAGCTGCAAAAGCTGGGTGAGCTGCTTCAGCTCGACGCGGACGCGTCCGCGTTTTTGATCGCCGAATACCGCATCAACAAGATGCTTTCCGACGTGTACAAAATCCTTGCGGACGTCGTCGGCGTGGACCTAACCGCGCTGGGCGATTAAGCGCGTTTTTCAGGGAGGACAGGGACCCATGGCGGAACTGCTGGAACAGCGGCCAAAGAAAAAACGCGCCTCCGCGCGCAAAAAGCTGCGCCGCGCGTGGCGGATTGTGCGCCCGCTTGCGGTGCTGCTTGTCAGCGCCCTGATTGTATACGGCTTGGCGCGTTACACGGTCAATTTTGTGCTTTCACGCTTTATCAACCCCGTCGACGTGCACGACGCGACCCCCATTGAGGTGGTCATTCCGTCGTCGGCCTCCGCAAGCAGCATCGCGCGCATCCTGTACACCGCCTGCGGGCAGGACGAGCCCGGGCTGATTACGAGCACGGCGGTATTTAAGGTATACGTCGATTTTGTCGGCAAGGCCAACACCATGAAGGCGGGAACCTATGTGCTTGCGCGCAATATGTCGGTCAAGCAGATTGTCGATATCATTTGCACGGGCAACGCGCCCAAGTCAACGGTCAAGTTTACCATTCCCGAGGGTTATACGGTCACCGATATGACCGAAACGCTGCTTCAAAAATCGCTCATCGACGACGCGCCCTCGTTTTTGCAGGAATGCGCGGACGCCGCATCCTATTCCAACTTCGCCTTTATCGCGGACGCGGCGGCTGCGGCGGGCGCGGAGCGCGACTATATCCTCGAGGGCTATCTTTTCCCGGATACCTACGAGGTGTACGCGGACGCGGCGACCGACACGATCCTCATCAAGATGCTCAATCGCTTTAACGAAATTTTCGACGAAGCGCACAAGGCGCGCGCGGCGGAGCTGGGAATGAGCATCGATCAGGTCGTGACGCTCGCGTCGCTCATCGAGCGCGAGGCGCAGGTGGACGCGGACTTTGCAAAGGTATCCGCTGTGTTCCACAACAGGCTCAAGTCGGATATGGCGCTTCAATCCTGCGCAAGCCTCTCCTACGTGCTGCATGTGAGCAAGTTTACCTTTACGGAATCGGAGCTTGCCACACCCTCGCCCTACAACACCTATCTGTACAAGGGGCTTCCGACCGGGCCAATTTGCAATCCGGGCAAAACGGCCATCGACGCGGCGCTGAATCCCAACGAGGAATACCTCTCCGAAGGGTATCTCTATTTCTGCAACGGCAATCCCGAGGTCAGCCGCGAGCTGGTGTTTGCCAAAACCTACGAGGAGCACCAGTCGAACGTCAAGACTTATCAGCAATACTGGAAATAGCAAGCGCTTTCCAAGCGCGCGGGACGGCACAGGCGGCCGTCCCGCTTTTGCGTTTATTTCCCCGCATAGGACAAATCCTGTCGAAATAGGTTGAAAGGGAAGGGACGGTGCGTGCAGGGATGGAATGGCTTTCTCTTTTGCGGGAACTGATCTTCGTATTCGCCTATGTGGGCAGCACAGGCTCCTTCCCAGAGCCGCTATCGAGCGCGGAGGAGCGCGAAACCGTTTTGCGCATGGGGGAGGGGGACGAGACGGCGCGCGAAAAGCTCATTTTGCACAATCTGCGGCTTGTCGCGCACATTGCCAAGAAATACGCGCGCGCGGGCCGCGAGCTGGACGATCTTATTTCCACCGGCACCATCGGGCTGATCAAGGCCGTATCCACTTATAATCTGGAGAAGGGCGTGCCGCTTTCCTCCTATGCCAGCCGCTGCGTGGAAAACGAAATGCTCATGCGCATCCGCGCGGAGCGCAAGCAGGTTTTTGAGGTTTCCCTTTCAGAATCCATCGGCGTGGATTCGGACGGCAACGACATCTCGTTTTGCGATATTCTGGGCACGGAGCCGGGCGCGCTGCAAAGCGAGGTGGAAGCGCGCATGGACGCGGAGGCCGTAAGAACGCTGCTTGCCCGCGCGCTTACGTCCCGGGAGCAAACCGTCGTGAGGCTGCGCTTCGGCATCCTGTGCGGCTATCGCATGCCGCAAAGGGAGATTGCGGAGCTGCTCGGCATTTCGCGCTCATACGTATCCCGCATTGAAAAAAAGGCTTTGCGCAAGTTGCGGGATATGCTTTCCACGCAATAAAGAAGAAGGATGCGGGCCGCCCGTTTCGCGCGCGGCCGCAATCCTTGTTTATTTCTATATTTGCAGCTCCTCCGTTGGTTCAAATCCGCTTTACAAACCAATCGCATTTTTGTTATAATTTAAGTATTCATGGGGGAGTAGTTGGCGCGCTTGCCGCGTTCCAAGTCAACATGCATGGCGGCGTTCCGCCTGGCTTGGATGAAATAACCAGACTCATGTACGCCAAAGAGGCGTGCATGGGTTTTTCATTATTGTGCGATCTTCGGAAATACTGATATGGGGTGAAAAGCTTTGAAGTACTATCTAACCGACAAGGAAGCCGTGCTGGGCGAGCTCAAAAGCGCGGCGGAGGGCCTCAGCGCGCAGGAAGCCGCGTCGCGCCTTGCACACGATGGCCGAAACAAGCTGGACGAGGGTAAAAAGACGCCGCTTATCGTGCGCTTTCTGGCGCAGATGAAGGACCCGATGATTCTTATCCTCCTCGCGGCGGCGCTCATTTCCGGCATTACGTCGGTCTATGCGGGCGAGAGCTTCGCGGATGTGATCATTATTCTCGCGGTGGTCGTCATCAACGCCGTGCTGGGCGTGTATCAGGAGAGCAAGGCCGAAAAGGCCATTGAGGCGTTGCAGCAGATGGCGGCCGCGACCTGCCGCGTGCTGCGCGACGGCAAGGCAGTGCGCGTGAAAAGCGAGGAGCTGGTCGCGGGCGATATCGTGCTGCTCGAGGCGGGCGACGCTGTGCCCGCCGACGGCCGCGTGCTTGAATGCGCCAGCCTGCAAATCGAGGAGGCCGCGCTCACGGGCGAGAGCGTCCCGGTCAACAAGCTTGTCGACACGCTCAATCTCGAGGGCGCAAAGGACGTGCCGCTCGGCGACCGTAAAAACATGGTCTACATGGGCAGCACCGTCGTATACGGCCGCGGCAAGGTGATCGTAACCGGCACGGGCATGCGCACTGAGATGGGCAAAATTGCCGACGCGCTCGCCAATACGCAGGAGGGACAGACCCCCCTGCAGATCAAGCTCGGCCAGCTTTCGCGGGTGCTTACGTACGTCGTTGTCGGTATCTGCGTGTTTATCTTTGGCCTCAACCTTGTGCGCTCCGGCGATTTTTCCGGCCAGTTCATGCTGGATACCTTCATGGTGGCGGTGAGCCTCGCCGTGGCGGCCATCCCCGAGGGACTCGCGGCGGTGGTGACCATCGTGCTCTCCATCGGCGTAACGAATATGTCCAAGCGTAGCGCCATCATAAGGCGCTTGACCGCCGTGGAGACGCTCGGCTGCGCGCAGATTATCTGCTCAGATAAAACGGGCACCCTTACGCAAAACAAAATGACCGTCGTGGATTCATTTGGCGACGACAAAGCCCTGCTCGCGGCGGCCATGGCGCTCTGCTCCGACGCGGAGGAGGGCGAAAACGGTACGATTATCGGTGAGCCGACGGAATGCGCGCTCGTGGCCTTCGCCGTGGCGGAGGGGCTCCGCAAGGACGCGCTGGAGAAGCTTCAGCCGCGCGCAGGCGAGGCGCCCTTCGACAGCATGCGCAAGATGATGAGCACCGTCCATCGGCTGGACAAGGGATATGTGCAGTATACCAAGGGCGCGCCCGACATGCTGCTTGCCCGCTGCACGAGCTATCTAGCCGGCGGCAAGACGCTGCCCATGACGCAGGAGATGCGCACCGAGATTCTGGCGGCCAATCACGATATGGCCCGCCGGGCTCTGCGCGTGCTCTGCGCGGCTACCCGCAGCTACGACGTTCTTCCGGCCGACATGAGCCCTAGGGCGCTGGAGAACGAGCTTACCTTTGTGGGCCTGACAGGCATGATCGACCCCGTTCGCCCAGAGGTGACGGCGGCCATTAAGGAGTGCCGGAGCGCGGGCATACGGCCCATCATGATCACGGGCGACCACCGGGATACCGCAGTGGCCATCGCCAAACAGCTCGGCATAATCGAAGATGAAAAGGAGGCCATCACCGGCGCGCAGCTCGACGAAATTCCCGTGGAGGAATTTTTTGAGCGCGTGGGCGATTACTCTGTTTACGCGCGCGTGCAGCCCGAGCACAAGGTGCGCATTGTGGAAGCCTGGCAGCGCCGGGGCGATGTAACGGCCATGACGGGCGACGGCGTAAACGATGCGCCCAGCATCAAAACGGCGGATATCGGCGTGGGCATGGGCATTACGGGCACGGACGTGACAAAGAACGTGGCTGACATGGTGCTTGCGGACGATAACTTTGCCACCATCGTGGGCGCGGTCGAGGAGGGCCGCCGCATCTACGACAACATCCGCAAGGCCATCCAGTTTTTGCTCAGCTCCAACATGAGCGAGGTGCTGTCCATCTTCATTGCGACGCTGCTGGGCTTTACCATCCTCAAGCCCGTGCACCTTTTATGGATCAATCTGATTACGGATTGCTTCCCGGCGCTCGCGCTGGGCACGGAGGCTGCCGAGGCCAATTTAATGAACCGCAAGCCACGCAGCACGCGCGACGGCATATTCTCGGGCGGCCTGGGCTTCGACGTGGCGTATCAGGGCGTGCTGGTTTCCGTCCTTACGCTGGCGGCCTATTTCATCGGCCACTATATGGAAGCGGGCGTGTGGGAAATTGCAAACAGCCCGGACGGCATGACCATGGCCTTTTTAACCATGAGCATGGCGGAGATCTTCCATAGCTTCAATATGCGCTCGCAGCGGGGCAGCATCTTCTCCATGCGTACGCAAAACAAGCTTCTTTGGGGCGCGGGCGCGCTTTCATTGCTGCTTTCCACGGTCGTTTTGTATGTGCCGTTCCTCGCGGAGGCGTTCTCCTTTGAGCACATCAGCCTCGCGGAATACGCGGTCGCCATGGGGCTTGCGGCGAGCACGATTCCCATTGTGGAGATGGTCAAGTGCATCCAGCGCGCCGTGGCGCGCAGAAAGCGCGCGTAAACGGCGGGCCTGCCAAGCCTCATACGTGCCAGGGGGGGTAGCATGAAGCTGTCCAAAGAGGAAGCGCGGCGCTTTCTGATCCATTATCAGGGTCTGACGGATTCCGACGCGCTTTCGGGCGCGGAAGGCGTTCTTGCGTTCATAAAACGGGTCGGCTGCATTCAATACGATCCGCTCAATATTGTCGGGCGGAACGCCGATCTGGTTTTGCAGGCGCGGATTAAGGATTACCGGCCGGAGCTGCTGGAGCGGCTGCTCTACAAGGATCGTCTGCTGCTCGACGGCTGGGACAAGATGATGTCGATCTATTTGCGGGAGGATTGGCCCTGCTTTCGCTATGTTCGCGAAAGGAGGGGCGCGGAAACTACCGTAATCCTTCGCAACCGCAATTCGCAAGACGCGCTGCTCTATACGGACGTGATTCTGCGCGAGCTAGCCCAAAACGGACCGATGCAGCCCAAGCAGCTCAAGCTCGGCTCCGCGCCCGCCGGGCGTTGGGGGCATAAGAATCTCTCGAGCGCCGCGATGGACTATCTCTTTCAAACGGGAAGGCTCGGCGTTTATGAGAAAGTGAAAGTAAACAAGGTATACGCGCCGGTGGAGCAGCTTCTCCCCGAATCCCTTTTAAGCGCCGCGCCCTTTGCGTCGGAACAGGCGTTTTGCAGATGGTATGTGCGCAGGCGGCTCGGGAGCGTCGGCATGCTTTGGAACCGGGACGGGGGCGGCTGGCTCGGGCAGTATCTTCAGGATCGATCCCTTCGAACCCGTATTCTGGACGAATGCGTGGAAAGCGGACTCGTGCTCCGCGTTGATGTGGAGGGGATTTCCGAACCGTTCTATATGCAAAGCGAGGCGCTGCCCCTGCTTGAGAGAAGCCGCGCGACAGAGCCGGACGCGGTTTGTTTGCTGGCTCCGCTTGACAATCTTCTTTGGGATCGCGGTATGCTGTCCGCGCTGTTTGGCTTCGACTATTCGTGGGAGGTTTATGTGCCCGCCACAAAACGGAAATACGGTTATTATGTGCTTCCCCTGTTGTACGGGAACCGTTTCATCGGCAGAGTGGAGCCGCAAAAGTCCGACACTCATTTTGCGCTCAAAAACCTCTGGTGGGAAAAGGACGCGTCCGTTTCGGGCCGCATGATCGAGCGCATTTCGTTGGAAATGGAGCGATTTGCCGGTTGCTTTGGCAAGAAGGAGGGCGTTGGAAAGAGCGTCTACGAGCTGCTGCGCGCGTAAGCGTGCCCGCGGCCGTCGGATGCGTCGCGCGCTTTCGCGGCGGCAATTGATAAGTATGGCCGCATGTCGGCATCAAGCAACCGAGTCTCCCGCCTGCGTGGGACGCGATTGCAAAAGGAACGCCCGAAAGCCGGGCGTTCCTTTGCGTGCTGCGTATAGTCCTTAGATAATGCCCTGCGCCAGCATGGCGTCGGCAACCTTGATAAAGCCCGCGATATTCGCGCCTGCGACCAGATTGTAGCCCAAGCCGCTCTCCTCGGCCGCCTTGGCCGAATTGTCGTGGATGTTCTTCATGATCTGGTGGAGCTTGGCGTCGACCTCCTCGGCCGTCCAGTTGTAGCGCATGGAGTTCTGGCTCATTTCGAGCGCGGAGGTAGCCACGCCGCCGGCGTTGACAGCCTTGGAGGGCGCAACGACCATGCCCTTCTGCTCCATGAGGAAGCGAAGCGCGTCGTTGGTGGTGGGCATATTTGCCACCTCGATGTAGTACTTGATGGAGTTGGCGGCAATGCGCTTGGCCTGCTCCATGTTCACGTCGTTTTGCATGGCGGCGGGCATGACCACGTCGACCTTCACGCCCCAGGGCTTTTCGCCCGCGTGGAACTCGCAGCCAAACTTATCGGCATAGTCCTTCACGAGGTTGCGGCCGGAGGCGCGCATGGTCAGCATGTAGTTGATCTTTTCTTCGGTTACGATACCCTCGGGATCGTAGATATAGCCGTCCGGGCCGGAGAGGGTTACAACCTTGCCGCCCAGCTCGGCCGCCTTCTTGGTGATGCCCCAAGCCACGTTGCCAAAGCCGGAGACGGCGATGGTCTTGCCCTTGATGGAGTCGTTCTCGTGCTTGAACACCTCGTTGAGGTAATACACAGCGCCGTAGCCGGTGGCTTCGGGGCGGATAAGGCTGCCGCCGTAGCTCATGCCCTTGCCGGTGAGCACGCCGTTTTCAAACACGGCCTTGATGCGGCGGTACTGGCCGTACAGGTAGCCGATCTCGCGGCCGCCCACGCCCATGTCGCCAGCGGGCACGTCCACGTCGGGCCCGATGTGCCGGTACAGCTCGGTCATGAAGGCCTGGCAGAAGCGCATGACCTCTGCGTCGGACTTGCCCTGCGGATCAAAATCGGAACCGCCCTTCGCGCCGCCGATGGGGAGGCTGGTCAGGCTGTTTTTAAAGGTTTGCTCAAAGCCGAGGAATTTCATGACGGACAGGGTAACGTTCTTCTGGAAGCGGAGGCCGCCCTTGTACGGCCCGATCGCGCCGTTGAACTGCACGCGATAGCCGCGGTTGACCTGCGTTTTGCCCGCGTCGTCGACCCAGGTGACGCGGAATTCGATGGTGCGCTCAGGCTCGACCATGCGTTCGAGGATAGCGGCCTTTTCGTATTCGGGATGCTGCTCCACAACGGATTCGAGCGAGGAAAGAACCTCCTCCACCGTTTGCAGAAACTCGGGTTCATTGGCGTTTTTGCGCTTGCACGCGTCAAGCACTTTTTGAATATACGCGTTCATATTTTCCTCCCGCAAAGAATCATTGCTTTCATTTTATTCCCCTATATTTAGGAAGTCAACGAGTGTGACGACAATATACTATTATTTTGCAGGAATTCTTGCAAATAACGGGCGCATATACAGAAAGCGGTTCGGATATATATTCTCCGCCTGTCATTGACAAACCCGGCGGGTCAAATTATGCTGAAAGCATCGGAACAAGAACTGCATAGCAACATCCTTACGAATGGAGGCACAGCGCATGGGAAAGCAAATGATGAGCGGCAACGAGGCCGTCGCGCGTGGGGTGTACGAGGCGGGTGCGCGGGTGGCCGCGGCCTATCCCGGCACGCCGAGCACAGAGATTCTGGAAAACCTCGCGGCCCTTTACAAGGGCGAAATCTATTGCCAATGGGCCTGCAACGAGAAGGTGGCCTTCGAAATCGCGGCAGGCGCGAGCATAGGCGGCGTACGCGCCTTCTGTGCGTTCAAGCACGTGGGCATGAACGTGGCGGCCGATCCCATCTTTACCATGGGATATGCGGGCGTGACGGGGGGCCTCGTGTTCGTTTCGGCGGACGATCCAGGCTGCCACAGCTCCCAAAACGAGCAGGATAACCGCCGTTACGCGCCGCACGCGCGCATCGGCATGCTCGAACCCGCGTCTTCGCAGGAATGCCTTGATTATGCAAAGGCTGCCTATGATCTTTCTGAACGCTTCGACGTGCCCGTCATGCTGCGCATGACCACGCGCGTTTGCCACAGCAAGAGCGTGGTAACGCCCGGCGAACGAACGGAAACGACCATCCCGCCCTACGAGCGCAATCCCCAAAAATTTGCCATGCTGCCCGCCCACGCGCGCGTGCGCCACGGCGTGCGGGAAAAGGCGCTTGCCGATATGGAGGCGTATTCCAACGCATGCCCCTTTAACCGCGTGGAAAAGACCCCCGGCAATACCGTCGGCATCGTAACAAGCGGCATATCGTATCAGCATGCGCGTGAGGTCTTCGGAGACGGCGCGGACTATCTAAAGCTGGGCCTGACCCATCCGCTGCCACACGCCTTACTTGCGGGTTTTTGCAAGGATTACGAAACCCTTTACGTAATTGAAGAAAACGATCCCTATTTGGAGGAAGCCGTGCGCGCCGCGGGCTTTACAAACGCCGTCGGCAAAGCGAAAATCCCTATTACAGGGGAGCTCAACGCGCAGATTCTTCGCGAGGCGCTTCTCGGTGAAAGCGCCCAAAAGGGCTATACGGCAGACGCCGTGCCGCCGCCGCGCCCGCCCGTGCTGTGCGCGGGCTGCCCGCACAGGGGTTTTTTCTACGCGCTCACCAAATTCCGCAAGGATTTCGTGTCCATTTCGGATATCGGCTGCTATACGCTGGGCATCAATCCGCCGCTGAATGGCTTTGATTCCTGCATTTGCATGGGCGCGGGCTTCTCGGCGCTCATCGGCTTGAGCAAGGCGCTGGAGATGGCGGGCGATCCCCGCAAAGCGCTTGGCTCGCTGGGCGATTCCACCTTTTTCCACTCCGGCATGACGGGCATAACCGATATCGTCGCCGCCAACGCAAATGTGGTGGCGTGCGTGCTCGATAATTCCATCACCGCCATGACGGGCCATCAGGAGAACCCGGGCACAGCGAAAAACCTCATGGGCGAACCCTCGCCTGTGATCGACCTTGTAAAGCTCATCAAAGCGACGGGGCTTGACGAAAGCCGCATCCGCGTGGTCGATCCGCTGGATATCGCGGCCGTGCAGCAAGCGCTTGCGGACGGCCTTGCGGTCAAGGGCCCGTTCGTCATCGTAACCAAGCGGCCCTGCGCGCTCATTAAAGAGGTGCAGCGCGCAAACGCGGGCAAGCACTGCGCGGTGGATGCGGAAAGGTGCAAGGGCTGCAAGGCCTGCATGAAAATCGCCTGTCCGGCGCTCGCGTTTGAAAACGGCAAGGCCCGCATCATCGATCCCGCCTCCTGCACGGGCTGCGGGCTGTGCAAATCTGTGTGCAAATTCGACGCCATTGAAAGGGTGGGTGGCTAACATGACAAAGGCGATTCTTTTGGTTGGCGTAGGCGGTCAGGGCACGATCCTGATCTCCAAAATCCTTACGGCGGGCCTCATGGAGCTGGGTTACGACGTAAAAATGAGCGAAATTCACGGCATGAGCCAGCGCGGCGGGTCCGTCACCACGCAGATCAAGTATGGCGACAAGGTTTATGCGCCCAACATCGGCACGGGCGAGGCGGATCTGATCATTTCCTTTGAAAAGGCGGAGGCGCTGCGCGCGCTCCCGATGCTCAAGGAGGGCGGCGCGCTCATCACCGACGAGCGCGAGATTCTCTCCGTGCCCGTGCTTACGGGCGCGGCAACCTACCCGCACGACGCGCTGGAAAAGCTCCGCGCGGTGGTTCCCAACCTTACGGTCATCAAGGCTGCCGAAACGGCGGAGCGGCTTGGCAGCATCCGCGCGCAGAATATTGTGCTGCTCGGCGCGCTGGTTAAAGCCCTGGGGCTTGCGAAGGTGGACTGGAAAGCGCTCATTGCGAAGATGGTTCCGCAAAAGGCCGTGGACATGAACCTTGCCGCCTTTGACGCGGGCGGCGCTTTGTAAGGAGCCGCCTTATGCTGAAAAACTTTGACGAGCTGGTACGCGCCGTGCGCGCGCATCCACAAAAGCGCGTGCTCGCCGTGGCCGCCGCAGAGGACGGCCCGGTGATCGACGCGGTTTTGCGCGCAAAGCGCGAGGGCATCGCGGAGGCGCTGTACATTGGCAACGGGGAGAAGATCCGCGCGCTTTTGCGCGAGCGGGACGTAAACCCTGCCTCCTGCGATATTGTGGACGCGCCGGACGGTACGGCGTCTCAGCGCGCCGCAGAGCTGGTGCGCGACGGCAGCGCGCACGTTTTGATGAAAGGCCTCATGGAGACGCGCGCGTTTCTCGGGCCCGTCGTGAAAAAAGAAAACGGCCTGCGCACGGGCGGGATCATGAGCCATATTGTGTTCTTTGAGCTGCCGAATTACCATAAGCTCCTCATGTCCACGGACGGCGGCATGGTTATGTATCCAACGCTTGCGGATAAACGGCACATCATCGACAACGCCACGCTTGCATTGCGCGCCATGGGCTACGAATGCCCCAGGCACGCGGTGGTCTGCGCCATTGAAAAGCTCAATCCAAAAATGCTCGAAACCGTCGACGCGGCCGAGCTGCAAAGGCTGAACGAGGCGGGGGAGATCAAGGACTGCGCCGTGATTGGGCCCATTTCCTACGACGTGGCCATGAACGCGGAAATTGCGCGTCACAAGGGCTTTATGTGCCCGTACTGCGGCGACTTCGATTGCCTGATCATGCCGAACATGCAATCGGGCAACATTCTTGGCAAATGCTTTACTGTGACCGTAGGCGCGCCCATGGCGGGCGTGATTGTCGGCGCGAAGGCCCCGGCCGTCATGACCTCGCGCGGCTCCGACGCGAACGAGAAATTCTATTCCATCGCCATGGCGGCGCTGATGGCGGCGGGGATGGAATAACAGGGAAATTTTGCGCAAAGGAAGCGCCGCTCATATGGGCGGCGCTTTGTGTTAAGAGCATAGGGCATTCGCGCGCTTACGGCACGATATCGAACACCGCGATGACCGGCGTATAGGTCGGCGCGGGCGTGGGAGTAAAGGTGAATTCCGGCGTGGGGCTTGCGGTGGGCGCGTGGAGCGGGGTGCTTGTCCACAAGGCCGGGTCAGGGGAGAGCGTGGGCGTGCCATCCAGCACGCCGGGCTTGGAGGTGGGGATGGGCTTCACCCATTTTTCAAACAGCGAAACGCCCTTGTTCCATAAGCCGGCGGCGTCGTCCTTCACGCCCGTATCCGAGGAAAAGGAGCTGATCGCGCCCCAGGCCTGCGTGCCGAGCGCGCGCAGCGTATGCACCAGCTCGCCAAGCTTGCCAAAAAGCAGACCCTTGTCGTCGAGATAGAACAATAAAGCCGTTACGAGTACGACAATAACGACCACCGTTCCGATCAGCCGCAGCAAAAACTTCATACCAAGGCGCCTCCGTCCGTCCAATACAACATCAATATACTAGCACAGAGGGGACGGTATGTGCTGTAAACTTAGTGTGAAGACGCGGCGTTTTCGTCGAAAGGATCGACCTCCACAAGCTCCGTGCCGGCAACCGCTCTTTCGATCATGTCCGAAAAGTCCACCGCCGCTTCGCTTTGACGAATGTCGAAAAGTTTGGGCTTGGTAACCGGGTGCTGGGGCACAAACACCGTGCAGCAGTCCTCAAAGGGCAGAATGGACGTATCAAAGCTGCCGATGGCCTTGGCGCGCTCAATAATCTCCTCCTTGTCGAAGCCGATGAGCGGCCGGAAAACGGGCAGGGTCACCGCGTCGCCCGTAACGGTCAGGCTTTCGATCGTTTGGCTTGCCACCTGGCCGATGGCTTCGCCCGTCACCAGCGCCTGCGCGCCCTCCTTGCGGGCAAAAAGCTCCGCAATGCGCATCATCAGCCTGCGCATGAGTACCGTCGTTTCGGAGGATGGGCATTTTTCGTGAATGGCGAGCTGAATCTCGGTAAAGGGCACAAGATAGAGCCTGACGCGGCCCGCGTAGCGCGAAAGAATGTTCGTCAGCGTCACAACCTTATCGCGCGCCCGCTCGCTGGTGTAGGGGTAGCTGTAGAAATGGACGGCGGAGAGGCTCACGCCGCGCTTGGCGATCATGTACCCGGCCACGGGGCTGTCGATGCCGCCGGAAATGAGCAGCGTGGCCTTCCCGTTGGTGCCCACGGGCATGCCGCCCGCGCCATGCAGCTCGTCGGCGCAGACAAAGGCTCGATCCTGCCGAATCTCAACGCATACGGGCAGCTCGGGATGCGTTACGTCCACATGCAGCTGCGGGAAGCGCGTGAGCAGCGTGTGCCCAAGCTCACGGCAGATTTCGTCGGAGCGCAGGGGGAAGTGCTTGTCCGCACGGCGGGCGAACACCTTAAAGCGAACCTCGCCGCCCTCGGGCGCGCGCGCAGAGAGCGCGGCGTCCACGAGCGTCTCCGCTGCCGAGACGATCTCGCTCCAGTCCTTTTCCATGCCGCGCGCGGGGCTTACGGAATGGATGCCGAACACGCGAGTGAGCCGCTCCGCCGCGCTTATTAGCTTGTCCTTCGGCAGATCGAAAACGAAGATGCGCCCCTGCTCGCGCACCACGCGCGCGGGCAGCGGAGCGAGCGCCCTGCGAATATCCTCCACGAGGCTCCGCTCAAAGAAGGGCCGGTTGAGCCCTTTTAAGTGAATTTCCGCATAACGGACGAGGAGAACCGCTTCCTCCATATTGATAAACCGTTCCTTCCCATTAGATTGCTAAAAATTCGTTCGCCGCCGAAAGCAGGGGGCGCCGTCGCCCTGCCCGGTGGCACGCCCTTGGGGTTAGCGCCTCTGATACCGCCGTAAAAAGGCGACCTGCTCGCAAAGCATCTGTGCGGCCTCGTCCATCTCGGCTTCCGTGTTGAAGGGGCAGAGCGAGAAGCGCAGCGCGCTTTCCTGCCTGGCCGGGCTTACGCCCAGCGCGGCGAGCACGCGGTTGGCGCCCTTTTTGTGCGCCGAGCACGCGCTGCCCGTGGAAACATACATACCCTTTTCCGCGAGCGCGTGCAGCAGCACCTCGCCCCGCACGCCGGGGAAGGACATGTTCAGCACGTGCGGCGCGGCGCTTTGCGGCGCGGGGCCGTTGACCACCGCGTCCGGCACGGCGAGGAGGTTTGTATAAAGCCGCAGCTTGCACGCGGCCATATGCGCAAGGAGCTTTGGCTGATCCGCACGGTAAAAGCGCAGCGCCGCATCCATGCCGAGGATGCCCGGCACGTTGACCGTACCCGAGCGCAAGCCCTTTTCCTGTCCGCCGCCAATTTGGCCGCCGAAAAAGCGCAGGCCGTTCTTCACAAACAGCGCGCCCACGCCCTTGGGCCCGTGGAACTTGTGCGCGCTCACGGAGTATAAATCGCAGGGAATGGAGGCGAAGGGAAGCTTGCAAAATGCCTGCACGCCGTCCATATGAAAGATGGCGCCCGGCGCGCGGCGGCGAATGATCGCGGCGGCGGCGCGGATATCGGTGATCGCGCCCGTTTCGTTGTTCACGTGCATCAAGGAGACGAGCGCCGTATCCGGTGTAAGCGCGCTTTCCAGCGCGTCAAGCGGGGCGGAGCCGTCGTGCGCGGCGGGCAGCAGCGCGAGTTCGACGCCCTGCCGCTCGGCAAGCTCCTTGCACAGCGCGTATACGGAGGGATGCTCGCTTACGGAGGAAACCACGCGCTTTAGCCCGCGCACGCCCCGCAAGGAGCCGAGTATGGCCATATTGTTGGATTCCGTTGCGCCCGAGGTATAGACGATCTGTCCGTCGCTCCGGCCAAACGCGGCGGCCAGGCGGGCGCGCGCCTCGTCTACGCGCTTTTCCGTGGCTACAGCGGGCGGATAGGCGCTCGCGGGGTTAAAAAAGTCCTGCGTCATGGCCTGCGCAGCGCAGGCGGCGGCCTCGTCCAGGACACGCGTGGTCGCACTGTTGTCAAGATATATCATCGTTTCACTCTCCGTAACTTACTATTGCATAGTATGCTTTTTCGGCCCGAAATGCAATACCCGCCTGAAAGGAAGCGCCGCTGGCCGCCGCGCGTGAACGAAACGTAAAATATTGTGACAGCGTTTGCCTTGCGGGGAGAGATACTGTATACTGTATGCGTAAACTTTTGCATACAGGCTGCTGAATTGGGACGGAAATGTACGAACGATATGATGGACTTCCCGACGTAACGCTGTCGGAACAAAAAAGAAAGACACAGTCAAAAGGAGCGGGCGCGTCCGCGCGCGGCGCTTCCTCCGCCCGCGCGGGCGCTTACGACGCATATTTGGGCGATATCTACCCGCGCCGCAGCGGTTCCTCCGCGCGCGGCGGTTCCTCCGGCTCGCGGTCGGGCGGGTCGGGCTCGCGGGGCAGCCGCCGAAAGAAGGCGCGCCGCAGGCAGGCGCTTGTGCTTTGCTTTACGCTGCTCATCATTGCGCTTCTTGTCGTGGCGGTCGTGGTCATTTTCCGCAGTTGCAGCGGCGACGCGCCCGTTGAACCCGTAGACCCGGTCACGGGCGTTTTCCGCGAGGGGGTAACGATCAACGGCATCCCCGTCGCGGACATGACGATGGAAGCGGCGCGCGCCGCCGTGCAGCCGGGCCTTGATTATACCATCGCCAATATCGCCATCACCCTGAAAAACGACGCCATCAACGCCATGATTACGGGTGAGGATATGTCGGCCACGACCGATCTTGATACGCTTTTAGCCACCGCACTTTCCGGCGGGGCGAATCAGGCGTACTATACGGTCATCAAGTTCGATTATAACGCGCTGGACGCGCGCATTATGGAGATCAACGAAAGCCTGTCCTCGGGCCCGACGGAGCCGACCATGAGCATCCAACTCAAGGACAGCGGCAAGCCGGAGTTCGTCTATGCGGAGGGCAAGCCCGGCACGGGGCTCGATATTCCGGCCACGGAGGAGCAGGTGCGCGCGGCGCTCGAAAGCAATCAGCTTCAGGCGGTGCTCGAGCCGATCCTTTCCTATCAGCAGCCCACGCTTACCGTGGCCGATTTGCAAGCGCGCGTTACGCTCCGCGCGTCGTTTACCACGACCTATCGCTTTAAGGGTACCTCGGATTATACGGACGAGGAGAAGGTTGTGCTCGAGAACCGCGCGTTCAATATCGAAAAGGGCGCGGACAAGATCAATAATTATGAGCTCAAGCCGGGCGCGACCTTCAGCTTCAACAAGATCGTGGGCGACCGAGACGAACAGGGCGGCTGGAAGGAAGCCAACGGCATCAGCTTTGGCGATCGTTTTACGCTCCAGTACGGCGGCGGCATCTGCCAGGTAAGCACGACTCTGTACAACGCGGTGAAAAGGGCCAACCTTGAGGTGACCAGCCGCCGCCAGCACTCCATTCCCTCCGATTATGTGGACAAAGGGCTGGATGCGACGGTGGATACGGATCACATCGACTTCAAGTTCAAAAACAATACGGAGTCGCCCATCTATATCTTCGCGTATGTGACGACCAACAAGTCCTCGAGCCGCAAGCGCGATTTGACCGTCGCAATCTACGGCGAGGCGCTCCCCGAGGGCACGACCTACCGGCTCCGCTCGGAAATTGTAGAGGAGATTTTGCCGGGTGAAATGGTCATTGTCGAGGACAAAAAGCAGATGTTCGACTTTGAGCAGATCATTGCCGATCAACGCACGGGCTACGTTGTGGACGTATACTTCGAAACGTATCAGGACGGCAAGCTGATCGATTCCGAGAAGATCTATACGGACACCTACGAGGCCAAGGCCGGAAAGAAAAAGGTCGGCATCCTCACTCCGTCGCCCAGCCCGAGTCCCAATCCTACGCCCGCGCCGTCCGGAACGGAGGATCTGCCCTAAGACGGAAAACGGCGCGCCCGCCTCCGCATACCCGCCGCCCTGCCCGAATAAGCTTGTTTGAATGCGCGCACAGGCGCGGCGAGCGGGAGGGACGGAATGGGGCTGTTGATTTCCATATTGCTGCTTGCAGCCGGCGTGTTCTTTACGCTCCGCACCCGTTTCATACAGGTGCGGGGCTTTTTGCGTTCCGTAAAGCTGTTTATTGCCGGGGACGGGCCGCGCGGCGAGGCGGGCGTATCCCCCTTTCAGGCGGCGGCCACGGCGCTGGGGGCGACCATCGGCACGGGCAATATCGCAGGCGTGGCGGGGGCGATTCTCCTGGGCGGGCCGGGCGCGGTATTCTGGATGTGGATCTCCGCCTTCTTCGGTATGGCGTTGAAATATGCGGAAATCGCGGTGGCGCTCCGTTATCGAAAACGAGGCGCGGACGGCGAATGGCGCGGCGGGCCCATGAACTGCATCGAGCAAGGGCTGCCCCGGCGGTTTCATTTCCTCGCGCCCGTATATGCAATCTGCGCGGCGGCCGGCGCGTTGGGCATGGGAAACCTTGTGCAGGCCAATACGGTGGCCATCTCCGTGCTGACGGTCGCGCGCACCGTCACGGAGCCGGACGGCCGCCTTACGCTTGTTATAACGGCTGCGACGGGACTGGCGCTATCGGCGCTGCTGGCCTGCGGCATGTATGGCGGCGCGCGGCGTACGGGCCGCATCTCGGCCATACTTGTGCCCTGCATGAGCGCGCTGTATGTGCTGGGCGCGCTCGCGGTCGTGTGCAAAAACGGAGCCGCCGTGCCGCAGGCCTTCCGCTCCATTTTTGAAAGCGCGTTTTCCCCTGCGGCCGCGCTGGGCGGCGCGGCGGGCGCGGCGCTCCGGCGGACCGTGCGCGTGGGGGTTGTGCGCGGCGTGTTTACGCACGAGGCGGGTTTGGGCACCTCGGCGCTCGCGCACGCCTCGGCGGATGTGCGCGATTCGCACGATCAGTCCCTGTTCGGCGTGTTCGAGGTGTTTTTCGATACGTTGTTTCTCTGCACGATCACGGCGCTTGTGATTCTGTGTTCCGGCGTGCCGCTTGCCTATGGAAGCGACGCGGAGGCGGCCTCCCTGACGATCTATGCCTTCTCCACGTTCCTTGGGGGCAGGCTCTCCGCCGTTTTTCTCGCCCTGTCGCTGTTCCTCTTTGCGTTTTCGAGCATGCTGGCCTTCGCGCTTTACGGTGCGCGCTGCATGGAATATCTTTTCGGCCCCCGTTCCGCGTCGCTCTACCGCGTCGTCTTTTTGCTCTGCGTAATACCCGGCGCGGTCATGCGCCTGTCGAGCGCGTGGCGCGTGGCGGAAACTCTCAATTATATGATGGCCGTTCCCAATCTCATCGCCCTGTTCCTGTTGTCGGACAAGATGAAGAAAGCCCCTTAAGCCGGAGGCGCGCCGCGCGCCATCGATCGCACAATGGCGAAGGCGACCCGTTGTACAGCGCAAACAAAAGCCCCCTTGGGGCTAACCAAGGGGGCTTTTGCTTGGGATGGGATGGGAGGTAATTTAGGGGGTTGTTCTCGTTGTTCCTGCTCTGAGGATAAGATACAATAGGCTCTTGTCTTTACAATGGATAGAAAGTGAACTTCCTGCGAAACGGAAAAAAATTCTTGTCAAACAGGATAAGACGGAGCGAAAATAGAATTATACTAATAGGCGCGTCTATACCCAAAACGGCGCCGAAGAAGGAGATGGAATTATGCGTATTTCTACCATGGGAAAGAACCTGGAAATTTCCGATTATCTCCGCGAACTGGTCGAGAAAAAGGTCTCCAAGCTCGAACGGTATTTTCCGGGGGACACGGAAGCGCAGGTCACCTTGGCGGTCGAAAAGAGCCGGCACATCGTGGAGGTCACCATACCCTATGAGGGCGTGATCATCCGCGGCGAGGAGGTTACGGGCGATATGTACGCCTCGATCGACAATGTGCTGGACAAGCTTGAAAAGCAGATCATTCGCCACCGCACCCGCTTGGAAAAGAAGCTGCGCACGGACGCATTCAAATATGACGAGCCCCTGTTCGGCGGCTCCTACGACGAATTCGGCGAGGAGGACGGCCCGCGCATCGTGCGCGTCAAGCGCTTCAACATCAAGCCCATGGACGAGGAGGAGGCCATGCTTCAAATGGAAATGCTCGGCCATTCCTTTTATGTGTTCATCAATTCAGACACCAACCGCATGAACGTGCTATATAAGCGCAACGACGGGAACTACGGCCTGATCGAGCCAGACGCCTGAGCAAAACGCATCGGAGCGGCCCAAGCCGGGCCGCTCCGTTTTTGTATGCAAAGGGCAGGCAAGCAATCCGACATGCACGCCGTGCATTTCGCTAAAATAGATATGTTTTTCTTTTGATCCCTTTTCCCCGAGAAGAAGAGAAGAAGCGTTCAATCAACAGGCACAAGCTTGCCGTGCAGCAGGAACTTGGGGTCCTCGAAGCGCTCGTAGCGCGAGCAGGTCACGAGCGTAACGGTGCGGGAAGCGGCGTCCATAGGAACGGAGGAAGCAAAGTGCGCCTGACCGAGCGCTTTGGAAATGTAGCGCTCATATTCGCCTTCGCCGAAGTAAACGGGGAAGTACTCCACTTCGCTGCGTACCGTGCGCGTGGCGTACACCTCGATGCGATAGGCCTGCGCGGGCGTAATGAGATAAAACACAGGATGCTGCTCGCAGTATTCCCGCGACGCAAAGGATTCCAGCGTGCCGAACATCGTGTCGTTTTTCATCCGATGGCCGTAGATGATCACGTTTTGCTCGCTTAGGCCGTCGGTGTTGCGGCAGTCGGCAAAGAGCGCGCCGCCCGTGTCCTTGCTCCTGTCGTAGCCGCGCGTGAGGTAGTATTCGTTGTCCTTGTGCCGCAAGACGGGGTAATTGATGGGCGTGTCGGCACAGTAGAGCCAAGCGACGATTTCCTTGTTCACGGCGCGCAGACCGTCAAAATCGATGTTTACGGGAACCTCGCCAGCAGGCTTTGGCGATTCGCGGAGGCAGGCGCATAAGCCCCGGCTTCGGATTGCGGCACAGCGCCAGCCGTACCAGCTGGCGCAGCGCTTGGCGAGGGCGAGGGGGCGCTCAGCGCGATTTGCTGCGCCTCCGAATAGAGCCGTTTGTTTTTCGCATACTGCACGAGCGTGCGCACAAGCAAAAACAAAGACGCGCACAAAAGGAGCACAAGCAGCGCGTCGAGCGCAAGCAGGAGCTTGCGAAGCCGTTTCTTTTTCACGCGAATC
The DNA here is from genome assembly GCA_964636405.1 of uncultured Oscillospiraceae bacterium. Lineage (GTDB taxonomy): Bacteria > Bacillota > Clostridia > Christensenellales > CAG-138 > CAZKGE01. Next base: position 77,759 of record CAZWSI010000007.1, read on the forward strand.
GTCATAAATGGATTATATCACGGCTCTGCGTAAACGCGAGCGGTATTTTGCAATTGCGCCTCCATATGTGCGCGCGCCTCTGGGGGGCCAAGCAGCTTCGCCTTATCGCCGAATTGAAAGAGCCACCCGAAGAATGCGGGGCTTACAGCCACCTCCGCGCGGAAGGCAAAGCCGCTTTCGTCGCTTTCAAGTACGCTCAGCTCGCGCCCGAAGCGATCCACCGCCACGCCCACAAGGGAGCGGTCGAAGCGGAGCGTGAGCCGCATGCGCTCGCCTGCGTACATGGAAAAAAGCGTGCGTGCGTAGGCCGCCCCGTCCGGCATGGGCAGGCAGGGCTTGCGCTTTTCTTCGAGCACGGATACGCGCAGCATTTTGTCCACCCGAAAGTGCACGAGCCCGGCATGCTCCTCGTGATCGGCCACCAGATAATAGTTGCCGTCCGCCCACATGAGCAGGTAGGGGCTCACGGTGTAGGGCGCGCCGCCGCGCCGGGGCTTCAGGTCACGCGAGAGCGTGTATTGCGCGTAGGTAAAGCGGATTTTGCGGTTTGCCCCGATGGCGGCGTAGATGCTGTCCACATTATAGTAAATGCTTTCGTTTTCCTGCTTGATGCGGTTTTGAATATAGACCTGCCGGGAAAGCCCCGCGCTTTGCGGACGGCTTGCAAGCGCGCGCAGCTTGGCGATGAGCGCCTCAGATTTTTTCCGCGTCACAAAACGGCTCGCCTGCACGGCGTCCACAAGAAGCTTCAGCTCGGCCAGCTCGAAGGGGCGCGAGGCAAGATAGTATTCCTGCGTATCGGTGCGCCGCCGTTCGATATCCATGCCCGCCTCGCGCAGCAAACGGATATCCGCGTAGAGCGCCCGGCGTTCGACGGAAAAGCCCCGCTCGGACAGCTTTGTTAATAGCTGCTTTTGCGTGAGCCCATGCGCTTCATCCGTTTCTTGCTCCAAAATGCCTTTTAGACACAGGAGTCTTAGCCGCGCGTCCGCCATAAGCACGCTCCTTTTTTCCATATTCTACCATATAATTGCATTTTTTACATGGGTTTTTGTTCACCCGTAAAGGAAGGCTCATTTTTGTGTCGCGGCTTGTGGTTTGTTTTGTCGTATGATAAACTATATATAAATATGCAAGTCAGGATGTGAGGCTATGGAATCGGGATTCGATGCGCTTTATCAGCGCCTTCTCGCGCGCGAGGAAAAGCTTGCTCTAATCGGGCTGGGCTACGTTGGCATGCCCATCGCGCTGGCGTTTGCCAGAAAGCTCGAGGTGCTCGGCTTCGACCTGAACAGGCAAAAGATCGAGATCTATCGCTCCGGCTTCGATCCCACAAACGAGGTGGGCGACGAGGCCATCCGGCAAACGACAGTCGATTTTACCGCGGACGAAAAGCGCCTTTGCGAGGCGCGCTTTTTCATCGTGGCCGTGCCTACGCCTGTCAATACGGATCATACGCCCGACTTAACGCCTGTCGAGGGCGCAAGCCGCATCCTAGGGCGGAATTTGCGGAAAGGGTCCGTGGTGGTGTTTGAGTCCACCGTGTACCCGGGCGTGACGGAGGATGTGTGCGCGCCGATTCTGGAGAAGGAATCGGGCCTTACCTGCGGCGTAGATTTCAAGATCGGCTATTCGCCCGAGCGCATCAATCCGGGCGACCGGGTGCACCGGCTCGAGAACATCACCAAGATCGTATCCGGCATGGACGCGGAGAGCTGCGCGCTCATCGCAAACGTGTACAATCTCGTTATCGAGGCGGGCACGCACAAAGTATCCTCCATCAAGACGGCCGAGGCGGTGAAGGTGGTGGAAAACAGCCAGCGCGATATCAACATCGCCTTTATGAACGAGCTGGCCATCGTGTTCGACCGCATGGGAATCGATACAAGCGAGGTCGTGGCGGGCATGAACACCAAGTGGAACGCGCTGCGCTTTTATCCGGGGCTCGTGGGCGGGCACTGCATCGGCGTAGACCCGTATTATTTTGTCTACGAGGCCGAAAAGCTTGGCTATCACAGCCAGATCATTCTTTCCGGGCGCAAGATCAACGACGGTATGGCCTCGTACGTGGCCGATGCGACCATCAAGCAGCTCATTTTGGCAGGCAAGCGCGTGCGCGACGCGAAGGTCGTTGTGCTGGGCGTCACGTTTAAGGAGAACTGCCCGGATATCCGCAATTCCAAGGTATTCGATATCGTCAAGCGCCTTGGCGAATTCGGCATTCACCCCGTGCTCTGCGATCCGCTCACCACGAGCGCCGACGTGCGGCACGAGTACGGCTGCACCCTAAGCGAGCTTTCCGAAGCGCGCGGCGCGGACTGCGTGATTTTTGCCGTGCCGCATCAAGCGTACAAGGCCATGACGCTTGCCGATATTGCTCTTCTTTTCGGCGATTTCCCCAACGACGAAAGGGTGATTATCGATGTTAAGAGCATGCTGGACAAGGCCGATCTAGCGGGCAGGGGCTATCGCTATTGGCGCCTGTGAGCGCCCGTGGCTTTTGCGCGCGCGCGCGGTGAGCCGCCGCCCGCGTTGATTTTGCTTTTTTCGCGCCGATTGCGTTTCCGCGTCTTGACATTCTTTCCGCGTGGTGCTACTATAATCGCTGTTGCAAAACGTTTCTGGGTGTGGCGCAGTTTGGTAGCGTGCTTGAATGGGGTTCAAGAGGCCGGAGGTTCGAATCCTCTCACCCAGACCATGTCGGAGCGGACGCCGCTTCCCTCACAATCCCACAACACTTCGGTGCTGTGGGGTTTTTTGTTGCGTTTTGTCGCGCTTTTATTCCGAGAAAAGTCGCGTTTGCGTCAGCCAAGCTCTTGTAAGCGCGGCCTTTTACGCTGACTCGCTCACCCCCGGCTTTTCCCGGCTAAGCCTGCGGGCGGTCAAAGCGCCGTCCTTTTCACGGCATATCCTTCGGTATTCGGCTCGCCAAATGCCTCAATACCTCCTCCAGCGTGGGGACCTCCGCCGCGCGGGGGACGCTCGCCCACGCGGCGCGCGCGCTTGGGTCGGCGCAATCGCGGCTTTCGGCCAGCATTTGCTCGATATTCCTCCGCACCTGCCGGGACGTCATGCCGTGCGCCTGCGCAACCGCGCGCAACGCGCGCTGTATTTGTAAATCGTCTATGCTCCTGTCCATACCGCCACCCCTTGCAAAGTGGATCTCCCAAAAAGTTTGGGTTTATCCGATTCTGTCCTCGCTAAAAATTCGCGCATAGGCACGTTAGCCCACAAAACACGCAATGTATCATTATCCATTTTAACACAGCTTTTCAGTTTGGGATATGCCCCGTACATAAAATTTACGCGTTTTGTACACTTTTATTGCGATATGTCGCAATAGGAGGCAGACACAATATGGATGCAAAGGGAGCGGTGGCCGCGCGAATCGCTGAGCTGTGCGGAGAGCGGAAGGCAACCGTCAATGCAATCGCAAATCTTGCCGGAATGTCGGCATCCACGATCTACAGCATGCTGAACACGAAAAGCATGAACCCGGGCGTGATCTCCATCCAGAAGATCTGCGACGCGCTGGACATATCCGTGCGGGAATTTTTTGATTCCCCATTGTTCGAAAATCTGGAGCCGATCGTGCAGTAAGCCGCCGCGCGGGCATTACGAAAAGCGCCGCGCCGCCCGCGCATGAAGCGCGCAAAAAAGCGAACCTCCTGGTAGGTTCGCGTGGCGGGCGTTTTCTTTCGGTGCGCTGTTATTGAATGCTGTCGGGAATAAGCGACTTCGCGTCGAGGATGTGCGCCTTCAGCAGCTCGGCCGCTTCGTCGTATTTGCCCGCCCTGGTCAGCGCGAGGATGTGCTCGTGCTGCGCGACGGAAGCCGCGCGGGTTTCCTCGGTGGAATAAAAATCCTTGCGCAGATAGCGGTCGATATTGGCGTGAATCAGCTCCATAAACAGGTCTGCCACGGAATTGTCCGCGTGCTTGCCGAGCAGGCCGTGAAAGCGATAGTTCAGCTCCTCGGTCTTAAAAAGATCCGTCTCGTTGCGTTGGGCTTCCAGAATGGAATCCAGCTCCTCAAATTCCTCGGCTGTGAGCAGGGGCGCGCCGTTTTTATAGCTCATGACGGAGAGGGTTGCGCGCACCTCCATCATATCCAGCAGCGTCCCGCGCGAAAGCGAAGCGACGGAAGCGCCGCGATTGGGATGGATGGTGACAAGGCCGAGCGATTCAAGCCGCCGGAGCGCTTCCCGCACGGGGATGTGGCTGACGTTGAGCGCAGAGGAGATTTCATCTTGCTTGAGCTGCGTGCCGCCGGGAATACCGCCGGATACAATTCCACTGCGGAGCACCCGGAAGACCCATTCCTGCGTCGCGCCGACACGGGGGCCGATTTGATCGGCAATGGTTTTATAATTCATTTTTGCACCTCTGGACAATTCTTATTGTATGATGAATGAGTATATTATATTAACATTGCGGCGCTTCCGTCAAGGCGCGAATTGTGAATTGTTCTGGAAAGGCGATTTGTACCTGCGCGGGCTTGCGGATCAGCAGCGAAAAGATGAGAAAAATACGAAACAGGGCTATACACAAACAAATGTTCGTGATATACTGTTCATAAGCGAAAGCCCCAAGTTTAGAAAGAGAATGAGGAAGCATTATGCTGGAAAAAGAAAAAGCGCTCGAAATGGCGCTTGGGCAGATCGAGAAGCAGTTTGGCAAGGGCGCCATCATGAAGCTGGGCGATTCCGCGGCCAAAACCAACATAACCACCATTTCCACCGGCTGTATTGAGCTGGATTACGCGTTGGGCGTGGGGGGGCTGCCCTGCGGCCGCATCATTGAGGTTTTCGGGCCCGAGTCCTCGGGCAAAACGACCATCGCCCTGCACGTCATTGCCGAATCGCAGAAAAAGGGCGGGACGGCCGCCTTTATCGACGCGGAGCACGCGCTCGATCCGGCTTACGCCGCAAACCTGGGCGTAAAGGTTGACGATCTATACGTGTCCCAGCCTGACACGGGCGAGCAGGCGCTGGAGATCACCGAGGCGCTTGTGCGCAGCGGCGCCATCGACGTTGTGGTGGTCGATTCCGTGGCCGCGCTCGTTCCCAAGGCGGAGATCGAGGGCGATATGGGCGACGCGCACGTGGGCTTGCAGGCGCGCCTCATGTCCCAGGCGCTGCGCAAGCTGGCGGGGGCCATCAGCAAGTCGAATACCGTGGTTATTTTTATCAACCAGCTTCGTGAAAAGGTCGGCGTCATGTTCGGCAATCCCGAGGTTACGCCCGGCGGCAAGGCGCTCAAGTTCTACGCGTCCGTCCGCCTTGATGTGCGCAAGATCGACACCCTGAAAAACGGCTCCGATTTTGTTGGCAGCCGCACGCGCGTAAAGGTCGTGAAAAACAAGGTCGCGCCGCCCTTCCGCACGGCGGAATTCGATATGATCTATGGCGAGGGCATCTCGCGCGAGGGCTCCTTGCTGGATCTGGCGGCGGAGCGCAAGATCGTCCAGAAATCGGGCGCGTGGTATAATTACGGCGATATGCGCATGGCGCAGGGGCGCGAGAATGCGCGCACCTTCCTCAAGGACAACCCAGAGCTTGCGCGGGAGATCGATCAGAAGCTCCGTGCCGCCTTTGAGGAGGAGCGCCAGAAGGCCGCAGCCGAGGCGGAGGCCAAGCGCGGTGCAAGGAGCGTCGAGCAGCCCGCACCCACGGCAAAGGCCGCGCCCGCCGCGAAGGGCACAGCCGCCGCTAAGTGCGAATAACAAGCGGGCATAACGCAAAAAGAACCGGCACGCACAACGCGCGCCGGTTTTTGCGCTCGTCCATCGCCCCGGTAAATCGCATGCGCCTATGCGTCGACCGCGCCGTTGCCTTCCGCAAAAAAGCCATGCGCGTGCCCTCGTCCCAAACAAGCAGATCGGACGGCATGCGCGCGAGCAGCGCCATTTCATACAGGTCGCCCGCAGCGCCGGAAACGTTCATGATCTGCACGATGTACGGGAACCAGAAAAGGCGGCCGGGCAGCAGCGCGCATGCGAGCGCGAGCAGCGCGCCGAGCAGCGCGACGGGCGCAAGGGCGATGATCGCATATTGCTTTTTGGTAAAAAAAGCGTCGCTGCCCGCGTAGGCAAACAGCCCAGTGAAGCCGTAGCGCGGCCGCACGCCGGAGAAGCGCTTCATGAATAGGCCGTGAATCCATTCGTGCAAATAGATGTACGTAATCAATTCCGCAAGCACGATCAGCGTTTGCAAAAGCAGAACGGGCGCCAGGCGCACCACGCCCTCGGGCCGGTATAGAAACAGCCCCAGCACAGCCATGCCGAGCATCATGCCCGCAGAAAGCACATTGATGCGCACGAGCAGCTTTTTGTCGTGTTGCATATCGATGCTGCGAAGCAGTGTGTAGCCCTCGAGCGGCGGGGGAAGGGCGGGGCGATTTTTCAGGCTTTTCATGCTTCTCCTTTTAAAAGAGGGTTTCGTTGAAAAAAGGCCGCGCACGCAAGCGCGAGGCCGGTCGCCAGCGCGCCAAGGCCCATGGTCCGAAAGACGGAGGCCGGGTCGCTTTCGGAGAGCAGCGCGGAAAGCCCCTCCGCAATGTAAGGGGAGACAAAGAAGCCCACGTTCAGCACCCCGATGACGATGGCCATGGCAAGCGGCAGGCTCTCGGAATCCACGCAGGCGGTCGTTTCCAGCATCAGGTTGGGGGAGGAGAGGGAGAGGCCGAACGCGCCGCACATAAGCCCCAGGCAGATCGTGGGCAGCGATACCACCATGCCGGCCAATGTATAGCCCGCGCCCATGACCAGGAAGGCCGCCGCAAAGGTGTACTTTTTCAGCCACCGCTGCAGGCGGCCGAACAAAAACGCCATAACGCCGGCCACCGCGGAGGATACGGCAATCAGCGTGCCCGTTACCGACGCGCTGCCCAGTCCGTAGCCTTCGATATACAGGGAGGTATGCGTGGAATTGACAAAGTAAAACACGACAAACAAAAAGCCGACCGCCGAAAGCCGCAATATGGACCCGCCCAGCCGCTTCCGCTGCGCGCGTTGCTCGTCTGTCCGGGGTCGGGGCGCATCCTTGGGCAGCCACAGGGCGCACAGCACGAGGGAAAGCTGCACGAACACGAACACAAAATACACATAATTCCAGCGAATGTCCGCAAGGAAGCCGCCAAAGAGCACCAGTACTAGCCGCCCAAGCTGCGACATGCCCGTTGCCAGCCCCATCATCCGCGCGCAGTCGGGGCCGGAAAAGGAAGCGTCGATCAGCAGCGGATAGAGCGTGGAGAGCGAGCCGTACGCGATGCCGAGCAGGCAGGCGGCGATAAGCAGCATGGGAAGGCTGCGCGCAAACAGGAGGCTGACCAGGCAGCCCGCCAGCATAAAGCACAGCCCGCACAGCGTGAGCGTGCGGCGTGAAAAGCGGCCAAGCAGCATTGGCACGGTCACGATGCCCGCGATGGCAATCAGCGGCGGGATAGTCAAAACGAGGATTACCCGGCTGCGCGGCACGGCTGGAAACGCCGCCACAAGCCCCGCAACGGCGACCGTGAGCACCAGATAGGTCAGCAAAATGGAGCAAACGGATAAAATCGCAGCTTTTATTTTCATAGATTGAGTATAGCATCACAATTAGGGCTTGCAAAGTAAAAATCATTTCGCTATAATACTCCTGTTGCCAAAAAACGAATTTGTTTCTTCGGCAGTCGGTGCTGATGTAGCTCAGTAGGTAGAGCACCTCATTGGTAATGAGGAGGTAGTCAGTTCGAATCTGATCATCAGCTCCATATAAGAGCGCTGATTATTGTAAAAGTCAGCGCTCTTTTTTGTCATGTTCTTATGTTGTCATGCCGCGTTGTGTTTGCTATAATTTATGGAAACAAAGGATCGGGGCAAGGAAAGCTTTGCGCCGCCCTTATGACAAGGAGGAAGAACGTGAATAGGAAAAGGACGTTTATACTTGTGCTGGCGTTCGCAATGACGCTTTCCCTTGCCGCCTGCGGAGGCAAGACCGGGTCGGCAGCCGATTCGCAAAACGCGCAGCCCGCCGCGGGCCAAGTGGCCGACGCCGAGGGTTTCGTTGCCTTCGATGTAAGCGGCGAAGTCACGCTCAAATCGCTCAAGCTCGATAAAACCCAATACAAAAACGGCGATACCATTATCGTGACCGTCAAAGCGGACGGCGTAGGCGAGGCGTGCAGCGCGTGGGTCGGTATCTTGCCCGCCTCCGTTGCCCACGGAAGCGAGGATGAAAACGACAAGTACGATATCGATTTCTACTATCTTACCTCCCTTGAAAACGGTACGGCTGAATTCAACGTCCAATTGGACGCGGGCAAATACGACATACGCGTATTCGACAGCGACGATGACGGCGTAGAGCTGGGCTATATTGGCTTCGAATTTGCCAACTGAGCGCGCAAGCGCCGAACCTGATTTGACCTTCAACGCCACGCCGCCGCGCGCTTTTGTCAGCAAGTTCGCGGCGGCGTGCCGTAAATCCCGGTTTTCGTGCGCCGCGCTGCCGGGACGCATTCCGCCAGCCTTCTGTCGGTTTTTCAGCGTATCAACCGCTTCGTTTGCGCGACGTTGCCGTTCCATGACAAGCAGCACGGCTCCCGCTTGAAACGCGTCGTCGCAGCGCGGCGGTGACGGGCGCTTTTTACTCGTTTGTTCCATTTCTTTATTGTCTGTTCCTTTCCATCATGTCGAAGGATTTCTGGGCCATCAATTTAGGAACAGGGGTGGTTTCTTGTGGGCAAAATTGTAGCTTGATGCCCAAACGATTTCAAACCGATCTCTCTTTTGGCTAGCAGGAAATAGAACATATGTGCATCTGTTTAACAGTACAATATTGACAAAAGTTCATTTTTCGTAAAGAATAAGGACAGCGATGTTCAGTGTGGCACTTCGCAAAAACTGCATTTCGGAGGATAATACAATGACGTCGAGAGAACGTGTGGAAGCGGCCTTGCGGCATGAAGAGCCGGATCGAGTGCCGGTGGATATTTGGGGCAGCGCCAGCCGTATCAATACGCAGCTGTATGAGGACGTTGCCAAGGCCCTTGGGTTGACGGAGCTTGGCAGGCTTATCCGCCCGGGATCGGATACACAGTACGAGGATTACGCATTTGCCGATCTGTTGGGCTCCGACTTTCGGCATATTAACATCGGCAAGCCAAAGGGTTACAAGTCCTATAAGGATGGGAACGGCTATATAATTGACGAGTGGGGCGTAGGACGCTCGCTGGTAGGCCGGTATCCTACAATCGTCAAGCATCCGCTTAAGGATAAAGATATCGCTTTTCTTCGTGATTATCAGGTGCCGAATGCGGAGGATTCGGGGCGTATCGAAGAGCTTGCGGAGCTTGCAAGGGCATACTGCGAAGGCACGGAAAAGTATGTGACCGCCTGCTCTGCGCAATCCGGGCAGGTATTCGATCTGTCAGTATCTGCGCGGTACAGAGGATTTTTTAATCGACATGTATGAGGAAGAGGATTTTGCCCGGCTGCTCATCGAGAAGGTAACGGATTATCTTGTTCGTCTGAATATGTACTATCTCGAACCTATTGCGCCCTATATCGGCTGGATTGAATTCACCAGCGATTTTGGCGCGCAGCACGCCCCCTTTATTTCCTGCCAGATGTTCCGCGATTTCTTTAAGGAGCCGTACATGCGTATCTTTTTTGCGATCAAGCAGAAGTATCCGCACATGAAAATTTTCCTGCATTCCTGCGGAAGCGTTGCCGATCTGATTGAAGAATTCATTGAATGCGGCGTGGACGTGATGAATCCATTGCAGCCGCTGTGCGACAATATGGACAGCGCCATGCTGAAAGCGCGATATGGCGACCGCGTTACCTTCCATGGCGCGATTGATATATCGTGACGGTTGCGGCTGGTGGGTTAAGGACGAAAACAGATGAAAGGAGCAGC
>CAZWSI010000008.1:0-19738 GCA_964636405.1 uncultured Oscillospiraceae bacterium
CTTTGCCTCATCTACTCCGCTGTTTGGGGTTTACACAGAATTTGGGACTGAGCCTCTCAACTACTCTTCCATAAAAACCAAAAGAACTGTCACTAGTAATTACAATATCGTCATAATGTGGATTAATCGATATCATTTTCAGGCTCTTTTCATCATATGAGATTTTCTTGCAGAACACCTCTCCGTCAAGAAAAAATGCACAAATCGTCCCATTGGTAAGCTCACTTTCCTTTTTTATTAAGACAATAGCGTGATCCTGAATATCTGGCTCCATGCTATCGCCGGATATTCTTAATGCAAAATCACAATCAGGGTTTAGCGCTTCGTAGTCTTCGCAGCTCTGTATACTATCATCAATGCTTACTCCACTTCCTGCAGACAGGGGAAGGTCAAATAGAGGAATTCTTCTTTTGTATTTATTTTGGTCTACAGGTGGATTTTCGCATAGATTTTGGATGCTATCGCACCATTCTTTTACAGTATTTTCATCAAACAGCACATCATCAGACAAATGTGAGCGTAAATGCTGTTTATCCAACAGATAAAGCAAACAAATAATATCTCTGGCGGTTCGCTGTTTCTCGGTATCGGATAAGAAGCTGAAGAAACTGCCTTGATCTTGTAGTTCTTGAACTACCTCTTCGAAATGGCTTTCGCCATGAAGAACAATCCTGTACAACAAGTTCTCAAAGTATTTTGCTTTACTACCTAACTTAGCAAGAAGCTCCTTATCATCGGAAAAGCATTCAATCCCCTTACGGTAATTAAACGTAGCGTACGCTTCAAGAATCCGACGCATTTCATTTCCTATTACCAAGCCCTGAACATTGTTTCCGCTAAGAGCAAATTTGAATACGTTTTTAAGCAATTCGGAATACTCATGGCGACGCTTAAACTCAAAGTTTTTCAGGTGTTGCTCGCTTAATTCCAAGTAAGCAGCTGAAAATGCCTTGTTTGCAGAGCGGCACAAACTGTTTATACCTTTTTGTAGACCAAATAGTACTGATAGGTCATGGGTAAGGAGTATAACCTTGCTATTGCTATTGCCAAAAATAAAATTGCTAATCTGAGTATTGATATAAGAGAGTATTCCAACTTTATTTTCAAAATCAAAGCTCGAAACCGGGTCATCAATAATAATCAGCACCTCATTTTTGAACAGCTCACTCGTTTTTTGGTTGTTAAGAATATGTGTAAAGAAATAGCATAAGGCAATAATATTACGTTCTCCACTTGACACGTCTTTTGGCTTAACATATTTACCAGATGACTTAAGGTAATAGAGTTCATTTTTAAGTTCTATTGATAGGCGATCTTTCGCAAAAAAGATGTATTCCAATGCTTTGTTGATGCTATCAATAGCGATACCGACACTTTTTCTTTTCTGATTTAGCTCAAGCCTTTTCTTCTCAAAACTCTTACGCTTTGTTTCCGATGCATTAAGCAAGGATAACTGCGTTCCTTCAGCTTGCTTTTGCTTCAAATAAGTAGAGTAGTCTTCTGCAATTTCCTTACAACCTATTTGCTTGTTGAGAGCGGAAAGGCGTGACAAGTTCTTCTGATGCTGTTTGATTGCATCAAGAAAATCGGATCGTTTCTTTTCTAAGTCTATTAGGTATACCCGCGTTTTCGGTCGGCATTCGCGCAAAAGGGATGATGACAAGGTCATCGATCGCGCCCTTGCCAACGAGCGCCGTTGCCTGTATGCCGCCGGATACGCCTGACTTCGTACTGACTTGCTCCTCATGCTTCCAAATGATCTCGCCAGTGACGGCGTTCACCTTCATGAACGGCACGGTGCCGAGCATGTCTGAATCCGCCGTGAAGTGCAGCGACGACCCGATATAGAGGTACGCCGCTCGGTTGGGCATATCCAGCTCCAGCACAGGGCTGCCGTTTGTATCGTCGCAAACATCCTGTACCCAGACCATTTCCATTTTATTGAGATCGATGCACTGGAGAAAGCCGTCGTTTGTGCCAAGGTAGGCATAGCCGCCGAGAATCGAAGCGCTGGACTCGTAGCCGAGCCAGAACGTATTGTCGGCTGCATTCGTACTGGCCGGATAGGTGGAGCGGCTGCCCGTATAGCGGAGCTTCACCACCTGCGTGGGGTTTACGGAGATCGTCCCCGCGTCTTCGTCGTACCGCGTATTGAGCTTCATCGTATAGAGAATGCCGTTCTCACCCGGATATATCAGCGTATCGGTGTCCGCGTCCACGAGCGGCGCGCTGTCGTATGCATGCCAGTCGCGGAGGGAAAACGCGTCGTTCTGCTTGCCAAATTCGTAGAGCACCGTGCAGTCGATGAGCGAGATCACCATGGCGCGGGCTTTCTGCGCGTCGGTCGCGTATACGTCGCCGGAGCCAAGATACAGGAGCGGATAGCCGCGTGGATCAAGCGAACCGGCGCCCTTAAAGGGCTTGTTGAGAAAGAGTTTGTCTCGGGTCGCCCTGCCGTTGGCCAGGTTCAAAAAATAGATGTTGCCATCCATCGTGGCATAGATGACCTCGACCAATGTATCGTCCGCCTTTGCCCAGTCATATAGATTCATATGCCGCTTGACGCTTGCGGGCCACTTGACAATCAACGGCTGACCCACCCAACCGCTGCCGCTCCACACGCGGTCATTCGGGCCGTGCACGTCGCTTCGATTCAGCTCGCCTGTCTCCACGACCCACGCTTTGGAGAGGGTACGGTTTACCACAACGGCTTCGCCAAAGCTCGCTCCGGAGCGAAAGTTATCGCCGCGAAATGTAATGACGCCCTCGACGTCCGTATACGGCTCGTCCGGCTCAAAGCTGATTTCCTCCGTGCGCGAGTAGGTATCCACGGCGACGCCGTCAGCCTCAACCGCAACGTCTATCCCGTAATCGAAAGGCTCTGTACCCGCAACCGCGTGCGGACGTTCGTAAGATAGCGTCGTTGGAGCGGGCTTCGGATTCGGCGTTGCGTCGGTCGCCGTACACGCCAGAAAAAACGGCATCGACAGCATCATGCCCAATCCCAGCACAATGTGCAGCGCTCCCCTTTTCATCATGCTCTTCCTCACTTTTTATGGCTTGGGTTTATGATCCCTGCCCCTTGAAAACATAAAGCGTCGTATCGTCATCGAGCGGCTTGGAGGTTGCAGACAGAATACTTTCACCGTTTGCGTCCTCATAAAGCGAGCAGCCCTCGTCGCAGGACCATGTAAAACACGCGCCTTTGGGGAGAAGCGCCGTCCTTGTCCCGCCGTCCTCCAAAGCGATGGTGACACGCGCCTTTTCCGCGCGATCATAGGCGCTTACAAGCTCGGAATACGGAACCGTCTCGTCATACAGCACAACGGAGGATGCAATCTTCAGCTCCGTTCCATCGGGATGCAGAATGGCGAAATCCAGAGACAGCACGCGATAATCGCCGGCAGCGAAAACCGCTGTGGTAAGCATTTTGTCCGCTGTCGTGACCGACCAGCTTTCAAGGGCTTTCGCATAGTCTTCATCAATATCCGCCCGCATTTCGCAATGGATATTGCCGCTGCCATCCTCGGTCTGCGAAACAAAGGAACCGCCCGGCGTCATGAACAGATATTTGCCGACAACGCATTCCTGTTCGCCGTAGATATGGTAAGCCGTTTCTCCGTTCTCCCTTGCAAGGTGCAAAGCGTCGGTGCGATATGCCTCGTATCCATTGTCGTCCTCAATAATGCACTGCTCTCCCGCGGCGTTTCTGAAGAATGTCATATGTACGGTATTGCCGCCTATATAGTCAAGCTGCGCGTAGGTGACGGTTTTATAGTGCTTCAGCAGATTTTCTGCCGTATTTACAGCCTCGGCCTGTTCCTTTGTCAGCACGGATTGCTCCGGCGTGTTGACGGCTTCCTGGGCGACGCAGCCGGAAAGCGATACGAGGCCGACCAGCATGATCTGCGCCAGGCACAGGGTAAACGCTCTGCGAAACTTCATAATGATCACTTCCTTTTACTTATAGGTTTTCAAAAGCCATCGGCGTCGGCAAAATTCGTTGCACAATCAGATTTTCCGTAAGTGCGGAAGCAGCGCGCTCGCCTTTTGGGAAGGGAATTCTGCCGCACCTTAAAAGTGGGTGTTGAGAAAAGCGTCCGATTCGCCTCCGTTTACAGATATCATAATATGTTTTGGGGGGCTTGTCCATCATATCCCGGCAGGAAACGACACATGACAGCGCCGCAGGGTCTTGCTGTGCCGCCGCTCATGCGGAAAAATCCGTGCTGCATGTTCTGTGCGGATATGGTATGATATTCGTAATAGTCAGGCAGATTCTCCGAAAAGCGAGGCATGCGCGGCACGAGCATTACAGCGACTGAGGTTTTTTATGCGGGAAAGCATCGTACTCATGGGCCCCATTGGCGTGGGGAAAACGACCGTCGCGCGCGCGCTTTCAAGGCGGCTGGGCCTGCCGCACGTGGAGCTGGACGAGGCGCGCGGCCGCATCTACGCGGGCACGGATTATTCCGATGCGGAAGCGGAGCGGCAATACGCGCTTTCGGGCATCATGGGCTGGTACGCATATCAAAAGCCCTACGAGCTCTTGTCCGTCCAAGCCGTGCTCACGGAATACGCAGGAGCGGTGATCGACTTTGGCGGCGGGCAGAGCGTATACGAAGACGATGCGCAAGCGGAGGCCTTTTTACGCTTGATGGCGCCCGTGCGCCGCTCCTTCCTGCTCATGCCGTACGCGGATGAAGGGCGCTCGTTGGCGCTCCTGCGCCAAAGAACGGATGCGGCTGAGGCGTGGATGAACGAACGCTTCGTGCGCGCGAAAACAAGCCGCCTTGCGGCAAAGCACGTGGTTTATACCGAAGAAAAGACGGCGGACGAGATTGTATTTCAAATCGAGGGGCTGCTTGAAAACGCCGTATAGGGTGCATATATGCGGGTAACGCGAAACATGCTTCGGCCCGGGCTGCGGACTGCAGGCACGCTGATGCGCGCCGTGCTGCCGCGCTTTACGGCGCGCACTTTCCGCCTCTGCAACCGCTTTTTGGACGCATTCGGCAGGGGGCGCCCGCTTGCGCGCTGCATTTCGTATGAACAGGTTCATATCACACGCGCGGACGGAACGAAGCTCCGGCTATGCGTTTATGCGCCCCGCAAAAGAAGGGCAGGCGTGCCTGGGCTGCTCTGGCTGCACGGCGGCGGCTATGCCATCGGCGTCCCCGAGCAGGATATCGCGTTTATCCGGCGCTTTGTGCGCGCGTCCGGCTGCGCGGTGGTTTCGCCCGACTATACGCGCTCGCTTGACGCGCCCTACCCCGCCGCGTTGGACGATAGCTATCTGGCGCTCCTGTGGCTCCGCGATAACGGCGGCGCTTACGGCGCGCGGAGCGACCAGCTCTTTGTGGGCGGAGACAGCGCGGGCGGCGGGCTTGCAGCCGCGCTTTGCCTATACGCACGCGATCGGGGCGAGGCGGCAATCGCCTTTCAAATGCCCCTCTACCCCATGCTGGATGACCGCATGGACACGCCCTCTATGCTGGAAAACGACGCGCCCGCGTGGAACGCCGCATCCAATGAGGCCGCGTGGCGGCTCTACCTCGGCCCGCTTTACGGGACGGACAACCTGCCGAGCTATGCCGCGCCTAGCCGCGAAACGGATTATTCTCGCCTGCCTCCGGCGCTGATCTATGTTGGCTCCATCGAGCCGTTTCGGGATGAAACCGTGCAATATGCGCGCGCGCTCGAGGCGGCCGGAATAGAGGTGTTCTTCCGCGAATATGAGGGCTGCTTTCACGCATTCGACGTGCTCTGTGCGGGGAGCCGGGTTGCAAAAGAGGCGCGCGCCTTTTTGCTGGATGGCTTTGCGTACGCCGCCGCACATCTTTTCAAAAAACAGCCGTCGGGGGACTAGGGTCTGTTTCTAAAAGAAGAAATTGCAGTTTCGAGCGGATTTTTCGTCCAGTTCAGCGGAAAATCCGATGGTTTACTGGAGGTAAATCGAGGATTTGGAGCGCAAAATGGGCGGAAAAGACGCCGAAAATGCATTTCAGGGAATTTAGAAACAGACCCTAATCGTTCCCTTGGGCCCTTAATCTCCCTGCATACGCTTTACGCGCGCGGCGACCTGCTTGCCCGTTGGCGTGGTGGCAAGGCCGCCCTTGGCCGTTTCTCGGTATTCGCTGCGGATATCGCGGCCCACGGCCAGCATGGCGGCGACCACCTCGTCGAAGGGAATCAGGCTCGTTACGCCCGCGAGCGCCATATCCGCCGCGATCATGGCGTTGACCGCGCCCAGGGCGTTTCGCTTAATGCAGGGGCACTCCACAAGGCCCGCCACGGGGTCGCAGATCAGGCCCATCACATTTTTGATGGTGATAGCTGCCGCGTCCAGCGCCTGAATGGCTGTTCCGCCGGAAATTTCCACCAGCGCCGCCGCCGCCATGGCCGCGCCCACGCCCGTTTCCGCCTGGCACCCGCCGCCCGCGCCGGAAATGGTGGCATTGCGCGCAAAAAGCATGCCGATCGCGCCCGCCGTGAACAGCCCGTCGACAAGCTGCTCATCCGTCCACTCGCGCTCGCGCGCGCTTTCAAGCAACACGCCGGGCAGGATGCCCGAAGCGCCCGCCGTGGGCGCAGCCACAATGCAGCCCATGGCCGCGTTCACCTCCACCACCGCCATGGCGGCCGCCGCTGCGCGGCAGGCATTGCTGCCCGAAAACGGATGATACTTGCTATACTTGTACAAGCGCATGGCCTCGCCCCCGGACAGGCCGCTGATGGACTCCACCTTTTCGGACAGCCCCCGCGCCATGGACTGGCGCATCACCTCGAGGTTTTTGTGCATCTCGGCTTCAATTTCGGCGCGCGGGCGCTCAGAGATGCGCTCCTCCCGCCGCTTCATGGCCTCCGCGATGGAAACGCCGTTTGTCAGGCAATATTTGCGCAGCGCTTCGCCGCTTGTAAACGCGTTGGACAGCATGACGATCCTCCTTAACTTACACGATAAACAGCTTTTTCACGCCGTGGCAAAGCGAACGGAGCACGGGCAGCATTTCCTCGGTTACCTTTTGATCCGTTTCGATGGTCATGTACGCGTCCTCGCCGCGCCCGTGCCGGAACACGCGCATGAAGGCGATGTTCACGCCAAACTGCGCCAGCACGTGCGATACCTCCGCAATCACGCCCGGCTCGTCGGTATGCTGCGCGACGAGCGTGGGGTAATCGCCGGTCAGCTCCACCTCGAGGCCGTTAATCTCCGTAATAAGTATATTGCCGCCGCCCACGGAGCGCCCCACTACCTCGGTGACGATCCCCAAAGCGTTTTGCGCCTTGATACGGGCGGTGTTTGGGTGCTCGACAGGCTCGTCGGAGAAAACGACGTTGATGAGCAGCCCCGTTTCCCGCGCGACCCGATACGCGTCGCGGATGTGCGGATCGTCCGGGTACATGCCCAGTATGCCCGCAATCAAGGCCTTGTCCGTGCCGTGGCCCCTGCCCGTTTCGGCAAAGGAGCCGTACAGGGTCAGCTCCGCCTCCGTAATGTGCATGCCCGCAATGTGTCTTGCCATGTGCGCAAGGCGCACCGCGCCCGCCGTATGCGAGCTGGACGGCCCCGTCATGCGCGGGCCGATGATATCAAAGACCGAAAACTCCTCCATGGCAACCTCCCGTCATAAGCGTGCGCGCAAGCCCTGATCCGCATGAAGCGCCGCAGTCTAAGCCTGAAAAGGATAAAAGCGAAAGCCGGTGCAACGCTCGATTACACCGGCCAGGCTTCCAAAGTATTGCCGCGCACCCGCCCTTCGGCGGGCCGTCTCCGGCCGGCCGCCCGTCAGGTGGCTCCTGCCAGGGTTCCCCGCGGCACACCGCCAATTCGCTTAATGCTGCTTCCGTCAGGATCTGACATGGTTCACGGCGAACGGTTGCACGGGCCCCGGCTCTCAACGCTCCTTGAGCGGGCTCAGCGCCACAGGCGACAGCCTCGGGGCGAGAATTCAGCCCTGCTGCAGCGGATTGCAGGTACAGGGCACCGCTAACTCCCCGCTTAGCGCGGCAATGCTTTATTCTATACTGGATTTATGATTTTGACAACAGGCAAATTGCATATTCGGCGGCGACGCGCACGGCCTCACGCTTGCTCGCGCAAAGCTGAACGAGCGCGGGCAGCAGCTCGGTTTTGCGCTGCTTCCCCGCGAGCACGGCCGCGTGCTGGGTCAGCTTGGCGTTCCTGTTCATGTTTCTGCCGACAAGGGCGAGCGCCTCCGCCGTATCGCCCGCAAGAATGCGCCCCGGCTCGAACGCGGCCTCGCACGCCGCGTTGACGGGAATCTCTGCGTTATGCGGGCAGGCAAACTGACAAAGCTCGCAGCCGAGCATGGTTGTCATGGCCTCCATCACCCATTGCGGCATGGGCTCGCCCTCCATATATGCGCGGATGCAGCGCTCAAAATGAAAGCCGCTTTCGTCGATTGCGCCCACGGGGCAGGCGCGCGCGCACGCAAGGCAGCCCTTGCAGCCGGGCACGGGCAGCGGGGGCGACTCCGTAAACACGGGCTCCGGCACAAGGGCCGCGAGCGTATGCGCGGCAAAGCGCGTGCCGTACGGGGGCATGGCGGTCAGGCCGCTTAAAAGCGGCGCGCCAAGGCCGCTTCGCATCAACAGCTCCCGCACGGGCACATAGGCGCGCTCCGTGCGTACGCCCCGTTCCTCAAGCGCAGTGCGCAGCGGCGCAAGCGCATGATAACTTTCGTTTGAGGCAAAATAATAGCCCGATATGCCGCCCGAAAGCGCGCGCGGGCTGTAGGGCCAAATGAGGAGCAGGATTGCGTTTGCCCACGGCTGCTCCCTTTGCGGCTCCGCGCACAGCCGCATTCCGTTTGCATGCAAAGCGCCGTCATGTAGACGGCGCAGATAATGCACAAAGGGCTCCGGCGGAAGCGTATAGCACGCCGTAAAGCCGTATTCCGCCGCGAGGGCGCGCAGCTCGGTCATTTTCTTTGATTTTCCAGCATCTCTTTGGTCTTCATGAGGCGGATCGTATTGCCGCGGTCATTCTCGTCCAGCTTCATCTGAATCTGGCGGATGGCCTCGGAAAACTGCGGGATCATGACGTATTCCAGCGCGTTTACACGGCGGCGCGTCTTTTCGATTTCGTCCGCAAGTCGGCTGGTCGCCTTCTCCACCTCGGCAAGCTCGATGAGCAGCGGCAACACCTCGGAAAGCTGCTGCACGGCGCCGTCCAGCTCCGCGCCCGTGGTGGCGTAGCCGTACGGATAGGTGAAGCCCTCCTGCGTTTCCATGGTTAGCTTTGGCACGGCGAGCGAAAGCACGTTTTGCGTGCCCGCCCGCACCTGCGCCGCGCGCGCCGGATACATGAGCGCCTCCTCGATTTCGTCCGCGCGCATGGACGCGCGCGCCAGCACGAAGCCGCGCATGGCCAGCGAAAGCTTTTGCTCCACCTCCTCGCGCAAGGCGCGGTTCCGCCGCGCGTACACGATGAAGCGCCGCACCAGCTCGTCGCGCTTGTCCTTCATCATTTTGTGTCCGCGCACGGCAACCTGCTTCCGCTTTTTGAGGTTGCTCAGCTCCATGCGCGTCGGTTTTACCTGCAACGCGGCCACGGATCAAGCCTCCTTGTCGGGATAGTACTTTTCGATAAACACATCCTTGATGCGCTTAAGCTCCGACTTGGGCAGGATGCTCAGCAGCCTCCAGCCGATGTCGAGCGTCTCCTCGATGCTGCGGTTTGTGTAATAGCCCTGCGAAACATACTCGGCCTCGAACGCATCGGCAAACCTGGCGTAGAGCTTATCCATATCGGAGAGCGCCGCTTCACCTAGAATGACCGCCAGCTCCTTTGCGTCCTTGCCGCGCGAATAGGCGGCGAAGAGCTGGTTCATGGAATCCGCGTGATCCTCGCGCGTTTTGCCCTTGCCGATGCCCTTGTCCTTCAGGCGGGAAAGCGAGGGCAGCACGTTGATGGGCGGGGTGAGCCCCTTGCGGTACAGCTCGCGGGAAAGAATAATCTGCCCCTCGGTGATGTAGCCGGTCAGATCGGGGATGGGATGCGTCACGTCGTCCTCGGGCATGGACAGAATGGGGATCATCGTGATGGAGCCGTTGTTGTTGCGAATGCGGCCCGCGCGCTCGTACATGGTGGCAAGGTCGGTGTACAGGTAGCCCGGATAGCCCCGGCGGCCCGGCACCTCCTTGCGCGCGGCGGAAACCTCGCGCAAAGCCTCGGCATAGTTGGTGATGTCCGTAATGATGACGAGCACATGCATGCCCAGCTCGTAGGCAAGATATTCCGCGGCGGTGATGGCCATACGCGGGGTCGCAATGCGCTCGATGGCGGGGTCGTTTGCAAGGTTGATGAACGTGACCGTGCGATCGATGGCGCCCGTGCGCGAAAAATCGGATACAAAGAAATCTGATTCCTCAAAGGTGATGCCCACGGCCGCGAAGACCACGGCAAATTTTTCGTCTGAGCCGAGCACCTTGGCCTGACGCGCAATCTGCGCGGCAAGGTTTGCGTGCGGCAGGCCCGAGCCGGAGAACGCCGGGAGCTTTTGACCGCGCACAAGGGTGTTGAGCCCGTCGATGGCCGAAATGCCCGTTTGAATAAACTCCGAAGGATAATCCCGCGCGGTGGGGTTCATGGGCGTGCCGTTGATATCGAGGTGCTTGCTGGCAATGAGCGCGGGGCCGTCGTCAATGGGATTGCCCATGCCGTCGAACACGCGGCCCAGCATATCGGGCGCGACGGCCAGCTCGATGGAATGGCCGAGGAAGCGCGCCTTGGAATCGCTGATGCGCAGGCCCTGCGAGCCTTCAAAGAGCTGCAGCAGCGCCTTGTCGCCGTCAATCTCCAGCACACGGCCGCGCCGCATGCCGCCGTCGGCCTGCTCGATTTCAACCAGCTCGTCATACTTGACGCCCGATACGCCGTTTACCAGCATCAGGGGGCCGACAACCTCGCTGATGGTTCGATACTCTTTACGCATGGCCCTCGCCCTCCTCGGTCAAAGTGCGGATCTGTGCGGTCATATCCGCGCAGATGGCTTGATATTCGGCCTCCACGTCCGTTTCCGGCACATACTTAAAGCGGCCGATGCGCTCGCGCACGGGAAGCGTGACGAGCTTGCCAAAGGGCGCGTCCGCGTTGAGCGCTTCGAGGCACTTATCGTAGCTGAGCAGGATCGTTTTCAGCATAAGATACTGCTTTTGCGGCGAGGAATAGGTGTCGACCTCGTGGAAAGCGTTCTGGTGCAGATAGTCCTCGCGGATGGAGCGCGTCGCCTCGAGCGTGAGCCGATCCTTATACGAAAGCGCGTCGATGCCGACGAGGCGCACAATTTCATCGAGCTCGCTCTCCTCCTGCAAAAGCGCCATGGTCTTTTGCACAAGGCCCGACCACTCCGGCGACACGTTCTGATTGAACCAATCGTCCAGACGGTCGAGATAGAGCGAATAGCTCTGCAGCCAGTCGATGGCCGGGAAGTGGCGCGCGTATGCGAGCTTGCTCGAAAGGCCCCAATAGACCTTGACGATGCGAAGCGTGGCCTGGGAAACCGGCTCGGAAATATCGCCGCCCGGCGGGGAAACCGCGCCAATGGCGGAAATGGCGCCTGTGCGCTCGTCCGAACCGAGGGTCTTGACGTACCCCGCGCGCTCGTAGAACTCCGCAAGACGGCTGGAAAGATAGGCGGGATACCCCTCCTCGCCCGGCATTTCCTCGAGGCGGCCGCTCATTTCGCGCAGCGCCTCTGCCCAACGGGAGGTCGAATCGGCCATGATGGCGACCTTATAGCCCATATCGCGGAAATACTCCGCAATGGTGATGCCCGTATAGATGGACGCCTCGCGCGCGGCCACCGGCATATCCGAGGTGTTGGCAATGAGCACCGTGCGCTTCATGAGCGACAAACCCGTGCGCGGATCCTTTAGCTCGGGGAACTCCATGAGCACGTCGGTCATCTCATTGCCGCGCTCGCCGCAGCCGACGTATACGATGATATCCGCGTCGGCCCACTTGGCGAGCTGATGCTGCACCACCGTTTTGCCGCTGCCGAAGGGGCCTGGCACAGCCGCCACGCCGCCCTTTGCCACGGGGAAAAGGGTATCGATGACGCGCTGGCCGGTAATCATGGGCTCCTTGGGCGCAACTTTTTCCTTATAGGGACGGCCGCGGCGGACGGGCCATTTTTGCAGCATGGGCAGCTCGATTTCCTTGCCATTGCAAGCAAGCCGCGCGATGGGCTGCACGATGTTGGCCTCGCCCTTATAAATCCACGTGAGCGTGCCCGATACGTTCGGCGGAACCATGACCCTGTGGAGCACGGCCTCGCTCTCCTGCACGGTTCCGAGCACGTCGCCCGCAGAAAGCGCCGCACCGATCTGTGCTACAGGCACAAAATCCCACAGCTTTTCGTGATCAAGCGAATCCACGGAGATGCCGCGCGTGATGCGGTCGCCCGCTTTTTCGTAGATGACGTTCAGCGGGCGCTGGATGCCGTCGTAAATGGACTCGATAAGGCCCGGCGCAAGCTCGACCGAGAGCGGCGCGCCCGTGGATACCACCGGCTCGCCCGGCCCGATGCCGCCCGTTTCCTCATAAACCTGGATGGATGCGCGGTCGCCGCGCAGCTCGATAACCTCTCCGATCAAATGCCGCTCTGAAACGCGCACCACGTCGTACATCTGCACGTCCGCCATGCCGTTTGCAACGATAAGAGGCCCCGATACCTTGATGATCGTCCCTTGCATGCTGCTTGCCCTTCCCTCAGTTATTGAATAGAATATCCACGCCGACCGCTTTTTCGACGTTCGCCTTGAGCGCCGCCATGCCCAGATTCGCGTTCTGCTGGCCGTCCGGCAGCGGGATAATGGCGGGGTAATCCGCCGCCGCGAACTCGTTTACGGTTTCACGGCACGCGGGGTAATATTTCTCCTGCACAAAGACCGCGTGATAGCCCTCCCGCGCCAGCCGGCGCAGGCGTTTGTTGGCCTCCGCTCCGTCCTCGACGAAGAACACCTCGAGGCCGACCGCCTTGAAAAGCAGGGCAAAATCGCGGTCGCCCAATACGCCCAGTTTAGTCATACAGCTCCCTCAGCCTTCCCGCGATGACGGAATCCTCAAGCCCGTTGCGTTTCACGGTGAGGATCAGCCGGATCGCCTTGGCCTCCCGCTCCCGCGCCAGCAGATAGCCGAGCACGGGGAAGATGGTCATGGTGTCGTGCTTGTGCGCCTTTACGAGCGAAAGCAGATAATCGTCGCGCGCCTTTTCCAGCGCCCCGATCTCCCCCGTGCGCTGCATTTCGGACAGGCCCGCCGCGAGCGCGCTTTTCGCGCTGCTCTCCTGAAGGATGCGGCTCGTGCCTTCAAAGGAAAGCTCATAGCCGTCAAGCAGCGTCTTTTCAGGGATGCCGCCTGCGGGCAGGAGCATATCGCGCATGTCCTCGCGCGGCACGCCCATGGCTCGCATGCGGAAGAAGGTTATCACATTGTCAAAATCGCACAGCGCCGCAAAATACTGCCGCGCAAAGGGCGATTTGTCCGTTTCCGCCACGGCAAGGCAGTGCGCAAGATACGCCTGATCGAGCATCACACTCACCTGTTGCGGCTCCACGCGCGTTTTCAAGCGTTTCTCGAGCTTGTCAAGCCCCTGCGCAAGCAACGGCGGCAGCGCGCGATAATCCTGCGCCGTCACCATGGCCGTAAGCTGCTCCTTTGTAAAGAGGCCGCCCTCGCGCCATTCCGCCGGCGGCGCGCCAAGCAAGCGCCCTTTTATAAGAAGCTTGAGATTGAGCACGTCGTTTTCCAGCAGAAAAAGATCCGTCAGGGCCGGCTCAGGCGAGAGCGCCCGCACCTCGCGGGCGGTTCGCGCAAGCTCCGAGGCGATAAGCGCCTCCGCGCCGGAGGCCGACACATTGCTTGCGCCGCCATAACGCGCGTCAGCAAGCATACGCATGGCGTCGTCGAGGCTTCCCTCGGCCATGCGCCGGATCGACGCGGCGTCCAATATCCCCGTCTCCAGGGCGCTGATGCGCGCGCATGCATAGGGGTAACCAGGCTGTGGCATTCGCCTTCCTCCCAATCAGTCAAACAAAAGGCCCGCGACCTTTGTTTCCTCACTCCGCCAAAGCTCCGCGAGGAGCGCGTCGAGCGAGCAGTCCTTTTCGTAGCCCTCGCCCCGCAGCACAAAGCCGCCCGCAATGGGCGCGTCCTCCGTGGAAAGCACGGGCGCGGCCTGGCCCATATCGGACAAAAGCGCCGTGAGCGCCTCGCGATCCGCCGCCGCCGGAATGATCGTTTCGCCGCCCTCCCGCTCGCGCGCAAGCAGCGCGCGCAAAAGCGCCTTGCGCTGCTGGCCCGAAAGCCTTTGTACCGCTTCGCCGGCCTGCGCAAAACAGGCTTCGAGCATGGCGCGCTTTTTTGCAAGCGCCGTCTTGCGGCCGGATAGCTGCGCGCGGGTGCGCGCGCCCTCTAGCACGCCGTTTACGGCGGAGGCACGCTTTTCGGCCTGCTCCGCCGCGTGCGCGGCGAAGGTTTTTTCGCACTCCGCCCGCACGGCGGCGACGGCCGCTGCGGATTCCTCGCCGAGCGTGCGCGCGTCTGCCCGCGCATCCTCTACGATGCGCTCGGCAAGCTTATTCGCGCCGCTGATTTGCATGGCTTGTTCCATACGCGTCCTCCGGCTCAGGCGACGGCTACGCCGTTGACGAGCAGGAAGGAGATAAGCAGCGCGAGCACCGCGTAGGTTTCGACCATAACGGTCATGAGCATGGCCTTGCCCTGCTCCTCGGGCTTCTTGGCCACGAGGTTAATGCCGGCCACCGCCACCTTGCCCTGCGCGATGGCGGAAAACAGACCGCCAAACGCGATCGGGATGGCGGCAAGGAAAAGCCACAGCCCGGTCGTAGCCGAAATGGCGGAGCCGCCGCCAAGCAGCCCTGCCTTCGTCGCGATAACGAACGCGATCAGCAGCCCGTAAATGCCCTGCGTGCCCGGCAAAAGCTGCAGCAGCAGGCAGGAGCCGAAGCGGTCAGGATCCTCGGACACCACGCCCGCGCTCGCCTGCCCGGCGATGCCTACGCCAATCGCGCTGCCGATACCGGCCAGAACCGCCGCCATCGCGGCGCCCGCCGCGGCAAAAATCGTTCCCCACTGAAGTTCCATTTTTTTGCTTCCTCCTTCGATGATCGGAAATTCCGATACGCTTGCTTTATTGGTTCGCGCCCGACAAGCGGACGTGCTTGGTTTTATAGGACAAGGGCAGAAACGCGCGGCCGCCCGATTCATAAAACTTGCCGTAAAACTCCACATACTGGAGCCTCGCGCAGTGCACGAACGCGCCCAGGGTGTTAATGGCAAGGTTGAAAAGGTGCAGCGCCACCAACAGCGCGCAGGCCACGATAAAGCCGAGAATGTTCAGGATGATGTTGCTTGCGCCCATCAGCATGCCGCACAAATCGTTGAACACCGACGCGATTACGCCCGTGGCGATGCCCAGCGCAAAGAGGCGCGCGTAGGAAAGGATATCGGAAAGATAGCTGGTGATCTGATACAGCTCGCCAAGGCCCGACAGCGTACGCTTGACGGGGTTCCTGCTGGCGCGTCCCTTCATAAAGAGGATCATGGCCGCGCCCGCAATCGCCATGCCCATGCCGATTTTGGACAGGATAGCGGGAACCGACGTTAACACGACGGGAACGGCGAACACGATGAGGCCGACCACGATCAAGAGCCAGGAAAGATTATCGAATATGGCGGTCTGCCAATCGCCCTCCGCAAAGGCCATTTTCATTTTCAGCGCGACGCCGAAAAGAATATGGAAGGTGCCCAGCCCAAAGCAGAGGATGAGCATGCCGATGGGATCGTCCATAGGATCGACGAGAATGGGGAAAAGATTCTGCGTGCCGAGGAGCGTGTCGAAATCCATGCCGAAGAACGTGCCGACCAGCACGCCCCAGATCATGGTGGACAAGCCGCCCCAAAAAAGCACGCGTGCAAGCCCGCCCATCATGCCCGTCGGCTTTTTGAGCTTAATAAACGCGAGACAGCCGATGGAAAGCAACAGCCCGTAGCCCGTATCGGAAAGCATGAGTCCAAAGAGCAGCACATAAAAGGGCGCCATATAGGGCGTTGCGTCCATGCCCTTGGGGTTCGGGCGGGAATAAAGATTGGTCACCTGCTCAAAGGGCGTAACAAAACCGCCGTTTTTCACGACCGAAGGCGGCGTTTCATCCTCCGCCGGCTCGCGAATGTCCAGATAATACGCGTCGGTAACGCTGCGCACGGCCTTTTCCACAAGCGCCGCCTCGTCGGAACGCGTCCAGCCCTCGAGCTGGAAGGTCGCATCGGACAAGATCAGCTCCGTGGCGGCCGCCGCGCGGTCGCGCTCAATCACCGCCGCGTCGAGCGCGCCGGTGATGGTGGAGGCGCAGCCTGCGCGCTCCGCCAGCTTTTCCTGCAAAGCCTTTTGCTCCTCGCCAAGCCGCGCATTCTCCGCCTCGAGCCTTCTTATGGCCTCCGCGGGCGTGCCCGAAAGCTTGGGAAAAACAAAATCCGTCCAGTCAAGGGACTTCAGATACCCCGCCACGGACTTGTATTCGGCCGCCGGACACGCGACGACAGCCGCGCGAAGCGTGCCCTCGCCAAAGATTTGATATTCGGAATCCACCTCGATCTCGCCCAGCCTGTCGACATCGGAAGCGGCGATCAGACCCAGAAAATAGCGAACCGTTTTCGCGCTCTGGAAGGCCTGCATATCCGCCGGGAAAGCCGCCCACGGGCCAAGCTGGTCGATCACGCCCTGATTTTTCTCGAGCTGGCCGCGCATGCGCGAAAGCTCGCGCTGGATGCCGGTCAGCGTGTCGCTCTCCTCCAGGGCGGCAGGCAGCTCGGCCGTAATCTGCTCCACCGTAGCCTCGGGCGCGGCGGTAAGAAGCCCGGCCTTGGGGGCGTACGGACGGATGACGCTCCACGCGTCGGATAGCTTTTGAACGCGTTGCTGCGCCCGCTCCAGCGCTTCGGAGGGCGCGGCGCCCGCTTCGGGCGGCAGAATCTCCACCGCTTCAATTGCCTGCAACGCGCTCAGAATCGCCGCTTCGTCGGCCTTGTGGGCCACGAGCGTGAGCCGTTTCATTTGAACAATCATGCCGTCTCCAGAACCCTCTTTGTCAGATATTCAACAGCCTCGGGCAAGCGCGCGTTTGCCGCGGCGCATTGCTCGTCGGCGGCTTTCTCCATTTCGGCGCGAAGCGCTTCGCCAAGGCGCGCGCCCTCGCGCTCCGCTTCCGCAAGCGCGGCGAGCGTTTTTTCACGTTCGTCCCGCTCCTGCGCGGCAAGGCGCGCAACGGCCTCCTCGCGCGCGGACGCAAGCGCGTCGCGGGCGCTTTGGGCGGCTGAAGCGCGGAGCTCCTCCGCACGCGCCTCCGCCTGAGCTATTTCGTCAATAATGGAACGCATGGCGCTCACCTCCGTTTATTTTGTGCCGAAAAGACGGTCGCCCGCGTCGCCGAGGCCCGGAACGATGTAACCGTGCTCGTTGAGGCGCTCGTCCACGGCGGCAATGTAAAGATCCACGTCCGGGTGCGCCTCTTGCAGGGCGGCGACGCCCTCGGGCGCGGCAATGAGCACAAGCATGCGCACGCGCATGCAGCCCGCCTCCTTTACGATGCGGATGGCCTCGATTGCGGAGTTGCCCGTGGCCAGCATGGGGTCTACGATAATGGTTTCGCGCTCGGCAATATCGAGCGGAAGCTTGCTGTAATAGCCGGTGGGCAGGAGCGTGTCCGGATTGCGGTACAGGCCGATATGGCCTATCTTGGCGCTGGGCAGCAGATCCATCATACCGTCCGCCATGCCAAGGCCCGCGCGCAGAATGGGAATGACCGCGAGCTTTTCGTTGGCGAGCACATGCGTCCTGGCTACGGCCACAGGCGTTTCCTCCTCGATCTCCTTCATCTCCAGATCGCGCGTGACCTCGTAGGCAAGCAGGAGCAAAAGCTCCCGGACCAGCTCACGGAACGCCTTCGTCCCGGTGTTCCTGTCCCGCAGGAGCGAAAGCTTATGCTGGACGAGCGGATGATTGATCGCGGTTACCTTCGACATGGGTCTTCTCCTCCATCCCGTTTTGAAGCGGCGCGCTGCTCGTAGGCCGTGATCTCCCCAATGCGGCGGGCATGCCTGTCCACCCCCGAAAACGACGTATCGAGCCAGAGCGCAAGAATCTGCTCCGCCTCCCCGGCCTCCGTTACCTGCGCGCCGAGGGCGAGCACGTTTGAATCGTTATGCATGCGCGTCAGCCGCGCCTGAAGGGTGTTTACGCAGAGCGCGCAGCGCACGCCGGGCACCTTGTTTGCCGCGATGCTTACGCCGATGCCCGTTGTGCAGATGACCACGCCACGCGCAAAACGGCCGTCGGCCACGCCCTCCGCCACCGCAATGGCAACGGTTGGGTAATCCACGGGCTGTCCGTCGTAGCAGCCAAAATCAACCACGCTATGGCCCGACTTGACAAGAAAGCCTTTGCAGGCCTCCTTTAAGGCAAACCCGCCATGATCGCATCCGATGGCAATCTGCATATCCGCGCTTCCAATCCCCGTTGTTTATACCTCGAGCAGCGAAAACCCCGCAGCCCGCAAAAGCCTGTTCATGTAGGCCAACCCCTCGTCCTCGGCGGGAATACCCTCCGCCAGAATCAGGTCCGCCTCCAGCTCCATATCGCGGAGCTTTGCAAAAAGGCTCGCGCAAAGCGTGTCGGGCTTTGCCCTATTCCCAAGTATAACATATTGTTTCCCAAGATAAAAGGCTTTTGTTTGTTCTGTTCCCGCTATGACGCAGCGTCTGCCCGAGGCCTCCGCCTCGTCATAGAGCGCGAGAATGGCCCGCGCCGCAGGAAACGGCGCGCCGGAAACCACCCGTACCTCGGCTTCTGGCGCGTAATGCCGGTATTTCATGCCGGGGGACGCCGCCCTTTCGCCCGCCGCGAGGGGCGCAAGCACGCTCCTTGCCACCTTGACCTCGCCCACGACGCTTTCAAGCATTTCGCGCGTGATCGCGCCCGGGCGGAGGATGATCGGCGGATTGCCCAGAAGAAGCACGGTGGACTCCACACCGTATTTACACGGCCCACCGTCCAGAATGAGCGGAATGCGGCCGTCCATATCGGCAAGCACGTGCGCGGCCGTCGTCGGGCTTGGCCTGCCGGAGCGGTTCGCGCTGGGCGCGGCGACGGGCACGCCCGCCTTCTGGATCATGAGCCGCGCGGTCCTGTCGGCCGGCATGCGAACGGCCACCGTATCAAGCCCCGCCGTCACCGCGTCCGGCACGAGCGCGCTTTTGGGCGCAACGAGCGTGAGCGGGCCGGGCCAGAAGGTATCCATGAGCGTTTGGGCAAGCGCGGGCGTGCGGAGCCATAGCCTGCGCGTTTCGCTCTTTTTGGATACGTGAAGAATGAGCGGATTATCCTGCGGGCGGCCCTTCGCCTCAAAGATGCGCAGCACGGCCTCGCCGTCGAGCCCGTTTGCCCCAAGGCCGTAGACCGTTTCCGTGGGAAACGCGACAAGCTGCCCCGCGCGCAAAAGCGAGGCGGCCTTGCTCGTGCCTGCCTCCGGGTTGCCCAGCGTTCCGACAATCTCCGTAACCATGCTATTCCTCGTGCGCGAGCTTGGCCGTGCGATCCGCGACGATCAAAGCGTCGATGAGCTCGTCCATATCTCCGTCGAGAAAGGCGGGCAGCTTATAGAGCGTGAGGCCGATGCGGTGATCCGTCAC
>CAZWSI010000008.1:19748-84988 GCA_964636405.1 uncultured Oscillospiraceae bacterium
AAGTTGTAGGTGCGGATGCGTTCGCTGCGGTCGCCGGAGCCGATCTGGCTCTTGCGCTGGCTGGCAAGCGCCGCATCCTGCTGCGATTGATAAAAATCGTACAGGCGGCTTTTGAGCACGCGCATCGCCTGCTCCTTGTTTTTAAGCTGCGATTTTTCATCCTGACAGGACACCACCATGCCCGTGGGCAAATGCGTAATGCGGATGGCGGATTCGGTCTTGTTCACGTGCTGGCCGCCCGCGCCGCTGGAACGATAGGTGTCGATGCGCAGATCGGCTTCCTTCAGCTCCACGGAAACGTCATCCACCTCGGGCAGCACCGCCACGGTGGCGGCGCTTGTGTGGATGCGGCCCTGGGATTCCGTTTCAGGCACGCGCTGCACGCGGTGCACGCCGCTTTCATATTTAAGGCGGCTGTACGCGCCGCGCCGCCCGCCCAGCGAGAGCACAACCTCCTTTACGCCGCCCATATCGGTCATATTGTTGGTGATGTACTCCACGCGGTAGCCGCTGCGCTCCGCATAGCGCAGGTACATGCGCAATAGATCCGCTCCGAAAAGCGACGCTTCGTCCCCGCCTGTGCCAGCTCGAATCTCAAGGATTACGTCGCGCTCGTCGTTTGGGTCCTTGGGCAAAAGCAGCGCGCGAAGCGACGCCTCCCGATCCGCGCAAAGCGCCTCCTGCTGGGCAATTTCGCCGTGCACAAGCTCCTTCATCTCCGCGTCGAGGGGCGTAGCAAGCAGCTCCCGGCATTCGGCAAGCTCCGTAACCGCCTTTTCGTACGCGTCAAAGGCAGCGACGATTTCTTCCAGCGCCGCGTGCTCCTTTACCATTTCGCGCCACGCGTCCCGATCGGACATCGCGTCCGGCTCGGACATGCGCGCGCCGAGCGCTTCATATCGGGCCTTCAGACCCCGGCATTTTTCCAGCATGGTTCCTCCGTTAATGCATCAGCGGGACAACGTCCGTCCCCGCCGTTTGCGTAATATGCGCAGCCACGGTAGCCGCGCGGCTCGCAGCGTCCGTCAGGCGCGCGGAATGCGTCATGCGCGCCGCGTCTTCATAGCACGCGAGGGTTTCCACATACTCCCGGCCATCTTCATACGTGGACAGAATCGCGAGCGGGAGATAGGAGGCGTCCAGAAGCGAAACCGCGCCGTCCGCCGTTTTTTGCAGCCGCAGACGGACAAAGAGTCCCCCGTTGTGCGTAAGCTCCGACATGCGCAGGAGGCAATTGCCCAGCGAATAGGCGACAAGGCCCGTATAGCTTCCGCCGTTTCGCTCCACCGTTACATATTCAAAGGGCTGCACCGTGTGCGGATGCGCGCCCAGCACCGCGTCCGCGCCAAGCGATAATAGCGTTTTGGCCGCCTCGCGCGTAAGCGCCGCGGGCGTTTCCGCATACTCCTCATCCCAATGCGCAAAGACGATCACAAACTCCGCCCCGGCCTCGCGGCAGCGCGCGATATCTGCGGAAAGCAGCTCCGTATCCGCCGCGCGCGACACGAGATAAGATAGCTCGTAGCGCCCAAATCCGCTCACGTCGTTGAAAACCGAGGTACAGGCCACAAGGCCCACTTTTACGCCGCCCGCGTCAAGCACAAGCGGGCTTGTCTCGCGCTCCTTTACGGAGCGAAAGGTGCCCGTGTGCGGCAGCTCCGCCGCGTCCAGCGCGTCGAGGGTGGCAAACACCCCGTCCGCGCCCCGGTCAAGAAAATGATTGTTCGCCGTGGTCACCGCGTCCACGCCCAGGGAACGAAGGCAGGCGGCCAGCGAATCCGGCGCGTTGAAGCTGCCGTAGTTATTCTTGCCCGACGCGCCGCCCGAATACCCGGCCTTGCGGCCCGCAAGCGGCGTTTCGAGATTGACGCACATCAAATCGACGCTTTGAAAGAGCGCCGCCACACCCGTAAAGGCCTCGGAAAAATCGTAACGCTGTGCAGCGGAATCATACGCCGCCGCAAGCTGCCGCTGCGTCATGGAAACGTCCCCCGCCGCACCGATTGTCACGACGAGCGGCGCGGCCGCGTCGGACGCGGGCGTGGGGGCGGCAGGCGTGAAGCTAGCCTCCGCTTCCGGCGCAAGTTCCAGAGCAAAAACGGCGGGCTCGACCGTTTGCGCGGGCGGCGTTTCGGCGGCCGCCGGCACGGAGGGCGCGCAGGCGCCGAGAGTAAGCAGCAAAGCGTTCGCGCAAAGAAGCGCCACGATCCTTCGCGAACCTCCGGCGGACTCTTTGCTCATAAACTCACCTCCGCCACGCGCGGATGGCCCGAAAGATCGGGCCGGACGACCGTTTGCGCGCCAAAGATCGTTTTTGCCGCGCTTTCCTGCGTATCGCCGATTTCCATAAGCAGCGCGCCGCCGGGGTTGAGAAACGCGCGGTAGGCCGCCTCGATGCGGCGGTAAAAATCCAGCCCGTCCGCGCCGCCATGCAGCGCCATGCGCGGCTCAAAGGCCAGTTCTTGCTGCAAAGCTTCAAAATCCGCGTCGGAAAGATACGGCGGGTTTACGGTGATCAGATCAAAGCGGCCCGATACGGGCGCGAACAAATCGCCTTGCGCAAAACGGATGGACGCCCCATGCCGCGCGGCGTTCTTCTCGGCGAGCGCAAGGGCCTCGGCGGAAAGATCGGTCGCGGTCACGGCAAGGCCGCCAAGCTTTGCAAGCGAAACGGCCACGCACCCCGTGCCCGTGCATAGATCCAGCGCCGCGCTATACCCGCGTTCCTTTGCAAGCTCGAGCGCGCGCGCCGCAAGCGGCTCCGTATCCTGCCGCGGGATCAGCGCCGCGGGCGAAACGAAAAAATCCAGTCCCATAAAGGACCACTCGCCCAAAATATATTGCAGCGGCTCCCCCGTCTCCCGGCGGGCCACGTCGTCAAAAAAGGCGACGAGCGCCTCCGGCGTAAGCGGTGCGTCCCGATGAAGGAAAAGAGCGCCGGGCGGAACGCCAAGATGCGCCGCCATCAGCAGTCTGGATTGCTGCTCCGCCTCCTCGCCCGCCACGGGCGCAAAACGGAGTTGCGCAAGGCGCATGGCCTCCCCCGCCGTCACGCCTTGGCCTCCTCCGCAGATTCCGCAGCAAAGTTGGCCGTTTCCGACGCCGCGCCCGAGCCCTGCCGGGTTCCCTCCGGGGCCGGCTCCAAAGCTTTTTCGGGCGGCTTACCGTCGGCCATAGCCAAATCGAAGGCGGCGATGGCAACCTCGATCATGGCCGGCTCCGGCTCGCGGGTGGTGAGATATTGCAGCCCCATGCCCGGCGCGCGCACAATGCGCGCAACGAGGCCGTCGCTTGCCGCCGCCAACTTGAGCACCTCATAGGAAATGCCCGCCACCACGGGCAAAAACAGCAGACGCGTAGCAAGGCGCAGCAGCAAATTCTCGCTGTAGGGCAGCAGTGCGAAAAACAGAATGGATATCGCCATGACCAAAAACAGATAGTTCGTTCCGCAGCGCGGGTGCAGCCGCGAATACCGCATGGCGTTTTCGGGCGTAAGGGGTGCGTCGTGCTCATAGCAGGCGATGGTTTTGTGCTCCGCGCCATGGTACATGAACAGATGCTTGATATCCTTCATCGTCGAGATGGCGCAGATATAGCCAAGGAAAACCAGCAGCCGCACCACGCCCTCGGAAAGGCTTTTCCAGATGCGGGGCGCGTTTTCGCCCCAAGGGATGAGCTGCGTGACAAGCGAGGGCAAAAACACGAACAGGCCGATTGCAAGCAGCACCGCAAGCACCACGCCAACGCCTATGGTCACATCCATAGCCGATTTGCCGAGCGTTTTTGCGAGCCACTTTTCAAACTTCGACGGCTCCTCGTCGATGGCTACGCCCGCAATCTCCGCCGAGCGCGTGATCATGCGCATGCCGGTTGACAGCGATTCCACAAACGCCACCACACCGCGCACCACGGGCAGGCCCAGAAAGGTGCCTGGCTTGGCCTTGGTCTCGCCGCACGTATATTCCGTTAAGATGCTTCCGTCGGCCTTCCGTACGGCCAGCGCAATGGC
Organism: uncultured Oscillospiraceae bacterium; assembly: GCA_964636405.1. Classification (GTDB taxonomy): domain Bacteria; phylum Bacillota; class Clostridia; order Christensenellales; family CAG-138; genus CAZKGE01. The sequence goes on from CAZWSI010000008.1 coordinate 23,758, forward strand.
GCCCGACTGGTTTTTCATCATCACGCCGTCGAGCACCGCCTGCCCGCCGACCAAACACTTTTTCATATCCGCGACCTTCCCTTCCTTCCGCCTCGCGGCGAGCGCCGAAAAGCGGGTTTGAAAGCGCCGCCCGGCTTCCCGCGTCCCTGCGCCATCGGTGTGTATGTTACCATAATCCTGTCGGCTTCGCAAGGCGCTCCGGCGCATTGCCGATACAAAGGAAGAACCCGCCTTCCGCTGCTTGCGGAGGACGGGCCCTAAAACCTTTACACGTTTCTCTCCCGGCGCGCGCGCTGGGAAAATCAGATGCCGTAACGCTTCTTGAAGCGATCGACACGGCCGCCGCTATCGACCAGCTTTTGCTTGCCGGTGAAGAACGGGTGGCACTTGCTGCAGATTTCGACCTTCAGCTCAGGCTTGGTGGAGTACGTGGTAAACGTCTCGCCGCAAGCGCAGCGAACGGTCGATACGCCATACTTGGGATGGATGCCCTGCTTCATAAAATATCACTCCTTACAAAAACCGTACCTTGGCTATTATAACCACGGCCCGCGCAAAAAGCAACTGTTATTTTCAGAAAAAACGCCTATTTTCCGTAGCGGTTCGAGGCCATGGTGGTGTAGCCCTCTTTTTCGTAGATGCTCACCCAGTCCTTGAGCCGCTGGAGGAATTCTTCATTCGTGGCGGTTTTCTCCAGCATGCCGATAAACTGCTCCGTTACGTCCGCCGGATTGCCGCCAGAGAGCACGCGGCGGATGGTGCGCACGCCCTCGAGCTCCTCCTGCGAAAGCAGCAAATCCTCGCGGCGCGTGCCCGATTTATAGATATCGATGGCCGGGAAGATGCGCTTCTCGGACAGCTTGCGGTCCAGATGAATCTCCATATTGCCCGTGCCCTTGAATTCCTCATAAACCATATCGTCCATGCGGCTGCCCGTTTCGGTCAGGGCCGTCGCAATCACCGTAAGGCTTCCGCCGTTTTCGATGTTGCGCGCGGCGCCAAAGAAGCGCTTGGGCTTGTGCAGCGCGCCGGGATCCATGCCGCCGGAAAGCGTCCTGCCCGTGGGCGGGATGGTCAGATTATAGGCGCGCGCAAGGCGCGTCAGGCTGTCCATGAGGATGACCACGTCCTTGCCGTGCTCGACAAGGCGCATGGCGCGCTCAAGCACCATTTCGGCCACGCGGGTGTGATGCTCCGGCAGCTCGTCAAAGGTGGAATACAGCACCTCGCCCTTGATGGAGCGCTGCATATCGGTCACTTCCTCGGGCCGCTCGTCGATGAGCAGCACGATCAGGTGCGATTCGGGGTAATTCTTCGCGATGCCGTTTGCAATGCTCTTAAGGAGCGTTGTTTTGCCCGCCTTGGGCTGGGACACGATCATGGCGCGCTGGCCCTTGCCAACGGGCGCGACCAAATCGATGAGGCGGATGGCCAGATTGTTCTGCCCCACATACTCGAGGGTGTAGCGCTCGTCGGGGAAAATGGGCACAAGCTCCTCAAAGGGTTTGCGGTCGGCCAAGCTGTCCGGCGGATCGCCGTTGACGGCCGTAATGTACAAAAGCGCGAGAAAGCGCTCGCCCTCCTTGGAGGGGCGCGTTTTGCCCGTTACCAAATCGCCCGTGCGCAGCCCGAAACGCCGAATCTGCGCGATAGACACGTATACGTCGCGCTGGCCGGAAAGATAGTTCTCGGATCGCAGGAAGCCGTAGCCGTCCGGCAGCACCTCGAGCACACCCTCCGCGTCGCCGCAATCGCCCGTTTGGAGCATCTCTGGCACGGCCGGGTTGCTCGTCCCGTAATCCTTATTGTAATAGCCCTCCTGCCGGTTGCGGTAGCGGCGGTCGTCGTCAAAGCCCTCCGCGCCGGCGTAGCCGCCCTGATACCCGCCCTGCTGGTACGGCTGCTGATACCCCTGCTGATACGGCTGCTGATAGCCCTGCTGATACGGCTGCTGATAGCCCTGCTGATAGCCGGCGCCCTGCTGCTGATACCCGCCGCTTTGGTAACCGCCCTGCTGATAGCCGCGCTGCGCATAGCTCTGCTGCGCGCCGCCGCCATAGCTCTTGCGCGGCTGATAGCCCTGCTGCCTGCCGGTATTCGCATTGTTGTCGTAGTAAATCTTATGGGGCTGATACCCGCTCTGGCGCTGGGTGCTGCCGTTATAGCCGCGCGCGCGGTACGGCTCGCGCTCCGCGTCCCCCGCAGTGGGATTCTCGGACGGCTCCGCGCCCTGCAAAGCGGCCTGCGACGCCTCGACGGCTGCGGATTCCGCCGATACAGGCGCGATCTCGGCGCTTGGCGCTTCCATGCGCGGCGCTTCGTCGCAAGCAGCGGACACGGGCGCGCTTGCCTGCGCTTGCGCGGCGTTTTTGCCCGGCACGCCCCCCGCCATGATGATTTCGACCAATTCCGCCTTGCGGTATTTCGTCACTGATTTTACGCCCTGAAGCTTCGCGATTTCATACAAATCAGAGACGCTCTTGGCCTCAAGTTGTTCCTTATTCAAAGACTTCTCCTCTCTACCGATGCCATGCCATAGAACTATGGAATACGACGATGCAAAAAATTCCCGACTTGTTTTTCATACGGCTTTAGCATACTGAATTATCCTACGTTTGTCAAGAACGGGCGACAGCATTTTTGCCCATTTCCAACGGTGTGACAAAAATTTCAAAATCGCCATTTTGCTATCATAATTCTCTCGCGGCGGGCATATCCTGCACCAATCTACTGCGGGGGGTTGCATATGGAACGACGCGAAAGCGACCTGGGAAAGCTGCGGCCGCGGGCCCACAGCGTACACATCAATAACCGCATGCGCGTGAGCATCACGGGCGTGCTGGACGTGGAAAGCTTTAACGAGCAGGACGTTATGCTGCTTACGGAGGCCGGGCCCTTAAACCTTGTCGGCACGGGCATGCATCTGGCGCGGCTGAATCTCGAGGACGGGCAGATCTCCATCGAAGGCGAAATCCTGGCGCTCGATTACGAGCCGCCCGAGCAGGAAAAGCGCGGTCTCTTTACAAAGGTATTCCGCTGATGGAGGGCATGAACAATACCCTCGTTCAGCCCGCGTCCTTTCTTATATTTATGTATGGAGGCGTGGTGCTCGGACTGATCGGCTGCGTTTTTACCCGGCTGCGCGCACGCTTTCCGGGGCGCGCCTTCTGCGGCCTTTGCGACGCGCTGCTTGCTCTCTCCTTCTTTATTGTCTGTGCCGCGTGTTTTCTTGTGGGGACGCGCGGCGTGCTCCGCCTCTATGGGTTTTTGGGCCTTGCTCTGGGGCTGCTTCTGGCGCGAAGCAGCTTTGGCGCGCTGCCAATCCCCCTTGTGGGAAAAAAGAAATCGTAAATTCGCCTGTGCAAAGGGCTTGACTTTCGGCTTCCGTGCGGCTACAATAAGCAATGCGAAATGCGCTTGTAGCTCAGTGGATAGAGTGCCCGGCTACGAACCGGTAGGTCGCAGGTTCGAACCCTGCCAGGCGCGCCAAGCAAAAAGCCCTAATACGGGGCTTTTTCTTTTGTTTATCCTCTATACTTTTTGTTCGTTTTCTTCCCCTTGTCAACCTTATATCCCTTTTATGTTCCTGAACGCAAAAAAGGCCTGCCGGAAAGATTCAGGCGCACAACGTACGAACAAGAAAATGAGACGCACATCTTACCGCAAAAGGCATGCTCCGGCTTTTTTTAGCTGCGATAAAGGAAAGCCCGAATATAAAGGCAAATGTAAACCGCCGTTTACCCCGCCGTATCTGTTTGGCAATTGTAAAGGGAGGTTTGGTATAGTATTCTTCTCGTGTGTTGCGGAGGCATCGGATGGAACCGAAGGATAACGTCCTTGCGCTGGAGGAGCTATTGTGGCTGAACGCTGCAAACAGCAAATTCACCAAGTTTTCTGAAGTCCCCTATATGTACGGCTATCTTGTCAACGACGTCGTTATGGACATGCGGAAGCGTTTTCAATAAGGCAAGGCGTCCTTGTGCGAAGGAAAGCATATGAAACGAATTGTGTCGATGCTTTTTATACCGGTTATGGCGGTTTCTCTTGCCGCCTGTACGGCTTGAGAGGCATTTTGCGCGCAAATTCTTGAAAAGCGGCACTTCAGCATGCTACAATCATGACTGAAATTCGTATAATTCCATATAAGCAAGAGCGCGGAGCACGCCGGGAAGGAAGCGCGATGAAACGTGTAACGGACGCAATAAACGCCTATATCCCCCGCTGTGAGCAGGAAGCGCGCGACAAAGCCGCCATGCTCGCCTTCCTTGCGCGCAATGAAAACGCGCTGCTCCGCGAAAATGAAACGGCGCACCTCACCGCGTCCGCGTGGGCGGTCAACCGCGCGCGAAGCCACGTGCTCATGGTCTATCACAACATCTACCGTTCATGGTCGTGGACGGGCGGGCACGCGGACGGAGACGGCGATCTGCTCGCCGTGGCGCTGCGCGAGCTGCGCGAAGAAACGGGCATAAAGAGCGCGCTTCCCGTTTCGTCCGAGGTGTTTTCGCTGGAAATCCTGACCGTGGACGGGCACGAAAAACGCGGCGTATACGTTCCCTCGCATCTGCATTTGAATCTGACCTATCTCCTCGAGGCGGACGACCGAGAGCCGCTTTCCGTTAAGCCAGACGAGAACCGGGGCGTGCGCTGGATCCCGTCTTCGGAGGTGTTAAGCGCCGTAACCGAGCCGTGGATGAACGCGCGCATATACGAAAAGCTGCTCTTGCGGGCGCGCCGCATATAGAGCGGCGACCGCGCTCGGCGCTAAAGCGCGGGGAAGCGCCAGAAAAACAACAGCCTGCGCGCCCATGACAGGCGGGCGCGTATCCCCTCCGAAAGCAAGCGGACAAACGCCATAACGCTTTCCCGCTCCCGCTTTGTGCAGGCGCTGTCGGAAAAGCGCGCGCGCTGCGCAAGCGCAAGCGCCTCCCGCAATGGCTCCTCCGCAAGCCATGGGAGCGTTTTTGACGCGCTCGCGGCATACGCCTCGGGCGATTGCAACGGGCCCAGGTTCGCGCACCCGGCAAAGCGCAGCAGGGAAAGGATATATTTGCACAGGGCAAGGACGGCCGCGTTGCAATCCGCTTGCGCAAAGCGCTTTTCGCGGCGCTTGCACAGCAGGGCCCGCGTTCCCAAGGCCGCCAGCAGCAAGAGCAAAAGCCCCGCTAACAGCAACAGCGTCCGAGACGGCGCGCGCGCCGCGCCCTCCGGCGCTTCCTCCGTGCCGCCGTCCTCCGGGGCGCCGTCCGGCTGCGCGCTCGCCTCTCCGGCCGGATTCGGCGTGGGGCTGGAGGGCTGCCCGCCGCTTGCAGACGCGCTTTCCGGCGTCGTCAAAGGCTCCGTTTGTCCCAAGCCGTCCGCTTCGTCGGTTGGGTCGGGTTCGTCGTCCTCCCCCTCCCTCTCCGGCGCGGCCTCGGGCGTGGCCTCGGGCGTTGGGGACGGCTCCGGCGTGGGCGTGGGCGTAGGCGTAGGCGTAGGGGTTGCGGTCGGCTCCGGCGAGGCGGTCGCCGTTTCGTCGCCGCCAAGCGCGGACGCGCCGCCGCCGCTGCTGCTGGCCGTCATCTCGATGGGAATCCATTCAAGGAGCGAAGGATCGAACACCTCCACCCACGCGTGCGCGTGCGTATCTTCAATTTCGATATACCCCTCGCCGTCTGGCTCCTTTTCATAATCGCCGCGAATGACGATGTAGCCCTCCGCATATCGCGCGGGAATGCCGAGCGAGCGCAGCAGCACCGCCGCCGCCGTAGCAAAATGCACGCAATAGCCATTCCGGCTTTCCTCGAGGAAATAGGTCGTAAAATCCGCGTCCGCCGGAACGACCTCCGGCGTATAGGCATAGGAGCAGCGCTCGACGAGCAGCAGATACACATTGCGGCAAACCTCCAGCAGCGAAAGAGGGCCGTTTTCATTTTCCAGCGAGAGGCCGTAGCTTGCGCAAAGCCGCTCCGCCGCTTGCCGCGTTTCCTCCGGGAGCGACGCGTATACGTCAAATATATACCCGATATACGCCTGCGCCGCGCTCCGCACCCGCTGCGCGCTCTCCCCCGCCGCCGCTTGCAGGCCCATAGCGCTGCCCGCGTCCGCAAGATAGGCGCGCTCGATGGCGTCCGCACCCGTGCCGCCCGCCGCCAGAGGCGCGAGCGAAAGCGAGGCAGCGCACGGCAGCGCATCGATCGAATAGGCCGCGCCTTCCAAAGCCCGCGCAAAGCCCAGCGCGCCATCAAGAAGGTATTCCGCGCCGGAAATCGCCTCCGCACCCGTAACAAGACCGTTTGGAACCCAAATGGAATCCGGCGCGGCCGAGATATTCCGTACGGAAAGCGTATACGGCGCGGCCTGCGCGCCCGTCGCCGCCACAGCCGCCGCAAAGAGGTTTTGCGGCGCAACGCCCGAAAAACCCGCTGCATAGCGCGCATAGTCCGCCTCGGAAACACTTCCCCAGCCGTCTTTTGAATACAGCGCGCCCGAAAAATCGCGCAGATAGAGCGAACGTTCGTCCGAAACCCGCACCTTGAGCACGGGTTCGCCCGTAAAGCGAACGGGCGATAAATCGCGCAGATCGCCGTGCGTAAGGCCATCGTTGCTGCCGCCGATCCGATTTGCGCCAACGTCCCAAGCAAGGATTTTATCCTGCAAGGCGTCGATCCGCTCCGGCCGCACATAGCCGCTCTCCGGCAAGACCCAGCAGGCGAGGAGCGCCGCAAGCACCGCGACGGGCAGCGCCGCCAGGGAAAGGAGCTGCCGCACCGAGCGCGGCGCGGGCCGCTCCTGCGCATCGCCCGTTACCTCCCGCCCGCGCCCCTTTTGCGCGGAGATCGAAGAAAAATACTTGCTGCCGTTGAACACATAGAGCATCAAATGCGGCACGGCGAGGCAAAAGATGGGCGCTGTCCCGGACGCGAGAGAGAAAAAGGGCAACGGAAGCAACAGCGGCATGGTGGAAAGCGCCAGGCCCAGCAGGCTGGAACGGCAAACGACGAAATATCCCGCAAGCAGCGAGGAAAGAAAGAGCAATGCTTGCAGCGCGGTGGTGGCAAGCGCTGCCGCCAATTCCGCATCCGCCGTCTGGATGAGGCTTTCCAAAGCATCGGGGAGGCGCAAAAGCATGGGCGCCAGCATTTGCCGCGCGAGCAGAAGCAGGCCCTCGAGCAACGCGTCCGCATTCCGCCAGGCCCAGAGCCCAGCAAGCAGCAGGCAGACAAGCAGCGCGATTCCCTTCTTCTTTACGGAAAAGACAAAGAAAAACAGCAGCGTAAAGCAGACCGCCGCCCACACCGCGCGCGGCATGAGCACCGTGAGCCGGTAGCCCGTCGTAAGACAAAGCAAAAGGCCGATGCCGGCGAGCAACAGCACCGTGAGCTGCTGAAAATAGCGAATGATTCGCCTTGCGCTTGCGCCGCCAGGCGCGGAACGGGCCGGTTTTGCACGCATCAAAGCTCCTCCTCCATGCCCGGAACGCGTCCGTCAAGCAGTTGCACCTCGCAGCCAAGCGCGCGGAAACGCTGCGCCGCTTCCTTAGGGCAGCAATCGGGCATAAGCGTGATGCGGCGGCAGCATTGGCGTTCCAGAAGGCTCGCAAGCAGCTTTTCCGCCCCCTTGTCCTCCTCCGCGTCCCAGTCCGCGCCCGCGATGAGATAGAGCAAGCTCGCCTCGGGCTGCATGAGCTGCCGCGCGGCAAAGTGGCCCAGCGCGTTCCACGGCTTTTGCCCCGGCAGCGCAAGCAGCTCGTGGAGCGCGGAAGCGAGCGCGTCCGCGCCGCCGACGGGCACAGTGCGCAGCATGCCCTCCTCGCCCAGCCAACTGATGCTGTGCACCGCGCTGCGCGCCATCAAAAACTCCGAAAGCGCGAGCATCGTGCCGAGCATTTGCTCAGCCGCCGCCAAGCCCGCGCCCTCTCGCAGCTCCAGCAAGAAATGCAGCGAGAGATTGAGCGGAAGCCCGAATTCCCGCACGATCAGCCTGTCCATGCGGCTGCTGAGCTTCCAGTGCACGCTGTGGTGCGAATCGCCCGGCCGGTAATCGCGGAGCTGAAAAATCTCCGACGGGTCGCCGCCCGGCTTTTCCGTGGAGTACGTTACGCTGTCAAGCCCCAAATCAGCCGTATCCTCGGTTTCGATCCCGCGGCTTTGCAGCTCCGGCAGCACATAGACGCTCCCCGTCGCGCTCGCTCCGTTCCGTTTCGGCACGGGCAGGCAAAAAAGCCCCAGCAAATCGGATACGTATACGCGGCGGACGCGCACGTCCACCCTGCCGCAGTTATCCATCGGCACGGCCGGGCGGAGCGTATGCGCGCGCCCCGGCCCGAGCAGAAACGAAACGCTTTCCTCCACCCTCTCCGCATACCGCTCGCCCACGTGGCCCAGCGCGTTGCGGCGCTCAATGCGGAAGCGAACGCCCCCGCAGGGAAAGCCGCCGGCATTTTTCGCCGTCAGGCAAACGCGGGCGCTTCCCTTCGGCATAATATCGTCCTCGCCATCCATGCGATAGCGCAGCGTAAGGCAAGCGGGCAGCGCGGCCAAAAGCGAAACAAGCGGCAAAATCAGCAGAAAAAGAAAAAGCAGATGAAATAAATACAGGTCGAACAGCACAAAAAACAAAAAGGAAAGCAGAAGCAGATAGACGTATATGATTCGGTTTCGCGCCATTGCCTTATACCGTCGCGGGCGCCTGAACCTGCGCAAGCGCACGCTTTGCAAGCTGCTGCGCGCTTATGCCGCTGACCAGCGCACGCGGGCTGAGCAGGATGCGGTGCGCGCAGGTGCATTCAAATACGCCCTGCACATCCTGCGGCACAAGAAAATCCCGATCCGCAAGATAAGCGCCTGCCTTCGCCATTTTGAGCAGCGCAAGCGTGCCGCGCGGACTCACGCCCAGCCGAATCGCGGGCTGCGTGCGCGTCCAGGCCGCAAGGGCCGTTACATAGCCGTAAAGCGCGTCGGACACATACACATTATCAACCTCCCGCTGCATGCCGGAAAGCGCCTGCGGCGAGATCACGCGGCCCACAGAATCCAGCGGGGCGGCATTCTGGTGGCGGCGCAGCATTTCCATTTCGCTGCGGCGATCCGGGTAGCCCATGGAGAGCCGCACCATAAATCGGTCGAGCTGGGATTCGGGCAGCGGCTGCGTGCCGGAGGAGCCGGTTGGGTTTTGCGTGGCGATCACCAGAAAAGGCTGCGGTACGGGATGCGTAACGCCGTCCACCGTGATGCGCCCCTCCTCCATGACCTCCAGCAGCGCGGATTGTGTTTTGCTGGAAGCGCGGTTGATTTCGTCCGCCAAAAACAAGTTGCACATGGCCGCGCCCGGCACATACGCACCGGCTGCGCCGCCGCTTTGCAGCGTGGCATAGCCCGTGATATCGGAGGGCATCACATCGGGCGTAAACTGCATGCGCTTGTAGGAAAGGTCCATCGCGCGCGAAAAGGCAAGCGCCATCGTTGTTTTGCCCACGCCTGGCACGTCCTCGAGCAATACGTGGCCGCCCGCCAGCATGGCCGTCAGAATGCTGGTTATGACCGCGTCCTTTCCGACGACGACCTTGCGCACCTGACCGACGATATCCTGCACTTGCTGCATCAAAAGTAGCTACCTCAACAATCCCCAGCGTATTTTCACAGTGTAACGGTTTTGAAGGGCAAAAGTATTGCGAGAATGTATACATTCTGAAAATTGTCCGCATTGTCCGCCGCAGCGGAAAAAAGCTCTCAATTTTGCTGATAGAATTCTTATGCTGGCTTTTGCTCGTTTCGCGAAAATCGGCCCAACCCTATACTTATAGGTATAGAGCAATGCTATTTGCTTGAAAGGGGTTGCCGATGGATAAGAGCGTGCTTGGGCAACGCATGCGTGAGCAACAAAGATCAATATGCAGGACGCGCTGGACATTTGAAAAACGATTCCATGCGCGTTTGTTCGGCGGGAAAAGGACGGGGTTAGCGCTTCAATCCGCCTCAAATTCGGCCCGAACCGTTTGATACAGCGCGTCGTTTTCCAGAAGGTCGGCGGCAAGATCCGCAAGGGCACAGCTCGCGTGCAGCAAGCCCTGGCGGCCTGCCTCCGTTAAGGTCGCGCGCGCCATCTCCACGGAATGCCCCGCCACGCTCTCGTCCGCGATTTTTACGTCCCCGTGAAGCGTGGGGCACTTATAGGAAACGGCTCCGATATCGCTGCTTCCGCCGATCTCCTCGCGCACGGGATGCACATCGGCGATGCCCAGCTCCGCATATTTAGCCTTCAGCAGCTCGGCAAGCGCGTAATTGAGCTTCATATCCCCGTAGACGCACTCGTATTCCGAAGCCTCGCAGGCACAGCCGCTGGCTTGCGCCGCGGACAGGGCGCAGGCCGTTCCCTTTTCGCTGAGCCGCTTTGCCGCCGCAAGCGTGGGGGCGCGGAAATAATACTCCATTGAGGCATAATCCGGGATGACGTTCGCCGCCGTGCCGCCGTCGCGGATCACGCCGTGGATATAGCTGCCCGCCTCCATATACTGCCGCAAGAACTGGATGCCCGTATAGGTGAGCACCGCCGCGTCAAGGGCGCTGCTTCCCTGCTGGGGCCGGCAGCCGTGCGCGCTCTTGCCGTGGAACTCAAATTTGAGCGGAATGAGCGCGCTGAGCCGTTGGCCCAGACAATACTCCGTAGCGGGATGGATCATCATGGCCGCGTCCACCCCGTCGAACGCGCCCGCCTCCGCCATGGCGACCTTGCCGCCGAAATTCTCCTCGCCCGGGGTGCCGATCACCAGCACCTTGCCGCCGAGCGAATCGATAACGGATTTGAGCGCGGCGCCCGCCGCCACGCCGATGCCCGCGATTAAATTATGCCCGCAGCCGTGGCCCACGCGGGGCAGCGCGTCGTATTCGCAGAGGAAGGCGATCGTCCTGCCGGGCTTGCCGCTGTCGTACGCGGCCAGAAAGCCGGTGGGCAGCACATAGCTTTTTGTTACGGCAAAGCCCTCCGCCGAAAGCCGCGCGCACAGAGCCGCCATGGCCTTGTGCTCCTCGTTGCCAAGCTCGGGATTGTCGTAAAGGTATCGAACCAGCCGCATGCAATCGTCGAGCCGGCATGTAACCGCGTCTTCTATTTGCTTTCTCATAACCAAGCTCCCTTTCGCCGCCGGGTTCCCGCACGCAACCGATTCGATTGGGCGCGCGCAAACGGCCTATTAATAAATATACATACATATGTACCATATTGTGCAAAATTATGCAATACATTTTTTGTGCGCGGCTTACTTATTTTCAGGTTGCAAATCCACGCCGGCTCGCCTATATTTATGCATATAAAGAGTGTTAAGACGTTCTTTCGTCAAGCTGCGAGGTTTTGGGATGGCTGCGCATTTGCGCATATCAATAACAACGGGAGGTACATCATGGAGGCAAAAAAGAAATCTCTGATCCCCTTTTTTACGCGGGGCGACGTGGGTGGATTGACGTATGCCATCACCAATAACATCGTCAATTACATCATCATCATCTTTGCGCTGCAGGGCATGGGCTGGTCCGACGAGCTGATCTTTGGGCGCGTCATTCCTGGCCTATCGATCGGTTTGATGGTAAGCGGCTTCTACTATTCCTATATGGCCCACAAGCTCAGCAAAAAAGAAGGCCGCGCGGACATTACCGCGCTGCCGAGCGGCGTTTCCACCCCGGCCATGTTCGTTATACTCTACGGCGTAATCAGCCCCCTGAGCTGGTCGCTCGCGCCTGAGGAGGCATGGGCGGCGGCTGTGGCGGCCTGCTTCATCGGCGGCTTTGTGGAGTTCCTCGGCGGCTTCATCGGCCCCTGGATGAAAAAGAAGCTCCCCCGCGCCGCGCTGCTGGGCACGGTGGCGGGCATCGGCTTTATCTGGATGGCGACGCAGGGCGTGTTCGATGTGTTTGGCGATCCGCTCGTGGGCCTGCCCATTCTGGCGGTCGCCATGCTGGGGCTCTTTGGCGGCTATCTCTTCCCCAAGAAGATTTCCCCCTTCCTCGTTGCCATTGTGGGCGGCATCGTTTATGCGCTCTGCCTGGGCCGCACCTCCTTCGATTTTTCGGGGGTCGGCTTCTATTTCCCCAATCCGATCAATACAATCCAGTCGCTCATCAACGGCTTTGTGTATGTCGCGCCGTTCCTGACGGTCGTGATCCCCATCGAGATCTATAACTTTATCGAGACGATGGACAATGTGGAATCCGCCAACGCGGCGGGCGACAACTACAACGTGCGCGAGGCGCAGTTTGCCGACGGCATCTGCACCATGATCTCCGCAATCTTCGGCGGCGTTGTACCCAACACCGTGTGGCTCGGCCATCCGGGCCTCAAAAAGGCGGGCGCGGGCGCGGGCTACTCCTGGATTGCCGGCCTCGTGCTGGGCCTTGCGGGCATCTTCGGGCTGTTTACCTTCTTCAGCAAGCTCGTCCCCGCCGCGGTCTGCGCCGTTACCTTCCTCTGGTGCGCGCTCATTATGGTGTCGCAGGCGTTTAAGGAGTGCAAAGTGAAGCACTTCGCCGCCGTAGGCATGGCCATGGTGCCCTCCGTTGCGGACTATCTGTATACGCAGGTCACCGGCGCGATGGGCGTTTCCGAGATCTGGGCCGAGACCCTGTCCACGGGCCTGAGCGGCTATGCGCCGGAAATTACGCAGTCCATCCTCAACGCGGGCGTGATGTGGAACGGCGTACCGGCTGTGAAGGCGGGCGCGATCGTCATCGGCATTCTGCTTGGCTCCATCACGGTGTTTATCATCGATCACAAGCTTCGCAACGCGGCGTATATCGCGCTGGGCGGCACGGTGCTCTCGCTCTTTGGGTTTATCCACTCGGCGGCGCTGGGCTTCTACCCGGTTTCGCCCTTCACAATCGCGTGGCTTGTGACCGCCGTGATTCTCTTCGCGCTGGATTTCGGCAAGAATACCTGGTTCAAAGCGCCCGATGACTTTGAATACGTATAAGACGGGAGGCACTGCATGACGGCAAAAGAATTTTTAGCGCTCTGCGCCCGCGGCCAAACGGGTCCTCAGGTATCCAAGGATGGTTTTGACCTGGACTACGTGGTGGACGGCGTTCGGGAGCTGGTAGAGGAATTCGGCTTTTCCTGGAATCGCAACGAGCTCATTCCGACCGACCCCAAGCTGTTTACCGATATGCTGGAGGCCGCAAAGCGGCTCATTGACAAAACGGGCATCTACAACATGACCACCGGCCGCATCATGCGGCTTACCCGCGAGGAGATCGAGCAGGGCATCCGGGAAATGAAGACCGCGCTCGTCATGGGCGAGGGCAAGGACGCTTATACGCTGATTGCGCGCAAAATTGAGGACGAGCGTCCGCCCGCCATCTGGGCGGGGAACCCGGGCTGCCCGACCCCGGAGCGCTACTATTACGAAAACGTGCTTGCGTCCGCCAAGGAGCCGGTGATCGACCTGCTCACCTGCGGCTCGCTGGCCGACGTAGACGGCTTTGGCGTTACGCCCGGCAGCCCCGCCGAGGTGCTGGCCGTCCGCCGCGAGATGGACTATCTGCGCCGCGCGCTACGCGAGGTCGGCCGCCCCGGCATGGGCATGCTGGCCGCAGAAAGCGCCATTACCGAGGTGGGCGATTACGCCTCCATCGGCGAAACGCGCATGCGTCCGTGCGATTCGCACCTTGTGGCCATCTTCAACGAGCTGGTCATGGACAACGGCAATCTCGTGCGCGCGGCAAACGCGCTCGATTACGGCGTGCGCAACGCCTCGCTTGCATGCACGATGGTAGGCGGCCTCGCAGGCGACGCACCGGGCGCAACCATGGTGATGACCGCGTCGATCCTCGCGGCCAATCGCATTTGCCTTGCGGATTATCACCTTTGCCACCCCATCCACATCAAGAACGTGGCCACCACGGAACGCAGCTGCCTGTGGCTGCAAGCGGTGCTCTGCCAGGTGTTCGCGTCCGTCGCGCCCGGCATCATCGTGTGCGATCTGTGGCCCGCCTCCGGCGCCATGACCAAGGAGCTGCTCTATGAAACGGCGGCCAACTCCATCGTGGTCACGGTATGCGGCGGGCATCTTGAAGGCATCGGCGCGGCAAACGGCAGCCGCCCCAACGGAACTGGCCTCGAAACCCGGCTCATGGGCGAGGTCGGCAAGGCGGTCGCACGCCAGCGCATGACGCGCGAGCAGGCCAACGAGATTACGCTCGAGCTGCTGAAACGATACGAGCATATCTTTGCTGAAAAGGACGGTAACCCCGGCGTTCCCTTTGACGAGGCGTACGACCTTGCCACCGTGGAGCCGCTCCCCGCCTGGCAAAACATGTACGACGAGGTCAAGGAGGAGCTTGCCTCCATGGGCGTTCGGTTCTGACGCGCACACAAATTGGATTCGCCACGTCAAAGGCCGCTCGGCGCGTATGCGCGGGCGGCCTTTATGGCGGGAAAGATTGCGGGAAGCGGGGATACCGTTCCTTTCATTTCAGGAGAAACCCCGGAGGCTTTCATTTCCGCGCAATGCGCGGGCAAGGCCGGGTTCCCCCACAGCGGAACGCCAGGGGCCAGCCTGCAAGCCGTACCTTTTAGGGAATCTATTCCCGGCCGTTGAGGAAGTGATTGTCCTTTTGCAGCACGTCGTGCGCGCCGCCCTCGGCGATGGTCGATGCGGAAACGAGGGTCAAGCGCGCCTTTTCGCGCAGCTCGGGGATGGACAAAGCGCCGCAGTTGCACATGGTCGAGCGGACCTTGTCGAGCGTGGCCTCCACATTGGTGTGCAGGCTGCCCGCGTAGGGCACATAGGAATCCACGCCCTCCTCAAAGGAAAGCTTGCCTGCGCCGCCAAGATCGTAGCGCTGCCAATTGCGCGCCCTGGCGCTCCCCTCGCCCCAATACTCCTTCATATAGCTGCCGTTGATGAGCACCTTGCTGGTGGGGCTTTCATCGCAGCGGGCAAAATAGCGGCCCAGCATGCAAAAATCCGCGCCCATGGCAAGGGCCAGGGTGATATGATAATCCATCACGATGCCGCCGTCCGCGCAGACGGGCACGTAGACGCCCGTTTCGGCAAGGTACGCGTCGCGAGCGGCCGCCACGTCCTGCACGGCGGTCGCCTGCCCACGGCCGATACCCTTGGCCTCACGCGTGATGCAGATGGAGCCGCCGCCGATGCCAACCTTGACAAAATCCGCCCCCGCGTCCGCGAGGAAGCGAAAACCCTCGCCGTCTACCACGTTCCCCGCGCCCACCTTCACGCTCTCTCCGTAACGCGAACGGATAAAGGCGATGGTACGGGCCTGCCACTCCGTAAAGCCCTCGGAGGAATCCAGACAGAGGATATCCGCCCCCGCCTCCACCAACGCGGGCACGCGTTCCTCATAATCCCGCGTGTTTACGCCCGCGCCGACGATATAGCGCTTATGACCGTCGAGCAGCTCCATGGGGTTTTCCTTATGCGCGTCGTAATCCTTGCGGAACACAAAGGCGACCATGTTCCCTTCCACCGTGACGATGGGCAGGGCATTGAGCTTGTGCGCCCAGATGATATCGTTGGCCTCCTTGAGCGAAACGCCCTCCCGCGCGGACACCACCCGCTCGACGGGAGTCATAAAGTCCCGCACGGGCGTATCCGGGTGCATGCGGCTCGGGCGGTAATCGCGGCTGGTGACGATGCCGAGCAGCTTGCCAACAGGCGACCCGTCCTCGGTCACGGCCACAGTGGAATGCCCCGTTTGCCGCTTGAGCGCCATTACGTCCGCCATGGTATTGTGCGGCGTAACGTTGGAGTCGCTCGCGACAAAGCCGGATTTGTTCTTTTTGACCGCGCGCACCATGGCCGCCTGCGTTTCGACGGGCTGTGAAACATAGATAAACGAGATGCCGCCCTCGCGCGCGAGCGCCACGGCCAGCTTCTCGCCGGATACGGACTGCATCACAGCCGAGACGAGCGGAATGTTCATGGTCAGCGGGCACGGCTCGCCCGGCCGGTATTTGCATACGGGCGTGGCGAGCGTGGTGTTCCCCGGCGTACATTGCGCGGAGGAATAGCCCGGCACAAGCAGGTATTCGGAAAAGGTATGCGAGGGCTTGGAAAAATAGTAGGCCATTTCGTCTCCCTTTCTGCGTTTCCGCAAGAGGCAATTCATTGAATGATCGGTATGACAGCCGCTTTTGCGCGCGGCATCAAGCGGACTCCGCGCGCTTGATATATCGCCTGCGGACAAGGATGGAGCAGGTAAAATGTATCAGCGCGGTCAGACCCCACGACACGGGATAGGACATATAGACCGTTTCCAGCGTGGGCGAAAGGCGAAAGACTGTGGCGAGCCATACGATGCGCAGCAGGCAGGAACCGATGAGCGATATGGTGGTAGACATGATCGATTTGCCCAGTCCGCGCAGCACGCCGCAGCCCACCTCCATAAAGGCGAGCAAAAAATACGGTATCATCATGACAAATATCCGCGTTTGCGCCGTCTGCATGGCCATGGGCGCGGACACGTAAAACCCGACGAGCGACGCGCGGAAGACCACGATGAGCGTGGACGCGAGCACGGCAATGAGCGCGGTCGCAAAATAGCACGCGCCCATGACCGACCCGATGCGCTTATACTTCTTCGCGCCAAAGTTCTGGCTTGTGAAGGTGACCGCCGCCTGATAGACCGAATTGGTGGCCGTGTACGCGAAGCCCTCGAGGCTCGAAGCCGCCGCGTTTCCGTCGATTATATCCGAGCCGCCCGGGCAGGCAACGTTGTTTAGTCCGATGATGGAGGACTGGATGAGCATGTTGGAGAGCGAAAACAGCGCGCCCTGCACGCAGGCTGGCAGCCCGTCGCGAATAATATCCAGGAGGGCCGTTTTATGAAAACGCAGCTTGGCAAAGGAGAGGCGGCACCAGCCCGCGTCGTTGCGAAGGCGGATGGCCAGCAGCACGGCCGATACGGCGTTGGATATGGCGGTAGCGGCGGCCACGCCGTCCACCGACATGCCAAAGCCCAGCACAAACAGCAGGTTGAGCCCCACGTTGAGCAGGCCCGTGCAGGTGAGGATGAAAAGCGGCGTGCGGGTATCGCCCTGCGCGCGCAAAATGGCAATGAGGAAATTGGCGACCGCAAGAAAGGGCACGCCGAGGAAATAAATGCGCGTGTACAGCACGGCAAGCTCGAGAATATGCCCCTGATCGCCCAGCAAAACAAGCACCGGGCGGCTGATAATCAGCCCGACCACGCAGCACACGGCCCCCGCGACAAGGCCTGTTAGCAGCGCCGTGTGCACGGCGTTTTCAGTCGCCTGCCGATCGTCGCGGCCGATGTTGCGCGCGACGACAATGCTCGCGCCAATGGAAAAGCCTACGAAAATATTCAATATGAGGTTGATCATGGCGCTGGTTGTGCCGATGGCGCCGAGGGCGCCCTCCACATCGGAGAGCCCCACCACAATCATATCCGCCGCCGAATAGAACACCTGCAGGAGATTGGTTACCATAAGCGGCAGCGAAAAGGCAAATGCCTTGCCCAGAAGCGGTCCCTCCAGCATATTGATTTCGCCCGCCCGGATCACTCTGCTCATTCTCATTGCCGGCTTGTTCTCCCATCTCCTCACACAAAAATATGTCTCCCGAAGCACGCCGTCCGTTTCTCCCACAAAAAGAAAAGGACGATGCATATCATACCATCCTTTGGGGCGTTTAGGAAGGGAAAACGCGCGAAAGGGCAAACAAAAGCGGCAATACCGATTGCGCGCCGCGCGGCGGGTATTGTAGAATAAGAAAGGCGGCGGCCCGCGCGAGCGGGATACGCCCGCCCCATCGAAGGGAAGGGATCAAGAACCATGTATGAAACCATTTCGCACGAGCTGCTTGCATTTTTAAACGAAACCCCCAGCTGCTATCACGCAATTGCGGCCATGCGCGCGCTGTTAAGCGGTGCGGGCTATGCCGAGCTGCGCGAGGGCGACGTTTGGGCGCTTGACGAGGGCGGACGATACTTTGCCGTGCGCAACGAATCGTCGCTGATCGCCTTCCGGCTGCCGCGCAAGGCCTTCACGGGCTTTCAAATTGTCGCCTCCCACAGCGATTCCCCCTCCTTCAAAATCAAGGAGAACCCCGAGATGGCCGTGGAGGAGGCGTATGTGCGGCTCAATGTGGAAAAATACGGCGGCATGCTCTGCGCGCCGTGGTTCGACCGTCCGCTGTCCGTTGCGGGGCGCGTCGTCGTGCGCGAGGGGGACAGCCTTGTCACGAGGCTTGTGCGGGTCGACCGCGATTTGCTTCTCATCCCCAGCCTTGCCATCCATATGGACCGCGACGCAAACGACGGCCACGCCTACAACGCGCAGAAGGATATGCTGCCTATATTGGGCGATTTTCGCTCCAAGGGGCAGTTTGATTCGATCATCGCGGACGCAGCCGGGGTGGCGGCAGCGGATATCTGCGGAAGCGATTTGTTCCTCTATAACCGCGTGCCGGGTACGGTTTGGGGCGCGGCGGGCGAATACATTTCCGCCGGGCGGCTGGACGATCTACAGTGCGCCTACGCGTCGCTGAGGGGCTTTCTCGACGCGGAGAACGCGCGCAGCGTGCCGGTTCTCGCCGTGTTTGACAACGAGGAGGTCGGCAGCGGCACCAAACAGGGCGCGGCCTCCACCTTCCTTTCCGATGTGCTGCGCCGCATCAACGACGCCTGCGGGCGCTCCGCGCAGGACTATCTTGCGGCCGTAGCCGCGAGCTTTATGGTGTCCGCCGACAACGCGCACGCGCTGCACCCCAACTACGCCGACAAGGCCGACCCCATCAACCGCCCGTATATGAACAGGGGTATCGTGATTAAATACAACGCAAATCAAAAATACACGACCGACGGCGTAAGCGCCGCGCTGTTTAAGCTGCTCTGCGCCAAGGCCGACGTGCCGTGGCAGGCTTTTACGAACCGCTCCGATCTGCCTGGCGGCTCCACGCTGGGGAATCTTTCAAGCGCGCAGGTTTCGCTCAATACGGTGGACGTCGGCCTTGCGCAGCTCGCCATGCACTCGCCCTACGAAACGGCGGGCGCGCTGGACACGGCCTATCTCGCTTCGGCGCTGCGCTGCTTCTACAGCGCGTCGCTCCATGACGAGGGCCGTGGCCGCTACCGGCTCATTGCGGACTGATTTTTCCGTGCTAGAACAGCGGGGCAAGAACGCGCAGCAGGCTCTGGAAAAGGCGGCGCCAGGCGGGCGTTTCCGCCAGCTCCTCGGCCGTAATGCGGCGGCAATGCGCCGCTTCGGCTAAATACGCGTCGCGCATATCCGTCACAGCCGAGCACCCGCACAAAAGGACCGCACACTCGAAATGCAGGTAAAGGCTGCGGTAATCGAGATTGATCGTGCCTACCACGCTCACCGAATCGTCTGAGACAAAGGTTTTGGCGTGCACCATGCCCGGCTGGTACTCATAGACCCGCACGCCCGCGCACACAAGCGGCTCGTAATAGGAGCGCGTCATTTCCTGCACAAGCCTGCTGTCGCACCGGGCGGGCAGGGTGAGCCGCACATCCACGCCGGATTTGGCGGCGATGGTTAAGGCGGTGAGCATTTCGTTATCGATGATGAGATACGGCGTATTGATGTATACATAGCGCCGCGCGTGGCCGACGATGCTGCGGTAGACGGTTTCTCCCGTGGGCTCGTCGTCGATGGGCGTGTCGGTAAAGGGCTGCGCCAAACCGTCCGCGCGGATGCCCGCGCAAAACGCCTCGTCGGGCCGGAAGGCGGCATGCTCCTCCCTTTCGCCCCGTATATAGCCCCACATGGTAAGAAACATCACCGTTAGGCTCCAAACCGCGTCGCCGCGCAGCATGACCGCGCTGTCGAGCCAGTGCCCCTCGTAGCCGCCCGCGTTGATATAGCGGTCGGCAAGGTTGATGCCGCCCGTAAAGCCAACGTTGCCATCGACAACGCAGATTTTTCGATGATCCCTGTTGTTGAACTGCGGCGAAAGATGCGCGCGGAAGGGATTGAACACGCTACAGCGTATCCCCTCCCGCTCGAGCGCGGCGGCATAGCCATCCGGCAGGCGGAACATGCAGCCAAAATCATCGTAAATCACACGCACGTCCACGCCCTCGCCCCTCTTTTTGCGCAAAACGGCGAGTACCGCATCCCACATGCGGCCCGGCTCAATGATATAGTATTCCAGAAAGATGAACCGCTCGGCCTTTTCCAGCTCCTCGAGCAGATGCCGAAACATCACCTCGCCCACAGGCAGATAGGTTGTTTCCGTGCGCGCAAAGGGCGGCGCGCACGCAATCTGCGATAGGTACCGCGATTCCCGCGCGGCGCCCGCGTCCAGCAGCGCCAGCTCCGCCTCGCCGGGCCTCGGCGCACGCTGCATGGCAAGGCCGAGCTGCATATACACGTCGAGCATTCTGGCCCGTTCGCGGCGGCTGAGCCGGTTCTTGCCAAAGACCGCGTACAGCAGGAGGCCAAGCACGGGAAGCGACAAAATGGGCAGCAGCCAGGCAATTTTGTAGGCGGGGTTTGTATTCCTGCTCACAATATGTACGCAAACCGCCACGGACAGCACGTTTGTAAAATAATAGAAATACAGATACCGCGTGTTGAGGCGCGCAAGCAGCAGATACAGCGCGATGAGCTGCAAAACGATGAACGCGCCCGTGACGGTCGCGCGGGAAAAGATTTTCCGAACGAAGGTCTTCATTGGTTTATTATAGCATGCTATCATGCGCTTGTCCCGCATTTTGGCCCATGTGCGCAAAAGCGGAGCTTTGCGTGACGGATTGGCAAAGGCTGAAGCAAATCTATGCCCCGCCGCACGCTGCGGGAAAGGCAGCGCTGCGCATTGTGCGGCTCTATCCTTGTTTATGACCAAAATCCATAAAAAAACCGTACGGCCCGGTTGGGGCATACGGCTTTCCCGTTTGTTTTTGCTAGTCCGCGCATTTCGCGCCCGGTTTATTGGGCAGCCAGAACGTTATACTGGCGCTTGATAACCTTGAGGCGCTGCGAATCCTGCTCGCTTACGAGCGTGCAGGCCAGCCCTGCGTGCCCCGCCCTGCCGGTACGGCCGATGCGATGCACATAATACTCGGGCTTGTCGGGGACGTCGTAATTGATCACGAGGTCGATATTGTCCACGTCAATGCCGCGCGCGGCCACGTCGGTTGCGACCAGCACGGTGGTTCTACCCGCACGGAAATCCCGCATAATGCCGTTGCGCTGGCTCTGGGAGAGGTCGCCGTGCAGGCAGTCGGAGGAAAGGCCCGCCGCGTTGAGCTTTTTGGTGACGGACTTAACGCGGTGGCGCGTATTGCAGAAAATCAGCGTGAGGCGCGGCGCGGCCTGCGACATCAATTGATTGATGGTAAACAGCTTGCCCGCGTCCTCGGTATGGATGCAAAGCTGCCGCACGGTTTGGGTTGGCTCGTTGTTCCGCCCGATCTCGATGGTGATCGGATTGCTCAGATAGCTCTTGGCAACCGCCGCGATCTCCTTGCTCATGGTGGCCGAAAACAGTGTGGTCTGGTGCGGCGCGGTCACGTGCGAAAGAATCGAGCGAATATCGGGCAAGAAGCCGAAATCCAGCATTTCGTCCGCCTCGTCGAGCACGACATAGCGGATGTTGTTGAGCTTGAGCGCGTTCTGGCCGATGAGATCCTTCACGCGCCCCGGCGTGCCGACCACGACCTGCGCGCCGCCGCGCAGCGCCTGAATCTGGATGTTTTGCGACTGGCCGCCATAGATGCTGACAGTGCGCATTTTCTTGTGCTGCGAAAGCTTTTTAAATACGTCCGTGGTTTGGAGCGCCAATTCGCGCGTGGGGCAGAGAATGAGCGCCTGCGGCTTGCGGTTTTCTTCGTTGACGCCCTCGATGATGGGCACGGCAAAGGCAGCGGTTTTGCCCGTGCCAGTCTGCGCGATGCCGATCATATCCACGCCGCCGAGCAGCTTTTCAAGGCTCTGCTCCTGAATGGGCGTGGGTGTGTTGTAGCCCGCTTTGGCGAGCGTAGAGCGCATCGGCTCTGAGAGAAGTTCCTGATATAGCATAATCCTTTTCTTTCTGTTCCGCGTTTCCATAAAAATAAGACAATGCCGGAATAATGGGGCATTGTCCTATGACGAGCGTCAATTGACTGTGTCATGGCTATGTCCGCGCCGACCGTCGCTATTGATACGTCGGAGCCGGAACGCTCCGAGCCGTATGGCAAGTGATGTACTTCTTGCCAGGGCGTATCATAAATGCGACAGACAACGGGATCCTTGCTTGAGGGAAGAACGTTTTGAGCATGCCTGCTCGGTTTGCAGCACCATAATACCTGTGCAGCATAGCACAACGCGTTTTATTTGTAAAGCGAAGAATTTGTGAACGAATCGGGCCGGCAAAACGGCAGCCTCCGGGCAGGCCGCGCGGCAAGAGCAGAGAATTCCGCCCCCTTTGCGCATTTCGGGCGTGTTTAATTGCCCCCGCTATGGTATAATATGCGCGACGGCCTGCTCGCGCAAGCTGGAAAATTGCGTTTCTCCGTTCTGACGGACGGGACGCGCTGTTGTTTGCTGTGCAAAAACGCCCTTGCAAGCAAGCGCTTTTGCTTATGGCATACTGTTGCCGTTTAGAAAGGGGATTTCAATGGGAAACCTGCTTGCCGCTCTGTACCTTGCCGCCTTCGCCTGCTGCGGCCTGCTCTGCGCCAACGCGCTCTTTCGCAAAACCGATCCGCTTGCGCGCTTGTGGCTCGGCCTCGCGCTGGGGCTTGCCATGCTTCTCTGGTTCCCGGCGCTGTTTACGTTTTTGTTCGGCTTTACGTTGGCGGCGCAGCTCTGCGCGCTGGGACTCGCGCTTGCGCTGGGCGCGGCGGCAGCGTTTTTTGCGCGTCGGGGGCAGGACTACCGCGTAAAAGGGACGGCGCTTTCGCCCTTCCTTGCCACGGTGCTGCCGCTCTTTTTGCTCTCCGCCGTGCTGCTTTCCACGCATACCATCGTTTCGCGCGACGGCGCGCTGTGGGTAGGCCAATCCACCTATGGCGACCTCGCCATGCATTTGGGCTTTATCACGAGCATCGCGGAGCAGGGGACGTTCCCGCCCATGTATTCCATCTGCCCGGACACCGCGCTGTGCTATCCCTTCCTCTGCGACAGCGTGAGCTCCACTTTCTATGTGCTGGGCGCGTCGCTCCGCGTTTCGGCCATGCTGCCCGCGCTTTACGCGCTGCTCACAGTCTTTTGCGGCGTATATTTGTTTTTCGCGCGCTGGCTGAAACGGGAGGGCGCGGCCGTGCTCGCCACCTATCTGTTTTTCGTGGGCGGCGGGTTCGGCTTTGCTTATTTCTTCGATCTGGCGCAGTTTCAGCCCGACCGTCTCTCCTCGCTCTTTTCGGCCTTTTACGAAACGCCGACCAACTTCCCAACCGACGGCCTGCGCTGGGTCAATCCCATCGCGGACATGCTCATTCCTCAGCGTGCCACGCTCTTTGGCTGGGCGCTGCTTTTCCCCTGCCTGTATCTGCTCTACCGCGCTGCCTTTGAAAAGGATTGGGCCTGCTTTCTGCCGCTGGGCGTACTGGCGGGCGCGCTCCCCCTTGTGCACACGCATTCGTTCCTCGCGCTCGGCATCATCAGCGCCGCGTACCTTGCGCGGAGCGTTTTCCGGCGCGAGGGCGCGCGGCAATTATGCGGCTACGCATGCTACGCCGCGCTTGCGCTCCTGCTTGCCGCGCCGCAGCTCATCCTGTTTACCTTCCGGCAGGCGGGCGGCTTTTTAACGCTCCACTGGAACTGGGCGAACGAATCTGATTCCTTCCTGTGGTTCTATATCAAAAACTGGGGGCTGCTCTTTCTGCTCATGCCAGCCGCGTTTTTATGCGCGCGGTGCGAGGACCGCGCGGTGTTCGGCGGCGCGGCGGCGGTGTGGGCGCTTGCGGAAATGATCCAGTTTCAGCCCAATACCTATGACAACAACAAGCTCATCTTCGTCTTCTTCGCGTTTTTGTGCGGGCTTGTGGCAAACTTTCTTGCGAAAAGCTACGAGCGGCTGCTCGCCGTAAGCGGCCGGGAAACGGTGCGACTGAGCGTGCGGCTTGCCGCGGCCGCCGTGTGCCTCTGCCTGTTTCTTTCCGGCGGCTTAACGCTGGGGCGCGAATATGTATCTCAATACCAGCTTGTTGGCGCCGCCGAGGTGGAGATGGCGGAATACGTGAAAGCGAACACCGAAAAGGATGCGACCTTCCTCACCTGCAACAACCACAACAACGCCGTGGCCATGCTCACGGGCCGCAACATTGTGTGCGGCTCTGGCACGTTCCTGTTTTTCCACGGCATCGATTACAGCGCGCGCGAATACGCGCTGCATCTCATGTACGAGGAACCGTCAGTGTACTTTGACGCGCAGTCCGCGCAATACGATGTGGATTACGTGCTGATTGGCCCCTATGAGCGCGGGAGCTTCAGCGTGGACGAGGATTATTTTTCCGCGCGCTTTGCGTGCGTGTATGACGAGGATGGGCTTCGCATTTATGATGTTGGGAAGGCCGCGTAAACGTCAGTCCAGCCCCATAAGGAAGCGGTAAACCGGCTTCATCACGAGGAACGCTTCGGTCAGCTCGTCGGCGAGCTGAGGCCGGAGCGTTTTATCCAGATCGGGCGACGAAAAGCAAAACGAGAGCGATTTGCGGTTTATGTAGGGCAAAAGGCGCTCGTCCTCCGCAAAATGACGCGGCTTTTTATATAGCTCGCCCTGCGGGACAAGGCGCGACGCAAAGGCGGGCTCGCTGATGAGCGAAAGAAAGCGCGCGGGCTCGGCGAGCATGCGCGCGCGGAAGCGCTGCATGGCTTCGGTATTGGAATAATACATGCCCATGCCGTAGCCCCAGCTTTCGCGCTCGAATTCCGCGTACAGCACGAAACTTTCCCCCTGCGATACGCCCGGATAGCGGTAGCTGAGCCACGCGTGATCGCGATAGGGGGACTTGTCCTTGGAATAGCGCGTGTCCCGGCGGATGCGCGAGAGAATGTACGCGGGACGCTGGCAAAACTGGGGATCGGCCTCAAGCGCGGCGGGCGTAAGCAGCCGCGCAAGCAGCAAAAGGGGCTGCTGCACGCTTTCCTTATAGCGCGCCCGGTTTTCTTCAAAATACGCGGGATCGTTATGGAAGGCGATATCCCAGAAAAAGCGATACATATCGGCCGAAAGGCCGGGAAAAGCAGCGTTCATTCCTCGCCTCTTTCGTGATGCGGCGCCGGCTCCCGCACAACGTGGCGAATTTCCGCGCGCGTCTTGGGCTGCACCTTGGGCACGGGCCGCGCGGCGATCACCTTGGGGCCCTGGCGCGTGCCGCCCTCGCGCACGCTTACCCGCGGCTGCACATAGGGCTCGGGCTCCGGCTCGTACGTGGGCGGATAAGCCTCGTCGTCATATTCGATTTCGATCAGCGGCCCATCGTCCTCCGGCAAATATGCGTGCGAAGGCTTCTGCGCCGGTTGCGCGGGCGCGCGGCGGCGCGGCGGCGGGTACGCTGCCGCGTCGCGCGGCGCTTGCAGCGGTCGGTAGGCGGCGGCTTCGTATTCCGGCTCGGGCGCGACGTGCCGCCCCGTTTGGCAGACGGGCGCAGCCTCCCTCCGCCGGTCCTCGCGGCGGGCGGGCGCAACGCCGGCGTTTTGCATGCGGCGTCGGTTAATCTCAGAGGGCGGCCGCAGCTCGGCTTGCCAACTGCCCGGCTGCGCTTCAAGCCGGAAGCGCTGCGTGCTTTGCGGCGCGCGCGCGGGCGGCGGCGCGTCGAGCACCTCCACGCGCGGGCGGGCGTTGGTTTCGAGATCGAGCGCCTCCTCCTCGTCGTCGTCAAAGAAGCCCGCGCGGCTCGAGCGCGCACGCTCCATAAAGCTGAGCACCACAAGCGCGATAAACGCCACGCCCATGATAACCCCCAATATGACCAATACCCTGGAGATGGCGCCCGTAATAAAGCTAAAGGGGTTCTCCGTGGAGATCTCCGTGGGCGAGGCGGTCGCGTCCGCCGGCTTGGGCGTGCCCAAGCCGCCCTCGTAGGCTACGGCCAGCAAATACGCGCCAATTTCGCGGGTGGTTCCCGTCGGGTCCTGCGCCTTGGCTGAAAAATTCAAATTGCGCGGCGAACCGATGGACAGCTCCTTCTCCACCACTGTCTCTCCGGCGGGCAGCGTTTCCGCCGTGTAGAGTTCGCCCAGGGAAATCTCCGTAACCCGCGCGTTGCTTAACGCGACGGTGCTGTTGTTCAGCAGCGTAAGCCGCACGGAAATCACGCCCGTTTCGGCGCTCCACGGAGTCACGATCTCAGCCTTGAGGCTCGCCTGAATCTGCGTCTCGTCCACAAAGGGATACACGTCGTATTCCTTCTGGCTCGTCAGCTCGTAGCTCTCTCCCCGCCCGTCCACACCCGTGACGTGAAAGCGCACATGCCGCACAGGCTCCGTGAGCACGGGCAGCACCACATACGAGCAGACGGTGGCCGCGCCGACCTTGAGCGAAAAGCTCTCGTCGCTCACCGAAACGCCACGCTCGTCGGTAATGCGGATGTTTTGAATATCCTGATTGCCCGTGTTGACGAGCTCAAAGGAGAAGGGCACGCCGGAAAGCGAGGGCGTGCCGGGCGTGACCGTCATGGAAAGCTGGGGCAGGATCATGTTGACCGTTACCGGCTCGACGGCGGAAAAGACCTTCGTCTTCCCATTGACCGTGTACGTGACCACGGGCGCGGACACAACGCTTTCCTCGCCCATGATATAGTTGTGCTCCACGGTTGTGGCGTTGCCCGCAAGGATGGCGCCGCTCTCGTAGATGGGATGGTCGCTGAGCTGCTCGTCGATAAGCGTGATGCCGCTCATATCGAAGCGAGTATCATTCTTGAGGAGATATTGAACCTTGACGTGCTCGCCGGTTTTCGCGGAGACCGGCTCCACCGTGCGGGTAAGCGAAATAACCGGGTCCGCCGCGCGCTCGACCAGAACGGGCACATCCTGCGAATACGGCTCCCCGCCCTGCCGCCACGAAACCGTGAAGGTGATGGGCAGACCGATTTGCGAATTGGCCACCTGCGCGGAGATCACAATGTGATTGGCGCTGTTGCCCGGCGGAATGATCAGCTCCTGCACGTCCGCGATCGGATAGACCGCGCCCCCCTGCGAAATCGTGACCTCGTGCAGCTCATAATCCGAATGATTGGAGATGGAAAAGGTAAACGTGACCAGCCCCGCCTCCGTGAGGGCGGCGGGATCGGCGCTGATCTGAATACGCACGTCCTCCGCGCGCGCCGCGGGGGCAAGGAGCAGCATCGCCGCAAGCAGGAGGGGTATTCCGATGAGAAGGATCTTCCGCTTCACAACTTCACTCCAATCCGGCGGTCACCGGGAAGGCCCGGTAGGCCGCGCCCTCCGCCGAGGGACGCACGCGCCCGTCGCTGCACTCCGTGAGCGCAAGGGTAAATTCCGCCGCGCGCGCGCTTTCCAGATAGACCGCGCAGCGCACGCTTTCTCCGTAATCAAGCTCGTCCGGGCCCGCAAAGCGCCGGAGTTCGCGCTCCGCCACCGGCCAATAGGGATACGGCACGTCCAGGCAGAGCCTTTGACACAGGCGCATCTCCACAAGGCCCGCGTCCTTCGCGCTTTCGCTTGCCGCGCGCCCGTACGCGCGCGTCAGCCCGCCCGCGCCGAGCAGCACCCCGCCAAAATAGCGTGTCACCACGCACAGCACATTGGTAAGCCCCATGCGGGCAAGCGTTTGCAAAATGGGCGCGCCCGCCGTGCCGGAGGGCTCTCCGTCGTCGGAGGAACGCGCCGTCATGGCTGTTTCCCCGATGCGGAAGGCGTAGCAATTGTGGCTGGCGTCCCAGTGCCGCTTGCGTATGGAAGCAAGCAGCGTTTCCGCCTCCCGTTCATCCGAAACGGGCATGCACCGGCCCAGAAAGCGGGACTTTTGAATGAGCAGCTCGCTGTTCCCGTTTTGCGCGACCGTGCGAAAGGCGGAAGCGTCCGTCGCGTTCAAGCCCCGCGCACCCGGCAAAAGCCCTTCTTCCCTTTTTTGAGGATCACGCCGTCGCCGGAAAGCTGCTCGGCCGTAAGCGCCGCCGCGTAGTCGGTGATCTTTTCGTCGTCGCAGCTAATCGAGCCTCCGTCCATGAGCCTGCGCGCGTCGCTTTTGGAGGACGCGAGGCCCGTTTTAACCAGCAGATCGATGACGCGCAGGCCCGTATCGGCTGCCTCCTGCTCGCTGAGGGCGAGCGTGGGCATATCAGCCCTGCTGCCCGCGCCGTAAAACAGCGCTTCGGCGGCGGCTTGCGCCTTTTCGGCCTCCTCCGTGCCGTGCACCTGCTCGGTAACGGTAAAGGCCAGCACGCGCTTGGCCTCGTTGATGGCCGAATCGCGCAGCGCGCTTAAGCGGCGCACCTCCTCCATGGGGAGGAAGGTTAAAAGGCAAAGGCAACGCTCCACATCCGCGTCGTCCACATTGCGCCAGTATTGATAAAAATCGAATACGGAGCACTTGTTTTTATCCAGCCACAGCGCGCCCTTCTCGGTCTTGCCCATCTTTTTGCCGTCGGCGGTGGTAAGCAGCGCCGTAGTGAGCGCGTAGGCGGGCTTTTGCTCCTTGCGGCGGATCAGGTCCGCGCCGGAAAGAATATTGCTCCACTGATCGTCTCCGCCCATTTGCAGGCAGCAGCCGTACTTGCGGTTGAGCACGAGAAAATCGTAGCTCTGCATGAGCATGTAGCTCATCTCAAAAAAAGTGAGGCCCGTATCCAGACGCTGCTTATAGCAATCCGCCGCGAGCATGCGGTTTACGGAAAAGTATACGCCGATATCGCGCATGAAATCCAAGAAATTAAGCGAGCGCAGCCATTCGCCGTTAAAAACCATGCGCGCGCCGTCGTCGCCGAAGCGGATAAGGCGCGACATCTGGCTCTTAAAGCAATTGGCGTTGTAGTCCAGATCCTCAATCGTGAGCATCCTGCGCATGTCCGTTTTGCCCGACGGGTCGCCGATCATGGCCGTGCCGTTGCCGAGGAGCGCGATGGGCTTATGCCCCGCTCGCTGCATATGCGCCATGGTCATGAGCGCGATATAATGCCCGATGTGCAGGCTGTCGGCCGTCGGATCAAAGCCGATATAAAACGTGAGGCTTTCCCTGCCAAGCAGCTCGCGCAGTTCCTCGGGATGCGAGCACTGCTTCAAAAAGCCGCGCTCCTCCAGGACATCGTATACGTTTCTCATCTCATACCCCCAGCTTATCAGGCGACAAGCGCCAAAATCATTTCATTAATATAGCATAATCGCCGCGTGAAGACAATGCGAAAACACGCCAGATGGCGTGAAGCGCGGGTTATGTTTTTGTAAACTTTAGTCCTCGCCGCCCGGCAGCGCGCTTGTCTCTGGGGCGATGGCGACCGTAAAGGAAAGCACCGCGTCCTCGCCGTCGTTTGCCGCGGAAATCTCCTCGCCAAGGCGCGCCATCAGCTCCTGCACAATGGCGAGGCCCAAGCCCGTGCCTCCCTTGCTGTGGGCAGCGTCCGCCTTATAAAAGCGCTCGAAGAGATGCGGCAGATCCTTCTCTGCAATATGCCCGCTGTTGGAAATCCGCACCGTCATGCGCTCCGCCACATCCACGCGCAGCTCGATGCGGCCATCGTCCGACGCGTACTTGATGGCGTTGTCAAGCAGGGCAACGGTCACCTGCTCGATACGGTCGCGGTTGGAAAACGCGGGCGGCAGGCCGGGATCTATAAAGGGCGCAAGCGTAATGCCGCTGTCAAGCGCACGCATGCGCACGCGCTCCGTTACGTCGGCAAGCAGCTCCGCAAGGGAGAACGGAGC
Organism: uncultured Oscillospiraceae bacterium; assembly: GCA_964636405.1. Taxonomy (GTDB): domain Bacteria; phylum Bacillota; class Clostridia; order Christensenellales; family CAG-138; genus CAZKGE01. The sequence continues at coordinate 53,542 of CAZWSI010000008.1, forward strand.
CTTCTCCAGCGCAACGGTGCCGGATTGCAGCCTGGAAAGCTCAAGCAAATCGTTGATGAGCCGCGAAAGGCGCAGCGATTCGCGCAAAATATAGCCGTAGTAACGCGCGCAATCCTCCTCGGAGCGAACAAGGCCGTCGTTGAGCGCCTCGGAAAGGCTCCGTATGGAGGCGATGGGCGTGCGCAGCTCGTGGCTGACATTGGCCACATAATCGCGCCGGGTCTGCTCGAGGCGCTCGGTTTCGGTGATATCCTGCAAAAGCAGGATGGCGCTCGTGGGCCGCCCCTCCCCCTGCTGGGCCGCAGAGGCGGTGCAGAGGAGCGTCGCGTCGCCGCGCAGCTCCTGCGCGCTTCGGATGCGGCCATCGGCAACGGTTTCCGCGCAAAGCGGAAGGAGCGAGGCAACGGACGCCTGCACGCACGCCGCGCTCACGCCGCAGCGGAGCAGGCGGGCTGCCGCCGGGTTATGATAGGTTACAAGACCGTTTTCGTCCACAGCCACCACACCCTCGCTGAGGCTGTCGAGTATCATATTCAGCCGGGTCTTGGTGGCCGTTAAATCGCCGATTGTAGCGTGCAGCGTACCCGAAAGGTGATTGAGCGCCGCGCCCAGAAAGCCCAGCTCGTTTGGAATTTCCTCCTCCGCGCGCTGGGAAAAATCGCCGCCGGCCATCTTGCCCGCAATCTCCGTCATGCGGCCGATCGGCTTGGAGATGCTCCGCGAAAAGATCAGCGCGGGCGCCATCATCACGATGCACGCAAGGCCGCTGCTGAAAATGAGCGTCATGGCCAGGCTGAGCATGATAGCCGACACCTCGTTGCGCTGCTTTGCAAGCATGACCGCGCCGGTGACCCGCCCGAGATTATCGGTAATGGGCGCGCCCACGACGATGCCCGCCACAGAGCGCCAATCCAGCGAAACATACGCCTCGCCCGACTGCAAAACGCCGGTCGCGCAGGTGGCCAGATAGCGGTATTCCGACGGAAAGCTGCTGCTCGCGGAATAGGCCACAAGCGCCCCCTGCGCGTCGAACACGTAGATGAGCGCGTTGCGCTGCTCCTTGGTGGCAAAATCGATGAAGGAATCGAAGGAAAGCTGCCCCGTCTGATACCGGCTGGCAAGCCGCGCGATGCTCTCCGCGCGGGGCAGCATCTCATCCGCGATGCGGCCCGCCACGATGGACGCGCCCGTCGCGCTGAAGAAAGCGCTTGTCAAAACGGCGGTGAGCAGACAAGCGCAGATCACATACAACAGCAGCTTTTTAAGGAACGTGCTCCGTTTCATTCGGACAGGCCAAATTTATAGCCCACGCCGTATACGGTGCGGATGCCCCACTTGAGGTTGTCCTGCGGGAGCTTTTGGCGGATGCGCTTGATCTGCGTATCCACGGCGCGGGTATCGCCAAAATAGTCGTAGCCCCAAATTTTGGACAAAATCTGCTCGCGGTCGAACACGCGGCCCGGATGGGACGCAAGCAGATAGAGAATTTCGACCTCCTTGGGGGTGAAGTCCACGGGCTTGCCGTGAATCTTGACCTCATAGCTCGAGAGGCTGATCTCCAGCTCGTCGAGGCGGATGGTCTGGCCCTGCTGCTCGGGCACGGAGCTTGTACGGCGCAAAACCGCCTTGATGCGCGCGATGAGCTCCCGCGAGGAAAAGGGCTTGACCATATAATCGTCCGCGCCGAATTCCAAACCGAGCACGCGGTCGATCTCCTCGCCCTTGGCCGTGAGCATGATGATGGGCACGCCGCTTTTCAGGCGAATCTCCTTGCAGGCCTCAATGCCCGTTTTGTTGGGCATCATGATATCCATGAGGATGAGATCGGGCGATTCGGATTCGGCCATCTGCACGGCCTGCTCGCCGTCGTAGGCGGACGAAAAGGTAAAGCCCTCGTTTTCAAGATATACGCCGAGCGTCTCGTGAATAATGGGCTGGTCGTCGCAAATGAGAATGTGCGATGTATTCGGCATAATTCCACGCTCCTTACAGAGCTATTATAATATGCCTTTTTGAAGAAAGCAACGCGCCGCCGCGCTTGTCAAAATTGTACAAATTTGCGCCGGATTTGAACCATTTCCCTCGCATAATGGCCATACATGCGCGCTTACCCGCCAAGCGTCTGAAAAAGCGCCGCCACGCTAAGCGCGATGCGCAGCTGCGCATGCTTGAGCGCCGCCGAAAAATCCGGCCGGTCGCTCTCGTCCATTTCGGCGAGGAGTGAAAGCTCGGCGACGGCTCCGGCAAAGCAATCGGAAATCGCTGCGCTTTGCGCGTCCGTTTCCGTGACCGCCTGGCTATAGGCGCTCTGCCGGCGTTTCAGCTCGCCTTCAAGCAGCGCGAGGGCGCGCAGCCCGTCCGGCACGCTCTGCTCCTCCTTGTCGAAGGCGAGCGCGAGGGCGGTTAGCTCCTCCGCAAGCCCGCCAAGGTGGGTAACGGCCGCCTGATACGCGCGCAGCGCCTCCGCGCTTGCCGTCACGCGCCACGCGCCCTCCGCCAGCGTAACGGTATACGACGCGCTTTCGAGCCCCTCCCCCGCAAGCTGGCTCCGCACCTTTTTGAGGCTTTCCGCATCGGCATAGCCCGCCGCCAGCACACGATAGCGCCCCGAATCGGTCATGACGTAGCCGCCCGCGCCCAGCTCCCGAAGCTGCGCCGCCTGCGCCTTCGCGTTATCCTCAGAGGAAAAAATGCCCATTTGCAGCGCATAGAGCGAAAAGGCGGGAACCGTCAGGCTTTCCGTGGGCAGGGACGCGGCGGCCTCCGCTGCGCTTACGCCCGCCCCCTCCTGCCGGCTGTCCGCACCGCCCGCCGCCTTTGCCACGCCGCTCTCGTCCGCGTCCCCCGCGATGCGGAAGACAGGCGCGACAAAGGTTTCCGCCAGCCATCCGCCCAGCCTCGACACGCCCAGTATATATACGACCGCTAAAAATGTAAGCGCGATTACCGCCACGGGGAACACGTTGTTTCCCTGCGGCAGCTTCGTTAGCGTCCGTCTTGTGCGCCGGTATTCCAAAAAAACCGCCCCCGTGCATATCCTATGCGTCCGGGGGCGGGTGCATGACCACATGGGCGGCGCGGCGGGCCTAGCGCTTTTTGCCCGGCCTCGGCAGCGGCTTTGCAGGCTCGTTTTTCGGAGGCCTTGGCAGGGGCCGGATGATCTCGTATGGCGCGTCCTGCGTGACCTGCCCGTCCGCCGCCAAGACCTCCCCGGCCTTTGACGTTTCCTCGCCGCGATAGCCCGATTCCGACGAGCTGGGGCCCAGCGCGATGGCGTTGCTGACGTAGCGCTTGAGGGTGAAGTGGAAGCTCGCGCCCTTGCCCGGTACGCTCTCCACATAGATGCTCTCGCCCAGCTTGTCCATAATCTGCTTGGCAATGGACAAGCCAAGCCCCGTGCCGCCCTCCTTGCGGGATTTATCCGCCTTGTAGAAGCGTTCAAACACATGCCCGATATCCTCCGGCGCGATGCCGCAGCCGGTATCCGTAACCGATATAAGGATGCGCTCGCCCACGGCGGCGTCGATGGTAATGCTGCCGTTTTCGGGCGTATAGCGCATGGCGTTGTCGAGCAGCACCACAAGCACCTGCTCCACGCGGTCGCAGTCGGTCATGGCGTAGGGCACGTTTTCCGCGTGCAGAATCAGTTGAATCCCCCTCTGCCGCGCCTCCTGCAAATAATTCTGGCGCATCTCCGTTAAAAGCTCCTCCACGTCCACCGCGCCGATTTCCATATATTCCGTGCCGGACTGGAGGCGGGAAAGCTGAAGCATATCCGTGATGAGCCGGGAAAGCCGCATGACCTCGCGCAGCATGATTTTATAGTAACGCGCGCGCGTTTCCTCATCGGTAATCATGCCGTCGGCCAAGGGCTCGAGCAAGCCCCGCACGGCCGTGAGCGGCGTGCGCAGCTCGTGGCTGATGTTCGCGACATAATCGTTGCGCATTTTCTCCATGCGCTCGAGCTCGGTGACGTCCTTAAAGAGCCCGACGACGCCCGTGCAGCCCTCCTCCGAGTCGATGACCGGCACGACGGAGATCCACAGCCCGCGCTCGCCCGGAAGCTTGTATTGCAGCGTTTCCGGCTCCTGCGAATCATACACGCGCTTGAATACGTCCCACACCGTTTGATCCGGCACAAGCTCCATGGGCGTTTTCGCGCTGACGGAGCCGAACATTTTCATGAGCGCGGGGTTGTAGTGCGAAAGACACCCGATGGAATCAAGCGCGGCCACGCCGTCGGAAAAGCTGGACAAAATGAGGTTGAGCTGCCGCTTTTCGCTGCGAAGCTGGTAAATCGTCTGCGTCAGATTGTCGCAGAGAGTATTGAGCGCGCGAGCCAGAATGCCCGCCTCGCCCACTGAGCTTTCGTCGGCGCGCGCGTCGAAGCGGCCCTTGGACATCTCGATGGCGACGTTGGCCATGGAATTAAGCGGCCGCGACAGCCGATTTGTGCTATAGGTAATGAGCACCACGATGATGGGCAGCACCAGCAAAATGGTGACCGTAAGGGCATTGTTGAGCTGCTGAAAGGCAGACTGGATGCGCTGGATCTGCTTGATGATGAAGATGCCGCCCGTCACGTTCCCGTCCGCGTCGCGGATGGGAATGCCGACGGACACGGCCGTATCGCCGTTGAGCAGCACAAGGCCGTCGTTTTGCACGGTTTGGCCCGAAAGCACGTGCTGCACCTCGGAGGTAAAGTACGCGCCGAAATCGCGCACGTCCACCGTGCTGCCGATATTGCGCACGATGAGCGTTTTGCCCAGCGAATCGGAGATAAAGATGGCGGATTGGCTCGCCACCGTCTGCTTCTCGATGAGGCGCTGGAACGCCTCGTCGGTCATGTTCTCGTTCTTGTACTCCTCATAGATTTGCCTTATGACCTCGGCCTCGGGCTCCAGATTCGCCATTTCGATGGTCACATAGGTCTTTTTTCCCACATACGCATAGGCTGCCAGCGAAAAGATATTCGCCGCCAGCAGCGCAAGCACGGAAATGACTAGTACGCGCCAGAAAAAGACGCTCCGCATCGAGTTCATTCTGTCTCGAATTTATACCCCACGCCGTAGATGGTCTTGATGCTCCAGCCCAGGCCAGTGGAATCGAGCTTTGCACGGATGCGCTTGATGTGGGTGTCCACCGTGCGCGTTTCGCCCGCGAAGTCGTAGCCCCACACGCGGGAAAGCAGTTGCTCGCGCGTGAAGACCTGCCCCGGATTGCTTGCAAGCATGTGCAGAATCTCAATTTCCTTGGGCGTGCAGATGACCGGCTCCCCGCGCAGCGTGACCGAATAGCTCTTTAGGTCGATGGTCAGGCCGTTATAGGTGATCACGGCCGAATCGGCCTTGGGATGCTCCTGCGTGCGGCGCAGCACCGCCTTGATGCGGGCCACGACCTCGCGCGGGCTGAAGGGCTTGACAATATAATCGTCCGCGCCCAGCTCGAGTCCCACGATGCGGTCGATCTCCTCGCCCTTGGCCGTGAGCATAAGGATGGGGAGCTGGGAGGATTTGCGAATCTCCCTGCACACCTCGATGCCGGAAAGCTTGGGCATCATAATGTCGAGCACGCAAAGCACCACGTCGGCCGTGATGCTTTCAAGCGCCGCCGCGCCGTCGTACACGTCCACGGTCTCAAAGCCCTCGGCCCTAAGATAAATCCCCAGGGATTCGTGGACGACCGGCTCGTCGTCAGCAATAAGTATCTTCTGTGCCATCGTGCAACCTCGCTTTGTATAATCGTTACACCGAGTATATCACATTTTTTCACGAACCGCCAAAATGTGACCTTGTTTCACCAAATGTTCACGGAGTGCGGCTGCGTCGCGCTCCATCACGGCGACAAGCTTCGGGTTATAGATGCCGCTGGCCGGGTGATAGAGCGGAAAAAGCGTGACGGAAAGCGCGCCGATTTGAAGCGGGAGCGGCTTTCCGTGCACAACAGATACTGTCGCCTTGACAGTATCTGTCCCAGATACCGTCTCCTTGACAGTATCTGTCCCAGATACTGTCGCCTTGACAGTATCTGTCCCCGATACCGTTTCCTTGGCGGAGGTCGTTTCTCCCGTTTCCGCCTCAAGCGCCAAAACAGCCGAAAGCGGCGTGTTGCCAAGCGTGACGATCACCCTGGGGGCAACGGCAAGCAGCTCCGCGCGCAGCAGCGGCAGCGCGGCGCGTATCTCCCCGCGCCCTGGCGTGCGGTTATGCGCGCCGCGCGCGGTGCGCGTTACGGGGCGGTATTTTACGGTATTGGTGAGAAAAAGCGCCGCGCGGGAAAGGCCGGCAATCTCCAGCAGCGCGTCGAGCTGGCGGCCCGCCTTGCCCACAAAGGGCCGGGAAAGCCGCGTTTCCTCCGCGCCGGGCGCTTCGCCGAGCAGCAAAAGCGGCGCGTGTGCAGGCCCCTCGCCAAAGCAAGGCGCAGCATATTCGCCTGCGGGCGTGTCGAGCGGCGCGTGCGCATAAAGGCGCGCGCGTTCGGCCGCGTACAGAGCCGCAAGCGCGCTCACGGGTTCTGCGCCGGGGTCTCCGCCGGCGCCACGGGCGGCGTGGACGCGGGCCCGGCCGCCGCCTGCCTGGCCGCCTGATAATCGCGCGTAAGCGCGCTCACCAGCGGCTCGATCTGCGTATACTCATAGCCCGCAAGCACGCTTCGCAACGCCACGATATCCGTTTCCAGGCGGTTTCTCGTTTCCTGCGAGAGCGCGGGCGTATTCTGGATAAACGCGTTGACCTCCGCAATGAGCGCCTCCGCCTGCTCCTTGAGCTGGAACACGCTGAGCGATTCGCCGGAGTGCGTAGCGCAGGGAGAAAGCGACGCGAGGTACGCCTCCGCGGAAAGATCCGTGCGCACGGCAGTGGGCATGGCCTTGAGCAGGTATTCGTCCGCAAAGCTGTAGAAGGCCGAGGACGGACGAATGAGAATGACGCTCGTTTCGCTGCAGGTTTCCGCCGGGCAGAAGCTTGTGGCGACGCCCCCCGAGGTCGCGCAGAGCCGCACCGTTACGTGCATATCGCAATAGGCTGTGGGCGCGTTCTCCGAGGTGAAATAATCGGCGACCACGCCGTGCTCGGAATCGCCCTTGCACGCGTCGGTGGCAAGCAGGCCCGATACCTTGCACACGGTGCACTTGGTAAGGCCCAGCGCCGAGGGCTCCGCGTCGATGATGGCGCGATCCTCGAGCTGCTCGTGAATCCTGGACATATACGCCTGCCAAAGCGGCGCCGCGTAATCGCCGCCGGACGCGCCCTCCTTGAGCTTGTTGGTCGGGTAATCGTGCCCAATCCACACGGTGGACGCATAATAGGGCGTCAGGCCCGCAAAGTATACGCTGGCGTAATCGGAATTCGTGCCCGTTTTGCCCGCGACCGTCATGCCGGAAATTTTGGCCGTGGTGCCCGTGCCCGATTTGACCGCGTCGGTGAGAATGTCCACAAGCAGATAGGCGGTGCTCTCCTTGAAGACCCGGCGCGTTTCGCGCACCTCGTCCGCGTCGAGAATTACGTTGCCCTCCGCGTCAAGCACCTTGGTAAACGAAAGCGGCTCGAGGTACACGCCGCCGTTTGCAATCGCGCCGTAGGCGGCCGACATTTGAATGGGCGTAAGGCCCGAGGTGCCCAGCGCGAGGCCCGGACCGTCCACATTGATTTTTGATTCGGTCGCGCCAAGCTGGTAGAGATACTGCGCGGCCACCTGCGGCGTTACGTAGTCCATGAGCACGCGCGCGGCGACGACGTTCAGCGAGGACATAATGCCCCTGCGCACCGTGACCGGGCCGTAATGATAGGTCAATCCGCCCGCGGGATAGCCCTTGGCCGTGTTCCAGCCTTCGATCGCGCCGTCCATATTGGCCACAATGCTCGCGGGCGACATGCCCAGATCCAGCGCCGGGCCGTATACGGAGAGGGGCTTAATGGCGCTGCCTACCTCGGTGTAGCTTTGATAGGCGCGGTTGAGGCCCTTGCGCACGCTGGGCTCCTCGCGCCCGCCGACGACCGCGCGCAGTTCGCCCGTGTGATAATCCAGCACCACGCTTGCCGCTTGCGGCTCCACCGTCTCGATTACCGTGCCCTCCGCGCTTGTTTCCACCATGAGCGCCTTGCTGCTGTCCGCGAGCGTGGGATAGTTTTCCCAGCCGCTCAGGGTTGTCTGCACGGTATTCTGAATTCCTGGATCGACCGTGGTGTAGATATGGTAGCCGCCCGTGCGCAGCTCGTTTTCCACGGCGCTGCGGTTTGCGGTGGTGTCCGCAAGGCCGCGCTGGGAAAGCAGGTGCGTGACCACGTCGCGCATGGCGTATTCCACAAAATAGGCCATGGCGTACATCTGCTTTTGCTGCGAAACCTCCACGATGCGCACGTTCTCCGTGAGCGCGGCGTTGTACTGCTCGCGGCTGATATAGCCCGCCTGATACATTTTGCTCAGCACCTGATCGGTGCGGTTGTTGGTCACATCCATTTTGTCCCGCTGATACATGTTCTTGCGGGGATTGTAGCGGTATGGATTCTGCGTAAGGCCCGCGAGCATGGCGCACTCGCGCACGGTCAGCTCGGAAAGCTCCTTGCCGAAATAGTCCATGGCGGCGGTCTTTACGCCGTAATTCGATTCTCCAAGGTGAATATCGTTGAGATACGCCTCGAGAATATCGTCCTTGCCGATGCGTTTTTCCACCTGCAACGCAAGGTAGGCCTCCTGAATTTTGCGCTTATACGTGCGCTGTGAGCCGAGAATCTTGTTTTTCACGAGCTGCTGGGTAATGGTGCTGCCGCCCGAGGAATTGCTGTTGCCCAGCACCTCGAGCGCCGCGGAAAAGAGGCGCTTGAAATCCACGCCGGAATGCTTGTAAAAGCGCACGTCCTCGACGGCGATAAAGGCGTTTTTCAGCATGTCGGGAATGCTCTCGATATCCACCCAGTCGCGGTATTCCACATCCGCGATGGAGGTGATCAGCTCGCCGTCGCGATCGTATAAAAACGAGGTGCGGTCGGAGATGGTAAGCTGCGCCACGTCCAGCGCGGGAGTCGTCTCCACATATGCCTTGGCAACCCCGATGCCGAGCCCCGCAAGCGCGAAGCAGCACACGATAAACGCGAAGATCAGCATTTTCAGCGAGGTAAACAGCACCGCGAGCGCGAAGGGACGCGGCGCGCGGCGCTCCTTAAACAGCGGCGCGCTTTCGCCGCCCGCCGTCACAAGCGCCGAGCCGCCCTCGGACGAAACGATGAGCTTATTCTTGATTTTGTTGACCAGAGCCTTTACCTTTATCATTTCGCCGCCTCTGTCAGTAAAAAGTTCGCGGTTGCATTATAGCACAGGCGGTTCGGAGCTGTCCCGCGAATCCATGAAAGTTCATAACTTTGTGGCGCGCGCGCAGCATTGTCACGGCCCTCGGCGGCGCTATTTGGCGAATCGGGCGCGCGAAAGCGAGAGGCCGCGCATCCGACTCGATGCGCATCAGCTTCAAGCCTTCAAAGCCCTCCGGCATGGAAAGAGAATCCGGCCGGCCCGCGTATCGATCCGAAGCGCGTTGGCCTGCATCCAGTTCATGGGGCGCTTCGTTCTTCTCTTGCCCGCTCCCGCCTTGAAAAAGCCGGGGGGTATCTGCACCCCCCGGCGCAGGCCGTCCCTTACGCCGCTGGCGCAAGCGGGGTACGCACGAGGAAAGCATGCAGCAGGCGCGCGCCGTCGGCAAGGCGCGGGCCGGGCCGCGAAAGTTCGTTGTCCGGGAGATTCAAAATCGCGCCGTTTTTGACCGCCGTCACATCCTGCCAGCCCGGACGGGCGGCTATCTCCTCCACGGGCGTGGGGCCCTCGCCTAAATACATGGAAATGGTGACGATATAGTCCGGGTTGCGTGCAAGCACCTGCTCCTCGGAGATTTCCGCCCATCCAGACACGTCCGCGAAGCAGTTGGTCAGGCCCAGCACGGACGCGACCTCGTTCATAAACGTGCCGTCCCCCGCCGTCCAAAGCCCGTACGCGAGCGGGGAAACCTCGAAATACACGGTTTTTCCCGCATTGGCCTGCGCAAGCGCGCCTACCTCGGCAAGCGCCGTCTTCATGCCGTCGATCACGGCTTCTGCCGCCTCGGCTTTGCCCATGAGCGCGCCGATCATCGAAATGGCCGTATACACGCCCTCGATGTTTTGCGCGTCGCTCACCACAACGCGCACGCCCGCCGCCTCAAGCTGCGCTACCTGCTCCTCGGTTTGGGCCATGGAGCCCATGAGGAGCACTTGCGGCTCGAGCGCGATGATCTGCTCCAGATTTGTTTCATAGCCGGATTGAACCGCCGCTATACTTGCCACCTCGGGCGGGTAATCGCAATACTCGCCTCGGCCCACAAGCGTATCGCCCGCGCCGATGGCATAGAGAATCTCGCAATCCGCCGCCGTGAGCGCGACCACGCGCGTAGCGGGCTCGGGGAGCGTAACGCGCCGGCCGGTCATGTCAATCACGGCAACGGAGGCGTCCGGCGTTTCCGCCGCCGGCTTTTCGGTCGGCGCGGGCGCAGGCTGGGCGGCTGTCGCCGCGGGCGCGTCCGCCGTCAAAGAGGGCTGCGCGCACCCCGCCAGCGCGAGGAGGAGCAATGCGGCGGCCAGCGCGGCCGTCAAGACTTTGGTGTGCTTCATGGTATCTTTACCCCTTTCTTTTTTCGTTGAATAGAGAAGGAGCAAAAAAAGAGCTGCTCCCTCAGATTGAGGAGCAACTTCAATGGCATGGACCCCATGCGCCCATGCTGTTTCACTCAATCCCAGAAGTGTCCGCGCGATAACAGGTCTCCCGGCTTAGCCTCATCCTACTCGAGCGTCTTCCCGCCGCAGAGCCGCGGCAGTGACACCATGCTCTTTCGTCCGCTTCACGGTTACTGGGATAGCCCGGAATTTGCATCCGATTCCCTCGGCGCACAAGGCGCCGGTGCTTTTATACACATAAACGCGCGCTATTCAACTGCCCGTATTATAGGCCCGCGCGGCGTTTCCGTCAAGGGCTGGCAAAACGCCCCGCCCCGTCCGCATATTGACAAAACCCGCGCCGCATATTGACAAAAATGGTTCTACACATTTAGGACAGATATGTTATACTGTATTATTATACGAGTTATGATCCGATCTGTATTTTTGGAGAAGATCCGTTATGTACGAGGCGCTTTATGTCGAGGTCAATTTCATAAGCTTTTTGATTCTCGCCATCATAATGGTGAAGATGAAACGCGGCTTTGACAAGCAGGCGCGCAATGTGGCGTTTTCCCGCGTGGTGCTCGCCACCATGGGCGTTTTGCTGCTCGACATCGTCTGGGTCTTTGTGGAAAAGGGCAAGGGCGGCTCGTTTCGAATCGTCAATTACGTGGTAAACGGCGTCTATCTCACGCTTGGTTCATTGGTGAGCTGTCTCTGGTTTTTCTATGTGGAGCGTACGCTCAATCCCCAAAACCGTTTCCCCAAATGGGCGTACTGCGCCATCCTCCTGCCCTTCGCCGCGCTCTTGGCACTTTGCGCCGCGTCGTACTGGACGGGCTGGGTTTTCTATGTGGATGCAAACAACATCTATCACCGCGGCAGCCTGCACCTTGTTTCGGTTCTTGTCACCTATTCGTATATGATTGCGGCGTCGGTGCGCACGCTCGTTCACATCCACCGCACCAAGTACCGCCAGCGGCGAGCGGAGCTTGCGCTGCTGCTCTCCTTTGCCGTGCTGCCCGCGCTGGGCGGGATTATCAACGCGCTCAGCTACGGAATCCCCAGCCTGTGGCCCGCGGCGGCACTCTCGCTGCTGCTGCTGTTTATCGAATTCCAGACCGCGCAGATCTCCACGGACGGCCTCACCGGCCTGAACAACCGCCGCCAGTTCGATAAATACTTCTACAGCCTCTCCAGCCTGGAGGCAAAGCACGGGGACGGTTTTTTTCTTTTCATGATGGATATCGATTCCTTCAAGCGCATCAACGATTCCCACGGCCACCTCTGCGGGGATGAAGCGCTCGCGCAGGCCGCCGTGCTGCTCAAGGAAGCGTGCCGGGATCGAAACGCCTTCCTCGCCCGCTACGGCGGCGATGAGTTCGTCATTGTGGACCCCTGTAAAAGCATGGAGGACGCGGAGGCGTTCAAGGCGAAAATCGCCGCCGCGTTTGAAGGCTACAACGCGCACAGCGGGCGGCCGTACCGGCTCACGCTGAGCATCGGCTATTCGCAGCGCGCGCCGGACAGCGGCGTTTGCGCAAGCGAGCTCATCGCCCAGGCCGATTCCGCGCTTTACCGCGAAAAGGAGCGGCATAAGCGACTCACAGGGTAACGCCATCGCGCCGCGCTTCTTCAAGCCGATTCGCGCCGAGCTGATGGAAGGCTGCTTCTCCCGCTCTGCACACAAGAATAACGCACGCCGGAGCATCTGCCCGGCGTGCGTTGAGGTTGATGGCGCTGCGAAACCGTACAAACGGCTTGCGACGCCCTAATATTGTTGACTCAGGAATTGCCCTTGACGATGCGAATCGCGCCGATGAGCGGCAGATCCTTGCGCTCGCCCTTGGACGCGTTGACGATGCCCATGATCATCAAATAGATTTCCAGGCCGTACGCGCAAAAATTGACCAGCCAGCCAACGAAGGGAATCGCGCCCAGCACGGAGGCGACGATGCTCGCGATGACGGCAAGGATGAAGAAATTGAGCCCGCGCAGCGCGTGATACTGCGCAAAGGGCGAATTCTTTGCCGCAAAGTACGGAACGAAGCACAGCGGCCCAATGTAGGAGAGGATCGCCATGCCCTTGTTGTCGGCAATGTCCTGCTCGTCGGAAACCGTGCCGCTTGCGCGCGGCTGCTCGCCCGCGCTCTGCGCCTGCCCAACGGTCTGATCCGCGCCGCAGGACGCGCAGAAGCGTGCGCCCTCCTCGAGCTGTGCGCCGCAATGAGTACAAAATGCCATCGTGATATACCCCCTTATAAAATAACTATGTGTGCTTGCCGCGAAAGATCACCTGCGTCCGGGCGCGCGCCGACCGGCTTGACAACGGCGAGCCAATCGCCCTACACCGACTCGATCACGCTCGTAAACAGCTCCAGCCAGTTTACGCCGAGGAACGCCGCGAGCACCGTAAGCACGATGCCGACGCCCCAGAATATGAGCATGGCGCGGGCATAGTTGCGCTTATTTTGGCTGTACGCGCCGCCGCAGGCCCACACGAGCGCGACGATGAAATTGACCACGGGAATGGCAAAGAGAATAAACGTGCCGAGATATGCGCCGATGGTCATCACCGCGTAGCGGCTGCGCTTGTGCGGCTTTGGCTCCGGATCGCGGTCGAAGGGCGGCTGTGCGGGAAAAGGCAGCGACGCGCCGCAGGAGGCGCAGCTTGCGCGGCCCTCGGGCACATCCATGCCGCAGCGCGGACAATTCGCCATCAAAATCCCCCCTTGCTTTTCTGTGTAAATTATACCGCAGAAGCTCCCGCCCGGTCAAGCCGCATATAAACCAGACCGGGCGGGATTGAACTGCTAAACGCGCAGCGGCGCGCCGGACGCGGCGAGGGCCTCGATAACGGCGTTCATGGCGCGCTTGATCTCCGCGTCGTCCAGCGTGTGATCCTCCGCGCGCAGCGTGAAGGTGAAGGCGAGGCTCTTTTTGCCGAGCGGAACGCCGGGGCCGGCGTAGGTGTCAAACAACCTTGCGTTCTCCACGAGCACGCCCGCGTCGGCCGTTTCGATGACCCGCGAAAGCGCAGCCGATTCCGCGCTTTTGTCCACCACTACGGCAAGATCGCGCAGCACGACCGGGAAGCGCGGGAGCGCCTTGTATTTCTTCACGGCGACGGATAGCGCCTTGACGGCCGCAAAGGAGAGCTCGGCGGCGTACGCGCGCCCGTCCACGCCGTAGGCGCGGCAGACGGCGGGGTGTACGTCGCCCATTACGCCGATACGCGTACCGTCCGCGCCCAGCACGGCCGCCGCGCGGCCCGGCTGGAAGCAGGGGTCGTGCACGGCCTGCCAGCGCGCGTTTTCCACGCCGCAAGCGGCCAGCAGCGTTTCCACCGCGCCCTTGAGCGTAAAGAACGATTCGTTTTCGCCAAAGAAGATAAGGCCGATCAGCTTGCGCTCCTCGGGCAAAAGGTCGTTGTTGTTGAAGTGGACGTTGCCCACCTCGAAAAAGCGCCCCTGCTCGCTGCGGCGGTTGATGTTGCGCGCGGCGGAATCGAGCAGCCCGGAAAGGAGCGTGGTGCGCATGAGGCTCTGATCCTCGCCAAAGGGGTTTTGAATGCGCACGGCCAGCCTGCGCTCGTCCTCCGGGGGCAGGTTCAGCGCGTCGAGCTGCGCGGGGCCCGTGAAGTTATAATTATACATTTCATATGCGCCGCAGGCAGCCAGCGTATCCTTCACGGTATCCTCGAGCGCGAAATCCGGCCCCACGGCGCCCCGGAAGGTATCCCCGCGCATGAGCGTGGGCGCGATGTTGTAGTAGCCGTACAGCCTTGCAACTTCTTCGGCGATATCCCAATCCGCCTCCACGCCGGATTCGATATCCGTGCGGAAATGCGGAATGGTCACTTCGAGGGAATGCACGCCGGGGCGCGCGGAGATGTGGATGGTTTCGAGCATATCCGCCATCTCGCGCGGGGAAAGGTCGAGGTTAAGCAGGGCGTTAACGTGACGCGTGTCGATGTTCACTTTGCGCGGGGAAAGCTCGGATGCGCATACGTCGATCGTACCGCCCACCACCGTACCCGCGCCCAGCTCGTCCACCAGCTCAATGGCCCGCTCCAGCGCCAGCAGCGCGTTGACCGGCTCCACGCCCTTGATAAAGCGCGCGGCCGCGTCGGTCGTGTGGCGAAGCTTGCGGGCCGTTGCGCGGATATTGCTGCCGACGAACACCGCGGATTCAAACAACACCGACCGCGTGCTCTCCGTAATCTCGGAATTCTCACCGCCCATCACGCCCGCGACGCCCACGCCCTTTTCCGGGTCTGCGATGAGCAGCATATCGGGGGTAACGGCGCGCGCCTTACCGTCGAGCGTGGTGACGATCTCCTTTTCGCGCGCGCTGCGCACCACGATGTGCCCGTCCTTCACGCAGCGCAGGTCGAACGCGTGCATGGGATGGCCGTATTCAATCAATACGTAGTTTGTGATATCCACAATGTTGTTGATGGGCCGCAAGCCCACGCTGCGGAGGCGTTTTTGCATCCACGCGGGCGAAGGCGCGATTTTGATATCCTTTACCACCCGGGCCGTATAGCGCGGGCAGAGCGCGGGGTTATCCACCGTGACGCGCGCATAGTCTTCCGCGCGCCCCACGCCCTTTATCGTCCGAATCTTCGGTTCGGCAAAGCTTTGCCCGAGCGCTGCCGCCGCCTCGCGCACAAGGCCGAGGATGCTTGCGCAGTCGGGCCGGTTGGGCGTGAGCTCAAAATCGAAGATCACGTCGTCAAAGCCAAGCGCCTCGCCGATGGGCACGCCAAGCGGATAGTCCTCCTGCAAAAGCAGGATGCCGTGGATTTCGCTGCCGGGATAATCCGCGTCGGTCAGCCCCAGCTCCTTGCCGGAGCAGAGCATGCCGCTGCTCTCCACGCCGCGCATCACGACCCTTTCCATCGTGCGGCCGCCCAGCGTCGCCCCCACGAGCGCCACGGGCACCAGCGCCCCGGCTATCACGTTGTCCGCGCCGGTCACGATCTGCAAAAGCCCCTCGTGCTTTGTTCCCACGTCAAGCTGGCACACCCAGAGGTGATCGGAGTTCGTGTGCCGCTCAATGGAAACGACGCGCCCCGTCACAACGCCCGTTACGCCGGAAAGCTCCCTTTCCATGCCGCCCAGCTCAAAGCCGCGCCACATCATCTTTTCGACAAATTCCTCGTCGCTTACGTTGAAATCCACATATTCGCAAAGCCATTTTTTAGGCAGTTTCATCGCTTTTCCCTCCTTAGAATTGGCGCAGGAAGCGCGCGTCGTTCTCATACTCGAGCCGGATATCCGAAACGCCGTAGCGCAGACTCGTCACCCGATCCACGCCCACGCCGAAGGCCAGCGCCGTCCACTCGTGGGGATCGAGGCCGCAGTTTTGCAATTCGTGCGGGTTGGTAATGCCGCATCCGAGCAGCTCGATCCAGCCCGTACCCTTGCACACCCGGCAGCCCTTGCCGCCGCAGATGGTGCAGCTCATGTCCAGCTCGGCCGAGGGCTCCGTAAACGGGAAGTAGCTCGGGCGCAGGCGAGTCTTTACGTCCTCGCCGAACACCGCGTGAATAAAGGTGTCGAGCACGCCCTTGAGATCCGCCAGCGTCAGCCCCTTGTCCACGATAAAGCCCTCGATCTGCATGAAAACCGGAGAATGCGAGGCGTCTACCTCGTCCACGCGAAACACGCGTCCCGGCATGATGAGCCGGAAGGGCGGCTTGATCGCCTTGAGCGCGCGGATCTCGCAGGGTGAGGTGTGGGTGCGCAGCACCACGTTTTCATTGATATAGAAGGTGTCCTGCATGTCCCGCGCCGGGTGATCCTTGGGCAAATTGAGCAGGGTGAAATTATTGTCGTCCAGCTCGATTTCGGGCCCGTCAAAGAGGGAAAAGCCCATGCCGACAAGCGCGTCGCGAATCACGCGGTAGGTCTGCGTCATGGGGTGCAGCCTGCCCATGGGCACGGCCACGCGCCCGGGCTCCGTCACGTCCACGGCCTCGAGCGCGAAGCGAAGCTGCTGTGCGCGCGCGGCAAGCTCCGTCCGCTTTTCCGCCACAGCCTCCTCGAGCGCCTTCTTGACACGATTCGCCTCCGCGCCCGCCCGGGTGCGTTCCTCTTTGTCGAGCTGGCCCATGGTGCGCAATATCGCCGTCAGCGTTCCGCTGCGGCCCAGCACGCCCGCTTGCACGGTGTCCAGCTCTTGCTCAGACGCGGCCGCCTTGAGCCGTGAAAGCGCCTCCTCGCGCAGCTTGGCCAGCTTTTCGCTCATTCCCATCTTGCATCTTCCTCCTTAGCATAAATAAAAGCGCTCCGCCGCAAAGGGACGAAGCGCGTTCGTGGTACCACCCTCATTCGCTCTGCAAGCACAGAGCCTCAACGCTGTAACGGGCTTACCCGCCGCCGACTACTTGCAAATCTGTTTCACCGGCGATGCTCCGGGGCGAACTTTGCGTCCTTTGCTCCATACGCCGCTTGCAGCAAGCGCGGCGTTCTCTGAAAATGGAAACGCGGAACCTTTCCCCATCTACGCACCCTTATTCTAACACCACCGCGTTTTCCCCGTCAAGTACCAGATGCAGCGTACCCCGCTCCGCCGTCGTCAGGAGCGTCACGCCATAGCGGGAAAGGAGCTGGGTTAACAGCTTGTCCGGGTGTCCGTAGGCGTTATCCTGCCCGCAGCAGGCCACGGCGTAAACGGGCGAAACGGCGGAGAGGAACTTTTCGCCCGTGGCGGAATACGAGCCGTGATGCCCCAGCTTGAGCACGGTTGCGGAAAAATAGCTGTTGGGCAGAGCCTTGAGCATCATGCGCTCCGAAAGCGCGCCCGCGTCGCCCGTGAGCAGCGCGGCGGTCAGGCCATAGGAAACGCGCAGCACGGTGCTCGAATCGTTGAGCTCGTCGTAGCTTACGTCAAAGGGAGAAAGCACGCGCACCTCGCAAGCCTTGTCCCAATCCAGCAGCGAAACGGCGGTAGCCTCCGGGATAAAGGCTTCCACTCCACGCCTTTTCAGCGCGGAAAGCATGGCATCATACGCCGCGCTTTCCTCTGCGGGCGCGGCCGCCGGAAGCGCGAAGCGACCGATTTCGTAATCGTCGATGAGCCGCGCCATGCCGCCGATGTGATCCTCGTGCGCGTGCGTCGCCACAACCAGCTCTAGCCTTGTCACGCCCTGCGCCGCGAGGAAAGCGTCCACGGCGGGGTACGCGCTCGCGCCGCCGCAGTCCACAAGCATGGTTGTGCCGGAGGGGGCGCGCAAAAAGACGCAATCGCCCTGCCCCACGTCTACAAAATAGACCGAAAGCCCGGTCAGCGCCTCGCCCGTGGCCGGGTGCGTGAGCGGGGGCGTGGCTGAAGCGGGCGCGAGCGGGCGCGAAAAAAGCCCGCGCAGCAGCAATAGCAGCGCCAGCAGCACCGCAGAAACCAGCAGCACCGCCAGCACGGAACGAACGCGCTCACGCCCCTGCGCGCCCCGGTCTTTTGGCTCAAATTCTTCCATACGGCCAGTATACACCATTTTTGACGCGCGGGCGATTGAAAACGGAGCGGTTTCCATACTATAATAGAACAATCGAAACAGACGGAGGCAAACGCATATGAAACAGCTTCTCGGCCCCCTCCTTGCCGCCCTGCGCGAGGGAGACGCCGCCATGCTCGTAAGCGTCCTGTCGCGACAGGGCAGCGCGCCGCGCGGCGAGGGCGCGGCCATGCTCGTGCTGTGCTCGGGCGAAGCGCTCGGCACGGTGGGCGGCGGCCGCGCGGAATACGAGGCGCAAAGACAGGCAGCTTCACTGCTTGCGGCGGGCGAGGATCGGGTAGAAACCTATCGCTACACGCCCAATGAGGTGGCCGATCTTGGGATGATCTGCGGCGGCACGGTCGAGCTGCTGTTCCACTTTATTGCGCCAAGCGAGGAAAACATTGCGCTTTTTGCGCGCCTTGCGGCGGCCTGCGGCCCGGCTTGCCACGCGGCGGCATATCTTGCACGCCGCATCGAGCATGGGCGCGTCACGGAAACGGGCCTTGCCGACGGCGCCGGTCAACTGGGCCTTGCGGGCTTTGCGGTGCGCGGCCACGGCACGGCGCGCCCCAAGCTCTATGTGGAGGGCGACGGCTTTGTGTTTGTCGAGCCCGTGCACAGACCGGGGCGGCTGTATCTCTTCGGCGGCGGGCACGTATCGCAGGCGCTGTGCCCGGCGCTTGCCAAGCTAGATTTCCGCGTGACGGTCTATGAGGACCGCCCGGAGTTTCTTTCGCCAGAACGCTTCCCGGACGCGGAAGCGCTGGTGCTAGGGCCGTTTGACGGCGTGCTCGATAAGCTCCCCGTGGGCGCCGCCGATTACTGCGTCGTGATGACGCGCGGGCACCTTGCGGATGTGTCCATCCTGCGGCAACTGCTCTCCACCAAGGCGAGCTATATCGGCTGCATCGGAAGCCGCCGCAAAACGGAGCTGACCAAAACCAAGCTCCTCGCGGAGGGCTTTACGGAGGCCGACTTCGCCCGCGTGCACGCACCCATCGGCCTTCCCATCGGGGCGGAAACGCCGGATGAAATCGCCGTGAGCGTGGCGGCGCAGCTCATCGCCCACCGGGCGGGGCAAACCGTTTAAAACGAAAAAGGCCTCCGGCATAGCGGTCGGGGGCCTTGTTTGTCAAGCAACGCGTTCTTACGGGCCGTCAAAGCAACGGGACTTGACGGCGCGGCCTTTCTATTTTCCGATGCGGAGCGGGCCGCTCTTGACCCGATCGTGCAGATAGCCGCCGCGCTGCACCTTGATATCGCTGATGGAGATCACCGCCTCGGGGCAGAGCTTTTCGATGAGAGCGATGGCCTCGGCGGAGCGCTTGCGCTTCATGGACATGATGAGCATATTGTGGTCTGCGCTGCGCCCGTGCACATCGAGCGAGGTGATGCCAAAGCCCTTGGCCCGAAGCTGCTCGGAAAGCGACGCGGCGGTCGCCGCGTCGGGCACGACCACCTGCAGCGAGCTGATGCCAAAGGCCAGCTTCTCATCCAGCCACGAACCGAAATAGTTGCCGAAGGCGAACGCGAGCCCATAGATGACACCCTTGAGAAAATCCTCCCGGAAGCCGTCGAGCACGCAGCTTGCCACGGTGAGCCAGAGCATGATTTCCACAAATGAAATGATGGTGCCGGCGGTGCGCTCCCCGCGGTTGATCAGCACGATGCGCAGCGTGCCGAAGGTCACCTCCACAAGCTTCCCAATAAAAATGAATAAATACACCCAAACGCTGTTACCCGATGCAAAAGCAGCGATCTTCTGGAGCAATTCCGTTAAAAACGACATAAGCCGTCCTCCGTTTCTAGGCAATAGCGCGGATTATATCCGCTTCTCTCTATACTGTAAAGGATATTCCGAAAAATTGCCAGCTATATCACAAGGAATTCACGATTTATTGATTCCTGTGGTATACTTGTAAATATGAACCGAACCGCGAACTGGAATCCCTGGCACGGGTGCAAAAAGCTGTCTCCCGGCTGCCAGAACTGCTATGTCTACCGCGCCGACGCGCGCTACGGCGGCGACGCGTCCCTTGTGCGCAAAACGGCGGACTACGATCTGCCCGTGCGCCACGCGCGGGGCGGCGGCTATAAGCTCTTGTCCGGCACGCTGGTGTGGACCTGCTTTACCTCGGATTTTCTGCTCGCCGAGGCGGATGCGTGGCGGCCCGACGCATGGCGCATGATGCGCTTGCGGCCGGACTGCACCTTCTTTTTTATCACAAAGCGCATCGACCGGCTGGCGCAATGCCTGCCGCCCGACTGGGGCGCGGGCTATCCCAACGTGCGCGTCGCCTGCACGATGGAAAACCAGGATCGGGCGGATTACCGCATGCCCCTTTTGCGCGACGCGCCCATTTGCTGCAAGAGCGTGGTGTGCGAGCCGCTCCTTTCGGCCATCGATTTCCCGCCAAGCTTTGGAAGGTGGGTAAGGCAGGTGGTGGTGGGCGGCGAATCGGGCGACGCGGCGCGCGTGTGCCGCTATGAGTGGGTGCTGCATATCCGCAAGCAGTGCCTTGCATCCGGCGTGCCCTTTCACTTTAAGCAGACGGGCTATCGCTTTGAAAAGGACGGGAAGCTGTATCTCATCAAACGCCCCTTGCAGCACAGCCAGGCCCGGAAGGCGGGCGTGGATACCTGCTCGCTATACGAATCATTGGAGGATAATGTTTGAAAGATACATCTTTCAAACTCCCGTTTTGCGGCTTTTGCCGCAATTTCGACAGGAAGGATGGTCATAAACATGAAAACCATCGGCATCATCGGCGGCATGGGCCCGGCCGCGTCCGCGGATCTTTTCTTGAAGATTCTCGCGCTTGAGGATGCGGAGAGCGATCAAGCGCATCTCCCTGTTCTGATCGACTCCAATACGCGCATCCCCGACCGCACGGCGGCCATTGTGCAGGGCGGCGAAAGCCCCGTGCCGGAGCTGCTGCGCTCCGCGTTGCGCTTACAGGGCATGGGCGCGGATCTGCTCATGATGGCCTGCAACACGGCGCACTATTTTTACGAGGAGATTGCCGCCCGCGTAAAAATCCCGCTTTTGCACATGCCGCGCCAGTGCGCGCGCGAGCTGGCCGAGGCGGGCTGCCGGAAGGCCGCGCTCCTTGCCACGAGCGGCACCGTCCGCGCGGGCGTATACGCGGACGCCTTTGCCCGCGAAGCGCCCGACGTTGAGCTGCTCACCCCGGATGAGGAGGGGCAGCGGGCGCTCATGGGCCTCATTTACGACGGCGTAAAAAAGGGCCGGACGGACTATCCGACCCAAGCTGTTCGCGCTTGCCTTGAGAAGCTGACCGCGCGCGGCGCGGAAAGCTTCATCCTCGGCTGCACCGAGCTGCCCATCGCCTTTTCCCAAACGGACTTCGGCGTGCCCACGGCGGACCCCACCGTGCTTGTCGCCCGCGCCGCCATCCGCGCGGCGGGCGGCAGACTGCGCGCCCAGGCGGAATAGGGGGGGCAACCCGCAAAGGACGGCGGGCGGAGCAGGGCGTTTCGGCGCCCGTCGTTACGCTTTTCATCGCGGCGCGCTCCGCTAAACCGATCCCCCCCCGAACGCCGCCGATGGCTCAGTGGTTTTCCCAGTCCGCCGCGCGGCTGACGGCCTTCTTCCAGCCCGCGAGGTACGCCGCGCGCTTGTCTTCGGATAAATCCGGCCGGAACACGCGGTCGATTTTCCAGTTGGCCAGCACCTCGTCGCGATTTTTCCAATAGCCCACCGCGAGGCCCGCCAGATACGCCGCGCCCATGGCGGTTGTCTCCACGCAGACGGGACGACGCACGGGCGCGTTGATGAGATCGGACTGAAACTGCAAAAGGAAATTGTTCGCGCTCGCGCCGCCGTCCACCTTGAGGGCGGAGAGCGGCATGCCGGAATCCTCCTGCATGACGGAAAGCACGTCGCTGACCTGATAGGCAATGGATTCGAGCGTGGCGCGGATGATATGATTCGCGTTCACGCCGCGCGTGAGGCCCACAAGGCACCCGCGCGCGTAGGGATCCCAATAGGGCGCGCCGAGGCCCACAAAGGCCGGCACAAGATAGCAGCCGTTTGTATCGTGCACTTTGGAGGCGAAGTATTCGGTATCGGCGGCGCTGCGGATGAGCCCCAGCTCGTCGCGCAGCCACTGGATAGCCGCCCCCGCCACAAAGATCGAGCCCTCCAGCGCGTAGTTGACCTTGCCGTCATAACCCCACGCGATGGTCGTAACCAGCCCCTTGCTGGAGAATATGGGCGTCTCGCCCGTGTTCATGAGCAGGAAGCCGCCCGTGCCGTAGGTGTTTTTCGCTTCGCCGGCGGTAAAGCAGGTCTGGCCGAACAAGGCCGCCTGCTGATCGCCGGCCGCGCCCGCGATGGGAATAGGCGCGCCGAAGTAATCGGGCGAACTTTCGCCGTATACGAAGCTGCTGGGCTTGGGCTCGGGCAGCATGGCGCGAGGAATACCCAGCTCGCGGAGGATGTCCTCGTCCCAATTCAGGGTGTTGATGTTAAATAGCATGGTGCGCGAGGCGTTGGAATAGTCGGTCACGTGCACCGCGCCGTTTGTCAGCTTCCAGATGAGCCACGTTTCCACCGTGCCAAAGAGCAGCTCGCCGCGCGCCGCCCGCTCCCGCGCGCCCTTGACGTGCTCGAGAATCCAGCGCAGCTTGGTCGCGGAAAAATACGCGTCGATGACCAGTCCCGTTTTCTTTTGGTAGCTGTCAGCCAGCCCCTTGGCCTTGAGCGTATCGCAGTATTCCGCCGTGCGGCGGCACTGCCACACGATGGCGTTGTATACCGGCTCGCCGGTGGCCTTATCCCATACGACAGTCGTTTCCCGCTGGTTGGTTATGCCGATGCCCGCGATATCGCGCGCGGACGCGCCCGCCATTTGCAGTGCCTCCTGCGCCACGCCGATCTGCGTAGCCCAGATCTCGAGCGGATCATGCTCCACCCAGCCGGGCTTGGGGTAGATCTGCCGGAATTCCTTTTGCGCCACGCTCACAATTTCGCCCGCGGCGTTAAAGAGAATGCAGCGGTTGGAGGTCGTGCCCGCGTCGAGCGCCATTACATACTTTGCCATAGCAGCCGTCCTTTCCAAAGCGTAAGTCGTTTTTAGCCGTTCTTGATATAAAGCAGATAGTATCCGCCCTCGTATGCGGTGTAGCCGCCGTTATCCGGCAGGGCGTCAAAGAACGCGCCGGGGTTTGCGAGCGATTCCGTATCGTCCGCGCCGACGGCGATCACATCGGGTATCCGCTCCGGATGCAGCGCGTAGTATTGCAAAAGCCGCTCGGAGCTTAGCCTGGTGCGCCACACGGAGGGCGAAGCCGGGCGAAGCTTCGTAAACAAATACCCGAGCGGGCTTTCCGCCGTAATGAGAAGGTTCCCCTCCGCAGGCGCGAGGGCTGCAAGCTCTCCGCTCAGCTCCCGGTAGCGCGCGGCGGATTCCGCCGTGGTGTATATGCCCTTGGCGGGGCCGTCCATTAAGCAGGTGTCAAGCGTGGAAAGCGCGCCCTCCCGGTGCATGCCGGTGACGCGGAAAAAGCCAAACAGCGTAAGGGCGGCAAGCCCCGTCAGGAGCGCAAGGGCGCGCAGGGCACGCCCGCTCCGCGCACAAAAGGCGGCGCGCCGCATGAGCGCGTCGCATTGCAGCACGCTCGCTACGGAGCACAGAAGCAGCGGGTAAGAGGAGGCGCGGATGAGCATATTGGAGCTGAAAAGGTGCACCGTCACGGAGAAGACCGCGCCCATGCAAAACAGCAGCAGCGGCGCCTTGGGCCGATCGTCCGAAAGGAGCCAGAGCGCAGGGTATAATAAACCCAGCGGCATGGCGAGATAATTGAGCTTTACGGAGGCCTCCGCCTCATAGCAGGCGGCGCAGACAAGGCCCGCAAGCCCGGCGGCAAGCAACGCGGCCAAAAAGGCCGGGCGCAGCGACGGCCGCTTTTCAAACGCATTCAGCCGCTTGCAGAGCGCGGCGGCCGGGGTGAGCAGCAAAACCGCAACGGCCTCGGGCCGGAAGATGATAAAGAGCACATGCAAATAATTACCCAGCTTGTGCAAATAGTCGCCCATGGGATGCTCCGGGTCGGAGAGCAGGAAGGAGAGGTTGTCCAGCAGCGCGCCAAAGGAGGCGTTGACCATGACCGCGCCACAAAAGAGCAGGAGCGCGCAAAAAATGCCGCACGCAAAGCACAGCGTGCCGCGCGGGCGCGTTTGGGCGGCGCGGCGTGCGGCGCGGTCGAAGAACGCGCAGTTGAGCAGCGGCAGGGGCAACGTCAGCGCAAGCTGGGGATAGGACTGCACGGCAAAGGCATAGAAAAGCCCGGCGAAAAACAGCGCAGAGCGCGGCCGAACGCCGTCCTCCGCGCGCACAAAAAACGCGAAGCTCCAGACAAGGAAGCCCAGCGCCAGCGTATTGTAGCTGAACGCGCTGAGCGCGAAGTGCGAAAACAGCAGCGTGAGCCCGGCGCAAAGCCAGGCGGCGCAGGCTGAAAAGCGGCGGCGCAGGGAATAAAAGAGAAATACGGCCGTACCATACTGAAACAGCACGAACGCGAGCCGTAAAAAGAGCACAAGCCCCTCCGTGCCGCGCGCAAGGCGCGTGTAAAGAAAGACCAGCGGCGCGGAAAACAGCGCGGAGAGCTGGTGAATATCCCACGAATTGGCAAAGAGCTGGTCGCCCAGGCAAAAGCGATACGCAAGCGCGGCATAGTAGCTTTCGTCCGTCCAATCGATGCCGAAGAAGGCGCGGCAAACGGGCGCGGCCGCAAGCAGCAAAAGCAGCGCAGGTGCGAGAAAGCCGCTTGCGTGCGGCCCGTCCTTTGCGGAGCGCCCGCCTTTGGCAATAAACCTGCTTTTAACGGAAATGATTCGACGTCGCGTTTCCATGCGCTCAGTTTACTATGAATTTGTGTTTCTTTCAACCGCCTGCGCCGTTTCTTTTGGAAGCCTATAAGCCGCGCTCGCACGGCAAGACGCGCGCGCCGCGCCTTTGCACTACTCGATGGGCCGCCGCGCGCAGACAAAATTCCTGCGCCAATAGGAGGATTTCGCGCTGCGGCGTACCACCTCGCCGTTTGCCGAGGAGGCGTCGATCATTTCGCCGCTGCCGATGTAAATGCCCACGTGCCCCACCGAGCTGCTGTCGTCGGATTTAAAGAAGAGCAGGTCGCCGCGCTTTACGTCGTCGAGGGAGGAAACCTTCGTCCAACTGCTGGTACGCGAAAGACCGCTTGCGTTAAGTCGTCTGGTATACACGTCCACCTGCCGCAGGCAATAGTAGGCGAGGCCCGAGCAATCGAAGGAACTGGGGCCCTTCGCGCCGAGGATATAGGGCTTGCCGAGCTGCTTTTTGGCAATGGAGATCATCTTGTCGATGCGGCCTTCTGCGGTCTGCGCGCGCGCGGCAGCGGCCGCCTTTTTCTTCTCCTCCTCGATTTCCTGTTCCTTTTCATAGGAAACGCGCGCGTCGGCGGAGTTGATCGTTTCGATCGTCTTCTCCCCCGCCTTGCCGTCCTTGGTTAAATGATTGCGCTGCTGAAACTTGCGCACGGCCGCGACCGTGTCCGTGCCGTAATAGCCCGTGACCTGATTGCTTTCCAGATATCCAAGCTCCACCAGCAGCTCCTGAAAATCCTCGATATCGGAGCCCTCCGCGCCCTCGTACATCACGTAGGGCTTGGCCGCCTCGCCATACAAAAGCTCCTGCGTCTGCGCGCCCGCAATGCCGTCCTGCTGCAATTCATGCTGGCGCTGAAAAAGCTGCACGGCGGCCTTGGTGGCGTTTCCGTAATACTGCGTGGGCTCGTCGATGCCCAGATACCCAAGCTCCATGAGCCGGAGCTGCAACGCGGCGACCTCCTCGGTTTTATCGCCCTTTTGCAGCGTTACGTCGGGCGTGGCCGAGGGGGACGGCGTGGGGGTGGATAAGACGGCCGGATCGGGCGTAATTTCGGGAAGCGCGGCGCTTGCGGACGCTTCGGCAAGCGCGAGTCCCGTGCGCTCCACCTTGCGCGAACGCGCGGCAGGCACGGTGCAGATGAGCACCACGCCGACAATTACAAAAACGGCTACGCCCGCCAGAAAGATGCAGACGCGCGGGCCCAGACGATAGCAAAAGCGCAGGAAGCGCCGCAAGGCGCGCAGCAGTCTGCGCCGCAACCGTTCAAAAAAGGAAAGCCGTTTCTGCACAGCTATGACCGCGGCTTTTGCAAAGCAAAAGCTTCCCTTCTAACGCAATGTATCGCGTTTGGAATTGCGGCTTGTTTTGCAAAGCAAAATTGCCGCCTGTATGCGGCAACAGCCGCAAAACGTGAGTTTGAAAGATTTATCTTCCAAACTCTTCTCCTACCCCATGAATTTTAGAAGAAGGCGCGGAATTTTGCAAGCGTCTATGTAAATTGTCATATAATGTTCAAAGATGTCCGCGCTGTGATTTGGGCGCGGCGCGGGCGCAACATGATCCGCCGGCCCGCTGCATATAATAGCGTTGATGGAGCGCTTTTTCCTCACAACCGAATCCACGGCCGATCTGCCCGCCGCGCGCTTTGCCGCGCTGAACGTGCCGGTCGCGCGCGTATATTGCAGCGTATCCGGCGGTGCCGCCGGGGAGGACGGGCCCGACGGTTCGCTTGCCGGCGCAATCCTTGCCGGCATGCGCGCGGGCGGCCGCGCCTCCACCGCGCTTGTGGGCACGGCGCGCTATACGGCTTTTTTTAAGCCGCTGCTTGCAACGGGCTGCGACGTGCTGCACCTGGCCGTATCGAGCGGGCTTTCGGGAAGCTGCGATTGCGCGCGTCTCGCCGCCTGCGCGCTTGCCGAGGCCTTCCCGCAGCGCCGGGTGCTCGTGGTGGATACGCTGGCCGTGTCCGGCGGGCAGGGGCTGCTGCTGGAGCGCACCGCCGCGCAGAAGAACCGCGGTTATTCGCTGCTGGCCTGCCGGGACTATGCGGACGAGCAGCGCGCGAGCATACAGCATCTCATCACGGCGGAGAGCCCGAGCGCGCTCGCGCAAAGCGGGCGGCTGACAAGCGCGCTGCCAGCTCCCTGCGGACAGCTTCCCGTTAAGCCCGTGCTCGAGCTTGACGCACGAGGCCGCCTTGTGCTGCGCGAGCGGCCAGGCGGCCGCCTCTCCTCCATGCGCGCCCTAAAAAAGCGCTTTCTGCGCGCCTATGACGAAAGGCTGAATCAAACGGTTCGGCTTGTGCACGCGGACTGCCCGCAGGACGCAAAAAAACTGGCGGGCATGCTGCTTGGCGAGCTGCCCGCGCTGGAAATCGATATTCTGCCCGCCGGCGCAGCCGCGTGCGCGCACATCGGCCCCGGCGGACTGGGTTTGTTCTTCAGGGGACACGGGCGGTATTAGCCCCGCGTCAAACGCGCGGGCGTATCACGCAGCCCCACCCCCGCTTGTGTTCACGCCTCGCAAAACAGCGCCGTGGACAGATACCTTTCCCCCGTATCGGGCAAGAGCACGACGATACGCTTGCCCGCCCATGCGGGGCGGCTTGCAAGCGCCAGCGCAGCCGCGAAGGCCGCGCCAGAGGAAATGCCGCAAAGCAGGCCGCACCCGCGCATAAGCGCCCTTGCCGCGTCGATTGCCCGCTTGGTTTCAATGGGCAAGATCTCGTCCAGCAGGCTCCTGTCGAGCGCTTCGGGCACAAAATTCGCGCCGATGCCCTGTATACCGTGCGGCCCCGCCCAACCCCGCGAAAGCAGCGGGGATTCGGCGGGCTCCACGGCGAGAAGATACGCCGATGGATTTTGCTCTTTAAGATACCGTCCCACGCCCGTGATGGTGCCGCCCGTGCCCACACCCGCCACAAACGCGTCCACGCGCCCGCCCGCTTGCGCCCAGATCTCGGGGCCGGTCGTGCGATAATGCGCGAGGGGGTTAGCGGGATTGGAAAATTGATTGGCCATGACGCTGTTGGGCATTGTTTTGCAAAGCTGCTCCGCCGCCGTCAGCGCGCCCGCCATGCCGTCACAGCCTGGCGTGAGCACGAGCCGCGCGCCCAGGCCCGCGAGGAGCTTTCTCCGCTCCTGACTCATGCTGTCCGGCATGGTCAAAATGGCGTGATAGCCGCGCGCCGCGCACACGAGCGCGAGCCCCACGCCCGTATTGCCGCTCGTGCTCTCCACCACCGTGCCGCCCGGCCGCAGCGCGCCCCTTTGCCCCGCGTCCTCGATAATCGAGAGCGCGACGCGATCCTTGGCGCTGCCGCCGGGATTGCGACCCTCGAGCTTAGCCAAGAGGACGGCGTTTTCGCAAACGCCGTCCAGCTCCACAAGGGGAGTATTGCCAATGGTTGAAAGAAGCGCGCTCATCTCTGCGCCCTGATCACGGCAAGCGCCGTTTCGGCCACATGCTCCGGCGTAAAGCCGTACGCCTTGAAAAGCTGCTCCTGCGGGGCCGACGCGCCGAAGCGATCGATGCCGAGAACCGCGCCGTCCAGGCCCGTATACCTGTGCCAGCCCAGCGTTGCGCCCGCCTCCACGGCGACGCGCGCGCGGATGGACGCGGGCAGGACGCTTTCGCGATATGCGTCGCTCTGCGCGTTAAAGAGCTCCATGGAGGGCATGGACACAATCCGCGCCGTATAACCCTGCACGGAGAGGATATCCGCCGCGCCGAAAAGCACGTTGACCTCCGAGCCGCTTCCCAGCAGAATGACGTCCGGCGTGCCCTTGGGCTCGCGCAGGATATAGCCGCCCTTGAGCGCCTCGGAGCCGGAGCGCTCGTACAGGGGCAGGTTCTGCCTCGTCAGCGCCAGCACCGTTGGGCCCTTATGCTGAAGCGCGGCCACATATCCCGCCGCCACCTCGCGCGCGTCCGCCGGACGGAAGACAAGGGTATTGGGCGTTGCGCGCAGCGCGGCAAGCTGCTCGATGGGCTGATGCGTGGGGCCGTCCTCGCCTACGCCGATGCTGTCGTGCGTGAGGATGAACAGCACGGGCAGGCCCATAATGGCCGAAAGCCGCAGCGCGGGCTTGACATAATCCGAAAACACAAAGAACGTGGCGCAGAACGGGGTCAGCCCCCCGTAAAGCGCCATGCCGTTGACCGCGCAGGTCATGGCCATTTCGCGCACGCCGAAGTGGATGTTCTTGCCCGCGTAGTTTTCAGCGGAGAAATCGCCCGCCCCTTTGATATTGGTCTTGTTGGAGGGCGCAAGGTCCGCAGAGCCGCCAAAGAGGCGTGGAAGCTTTTGATAGAGCCTGTTGAGCGTCTCGCCGGAGCTCGCGCGCGAGGCCGCCTTGCCCTCGAAGGCCCAGAAGGACGGGTCGCTTTCCAGCTCGGGCAGCGCGCCTGCGCAATCCGCCTCCCACTGGGCGGCAAGCGCCGGGTATTCCTTTTTGTAAGCCGCGTAGAGCGCGTTCCACTCGTCCTCGCCGCGCTGCATGGGCTCGGTAAGGGAGCGGGTATAGGCGTAAATTTCGTCCGGGACGGCGAAGGGCTCCGTTTCCGCCCAGCCAAGGTTTTTCTTCAGGCCCGCAAGGTTTTCCGCGCCCAGCGGCTCGCCGTGCACCTTGGACGTGCCCTGATTGGGCGAGCCGTGACCGATGACGGTTTTGTAGATGATCAGCGACGGGCGCTCCGTTTCCTCTTTGGCGTTTTGGAGGGCGGCCGCGAGCGCTACCATGTCCTCACCGTCCTCCACCACCTGCACATGCCAGTGATAGGCGGAAAAGCGCGTTTCCACATCCTCCGTAAAGGCGATGGAGGTCGCGCCCTCGATGGTGATGCCGTTGGAATCGTACAGCGCGATAAGCTTGCCCAGCTTGAGCGTGCCCGCAAGCGACGCGGCCTCGGCCGTCGCCCCCTCCATCATGCAGCCGTCGCCCATGAGTACATAGGTGTGATTATCAATCACGTTATAGCCCGGGCGGTTAAAAACAGCCGCCTGATGCGCCTCCGCCATGGCCATGCCGACCGCCATGCCAAACCCCTGCCCCAGCGGGCCCGTGGACGCTTCCACGCCCACCGTGTGGCCGTGCTCGGGATGGCCCGGGGTCAAGCTGCCGAGCTGTCGGAAGTTGGCAAGCTCCGACATGGGCAGGCCGTAGTTGAAAAAGTGCAGCAGCGTGTACTGCAGCATGGACGCGTGGCCGCTCGACAGCACAAAGCGGTCGCGGCCCGGCCAGAGCGGATTTTTCGGATTGTGGCGCATGTGTTTAAAGAGCGTAAACGCTGCGGGCGCGCTGCCGATGGCCATGCCCGGATGCCCTGTGTTCGCCTTCTGAATCGCCTCAGCCGCGATAACGCGCATGGCGGTGACAACCTGTTGATCCCGATTCATGGAATCCCTCCATCCGTCTTCATAGATTTGAAAGCAATGTATTTGGTTTATTATAACAGACTTTTCTCATTTCACAATTTTTGTTTTTTGCAGCACCAGCGCGACGGCCTGCGCAAGCAGCGCGCCCGCAAGGCACTGGACAAGGTTGAGCGGCACGTTGAGCGCGGCTGCGGATACTCCGTACAAAAGCGCCTCGTATAAAAAGTAGCCGGCCGGCACGAGCAGCGCCGCCGGGAAAAAAGCGAGCGCGGCGCTCCTTTTGCGCGCGTAAAGCGCGCCAGCAAGCAGCGCCGTGCACCCCTTGATCACGAGCGTGGCGGGCGCGTACACGGTAAAGCCCAGCAGCACGTCTGAAAGGGCGCTGGCCAGACCTCCGCAGAGCGCGCCCCAGCCGCCGCCAAGCACAAGGGCCGCGAGCAGCACGCCCGCGTCGCCAAGGTTGATAAAGCCGTGGCCGCTGGGCATGGGGATAGACATAAGCGTGGTTAACAGGATAACGGCGGCCGCGAGCAGCCCTGCGAGGGCCAGGCGGCGAATGCGCAAATCGTTCATAACGCTCCCTTTCGCGCCGAAAAAAGAGACGGCGACCGGGCGATCTAAACCGTCCGGCCGCCGCGGTTTTGGCGCTCTTATTTCTTGGAAACAGCCTGCTCGATGGCGACCGCCACGGCCACCGTCGCGCCGACCATGGGGTTGTTGCCCATGCCGATGAGGCCCATCATCTCCACGTGCGCGGGAACCGACGAGGAACCCGCAAACTGCGCGTCGGAGTGCATGCGGCCCATGGTGTCGGTCAGGCCGTAGGAGGCCGGGCCAGCCGCCATGTTGTCGGGATGCAGGGTGCGGCCCGTGCCGCCGCCGGAGGCGACGGAGAAATACTTCTTGCCGTTTTCAATGCACCATTTTTTGTAGGTGCCGGCCACGGGGTGCTGGAAGCGGGTGGGGTTGGTGGAGTTGCCCGTGATGGACACGTCCACGT
>CAZWSI010000009.1:0-77443 GCA_964636405.1 uncultured Oscillospiraceae bacterium
CCTTGCCAAGACCGTTCAAAATGACCTGCAGGGGCTTGGTGCGGACTTTGTTTGCCGTCCGTGCAATGCCGATGGCGCCTTCTGCCGCGGCAAAGGACTCATGCCCTGCCAAGAATGCGAAGCAGCCCGTTTCTTCACGCAGGAGCATCGCACCCAAATTGCCATGGCCGCGTCCGACTTGACGCTGATCGGCAACCGAACCGGGGATGCAGAACGACTGCAGACCGATGCCGATGCGCTCGGCGGCTTCGGCGGCGGTCTTGACGCCCTTCTTCAGCGCGATTGCCGCGCCGACGGTGTAAGCCCAACCGGCATTCTCGAATGCGATGGGCTGGATGCTCTTGGTGATGCCGTACGCATCGACGCCCGCCTGATCGCAAATCGCTTTGGCTTCTTCGATGTCCTTGATGCCGTATTCGTTCAGCGCACGGGTGATTTGGTTGATTCTTCTTTCGTACCCTTCAAATGTGATCATATCGCACCTCCATTATTCCTTCCGCGGGTCGATGACCTTTGCAGCTTCTGCGAATCTGCCATAGGTGCCGATGTTCTTTTCGTAGGCTTCTTTCGGGTCCATGCCCTTTTTGATGGCGTCCATCATCTTGCCAAGGCTTACGAACTGGTAGCCGATGATCTCGCCGCCCTCGTCCAGGCCGATCTTGAGCACGTAGCCCTCCGCCATTTCGAGATAGCGCGGCCCCTTGACCTTGGTGCCGTACATGGTGCCGATCTGCGAGCGAAGGCCCTTGCCGAGATCCTCCAGACCGCCGCCCACGGGCAGGCCGTCGTCGGAAAAGGCGCTTTGCGAGCGGCCGTAGACGATCTGCAAGAACAGCTCCCGCATGGCCGTGTTGATCGCGTCGCACACGAGGTCGGAGTTGAGCGCCTCGAGAATCGTTTTGCCCGGCAATATCTCCGCCGCCATGGCCGCGGAGTGCGTCATGCCGGAGCAGCCCAGCGTTTCAACCAGCGCCTCCTCGATTACGCCCTCCTTGATGTTGAGCGTGAGCTTGCACGCGCCCTGCTGCGGGGCGCACCAGCCTACGCCGTGGGTCAGGCCGGAAATATCGCGAATCTCTTTTGCCTTAACCCATTTGCCCTCCTCGGGGATGGGAGCCGGGTCATGTGCCGCGCCCTTTTTGACGCAGACCATTTCTTCCACATCGCGGGAATACTGCATGTTCTATTTCTCCTCCTATTCCTATGCGCGCGCGGCAAGGGCCGCGCTTCGCCTCCATAATCTTTCAGTTAAGCAGTATAGCATAGCCGCGCGCCGGCGGCAAGAGAGCCCGCGCATTTTCCGCGCGCTTTCTGTAGGCTTTCTGAAGGGTTGCTATCAGGATTGACCTGCCGGCGCGGCGCGTCTTGCATAACCCGCGCAAAATTGATACACTGGACGCATGGACAGGATACTCATCGTCGAGGACGACGCGATTATCGCCTCGCACATAGCCGAATCGCTGACCCGCTGGGGATACGAGGCGCGCTGCGTTTCGGATTTTGCCGATGTCACGGGCGAATTTGAGCGCTTCGCGCCGCAGCTTGTGCTTATGGATCTTTCGCTGCCCTTTTTTAACGGGTTTTACTGGTGCGCGGAGCTGCGCAAGCGCTCCAAAGCGCCCATCGTCTTCCTCTCCTCGCGCGCGGACAGCATGGATATCGTGATGGCGGTCAATATGGGCGGCGACGATTATCTTGCCAAGCCCGTGTCCATGGAGGTGCTGGTCGCCAAGGTGCAGGCCATGCTGCGGAGGGCGTACGCCTACGAGGCGCAGCCCGCCTTCACGCTCCGCGGCGCAAGGCTCGACGCGGCGGGGCTCTGCCTCGTGCGGGGCGAAAGCCGCGTGCCGCTCACGCGCAACGAGGCGCGCATCTTGCAGCTTCTCCTGCAAAACAAAGCGCAGATCGTATCCCGCGAGCAGCTCATGCTCGCGCTCTGGGACAGCGACGCGTTTATCGACGACAATACGCTCACCGTCAACGTCAACCGCCTGCGCAAAACGCTGGAGGGCGCGGGGCTGATTGGCTGCATCGTAACGCATAAAAACCAAGGCTACGCCGTCCATGAATAGCATGCGGCCTGTTAAAAGGCTCTTTTCCTATCTGCGATACCGGCTTTCCTTTCTTGTGTTCGCCGCCGTTTCGGCGGGGCTGGCGCTGCTCGTGCCCTATCTTGGCGGGCAGGACATGCTCTACGCGCGCTATACGGCGGGGCTCATCTGCTTTTTTTGCCTGCTCTTTCTTTTCGGGGATGCAACGATGTATTTCCGCAGGCTGCAGCTTTTGTGCATGCTGACCGATCAGCTCGACACCTGCGCGCAGCGCCTGCCCGAGCCGGGCAATGATGTGGAGCGGGGCTACGCGGCGCTGCTTTCCGCCGTTTCAGACGACCGGGACGCCTGGAAGCGCCGCTGCCGCGCGGACATGCACGATTCGCTCACCTACTATACGCTCTGGGTGCATCAAATCAAGACCCCCATCGCCGCCATGCGGCTGGTGCTGGCAAGCAGTCGGGATGAAAACGCGGGCGTGATTGCACAGGAGCTGTTTAAAATCGAGCGCTACGCCGACCTTGCGCTGCGCTACGCAAAGCTTACGGATATCGCCTCCGATCTTGTAATCGAAGCCTGCGCGCTGGATGAAATCGTGTCCGAGTGCGTAAAAAAGTTCGGCGTGCTGTTCGTCTATCAAAAACTCCCCGTACACATCGAGAAAAGCAACTGCACCGTGTTTTCCGACAAACGCTGGCTTTCCTTCATTTTTGAGCAATTGCTCTCCAACGCCATCAAATATACGCGCAGGGGCAGCGTATCCGTTTACGGCACGGAAAGGGGGCTGGCCGTGAAGGATACGGGCATCGGCATCCGGCCCGAGGATCTGCCGCGCATCTTTGAAAAGGGCTACACGGGCTTTAACGGAAGGCTGGATAACCGCGCCTCGGGCATTGGGCTCTACCTGGCCAAAAAGGCCGCCACCGCGCTGCGCATCGGCATCCGCGTAACCTCCGCGCTGGGCGAGGGCACGGTGGCCGAGCTTGTGCTCCCGCAGGACGCGCCCGCGTTCTTTGAGTGACAAATTTGTAAGCTTCGCCGCCCTTTTTGTTCGCCGCGGCCATGGTTGTGGGCGCTTTTCCGCCGTAAAATCATGCGTATCAAGCTAACGGAGGAAGACAATGGAACTTCTGCGGGTCGAAAACCTGACCAAGGTATACAACACCAAGCGCGGCATGACTCAGTACACGGCGCTGCGCAACATTTGCTTTTCGGTGGAAAAGGGCGAGTTTCTCTCCATCATGGGCCCCTCCGGCAGCGGCAAAACGACGCTGCTGAATATTCTCGCCTCGCTCGACAAGCCCACCGAGGGCGAGGTGCTGCTCGAGGGCACGCGCTTTTCATCCATCCGGGATAAGGATCTATCCGCCTTCCGGCGCGCGCAGCTCGGCTTTGTATTCCAGGATTTTAATCTGCTCGACAGCTTTTCGCTCAAGGACAATATCCTTTTGCCGCTCGTGCTTTCACAAACGCCAGTGGCCGAAATGGAGCAGCGCATCGCGCCCATCGCGGGCATGCTGGGCATTGAGGCGCTGCTGCACAAATTCCCCTACGAGGTTTCCGGCGGCGAAAAGCAGCGCGCGGCGGTCGCACGGGCGGTCATCACCAATCCGCGCATCATCCTGGCGGACGAGCCCACCGGCGCGCTGGATTCCAAGGCCTCGGCAAGCCTGCTTAGCAACTTCAAGCAGCTCAACGCCAGCGGCAAGACCATCCTCATGGTAACGCACAGCGCGTTTGCCGCAAGCCACGCCTCGCGCGTGCTCTTTATCCGCGACGGCGAAATCTTCACCCAGATCTACCGGGGCGCAGACAGCGACCGCGCGTTCTTCGACCGCATCGTCGCGAATCTCTCGCTCCTCACAGACGGGGGTGGGGACGTTGGCTAAGGCGTTCTATCTCCGGCTCGCCGTGGGCAATGTGCGGCGCGGGCGCAAGACCTTTCTGCCCTACATCCTCGCCACGGCCGTGATCTCCGGCGTGTTCCTGCTCATCGGCGGCCTGCTTTTTTCCGAAGGCCTTACCAACGTGCCCTCGGGCGCGACCGCCGCCACGATCTTCGCCTTCGGGCTGGTCGTGTTCGCCATATTCGCCTTCTGCTTTATGGCGTACATCAATAATTTCCTCATCGGCCGCCGCAAAAAGGAATTCGGCCTCTACGGCGTGCTGGGGCTGAACCGGCGGCACATCGGCCGCGTGCTCATATGGGAAAACGCCATTACGCTTGGCTTGGGCGTGCTGCTTGGCGTGGTGCTCGCGCTGGTCTTCGGAAGGCTGCTTTTCCTGCTGCTGCTCAAGCTCATTCGCGCCGTGCCCAACAGTCGTTTTGCCCTTTCACCCAACGCGTTCCTGATTACGGGCCTGCTCTTTTTCGCGGTGTTTGCATGCACCTCGCTGTTCAACCTCCGCCAAGTGCGCATCTCCAGCCCCATGGAGCTCATGCGCAGCCAGCGCAAGGGTGAAAAGGACAGTAAGCTCATATGGCCGCTGGCCGTCGCGGGCGCGCTCGCGCTTGCCGCCGCCTACTATTACGCGTGGACGATCGATAACCCCGGCGTGGCAATCGGCGTATTCTTCCTGCTGGTCATCCTCGTCATCTTCGGCACGCACACGCTCTTTTCCGCGGGCAGCATCGTTACGCTCCGGCTGCTGCGGCAAAGCAAGCGCATCTACTACCGGCCGCGCAACTTTATCGCCATTGGCGGCATGTTCCAGCGCATGCGGCAAAACGCCCGTTCGCTTGCCACCATCTGCATCCTTTCCACCATGCTGGTGGTGACCGTGTCCGGCACGCTCGCGCTCTATCTTGGGCAGGAGGAGATGCTCACGGCCATGTACCCCTACGATGTGAGCATATGGATGAAGGACGGGCACGCGCCCGAAGCGCTCCGCCAGTTCGACCGCGACCTCGTTTCGCTCGCGGCGGATTACAACGTGACGCTTTCTGCGGACAAGAGCAAGCTCATTTACGGCGGCCCCGTGGAAAGCACCTTTGCGCGCAACAATTACGTGTATGACTACGCGGAGTGGATCGATATGCCCAACCTCGTTTACTTCGACGGCGGCATGCGCTTCGACGTGGAGGGCGAGCAGGCCGATTGCCTCGCGTTCATGGACGGCGTGCGCAAATTGTACTGGGCCGGCTTCCCGGATGCGGAAAGCTTCAGCGTAGGCGACGTGTTTGAGGCGCGCGAGGACGGCTACGGGGTGTATGGCGGGCTGCTTTTCCTGGGCGCTTTCTTTGGAGTGCTCTTTCTCGCGGTCACGGTGCTCATCATCTACTTTAAGCAGATCACCGAGGGCTACGAGGACAAGGCGCAGTTCGAAATCCTGCAAAAGGTGGGCATGGACGACGCGCAGGTGCGGCAGACCATCAATGCGCAGGTGCTGTGGGTGTTCTTTATCCCCCTTGGCATGACGATGCTGCACATGGTGTTCGCAAGCCGCATCATGACGCGTATGCTGCGCACCTTCGAGCTGTCCGATTGGGGCATGGTGCTTGGCTGCATCGGCGGCGTATGCCTGGCGTTTGCGCTGCTGTACCTCTTTGTCTACCGGCTCACGGCCAAGCTGTATTACCGCATTGTGAGAAGATAATCCCGCTTGCTCTTTTCGCCCTGTCCGGGACGCGGCGCGCGCAAAGCGTCGCGTCCCGCTTTCTGTATTCGCGCAATTTTGACCTTCTTTCCCGACGTTTACAGGCTGTTCATCATTTCGGCAGGCAAAGCGTGCTATAATTTTTATGCATAATACGCATGCGGAGGGAACCGGGTGATGAACGAGCTCGCGCGCTATGCAGGCGCTTTTTTTGATGAGCTTGAAATCTACGAGGACGTATACAACGGGCACTGCTACAAGCTGTTTTTGCGGCAGGCCGTGCTTCGTTTTCTCAAAAACGAAACCGAGGAAAACGCCCTCGAGGTATACAGGAGCTTTTTTGACAGCTACCGCGTCGTTCTTGGGGAAAAGGCCGACGCATGCGCCGATATCCTCGACATGCTCCGCGGTTACGAAGAGGCGTCCGCGCCCCTTGCCGGCTGCGGGCGCGTTCCCTGCATCCATTCCGTAAACGTATTTGTGTTGGGACTTTGCGTGTATAATCGCAACGACCGCTGCCGCACGGCCTTTTCCAAATATGCGCTCGAAAAAGCGGATTTTGCCTGCGCGTATGCCACGCGCCACGAGGAGTTTTTCTATCGCTGGGGCCTCGCGTCCCTGCTGCACGACGTTGGCTGCCCGCCGGAAAGCCTGAC
Source organism: uncultured Oscillospiraceae bacterium (assembly GCA_964636405.1). Lineage (GTDB taxonomy): Bacteria > Bacillota > Clostridia > Christensenellales > CAG-138 > CAZKGE01. Next base: position 6,305 of record CAZWSI010000009.1, read on the forward strand.
TGGGCAGCTCAACCGCTTTCTGTCCCTTGCCTCGGACGCGGAGGGCGACGAAAGCAAACTTCGCCCGCAGCTCGCGTTCGAAAACCTCGGCGCGCTCAATGCCATTGCCGAGGTGCAGCGCAAAAGGGAATTCACCCGCTGCTATTACGAGCGCTACGACAGTTGCGTCTATATCGATCTGCTTAAGCCCGTCGATCTGCTTTCGCACAAGCTTTCGCTCACCCTCGGCATGGAGCTCAAGGCCGTCAAAAACGCGCTCGACGGCTTTCTCCACGCGATGGCGCGCTTCGGCTTTGTGGATCACGGCCTTTTCAGCGCCATCCTCGTGCTGAAATGGTACGGCTACCTCATCCAGGCCTCCGGCTGCCGGCCCGAATGCTTTTTCGGGCCCGTGCTGGACAGCGCAAGCGCGATTCTGCTGCACAGCTATTATAAAGGCGTGCTGCAAAAGCCGCCGTTTTCGCTGCCGCCCCTCTCCCCGGCACGCCATCCCATCGCGTACCTGCTCCTTCTCTGCGACGAATTGCAGGAATGGAACCGCGACGCGCGCGGCCTAAGCGATAGCGGCAGGGCCCGAGCCAGCGCGTGCAGCCTCGAAATTACGAATGGTCGCCTGTCGATCACCTTCCTTGCGCGCCGCCCGGCGCTGCCCTCGGTGCTCTCGGCGGAAAAGGAAGCGCTTTTTTACGGCCTGCTCGATATTGCCGCGCTCTTTCCGGCCGGGCTTACCGTGGGCTGCGAGCCCCTCGAAGCCGACGGGCCGCTCCCCTTCCGCGCCAAAGGGCGCGGCGGTCTGCGCGCGCGGCCGCAGCTTGAAACCCTCGAAAAGCTCGCCTACGCCATCCATGCCGATGTCAACAAAAAGCAGCTCGAGCGTTTCCCTGACCGGCCCCTTGCCTACCCATACTTTGCCGATTTGCCGGACGCGCTGAAATATGCCAATCTGCGCCAGGCCTGCGCCATAGCGGGTAAGCTTGCGCTCGTTTCCTGCCGCATGCTGCCCCTTTCGGGCACAACGCAGCCGGTGATGGCCTTTACCCATGAGGAGTTGGAATTTCTCGCCGCCCGGGAGCATGACGACTGGGTAGACGAGCGCGCGGAGGCTGGCTGGGTATACGGGGAAAAACGCGATTCCGAGCTGAAAACCAGCCCCTATATGGCGCCCTATGCGTCGCTTCCCGAGGATATCAAGGAGCACGACCGCGACGCGGTGCGCAATATTCCCTCGCTCCTTGCCATGATCGGCATGGGCGCGTATCGGGAGAGCGCGCTGCGCTAAGCCTGCTATGATCCTGGGTCGCGGGCGTTGACACCCCCCTTGGAAACTGCTAAGCTATATATGGCGTCCTGTTGTGCGGCGCGCAAGAGGGGTGTTTCTGGTACGCTTCTTTTCAGAATAGCCGAAAGCGATATAAAGGAGGCTGAACGTACAATGTCGTGGTCCTGGGTTCTCTCCGGCGTGGTCGCGCTGCTAGCCGTTATCGCTCTCATTCCGCTCGTTTCCGGCGAAGAGGGGCTGTTTCACCGCATGCGCTACGGCAAGCCCGTGTTTACCGATACCTCCGCCGAGGCGCGCGCCAAGGCCGAGGAAGCGCTGAAAGCGGCGGGCATTCCCTATATCTGCAACACCGTCAAAAGCCGCCCGGGCGTGCTGCAACGCACGGACGCGGCCGCAACCATCCAGTTCAACAGCACCGTTCCCGTCAACAGGTATACCGGGGATGTGGGTTATGTGTATCAAATTTTTGTGCAAAAGGCACGCCGCGAGGAAGCGCTGCGCGCGCTGAGCGCGTAACGCGAGGCCGTCCCCCCCTGCGGGCTTGGGACGCGGCGATGCGGAAGGAGGAGGCATGGCGTTGGCCTCTTTGCTCTATACGGAAATCAATTTATTCGCTATCGTCATTCTTCTGCTGCTGTTTTTCAGCCGCAAGCAGTCGCGCTCCATGCCGCTCGATGAAAAGCTGTTCGATTATTTGCTCATCTCCATTATGCTCGTGCTCGCGTTCGACACCGGCATGTGGCTTATCGACGGCAAGCAGTTCGCGTATGCGCGCAATCTAAATTTCCTGCTTTCAACCTGCTATTATCTTGCGAGCGTTCTAGTCTGCTACGCGTGGATTGTCTATTGCGATTACAAGCTGTACGGAAACGAGCCGGCCTTGCGCAAGCGCATGCTGCTGTATAGTTTTCCCATGATGCTCTGCATTGTCCTGGCGCTCACCTCACCCCTGACGGGGGGCGTCTTTTTTGTGGACGAAGCCAACGTTTATCATCGCGGGCCGTGGTTCTGGCCGGTGAACGTGCTTTCGCTTTCCTACGTCGTCATCGGCGGCGTGCTCGCCCTCGTGCGCGCCAAAAAGACGGATGCGCGCACGGAAAAGCGCGAATGCTATATTCTCGCCATGTACATGCTCGCGCCCTTTTTGGGCGGGCTTTTGCAGGGCTTCTTTTACGGGCTTTCGCTTGTGTGGGTTTGCACGGTCATTTCGGCCGTCATGATCTACATCTACGTGCAGAACCAGCAGATTTCCACCGACGCGCTTACGGGCCTGAATAACCGCAGGCGCTTCGACAAATATCTCGATTGGATATCCAAAGCGAAGTCCTCCGGCCGGCTCTTTGCCATCATGATCGACGCGGACGACTTTAAGGCTGTCAACGCTACCTATGGGCACGCCGCGGGCGACGGCGCGCTGATTCACATTGCGGAATTGCTCAAACGCGCCTGCGCCAGCCGGAACGATTTTCTGGCCCGCATCGGCGGCGATGAATTTGCCCTGCTTTGCCTGCGCGACGACGAAGCCGGGCTTTTGGAAACCATCGCCGATATCGAAGCGCGCGTTCGCGCCTTCAACGCCTCCGGCAAAATGCCCTATGCCATCGTCCTAAGCATTGGATACTCCGTGTTCGATGCCAAAAACGGTCAATCTGTGGACGCGTTCATTTTGGAGGCGGACACCCGTATGTATGAGGCGAAGGCCGCGCACAAGCGGGCGCTCGCGCGGGATGCGAAAACGCGGCGGGAGCAGGCGGACGGCTAAAACAGCCTCGGTTCCCTGTCCGGAAATTCATTCAGATAAGAAAAGACCTGCTCGGGCGTGTGCAGTACGCCCCGTTTTTCGCATAGGTCGTGAAAAATGCGCATGAGCCGCGTGTTTTGCTGGCTTGTTACCTCATAGGCATAGCCGTATTTCTCTTGGTAGCGCCGCTTCAGGCCCGGAAAATGCGCGTCGAGCTTTTCGTAAAAGTATTCCCGATTGCCGTCGCGGAGCGTAAGGCCGGCGCCAAAGCACAGGACGCCCCTTACGCCCGCTTCCAGGCAGAGCGTCAGCACGCCCCGCAGATTCTCCTCCGTATCGTTGAGAAAGGGCAGGAGCGGCCCCAGCCACACGACCGTCGGCACGCCCGCCGCCTTCAGGCGCATAAGCGCCGCAAAGCGCGCCTGAGTATTGCACACGTTGGGTTCAAGGACGGCGCAAAGCGCCGGATCGAGCGTGGTTAGGGTCATCTGCACCACGCACTTTGCGCGCTCGTTGACGCGCGCAAGGAGCGCCGTGTCGCGCAAAACGCGGTCGGATTTGGTAAGCACCGCCGCGCCAAAGCCTCGGCTTTCGATGATCTCGAGGCATTTGCGCGTAAGCCCCAGCTCCATTTCGAGCGGCAGGTACGGGTCGCACATGGAGCCCGTGCCGATCATGCACGGGCGGCGCTTGCGCGAAAGCGCGTCCTCGAGGAGCGCGGGGGCGTTTTGCTTCACCTCCACGTCCTCGAAGGCGTGCTCGATATGATAGCAGCGGCTCCGCGAATCGCAATAGATGCACCCGTGGGTACAGCCCCGATAGAGATTCATCCCGTTGTGCGCGGAGAGCAGCCCCTTCGCCTGAACAAAATGCACCTTATTTCATAAGCTCGCAAACGCTGTTGGAGAAGGCCACCGGGTCCTCGATGGGCAAGCCCTCGATGAGCAGCGCCTGATCGTACAGGAGCCTTGCATAGCGTGCCACGCGCTCATCCTCCGTTCCCAGCGCCTGCAAGGCGGCAAACACCGGGTGCTTGGGGTTGATTTCCAATATGCGCTCGGCCTTGATCTCGTCCTCGCCGCGGCCGGCGGGCATGGCGCTGAGCACCTTCTCCATCTCGATGGAAAGCGGGCCCTCGCTTGTGAGGCACACGGGCGAGCTGATTAAGCGGTCGGAAAGCCGCACCTCCTTGACCTTGCCGGAAAGCGCCTCGGTCAGGTCCGTTAACAGGGCCTCGCTCTGCTTCTTTCTTTCCTCGGCCGCCGCCTTTTCCTCGTCGCTGGCAATGTCCAGATCGTGATCCGCCACGGACTTAAAAGGCTTTTCTTTATACCTATCCATCATCTTGACGGCAAATTCGTCCACGTCGTCGGTCATGCACAGCACGTCGAAGCCCTTGCTGCGCACCAGCTCGGCTTGCGGAAGCTTTTTGATGCGCTCCACGCTGTCGCCGCAGGCATAGTAGATGGCCTTTTGCCCCTCGGGCATGGCGTCCACATATTCCTGCAAGGTCACGCGCTTGTCCTGCGCCGCCGAATGGAACAGCACCAGATCCTCCAGCAGCTCGCGATTCATGCCGTAGCCCGCATACAGGCCGTATTTGAGCGTGAGGCCGAAGCTCGTAAAGAACGCGTCGAAGGACTCGCGATCTTTTTGCAGAAGCTTGAGGAGCTCCGCCTTGATCTTCTTTTTCAGGTTCTGCGCGATGGTCTTAAGCTGCCGGTCATGCTGGAGCATCTCCCGGGAAATGTTGAGCGAAAGATCGGCCGAATCCACAAGGCCCCGCACAAAGCCGAAATAATCGGGGAGCAGATCCTCGCACTTGTCCATGATCATCACGCCGCTGGTATAAAGCTGCAAGCCGCGCTGATACTCCTTGGAGTAAAAATCGTACGGAGGCTTTTTGGGGATAAAGAGCAGCGCCTGATAGGACACCACGCCCTCCGCCTCGGTGTGGATGGTCAGGAGCGGGTCCTCAAAATCGTGGAACTTATCCTTGTAGAACGAATGGTACTCCTCTTGGGTGATCTCGCTCTTTTTCCTGCGCCAGAGGGGAACCATGCTGTTGAGCGTTTCATCCTCGTAATAGGTTTCGTATTCGTCCTTGCTGCCCTCCTTCAGGCGCGAATGCTCCGTCATCATGCGGATGGGGCAGCGGATATAATCGGAATACTTCTTCACGAGGCTTGAGATCGTGTAGCTTGACAAAAAGCGGTCGTAATCCTCCTCGTCGGCGTTGTCCTTGAGGGTTAAAATCACGTCCGTGCCGCAGCCGGCGCGCTCGCCCGTTCGCACGGTATAGCCGTCGCAGCCCTCGGATTCCCACACGTACGCCTCGTCGCTTCCATAGGCGCGGGACACGACCGCGATGCTCTTTGCCACCATGAACGCCGAATAAAAGCCCACGCCGAATTGGCCGATGATGTCCACGTCGTCGCGCTTTTGCGTGTCGTTTTCCTCGCGGAAGGCAAGGGTGCCGCTCTTTGCGATGGTTCCCAGATTGCTCTCCAGCTCGTCCTTTTTCATGCCGCAGCCGTTGTCGCTGACGGTCAGCGTCCGCGCGGCCTTGTCGCAGGTGACGCGGATTTCAAAATCGTCCCGGCCTTTGCCCACGCCCGCGTCCGTAAGGGAGCGGAAATAGAGCTTGTCGATTGCGTCGCTTGCGTTGGAGATCAGCTCGCGCAGGAAAATTTCCTTATGCGTATAGATGGAATTGATCATCAGGTCCAAAAGTCGCTTGGATTCCGCCTTAAATTGCTTCTTTGCCATGCCTAACGCCTCCGTGCAAATATCGTTGTTGTTAGCACTCGCTTTTGTTGAGTGCTAACGATACTATAGTACGCTTGTTTGCCAAAATCAAGCGTTCCCGCACGGCCGCTACAGGATTGTCACAATTCGTCTGCTTCGCGCGAAGGGGGTGTGTTTTTCGGCTCCGATTTGACGGGAAGCGCCGCGACTGATAGAATAGCTGTCAAGAAAACAGCTATCACTGGAAAGGAAGTGACCGACCGCATGAGCCGTCACAATATTATCCTCAGCGCGGACACGCCCTGCGATATTGGCGAGGCGCTGCAGGCGCGCTATTCCGTTTCCCTCTATCCACTCCATATTCTCCTCGACGGCAAGCAATACACCGACGGCAAGGACATTATGGTGGATCAGATTTATCAGGCGTATTGGGACAAGCACGTGCTGCCCAAGACGGCGGCCATCAACCCCGAGGAGTATGCAAGCTACTTCCGGCCCTGGGTCGAGGCGGGGAAAAAAGTGCTGCATATTTCGCTCGGCTCGGGGCTCTCCTGCTCCTGCCAGAACGCGAAGCTCGCTGCGGCGGCGCTGGGTGAGAATGTGTGCGTAATCGATTCGTGCAGCCTGTCCACGGGCTTTGGGCATCTTGTCTGCGAGGCCGGCGAGCGCATTGCGCAGGGCATGGATTTTGCGCGGCTTTGCGAGGAGATTTCGGCGCTCGCGCCGCGCACGCGGGCGAGCTTTGTGCTCGACACGCTGGAATTTTTGCACGCGGGCGGCCGCTGCTCGGCGCTGGCGAGCTTTGGCGCGAATCTTTTGCAGATCAAGCCCAGCATTGAGGTGAAGAACGATCAGCAGGGCGGCATGGTGGTCGGCAAAAAGTATTCCGGCAAGTTTTCGCGGGTCGTGATGAAATATGTGGAGGAGCAGCTCAAGGATCGCTCGGATATCGTCCTTGACCGGGTGTTTATCACCTATTCCACCATGGAACCCGCCCTCGTGGAGGAAGTGAGGGCGCTGGTGCTGCGGCTGCAACCCTTTGCGGAGGCGCACGTGACGCGCGCAAGCTGCACCATCGGCTCCCACTGCGGGCCGAATTGCATCGGCGTGCTGTATATCGTCAAGTAATCAGCCCAGCGGGGCGTGCACAAACGCCAGCCGCGTGCTTTCTGCGGTAAGCTTCGTAACGGGCGCGCCCTTTGTGAGGAGCGACGCCTCCGCTTCGTCGTGGGTCACCAGCACAATCAACTTTGCCGCGCGCCGCAATAAATCCGCGGCGCGCGCTTTCGCTTCGTCGTCCAGACCCGAAAAGGGCTCGTCGAGCAGCAGCGCGTCGCCGCCAAACAAGAGCGCCCTGGCAATCGCCACGCGCCGCGCCATCCCGCCCGAAAGTTCCGCCGGGCGCAGCCTTGCCGCGCCGCTCAGTCCAAGCTCCTCCAGCATGTCGAGGCATGCGCGCTCCGGCGCAAAAAGCGCAAGGTTACCCAGCGCCGAGTACCAGGGCAAGAGCCTGTCTTCTTGAAACACCACGCTGATTTTTTGCCCGGCAAGCCCGCGCACGCTTCCCGCGCAGGGCTTCGTAAGGCCGCAGAGCACGCGCAGCAGCGTCGTTTTGCCAGCGCCCGAGGGGCCCGTCACCGTGATCAGCCCGCTCTCCGGGAGCGCGGCGCGCAAGCCGTCCAGCACGCGCTTTTCCCCGTAACGCACGGTCAGGTCGAGAAGCTCAATCATGGCCGAACCTCCGCATAAGGCTTACCAGCAGCTTTTCCAGCAGCACGGAAAGCAGGATGACCAGCAGCGTCCAGGCAAAGAGATCCTCCGTTTCAATGGTGAGCTTGGAAAGATACAGCCGGTAGCCGATGGAAAGCTTGGGCTGCGCCAGTATCTCCGCGGCCACGGCCGATTTCCACGCAAAGCCGAGCGAGGTGGTGCAGGCCGCGAGAAACGGCGGCTTGACGGACGGCGCGTAGACGGCGGACAGCGTTTTCCATTTGGAGAAGCGGTAGACGCGGGCCATTTCAAGCAAGCGCGCATCCACACTCCGCACGCCCTCGAGCACGTTTGTCCATACCAGGGGCAGCACCATGAGAAAGGCGATAAACACCGGCACCGCGCCGGAGCGAAACCAAAGAATCGCAAGCAGGATGATGGACGTGACCGGCGTAGCCTTGACCACGCTTTTCAGCGGCGCAAGCAGCGTATCGGCCAGCGCAAAGCGCGCGGAAAGCGCCGCAAGCAGCACGCCGCTTACTACGCCCAGCGCGTAGCCCGCCACAACGCGCGCAAGCGTCATGCCCGCGCTTGCCCAGCTTTCGCCCCGCGCGATCACCTTTGCAAAGCGCGCGAGCGTTTGCCACGGGGAGGGCAAAAGCAGAGGCTGGCCCACAAGGAGGCTTGCCGCCCACCAGCAGGCAAGGCAGCAAGCCGCCGCGAGCAGCCCTTTCGCCAGGCGGCTTCTCGCCGGGCGAAGGGCGCCCAGGCGTTTCCCGGCCGACCGGTTAGTTTCCATACAGCTCCCGGCCCGGCAGCGCGCCGCCCACAGACGCGGGATTTGCGGCATACAGAACTTGCAGCATGGCGGAGGCCGCTTTCTCCATATCCGCGCCGGTCATGCATACGATGTTGGCGCGCGGGATGGCGGCTCTGGCAATCGCCTCGGAACCGACGATGCCAAGCTCCGCGATGAGCGCCGCCGCGCCCTCCTCGGAATTCACGCGCCTTGCGGAGTCCGCAGCCGCCTCGATAAAGGCGTCCACCGCCGCGCCCTCCGCCTCATACACGGAGCGGCGCGCCACATAGCAGCCCTGCACCAGCGCCGCGTCGGAAACCGCGTCCCATGCTTCGGTCAGGTTGAGCGCCACGCGCACGTTTTCGTTTTTCAGCAGCACGCTCGATACATTCGGCTCCGGCAGCATGGCAAGCTTGGCCTCGCCGGAGGCGACCATTGCCGCAAGCGCCGCGTGCTCGCCCACGTACTCAACCTTTGCGTCCGTCACGCCGTATTGCGCGAGCAAAGCATTGAGGATAAATTCGGGCGTGCTCCCCTGACCGGTGGCGTAGATGGTTTTGCCGGAAAGGTCGGCCATGCTCCGCACGCTGTCACCCTGCTCGACGATATACAGCACGCCAAGGGTGTTAACCCCAAGCATCACGATCCCGCCCTGCGTTTTGTTGTACAGCACGCTCGCAAGGTTTAAGGGAACCGCCGCAATATCCACCTCGCCGTTGATAAGCTTGGCCGTTACGCCGTCCGGCGCGTCGTAGAGCGCCACCGAAAAATCCTCTTGCCGTTCCCGCATAACGTAGGCGAGGCCCATGCCCGTGGGCCCTTTCAGCGCCGCGACGTTCAACACGCGCGGCGGCGCGGCAGGTTCCGCCTTTTTCGCGCAGCCGCCGACAAGCGGCAGTGCCATAACCAGCGCCAACGCGAGCGCAAGCAGCCGGAACATGATGCTTCGATTCCGTTTCATTCTTTTTTTCCTCCAGTCAAATGAATTACGTTTCCTTCGCGCAAGATACGGCCCTGCTCGCTCAGCTTCCCAAACGCGCGGTACAGGGTGGGCCGGCTCATGCAGAGCGCGTCTGCAAGGGCCGTGACCGGGTAGCGCAGCGTGCACACATCGCTCTGCGCCATGCCGGAAAGAAACAGATAGAGTCTTTCCTCGGGCAGATGTTCGGCAAAGCCGTCGATGCGGCGGCTGAGAAAGCGGATGCGGCCCGTTAAGTATCGCGTGTAATTCTCCGTTACGCGGAAATCCGCCCGCATCATTCGCACAAGCGCGTCCTCCGGAATAAGCATGGCCCAGGTCGCCTTCCGCGCGACGATATTCGCCACATAGCGCGTGCTCCCGGAAAAAAGCGCCGCCGCTCCGAGAAGCTCCCCCGGCCCAAGCAGGCTCATGAGCATGCGGCCGTCCTTGCCCCGCTTTTCCACCTCCGCGAGCCCCGAAAGCAGGATGCCCAGGCTCCTTTCGTACGCGTCCGGCCCGTATATGCGCGCGCCCGGCTTAAAATACCCTACGTACGGCTCTTGCCCATCCTCGCATCCCGTCAGCAGCGCCGCCGTTTCCGCCTCGGAAAGGCCCGCGAAAAGCGCGCTTTGCCGCGCCTCGGCGATATGCTCGGTTGTTTTGCGGGAGCGGGCCATAGCATCTTCTCCGTTTCTGTATCATTTGAAACACTTTTCAAGTTCATTATAGGACTATATGGAAAGAAGTCAAGGGGGGCGCAGCGGCTTTGCGCAATATATTTTGTTGAGGGCAAAGAAAGCGAAGCGGCCCGCTTAATCAGGCATAGCGCATTCTCCGCGCGTTGTGCTATAATGGCCGCATGAAGATGCTTTCTTGGAATGTAAACGGCCTGCGGGCCTGCCTTGGCAAGGGCTTTGTCGATTTTGTGCGCGAAAGCGACGCGGCGCTCGTCGCCCTGCAGGAAACAAAAATGCAGCCGGGACAGGCGGTTATCGATCTGCCCGGCTACCGCGAATACTGGAACAGCGCTGAAAAGAAGGGCTATTCCGGCACGGCGGTGTTCGCCAAAGAGGCGCCGCTCTCCGTTTCCTACGGTCTGGGCATCCCCGCGCACGATACCGAGGGGCGGGTCATCACCCTCGAATATCCCGGGTTCTTCTTTGTGGACGTATACACGCCCAATTCACAGGACGAGCTGCGCCGCCTCCCCTACCGCATGGAGTGGGAGGATGCGTTCCGCGCGTATCTTGTGGGGCTCGACACGAAAAAGCCCGTGATCGTATGCGGGGACATGAACGTGGCGCATGAGGAGATCGACCTGAAAAACCCCAAGACGAACCGTTTCAGCGCGGGCTTTTCCGACGAGGAACGCGGCAAAATGACCGAGTTGCTCGCCGCTGGCTTTATCGACAGCTTCCGCTGCCTTTACCCGGATACGGTTCGCTACTCGTGGTGGAGCTTCCGCATGAATTCGCGCGCGCGGGACGTGGGCTGGAGAATCGATTATTTTCTCTGCTCCGAGCGGCTGCGCCCGCACATTGCGGACAGCCAGATTCTAACCGGCGTTACGGGCAGCGATCACTGCCCCGTGTGCCTGCTCACGGAGGGGCTATGAACATCATCCTCGCCTCCGAATCGCCTCGCCGCCGGGAGCTGCTCGCGCTCATGGGACTCGATTATACCGTTGTCACAAGCAATCTCGAGGAAAACCCGCCGCCGGGCGCGGGGCCGGAGGAAACGGTCACGTCGCTTGCCCTGCAAAAAGCGGAGGCCGTGGCGGCGCGCTATCCACACGATTGCGTAATCGGCGCGGACACGGTGGTGTACCTCGACGGCCGCATACTTGGCAAGCCCCACACCCCGGAAAACGCGAGGGCATACCTCATGCGCATGCGGGGACGAACGCACACGGTGTACACAGGCGTGGCAGTCCTTACAAACGGCCGCACGGATGTGCGCTGCTGCCAAACGCGCGTGCGCTTCGCAGAAATGAGCGAGCGCGAGATCGACTGGTACGTTTCCACGGGCGAGCCGCTTGACAAGGCGGGCGCGTACGGCGTGCAGGGTCCGGGCGGCGTGTTCGTTGAAGAAATCGAGGGCAATTATTTCAATGTAATCGGCATGCCGCTGCCGCTTTTATACCGCATGCTGCGGGAGGCTGGCGTGCTGAACGAGGCGCACCGGCAGCCATGAACCAGCTCATTTCCGAAAAGCTGGCGCTGCTTCCCGGCGCGCCCGGCGTATATAAGATGTATGACGCGGAGGGCACGGTCATCTATGTGGGAAAGGCCATCTCCCTCAAAAACCGCGTGCGGCAGTATTTTCAGTCGTCGAAAAACCATACGGCAAAGGTGAGCGCCATGGTGGCGCATGTGGCGGATTTTGAAACGATCCGCACGGGCTCCGAGGCCGAGGCGCTCACGCTCGAATGCAATCTCATTAAGGAATTTAAGCCGAAATACAACATCCTGCTCAAGGACGACAAGCATTTTCCGTATGTGCGCATCGATTTTAAGCAGGATTTCCCGCGCGTCGAGGTGGTGCGGCGCGTGCGGGGCGACGGGGCGCGCTATCTTGGGCCCTACCTGAGCGCGCTGCTGCTGCGCGACGGCATGCAGGCCGTGCGGGAGTATTTTCCCATCCGGCACTGCAAAAAGGATATCAAAAAGGCCGTCGCAAGGCGCGAGCGACCTTGTTTGATGTATCATCTCGGCAAGTGCTGCGCGCCCTGCTCGGGGAACGTTTCGCGCGAGACGTACCACCGCATGCTCGAGCAGGTGGCGGGCTTTCTCTCGGGCCGCGCGGAAACCGTGCTGCCGGGCCTTCGCCGGGAGATGGAGGAGGCTGCGGAGGCGCTGCAATTCGAACGCGCGGCCGCCCTGCGCGACCGCATCCACGCGGTAGAGAGCCTTTCGGAAAAGCAGGCGGCCATCGCCGCAACCAAGCGCGCGTCCGACGTATTTGCGCTGGGCAGGCTGGGGGAAGCGGCCGTGGTATTCGCGCTCTTTGTGCGCGACGGCAAGGTGATCGGCACCGAGCGCTTCCGCATGTCGGCGGGCGCGGACGAGGCGGACGGGGATGTGCTGGGCGCGTTCCTGAAGCAGTACTACGCCGAAGCCGCGCGCATCGCGCCGGAGATTCTTTTGTATCAGGACGTGCCGGATATGGACGAGATTGCCGCGTGGCTCTCCGGCATTGCGGGACGGCGCATCGATTTGCACCGGCCCCAGCGCGGCGATAAGAAAAAGCTTTGCGAGCTGGCCTACCGCAACTGCATCGACGCGCTCGAAAAGGACGCGTCGCTGCAAAAACGGGCGTGGGAGCGCGGCGAGGGTGCGCTTGCGGAGCTCAGCGGCCTATTGGGCCTTGAAACCGTGCCCTCGCGCATGGAATGCTTCGACAATTCGCACATTCAGGGGCGCGATACCGTGTCCTCCATGGTGGTTTTTGCCGACGGCCAGCCGGACAAAAAGGCCTACCGCCGCTTCCGTGTCCGCTCCGATACGGGCGGAGACGACTGCGCGGCCATGCGCGAAACGCTGGAGCGCCGCTTTGAAAAGGCGCTCTCGGGCGATTCGGGCTTTTCCACGCTCCCCGAGCTGCTCATCGTGGACGGCGGTCGGGCGCAGCTCAACGTGGCCTGCGAGGTGCTTGCCTCGCTCTCGCTGGAATACATCCCGGCCATCGGCCTTGCCGAATCGCACGAGCTGATCTATCGGCCCGGCAGCGAGGAGCCGCTCGCCCTGCCGCGCAGCAGCGCCTCGCTGCACCTGCTCGAGCGCATCCGCGACGAGGCGCACCGCTTCGCCATCACCTATCACCGCAGCCTGCGGCAAAAGAACGCGCTCTTTTCCCTGCTCGACGCGGTTCCCGGCGTCGGTCCCAAGCGCAAGCGGTCGCTCTTTGACGCCTTTGTCACGCTCGACGGCATCAAGGCCGCCTCCGTGGAAACGCTCGCTGCGGCGGACGGCATGGACAGGCGCAGCGCCGAGGCCGTGTACGCGTATTTTCATAAGGAAGGCGAATAATTCTTTTCTTTTGAGAGAAAAACGCCGCGTTCGCATGCGATGCGCGGCAACGTCTCTTTTTGTCGTTTCTTGCAAACACTGGCGGGCTATGCTATAGTTTTGTCGGCGAACGCCCCCCCTGGGGCGTTCCCATCGACGTATAGCATGACAATATTTTTGGAGGAAATGGCTATGACGAAAAGAGCCCTATGTATCGTGTGCGCGTCTCTCATCGTGCTTGCGATGGCTGCCTGTCAGCCGCAAAGCAGCCACACCGATGCGGAATACGATGCGCTTTCCGCGCAGATGGCCGAGATGCAGGCGCAGTTGGATTCGCTCAAGGACAGCCAGCCGAGCGCACAGCCGGCGCCGGTCGAGCCCGCCTCGCCCCCGGCGCCCACCGCGCCCCCCGCGCCCACCGCGCCGCCAACGCCGGCCCCGCGCAGGGTCGCAAAGCAGGCGACGCTGAGCGACCGCTATCCTACGGCGGACGAAAACCTCTCCATCAGCCATAACCTTTGGGAGGTAGGCGGCTGGGCGAAGCCCGGTTCGCAAATCCGTTCCTCGGGCGCGTTCAAGCTCAACGGCGCGATCTACACCAAGGGAATCGGCATGTATTTGTTCATCGATTCCTTCCGCTCCTCCGCCGAGGGCACGGAAGCCTCCGGCATGGTTTCCTACACGCTCAACGGCGAATACGACGAGCTGCGCTTTGATCTGGGCACAGACCAGGCCGACAGCCGCTACAGCGGAACCGACGACGGCACGGCCTGCGTGCAGATCTTTGCCGACAACAATCTGGTCTATAATTCCGATTTCTTCGGCCCGGACGACCTGTTTTTGGAGCAAGCCGTGGATATCACCGGTGCGAACAAGCTGCGCATTGCTCTGATCATGCGCAGGGGCAGCAACTACACGCTCAATGTACTCATCGGCAATCCGACGCTGGTTGCATACGAATAACCGTACGCAAATGTCCGCGCGCACATCGGCAACGTTCGAAGGAAAGCGAGCCTATTCCTCCGTCCCGATGCGCGCGCGGATGCGCTTTGCCAGCCCGTCCGGGTCCTCGATGGACGGGAAGTTATAGCGTCTGTCGCTCGTTTCCAGCACAAGCGCCTTGCCGGGCTGCTTGCGCGCGTACTCAAAGCGCCCAATCTCGACGCGCCGGACCTCGGCCCAGGGAAGCGAAAGCGTTTCCCCGTTTGGATGCGCGCCGTCGCGGCGCAGAATGTTGGCAAAGGTCGAGCCGGATACGCCTTCCTCCGTCAGCACAAGCGAAACGGCCTTAAGGCGCTTGAGCAGCGCCAACTGCGCGAAATACTGATACAGCATAAACGCAAAGAGGAGCGCCAGCGCGGCGTAATAGGTTGCGCTCGCCTCCGTGCCCCGCAGATACCGCGTTACGCAGCTCACGGCCAGCGCGGCGCACGCGCCCATATAGATCCAAAGCGTGAACTTTTTTTGCCGGATGACCTTTTCATCCGCTTTTGCCTCAAACCGCTCCATGCTTATGACCAGCCCTTTCTGACGCAATTTGAACATTGCGTTTGGAATTGTGGCCCGTCCGTATGCGGCAAAAGCCGCAGAACGGGTTTGAAGAACGTGTCCTTCAAACTTTGCCTCCGTGTAAAAAAAGCGGGGCGCGTTTGTGCGCCCCGCCTCGGGTATTGTGTTATTCTTCTTCTTCCTCGTCCTTCTTGGCCTGCTCGATGATCTTCTGCGCAAGGTTTGCGGGCACGTCCTCATAGCGGACAAACTCCGATTTGAACGAGCCGCGGGACTGCGTCATGGAGCGCAGGTCGGTGGCATACTTGAACATTTCCGCGAGGGGCGCTTCGGCCACGACCTCCGTGCCGCCGTCCACCGGGTTCATGCCCAGCATGCGGCCCCGGCGGCGGTTGAGATCGCCGATCACGTCGCCCACATACTCGGAGGGAACGAGAATATCGTAGCGGTAAATGGGCTCGATCAGCGTCGGGGAGGCCTTTGCGCAGGCGGCCTTGTACGAGAGCCGCGCGGCGGACTTAAAGGCCACCTCCTTGGAATCCACGGGGTGATACTTGCCGTCGTAGAGCGTCGCCTTGAGGCCGACCATGGGGTAACCCGCCAGCACGCCCTTCTGCATGGCCTCCTTCAGGCCCTTTTCCACGGCGGGGATATATTCTCTGGGAACCACGCCGCCCACGATGGCGTTAACAAACTCGTAGTCCACGCCCTCGGCCGCGGGCTCGAAGCGCATTTGGACAACGCCAAACTGACCGCTGCCGCCCGTTTGCTTCTTGTGCTTGCCCTCGGCCTCCGCCATCGCGCGGATGGTCTCGCGGTAAGGGATGCGCGGGTCGGTCAACTGCGCTTCGACATTGGCCTTGTTCTTCAGCTTCGCGCACACCACATCGATATGCATTTCGCCCAGCCCGCAGATCAGCACGTCGCCTGTTTCGGGATTCTTTTCGATGAGGATGGTCGGGTCCTCCTCCTTGATGCGGTTGAGGCCCGCGATGACCTTATCCTCCTCGCCCTGCTTCTTGGCGGAAACGGCCAGGTTGATGCAGGGGCGCGGGAAGTCGATGGGCGCAAACAGCACCGGCGCGGAGGGATCGGTGAGCGAATCGCCTGTAGCGGTGAACTGGAGCTTGGCCAGCGCGCCGATATCGCCCGCGTTCAGCACGTCCGCCTGGACGCTCTTTTTGCCGCGAAGCATATAGGGCACGGAGGGCTTTTCGGATTTTTCGGCGTTGACGTTGTAGGGCGCGGTGTTTACGTCCACAGAGCCGGAATAGACCTTGATGATGGAATACTTGCCAAACTGATCGGACACGGTCTTGATGACCTGCGCGGCGAACTTGCCGTCCCGCCCGACCGTGACCGCCTCGCCTGTTTTGGGATCGGTGGCCGCGGGAATCTTGCCTTGATCCGCAGAGGGGAGATAATGGAGGATGTTGTCCATGAGCGTGTATACGCCGATGTTGGGCACGGCCGCCACGCAGCACACCGGGGTCACGATGCCCTCGCGCACACCCGCAGACAAGCCTGCGATGATTTCCTCACGGCTCAGCTCGCCCTCCTCAAAATACTTCTCCATGAGCGTTTCGTCGCTCTCGGCGGCCGCCTCGGTCAGCTTTTCGTAAAGCGACTGGGCCTCCTGCTCCAGCGCGGCGGGGATGGCGATTTCCTTTTCGCCCTTGCCGTCGAAGCGTTTGCCGGTCATGTGCACGATGTCCACATAGCCCGTAAACTTGCCGCTTTCGAGAATGGGGAGCTGGATGGGAACCACGGAGGGGCCGAACTTCTCGGAAATGGCTGCCATGACCTTTTCAAAGTTGGCGTTTTCACGGTCCATTTGGTTGACGATCATCATGCGGGGCTTCCCCTGCTTGACGCACATGGTCATGGCCTTTTCCGCGCCGACGACGGGGCCGGAGACCGCGCCCACCACGATCAGCGCGCTGTCGCACAGCGCCATGGCGGCGGCTACCTCGCCGTAAAAATCGAAAAAGCCCGGCGCGTCGATGAGGTTGACCTTGGTGTCCTTCCACTCGTAGGGCGCGAGCGCCGCGTTGATGGAAATGGAGCGTTTGACCTCTTCGGGATCAAAGTCCGTCGTGGTCGTGCCGTTCTCCACCTTGCCGAGCCGCTCGCACAGGCCCGCGTTGTAGAGGATCGCCTCGGTGAGCGAGGTTTTGCCCTCGCCGCCATGTCCGAAGATACCGATGTTGCGAATGTCCTTTGCGGTATAGTTTTTCATTTGCTTCCCCCTAATCGTATTTGCACGATGGCGTCCCCGCAGCACGGAAACACCCGTTTTAGCCAATCTTTATCTTAGCATGCGCATCCGCGCCTTGTAAACAGTTTTTCGGATTTTATACCTGCCAGCTATCCAGATACGCCCTTTGCGCCTCGGTGAGCGTATCGATGCCCAGGCCCAGGAAAGCCAGCTTATCGCGTGCGACCCGCTCGTCGATTTCGCGCGGCACGGGATATAGCCCCGGCGCGAGCACGCCGCGCTTGTGCGCCACATACTCGGCCGACAGCGCCTGAATGGCAAAGCTCATGTCCATAATCTCCGCCGGATGCCCGTCGCCCGAGGCCAAATTGACGAGGCGCCCCTCGGCCAGCACATACAGCCACCTGCCGTCTTTGAGGCGGTAGCCGGTAATGTTGGGCTTCATCTCGCGTGTTTCCACGGCCATTTCCGCAAGCCGCGCCACGTTTACCTCCACGTTGAAGTGGCCCGCGTTGCACATAAGCGCGCCGTCCATCATCAAAAGGAAGTCCTTTTCGTCGATCACGCCGATATCGCCCGTTACGGTGATAAACAAATCGCCCAGCTTTGCCGCCTCGCGCATGGGCATCACGTCGAAGCCGTCCATGTGCGCCTCGATGGCCTTGACGGGATCGACCTCGGTTACGATCACCCGCGCCCCAAGGCCCTTGGCGCGCATGGCCGTGCCCTTGCCGCACCAGCCATAGCCCGCAACCACCACGCGCTTGCCCGCGATAATCAGGTTGGTCGTGCGGTCAATGCCGTCGAACACGGACTGGCCCGTGCCGTAGCGATTGTCAAAGAGATGTTTGCAGTCCGCATCGTTTACATCGATCATAGGGAAGCGCAGCTCGCCCGCCCGCTCCATGGCGCGCAAGCGCACAATGCCCGTGGTCGTTTCCTCACAGCCGCCGAGCACGCGCTTTTCCTGCGCGGGAAAGCGCTTGTGCAGCATGCTCACGATATCTCCCCCATCGTCGATGACGATGTCCGGCCCGGGTTCGATGACGCGCGCGATGCACGCCTCGTAGGTTTCCGCGTCGCACCCGTGGAGGGCGTATACGTTCAGCCCGCCCGAAGCCAGCGCGGCCGCCACGTCGTCCTGCGTGGAGAGCGGATTGCTGCCCGTTACGTGCATCTCCGCCCCGCCCGCCGCGAGCACGCGGCAAAGATAGGCCGTTTTGGCCTCCAAATGGATGGACAGCGCCACCTTGAGCCCCGCGAAGGGCTTTTCCAGCGCGAAGCGCGCCTCGATGGCGCGCAAAAGCGGCATGTTGCGCCGCACCCATTCAATTTTGTTCTCCCCCGTGGGCGCAAGCGAAATATCCCGGATAAAATGCTCCATGTCGTCCCCTCCTTATTGATTCTCCAGCGCGGCGAGCGCGGCCTGAAGCTGCGCGTCGTCCTCGTGCGGGAGGTTTGCCAGATCCGTCGTCGTTTGCATCGTCTCCGCAAGCGCCACGGCCACATCCGGCTCGATGCCCGTGCCCTGGATGCACACGCCGCTGGGCGTATAATACGCGTCAGAGGTAAGCTTGACCCAACCCGCGCCATTTTTCAGGCGGTAATAGCTCTGCACAATGCCCTTGCCAAAGGTTCTCTCCCCCACCACCACGGCCATGCCGTTGTCGCGCAGCGCGCCCGTAAAGAGCTCGCTTGCCGAAGCGCTGTTGCCGTTTACCAGCACGGCGATGGGCAGGGAAACCCCCGCTTTCTTGGCCTTGTAGACCATTTCCTCCTCCGTGCGCGAGCGGCGCGTGGCAATCAGGCTCCCCGCGGGCAATAGGCTGTCCGTCACGTCCAGCACCTCCGTAAGGCCCCCGCCCGGGTTGTTGCGCACGTCGAGCACGAGCTTTTGCATGCCTCCGGCAAAGAGCGCGTCGAGCGCGGTGGAAAACTCAGACGCCACCTGCCCCGTAAACTCCTCGATGCGGATATAGCCCACGGAATTTCCGAGCATTTCGCTCGTCACCTTGGGCACATGCACCTCCCGCCGGTAAAGCTGCACGGTAAATTCCGTTTCCCCGCGCAAAAGCACGAGCGTGTCCGGGATTGCGTCGTCCTCCGAAAAGAGCGCGAGCATATCGGAAAACGGCATGCCGGCAGCCGCCGTGCCGTTTACAGACAAAATGATGTCCCCCGCGTGCACGCCGGCCTCCGAGGCGGGCCCGCCGTCGTATACGCGGTCGATCATCGAGCCGCGCTCATCCGGCGTGAGCACCACAATGCCGATGCCGATATACACGCCCGAATCGGCCGCCAGCATCTCGCGATACTCCTCCTCGGTCATGTATTGCGCGTACGCGTCCCCAATGCTGTCCACCATGCCGCGCAGCGCGGCCTCGACGCGCGCCTGCCCGCTCGTTTGATCCGCGAAATAATAGTTTTTCTCAATGATGCCGGACGCCTCGACCAGCGGAGCGAAGCTCTCCTCCTCCGTTCCGGCGCGGCGCAGAACGATCACGGCGGTCAAAAGAGAAGAAAGCAGCGCCGTAATGACGAGCACGGTGGCAAAAAGAAACTTGTTTGATTGGGGGGTTCGGTCTTCCATGCTTCGCTTCCAGTCTAGCCCCGGGCAACCGGCTCGAGCACGCGCCGCTGCATATCGGCAAGCGCGCACACGTCCGTAAAGCGTTCGGGCTTGTGCAGCAGCCCCGTCAAGGCGGCGGGCGGCTGCGTGCCGGTTATACGGCTTAAGCGCGCGGCGTTTTCAAAATCGTCCGCGCCGGGCTTTTCAAAGGCGGAAAGCACGTCGGTGGCGAATTTATACGGGTTGGCCGTGGAGAGCAGCACCGTGGCCGTCGTATCTCCCGTAGCCGCCCGATAGCGCTCGTACACGGTCTGCGCGACGGCCGTGTGCGGATCGATGAGGGCGCGCGCGCTTATCCAGCTTGCCCGGATCATGGCGAGCGTATCCGCTTCATCGCACCAGTCGGCATAAAACGCGTCACCAAGCGCGGCGCGCGCCGCGTCGTCAAGCGCGTAGCGGCCGTCGCGGGAAAGCGCTGCCATCCAGGCGCGCACCTTATCGCAGTCCCCCTCGCAAAGCGCAAAGAGCAAGCGCTCGAGGTTGGAGGAAATCAGGATATCGATGGAACAGCTCATGCTCTTGTGGAAGGGGCGATTTTTGTCGTACACGCCCAGCCGGAAGAAATCCGTAAGCACATTGTTGCGGTTTGAGGCGCAGATAAGCTTATTGACCGGCAAACCCATGTTCTTGGCGTACCAGCCCGCGAGAATATCGCCGAAGTTGCCCGTCGGCACGCAGAAGTTGACCTTCTCCCCGGCCGCAATTACCCCGCGTGCGCGCAGCGTCGCGTAGGAATAATAGTAGTATACAATCTGGGGCAGCAGCCTGCCGAAATTTATGGAATTCGCGCTGGAAAGCCGGCAGCCGCACGCCGCCAGCCGTTCCTTTGCCTCGTGGGAGGCGAAGATGCGCTTAACGCCCGTCTGCGCGTCGTCAAAATTCCCGCGCACGGCGCACACGTCCACGTTCGCGCCCTCCTGCGTAACCATTTGCAGCCGCTGCGCGCGGGATACGCCGCCGTCCGGGTAGAACACCAGCACCCTTGTGCCCGGCACGTCGCAAAACCCCTCCAGCGCGGCCTTGCCCGTATCGCCCGAGGTGGCCACAAGGATATACGCGCCGTCCGTTACGCCCGTCTGCCGGAGCGATTCGGTCATCAGATAGGGCAGCATTTGCAGCGCCACGTCCTTAAAGGCCATGGTCGGCCCGTGCCAGAGCTCGAGCACCCGCTCGCGGTCGGAGCGCGCCGTAACGGGCGTGACCGCCGGGGTGTCGAAGCTTTCGTAGGCGCGCTCGATCATGCCGCGCAAGGCAATCCCGTCCCAGCCCTCCAGATAGAGCGACATGACCGCGTACGCGATTGCCCGGTAATTGCCCGCAAGGGGGACAAGGCTTTCCGCGTCCAGCGCGGGAAAGCGCTCGGGCACGTACAGGCCGCCCGTCGGGCAGATGCCCCGGACGATCGATTCCGCGGCGGAAACGGACTCCCCGCCGCGCGTGCTGAGAAATCGCATGAGCTATGATAAGTCCTTTCAGGTGGTATGCATAATAAGCGCGGCAATATACGGCGGGAGCTCGGAGGCCGTGCCGCTGATGCTCAAGGTTACATGAATGCCGCGTTTTTCCGCAAACGAAGTCAAATCGGAGAAAAACAGTTCGAGCGTGCTGAGATCGTGATGCACAAAATGCATGAAGCCGTCGATGTAGATCTCCTCGAGATCAAAGTCCATGGCCGCCATGCCGCAGATGAACCCATACAGCATCTTGGGCGTTACGATGGTGTATTCTGTCGCGTTGATAAAGCGGACATCCCGCTTGAGGTCGTACATATAGCTGTTGTCGTCGTCGATGAATACGATGCTGCCCTTTGCGCGGCCAACGGCGCCGTTTGCCAGTTCGAGAATGCGCTTTGTCTTGCCCGTTCCCTTTTCTCCGAAGATCACGTCAACCAAAGGAAATTCCCCCTTTACGCTTTTTACCATTATAGCCCGTTTGTTGTGGCAACTGCAAGTCGTTCCCTTTGAAAAATCATGTCAATGTGTTACAATTGTCTGGAACGCACAATATGGGGGATTTATGGATCTTACAAAGCTCAACGATCAACAGCGGGAGGCCGTGCTCCGCACCGAGGGGCCGCTGCTTGTGCTCGCGGGCGCGGGCAGCGGGAAAACGCGCGTGCTCACGCACCGCATCGCGTATCTGCTCTCCGAGCGCGGCGTGTGGCCGCGCGAGATTTTGGCCCTGACCTTTACCAACAAGGCCGCCGCCGAAATGCGCGAGCGCGTGGAAAGGCTTGTGGGCGAAAGCGCGCGCGATATGTGGGTGACCACCTTTCACGCGGCCTGCGCGCGCATTTTGCGCGTAGAGATCGAGCCGCTCGGCTACGGCAAGGCCTTCGTCATCTACGACGACGCGGATCAGCAATCGCTCGTTAAGAAGATTATTAAGGATTTATCCCTCAACGACAAAATCTTTACGCCGCGCGCGCTGCTTTCCAAGATATCGGACGCGAAAAACCACGCGGCGGAACCGGAGGCGTATCTGCGCGAGGCCTACGAGCCCGCGCAGGTGCTCGACGCGTACCGTGCCTATCAAAAGGCCCTGCGCGCCAACAACGCGCTGGATTTTGACGATCTGCTCGTGCTCACGCTGCGGCTCTTTAGGGAACGCGCCGAGGTGCTGGAAAAATACAGGCGGCGCTTCCGCTATATCCTGGTGGACGAGTATCAGGACACCAATATGGTGCAGTACGAAATCGTATCGCTCCTCGCCTCCGAGCACAAAAACCTGTGCGTGGTGGGCGACGACGATCAGAGCATCTATGGCTGGCGGGGCGCGGACATTCGCAACATCCTCGAATTTGAAAAGGACTTTCCGGGCGCGCAGGTGGTGCGGCTCGAGCAAAACTACCGCTCGACCGAGGCCATTTTGAGCGCGGCCAACCTCGTTATCGCCAATAACCGCGCCCGCAAGCCCAAGGCGCTGTGGACGGACCGCGCGGGCGGCGTGCCCATCGAGCTGTTTGAGGCGCAGGACGAGCGCGAGGAGGCGAGCCACATCGCAAACCGCATCCTCACGGGCGTGCGCGGCGGCGGAAGGCAATACAGCGATTACGCGGTGCTCTACCGCACGCACGCGCAAAGCCGCATTTTGGAAATGTACCTGAAAAGCTTCGATATCCCTTACCGGGTGTTCGGCGGGCTGTCGTTCTTCAAGCGCGCGGAGGTTAAGGATATCCTTTGCTATCTGCGATTGCTGCATAATCCGTCCGACGATCTCGCCTTCTTGCGGGTGGTGAACGTGCCGCGCCGGGGCATTGGCGAAAGCGCGCTCGCCGCTTTGCAGGAGGACGCGTTCTCGCGGGGCGTTCCGCTCTTCAACGCCGCGGCCGAGCCGTCAGAAGGGCTGGGAAAATTCGCACCGAAGCTCAAGGGCTTTGCGGACGCGATCACGGACGCGTACGGGAAAATCTATACCGAGCCGCTTGCGGACGCGGTGGAATACCTGCTTGCAGCCATCCGTTACGACACGTATCTGCGCGAGGACAAAAAAGAGAATTACGAAGCGCGCGCGGGGGTCGTGGCGGAGCTGCTCGGCTACATGAAGGAATTCACCGTGGGCGTCAACCCGGATACCACCGATCCGCTCGCCGCTTTCCTGGAAAGCGTGGCGCTCTTTTCGGACACGGACGAGCAGGGCGACGAAGCGAGCCGCGTTTCGCTCATGACGCTGCACAACGCCAAGGGGCTGGAATTCCCCGCGGTGTTTCTCACGGGCCTCGAGGAGGGGCTTTTCCCCTCCATGCAGTCCCGCTACGAGCCGGAGAAGCTCGCCGAGGAAAGACGGCTGTGTTATGTGGGCATCACCCGCGCCATGGACGAGCTGCACCTCAGCTTTGCCCGCCAGCGCATGCTGTACGGACGCATCACGCCCGCGCTGCCCTCCATGTTTCTCGACGAGCTTTCGGAAGCCATTCCCAAGGAGGAGAAAAAAGCGCCCGCGCGCCCGCGCGCCGAGCGTTACGCCGCCCCCGCGTCCCTTCAGCCCCAGCGCCCTGCGGAAAAGTGGAGCGCCGCCACCGCGCCGCGCGTGCCCGTTACGAACGTACCGGCGGGCAGCGCGCTCACCGTTTCCGCAGGCGGCCGCGTGCGGCATAAAAGCTTTGGGGAGGGTACGGTACTGGCCGTAAACGGTTCGGGGAACAATCAAATCGTAGAAATCGCGTTCGACGGAGGCATAACCAAAAAATTTGCCGCCGCCTACGCGCCCATAGAGGTGCTTTGATGGAGCGAGAAGACCCGCGCGCGGAATTGCGCGCGCTTACCGGGCGGCTTAACGGCTATGCCGCCGCCTATTACGACGCGGACGCGCCGCTTGTTTCCGATGCGGAGTACGACGCGCTCTACGACCGGCTCCTTGCGCTGGAAGCGGAGCTTGGCGAAGCGCTGCCCGATTCGCCCACCCGCCGCGTGGGCGGCACAGCCGCAGCGGGCTTCGCGCCGCACACGCACCTTGCGCGGCTTTGGAGTCTCGATAAGGTGCGCACGCCCGAGGCGCTCGCCGCCTTTGTCGAGCGCGTGCGCCGCGCCGCGGGCGGAAAGGCGCGCTTTGCGCTTGAATACAAGTTCGACGGTTTGACGGTAAACCTCACCTACGAGGGCGGGCGGCTCGCGCAGGGCGCGACGCGCGGAAACGGCGTAACGGGCGAGGGCATACTGCCCCAGCTTTCCACCGTCCGCAGTCTGCCGCGCAGCATTCCCTTTCAGGGCCGCATGGAGGTGCAGGGCGAATGCATCATGCGCTTGAGCGTGCTCGAGGCCTTCAACAAAACATCCGACGAGCCGCTGAAGAACGCCCGCAACGCCGCGGCGGGCGCGCTGCGCAACCTTGATCCCAAGGTGACCGCCTCGCGCAATCTCGACGTATTCTGCTACAACGTGGGCTATATCGAGGGAAAGGAGCTCCGCACTCAGGAGGAAATGCTTTCCTTCCTCGCGGAGAACGGCTTCCCCGTAAGCCCCTATATCCGCTGGTGCGAAAGCGCAGAGGCGCTGCTTTTTGAGATCGGCGAGGCGGAAAAGACGCGCGGCACGCTTGGTTTTCTCATCGACGGCATGGTGATCAAGGTCTCGGATTTCGCGCTTCGCGAGGCCCTCGGCCATACGGATAAATTCCCCCGCTGGGCCATGGCCTATAAATTCGCCGCCGAGGAAACGACCTCCACCGTGGAGGACGTAAGCTGGGAGCTGGGCCGCACGGGCAAGCTTACGCCCCTTGCGCACCTTGCGCCCGTCGAGCTTGCAGGGGCGACCATCCGCCGCGCGACGCTCAACAACTTCGACGATATCCAGCGCAAGCGCGTGGGAATCGGCTCTCGGGTCTTTTTGCGCCGCAGCAACGACGTGATCCCCGAAATTCTCGGCGCCGTCCCGGGCGATACGCCGCTCCGTCCCGTGGAAAAGCCCTCGCGCTGCCCAAGCTGTGGCGCGCATGTCGAGCAGCGCGGCGCACATCTGTTTTGCACAAATTCGCTCTCCTGCAAGCCGCAGATTGTGGGACGCATGACGCACTACGCCTCGCGGGACGCGATGGACATCGAAAGCCTTTCGGACAAGACGATTTTTCAGCTTGTGGACGCGCTGGGCGTTTCCTCTATCCCGGAGCTGTACGCGCTTTCCCTCGCGCAATTGGTGCCGCTCGAGCGCTTCGCCCAGACGAAGGCGCAAAACCTGCTGAACGCGCTGGAAAAAAGCAAAAAGCGGCCCCTTGCCGCGTTCCTTTTCGCGCTGGGCATCCCGAACGTGGGCGTAAAGACCGCGCGCGACCTGGCGGGGCGCTTCGTCACGCTCGCGGCCGTGCGCGCCGCACCGCTGGACGCGCTGCTCGCCATTCCCGACGTGGGCGCGATCGTGGCCGACGGCATTGTGTCCTTCTTTGCCGATCCCTCCATTGCCGCGCAGGTGGACGCGCTCCTCGGCGCGGGCGTTTGCCCCGAGGACGCCCGCGTAGCGCAGGCGGTCGGCGCGCTTTCCGGCAAAACGGTGGTGGTGACCGGCACGCTCCCCACGATGGACCGCCGCGCGGCGGAGAGCCGCATCGTGGCGGCCGGAGGCAAGGCCGCAGGGAGCGTAAGCAAAAACACAAGCTATGTGCTGGCGGGCGAAAACGCCGGCAGCAAGCTGGACAAGGCGCTTTCGCTGGGCATCCCCGTGCTCGACGAGGCCGCGTTTTTACGGCTGATCGGAGAAGAATCATGCGTTTAGGCAAGCTTGACAACGATACCCTCGAGCGCCTTGTGCTCGCCAAATTCAGGCGGGTGCGGCCCGAGGCTTGCTCCGCGCCGGAAATCGGTGAGGATTGCGCAACGGTAAACCTCTTTGGCGACCTCGCGGTGCTCAGCACCGATCCCATCACCTCGGCCAAAATCGCGCAGCTTGGGCGGCTCACGGTGCACGTGTGCTGCAACGACGCGGCGGCCGCGGGCGCGGAGCCCGTTGGGCTGCTTATTACGCTCCTTGCACCGCCCGGCGCGACGGAGGCGGAGATCGGCCGCATTGCGGATGATCTGGCGGCAGCCGCAGCGGAGGCAGGCGTGGATATACTGGGCGGGCACACCGAGGTGACCGACAGCGTAACGCGCTTTGTCACCTGCGCGGCGGTGCTTGCCCGGCTTTCGCCGTCTGCCGCCCTGCGCGGCATGCGCGCGGGCGACGATATCGTGCTCACCAAATACGCGGGGCTGGAGGGAACGGCTATCCTTGCCTCGGATTTTGCGACGCGCCTCTCCGCGCTCCCGGCCGAAACGCTCGCAAGCGCCCGCGCGCTCGCCGCCCGCCTCTCCGTCGTGCCCGAAAGCCGCGTGGCTATGCTCAGCGGCGCGACGGCCATGCACGACGTAACCGAGGGCGGCGTGCTCGGCGCGCTCTGGGAGCTGTGCCGTCTGCACGGCTGCGGCGCCGCGCTGGATACGTCTGCCATCCCCGTTTTGCCCGAAACGCAGGCAATCTGCCAAGCGCTTGGACTCGATCCGCTGCGCCTCATCGGCAGCGGAAGCCTGCTGATTGCCTGCGAAAACGGCGCGCGCCTCGTCGCGGCGCTCCGGGAAGCGGGCATACCCGCCGCACAAATTGCGCGCGCGGCGGGCGATGCGCTCGTCTTCCCCGACGGAACCCCGGTCGCGCCGCCGCAAGCGGACGAGCTGTACAGGGTCTTTCCCTCTCTCGCGCCCGAGGATCATATATGATTCGCCGCGCTTGTATTTCCTGGCAAAGCGTGGTATATTGAATTGTTGTAAACTGGGGAGGTTTAGATATGCACAGCATGACCGGCTATGGCCGCGGCACGGCCGCCCGGGACGGGCGGGAGATCACGCTCGAGCTCAAAACCGTGAACCATCGCTTTCTCGATGTGTCCATGCGGCTTCCCCGGCATATCGCGTTCCTGGAGGACGCGCTCCGGCAGGGGCTGTCCGCGCGGCTCTCGCGCGGACATGTCGATTTGACGGTCAGCTACAGGAATTTCCGCACCGACGCGCGGCGCGTCGTCGTGGACGAAGCGCTGCTTTCGGCCTATCTTGCGGCCGCGCGGGCGCTGACGGAGCCCTGCGCGCTTGCCGACGACCTGACCGTGACCGCCGCGCTCCGCCTGCCAGACGTGATGGACGTGCGCGAGGCGGACGAGGATCGCGAGCCGGTGACGGCGCTTGCGCTCGAGGCGCTTTCCCTTGCGCTCGACGAACTGACGGCCATGCGGCACGCCGAGGGCGAGCGGCTTAGGAGCGACCTTGCGACGCGGACGGATACCATCGCGGCGCTGACCGCCTCCGTTTCCGAGCGCGCGCCGCTTGTCATTGAGGAGTATCGCGTCAAGCTCACCGACCGCATCGAGCAATTGCTCGGCAAAACGGAGGTGGATCGCGCGCGGCTTGCCACTGAAGTTGCGCTCTTTGCAGACAAGGCGAGCATCGACGAGGAGCTTACGCGCCTAAACAGCCACCTTGTGGAGATTCGGAAGCTGTTTGAAACGCCGGAGCCCTCCGGGCGGCGGCTGGATTTTATCGTGCAGGAGCTGAATCGGGAGTTTAACACCATCGGCTCCAAGGCCAACGACGCGGAATTGACCCGGCTCGTGCTGCTCGGCAAGGCCGAGATCGAAAAGGTGCGCGAGCAGGTTCAAAATATCGAGTAGGACGAGGTAAGGCATGAGCTTTCCGCTGTTAAACATCGGCTTTGGCAACATCGTGGCGGCCAACCGCCTCGTGGCCATCGTCAGCCCCGAATCGGCGCCCATCAAGCGCATCGTGCAGGAGGCGCGCGAGTCCGGGCGGCTCATCGACGCGACCTGCGGACGGCGCACAAGGGCCGTGGTCGTCACCGACAGCGGACATGTGATTTTATCCGCCATTCAGCCGGAAACCGTGGCGGGGCGGCTTGAAAGCGCCACGCAGGACGAAGACGAGGCGTAAGGAGGCGTTCCATGGAGCGGGAAAAACTGGGTTTGCTTCTCGTCGTGTCCGGCCCCGCGGGGGTGGGCAAGGGCAGCATCGACGGCGTACTGCTCGAACGGCACAAGAACATGGTGCTGTCCGTATCCGCCACCACGCGCGGCATTCGTCCCGGCGAAAAGGACGGCGTCCACTATCATTACATCACGGAGGACGCGTTTCGGGACATGATCGAACAGGACGCGTTTCTGGAATACATGCACGTGTTCGGGCTGGATTACTACGGCACGCCCCGTGCCTTTGTGGAGGAAAACCGGCGCGCGGGACGCGATGTAATATTAGAAATCGACGTGCAGGGCGCCATGCGCATTCGCGCGCGCTGCCCGGAGGCCATCCTCGTGTTTATCGCGCCGCCATCCATGGAAGAATTAAAGCGCAGGCTGGTGGGGCGCGGCACGGAAACGCCGGAAAAGATCGAAAAGCGCTTCGCCACGGCCGGCGAGGAGCTGCGCTATCTGCCGCGCTACGACTATGTGGTGGTCAACCATGCGCTGGGCGAGGCCGTGGCGCAGATGGAAGCCATCCTCACGGCCGAAAAGCGGCGCGTCGGCCGCAATACCGAGCTGGTCGAGCACCTGCTTGGCTGAAGCAAAAAGACCCGGGGGCTAGAAGCGTCCTCCCCCCACGCATGAGAAAGGATGATGTTCGTTATGATGAATTTACCGCTCAATGAGCTCATTGAAAAGGCCGGATGCCGCTATATGCTCGTAACCGCCGTAGCCACGCGCGCGCGTCAGCTACAGGCCGATTTCGAGAAGCTGGGGGAGCGCAAGCCCGTGTCCGTGGCCGTGGACGAGCTTTATAACGATCGTCTCGAGGTCGATTATCCGAAGGAATACTATCAAGAGTAAGCGTCCTTCGCCGTCCATCGCTGAATAGAACGCGGCTGGCGAGCCCAATGGGCTCGCTTGTTGGCGTGGCGCGCCCGTGGATACGACACGCCAACGGCCGGACGCACGCCTGATGCGCGCTCGGCCGCAAGGGGGGGAAAGCCGTGTTTGCCAATGTGATCGTCGATATCGCCCACGCCAACGTGGACAGAAGCTTTACCTACCGCGTGCCGGAGGAGCTGACCTCGCTCCTTGTGCCCGGCATGCGCGTGATCGTACCCTTCGGCGCGAAAAACGCCAAAAAGGAGGGCTTTGTCGCTTCGCTTGCCGAAACGAGCGACGCGGGCGTGCCGCTTAAAAGCGTCATTCGCACGCTGGAGCCCTATCCCGTGCTGCTGCCCGACCAGCTCGCGCTGGCCGAATGGGTCTGCCAAAGCTACAATTGCCTGCTTGTGGACGCGCTGCGGCTCATGATCCCCGCGGAACTGCGCGGCGGCCGTGTGAAGGCCAAGGTGACGCGCAGCTTTGCGCTCACGGGGGACGCGTCTTTGAAGGAGGCCCGCGCGGCGCTGACCGATGCAAAGGGCCGCGCGCGCGCGCCCAGGCAGCTCGAGCTGCTCGCGCTGCTTAGCCAGGCGGGCCGTCCGCTTACGCGCGAGGAGATTTCCGCCTGCATGCCCGACGCGTCCACCGCGCTTTCCGCGCTCATAAAAAAAGGACTCATCGCAGAGAGCGGCACGGTAACCTTCCGCCGCCCGCAGAGCGGCCTTACCGAGGAAAAACGGGATATCATCCTTACCGACGGGCAGGAGCGGGCCATTGCACGCATCCATACCGCCATGGACGGGGACGGCGGCGCTTTTCTGCTGCACGGCGTAACGGGCTCTGGCAAAACGGAGGTGTACCTCCGCGCCATTGCGCATTGCCTCGCGCTGGGGCGCGGAGCCATCGTGCTCGTGCCTGAGATCTCGCTTACGCCCCAAACGGTGGGGCGTTTTGCGGCGCGCTTTTCGGGGCGCATCGCGGTGCTCCACAGCCGTCTTTCCGCCGGCGAGCGCTACGATGAGTGGCGGCGCATCCGTTTGGGACGGGCGGACGTGGTGGTGGGCGCGCGCAGCGCGGTTTTCGCACCCCTTGCGCGCCTCGGGCTCATCGTGGTGGACGAGGAGCACGAAACGAGCTACCAAAGCGAAACGCAGCCGCGCTACAACGCCGTCGAGGTCGCCCTCCATCGCGCGGACACAGCGCGCTGCCCGCTCGTGCTCGGCAGCGCCACGCCGCAGCTCATGAGCTACTATCGCGCGGAGCGAGGGCGCTATACGCTTTTGTCCCTCCCCACGCGCGTGGAGTACCGGCCCATGCCGACCGTTGAAATCACGGACATGCGCGACGAGTTTCTTTCCGGCAACAACGGCATCTTCAGCCGCCGCCTGGTCAAGCTGCTCGACGCATGCTTTTCCGCCGGGCGGCAGGCCATGCTGTTCCTCAACCGCCGGGGCTATTCCACCTTTGTGTCCTGCCGGGCCTGCGGCTATGTGGCTACCTGCGACAATTGCGACCTCTCCATGACCTATCACAAATTGGAGAATCGACTTCAGTGCCACTTTTGCGGGGCCGTCAAGCCCCTGCCCGCAAGCTGTCCCGCGTGCGGGAAGCCGTTTATCAAATATTTCGGCGTGGGCACCGAGCAGGTGGAGGAGGAGCTGCGCCGCCTGTTCCCGCAGGTGACGGCGCTCCGGATGGATACGGACACCATGCGCCGCAAGGGGGCCATGCAGGAGATGCTGGAAAGCTTTGCGGCGGGCCGCGCCCAGGCGCTGATCGGCACGCAAATGATCGCCAAGGGGCACGATTTCCCCAATGTCACGCTCGTGGGCGTGGTGGCTGCGGATGCGACGCTCCTCATCCCGGATTATCGCAGCACGGAGCGCACCTTTCAGCTGCTTACGCAGGTGTCGGGCCGCGCGGGGCGGGACAGCAGCCCGGGGCGCGTGGTCGTGCAAACCTACAGCCCGCAGCACCCGGCCATTCGCTTTGCCAAGGCGCACGATTACGAGGGCTTTTTCCGCTATGAGCTGGCCGAACGCCGCAAGGCGCTCTTCCCCCCGTATTCCCTCTTTGTGC
This sequence comes from uncultured Oscillospiraceae bacterium, assembly GCA_964636405.1. Taxonomy (GTDB): domain Bacteria; phylum Bacillota; class Clostridia; order Christensenellales; family CAG-138; genus CAZKGE01. The sequence goes on from CAZWSI010000009.1 coordinate 37,303, forward strand.
GCATTCTGTTTTCCGGCCCCGACGCGGCGCAGCTTGCCCAGGCGGGCGAAGGGTACGCGCAAACGCTTGAAATGGAGCTGCGCGCTTGCCTTGGAGAGGCGGGCAAGGCCGATTTGCTGCTGCTGATCGCCTCCCCCGCTCCCATCCAGAAAAAGCGCGGCAGCTATCGCTATCAGGTGCTCGTCAAGCTTTTGCGGACGAATCGGACGAAGGGGGCGCTGCGGCTTATTTACGACTTTGCGGCAAGGAACCGAACCGAGGCCTTCGCGCTCGTCGAGGTCAACCCGCAGGACATGTTTTAACGAAGGGAGCATTATGAAAGCCAAAACAACCGCAAAACACAGGAGAACGAACTGGCGGCTCGTTTGGAGCATCGTAAAGGGGTATCGGGCGCACATTGCGCTCGGCGCGCTGTTTGTGCTGCTTGCGGCCTGCATGGCCTTCGCCATCCCCTTTATCACGAGCTTTACGCTCGATTATGTCATCGAGGGCACGGACATGGAGCTGCCCGGCTTCCTGCTCGCCGCGCTCGACGCGCTGGGCGGGCGGGACTTTCTGCTCCCCCGGGTGTGGCTCTGCGGCATCGCGCTGCTGCTGCTCACGCTCCTCAACGGCCTGTTCACCTTTCTTCGGCGCAGGGAGATTGCCTACGCCTCGGAGGGCGTGGCCAAGACGCTGCGCGACCATCTCTACCGGCACCTCGAGGACGTGCCCTACGATTATCATAAGCATGTCAACACGGGCGATCTCGTGCAGCGCTGCTCCTCCGATGTGGATACCATCCGCCGCTTTATCAGCGTGCAGCTTATGGACATCGTGCGCACGCTCGCCATGTTTTTTGTGGCCGCGGGCGTGATGCTGTCCATCAATGTGAAGATGGCGCTTATCTCCATGTCGCTTATGCCGCTGCTTGCGGTGAGCTCGTTTGTGTATTTCACCTACGTGCGCCGCTACTTCACGGATTCCGATGAGGCGGAGGGGAAGCTTTCCACCTTCTTGCAGGAGAACCTCACGGGCATCCGCGTGGTGCGCGCCTTCGGGCAGCAGAAATCGCAGATCGAGCGCTTTACCGCCTGCAACGAGGAATTCCGCGACAAGACCTACCGCCTCATGCGCCTGTTGGGCTTTTACTGGGGCATTTCGGACAGCGCGGGCTATCTGCAAATCGCGCTTTCGCTGGTAGCGGGCGTGTTCTTTGTGGCGCGCGGCGAATTTACGCTGGGCAACGTCACGCTCTTTGCCACCTACACCAGCATGCTCACCTGGCCCGTGCGCCAGCTTGGGCGCATCCTGGCCGATATGGGCAAGGCGGCTGTCTCCCTCGGCCGCATCGATGAAATCCTCGAAGCCCCTCTGGAAAAGGAGCCGGGCAAGTCGCTTACGCCGAACCTTTCCGGCGATATCGAATTCTCGCACGTGTGCTTTGGCTACGATCGCTATAACGACGTGCTTGACGATGTGAGCTTTACCGCGCACAGGGGGCAGACCGTGGCCATTCTCGGCTCGACTGGCAGCGGCAAATCGAGCCTCGTGCAGCTTTTGCAGCGGCTATACCTCTGCACGCGGGGCGAGATCCGCATTGCGGCCACGAGCATCAACGACATTGAGCACGGGCATTTGCGGCGCAACATCGGCATCGTTTTGCAGGAGCCCTTCCTCTATTCGCGCACGCTCCTGGAAAACATCCGCATCGTGCGGCCCGACGCGAGCCGGGAGGAGGTGTACGACGTGGCGCGCACGGCCTCCGTGCACGAGGTGATCATGGGCTTTGACCAGGGCTACGACACGCTCGTCGGCGAGCGCGGCGTGACGCTCTCGGGCGGGCAGCAGCAGCGCGTGGCCATTGCGCGCACGCTCATGCAAAAGGCGCCCATCCTCATTTTTGACGATTCCATGAGCGCGGTGGATACGGAAACGGATGCGGCCATCCGCAAATCGCTCCACGCGCTTCGGCACGATGGCATTACCATCCTCATCTCGCACCGCATTACGACCCTGTGCGAGGCGGATATGATCCTCGTGCTCGAGCACGGCAGGCTGGTGCAGCAGGGCACGCACAAGGAGCTTTTGCGGCAGGAGGGGCTTTACAGCCGCATTGCCGCCATTCAGGACATGGCCGCGCAGGGAGGTGACGCACAATGAGCATGAATATGCCGGAAGAACAGGATTTTACCGAAAGCAAGGTGGACCTGCGGCTTTGGAAAAGGCTGTTTGCCTATGCCTTCCGCCACAAGGCGACGATTATCACCTTGGTTGCCTCGCTCGTATTGGTGGCGGCGGCGGATATCCTTTACCCGCTGTTTTCGCGCTATGCCATCGATACCTTTGTCGCGCCGCAAACGACGGAGGGCGTGTGGCCCTTCGCGCTTGTGTATTTTGTCACGGTGCTTTTACAGGGCGCGGGCGTGGTCACCTTTATCACATTCGCGGGCAAAACCGAAATGCGCGTTTCCTTCGATATCCGGCAGGACGCTTTTTTGCGCTTGCAGGAGCTGTCCTTCTCCTTCTACGACCGCACAGCCGTGGGGTATCTTATGGCGCGCATGGTGTCCGATATCTCCCGCCTTTCAGAAATGATCGCGTGGAGCTTTGTAGACGTGCTCTGGGCCGCGGCCTATGCGCTCGGCGCGGTGGTCACGCTCTTTTTCCTCAATTGGAAGCTCGCGCTGATCGTCATGTGCGTCATGCCGCCGCTCTATATCGTGAGCATGATCCTGCAAAAGCGCATTCTTAAGCTCCAGCGTGAGGCGCGCAAGCACAATTCGCGCATTACTGCCTCCTTTAACGAAGGCATCATGGGCGCGATGACCACCAAGACCCTGGTGCGCGAGCAGGCCAACGCGGAGGAATTCGACGCGCTCACCGAAAAGATGCGGCGGGTTTCCATCCGCTCCGCGCTCACGAGCGCGGCGTTCTTCCCTCTCGTGATTTCGCTCGGCGCAATCGGCACCAGCCTCGCGCTCTCCATCGGCGGCGCGGCGGCCGTAAGCGGCAGCACGATCTTTATCGGAAGCATCAGCGTTGGCACGCTCGTGGCGTTCGTCTCCTACACCACGCAGTTTTTCGATCCCATTCAGCAGCTTGCCAATATCTTTGCCGAGCTGCAAAGCGCGCAGGCCTCGGCGGAGCGCGTGATCGCTTTAATCGATACGCAGCCGGACGTAAAGGACGCGCCCGAGATCGTGGAGAAATACGGCGATATCCTGCATCCCAAGCGCGAAAACTGGGAAAGCATCCAAGGCGACGTAACCTTCGAGCACGTATCCTTCTCCTATATGCAGGGCGAAACCGTGCTCTCGGATTTTTCGCTCGCGGTCAAGCCGGGCCAGACCATCGCGCTCGTGGGCGAAACGGGCGCGGGCAAGAGCACGATCGTCAACCTGATCTGCCGCTTTTACGAGCCCACGGAGGGCCGCATTCTCATCGACGGCACGGATTACCGCCAGCGCTCGCAGCTCTGGCTGCAATCGAACCTTGGCTACGTGCTGCAATCGCCCCACCTGTTCTCGGGCAGCATCCGCGACAACATCGCCTTCGGCAAGCCGGACGCGACCGACGAGGAGATTTTCCGCGCGGCGCGGCTCGTACACGCGGAGGATTTCATCCTCCGGCAGGACAAGGGCTACGCAACCGAGGTGGGCGAGGGCGGCGCAAGGCTGTCCACCGGGCAAAAGCAGCTCATCTCCTTTGCCCGCGTCATGCTGGCCGATCCGCGCATCTTTGTGCTCGACGAGGCGACCAGCTCCATCGATACCGAAACCGAGCAGCTCATTCAGGATGCCATCATGCATGTACTGCGCGGAAGAACGAGCTTTATCGTGGCGCACCGCCTCTCCACCATCCGCAGCGCGGATCGCATACTGGTCATTCGCGGCGGCCGGGTCGTGGAGGATGGGACGCACGGCGAGCTTCTCGCACTGGGCGGCTATTATCACGATCTGTACACGCACCAGTTCCGCGAGGAAGCCACGCAGGAGTCGCTCGGAACCAAAAAAAGGAGTAAGCTATGCTGTTTGGATTAAGCTGGCAGACGTACGCCGTCGCCGTGCCGCTCGTGTTTCTTTCGGGCCTTGTGGATGCCGTGGCGGGCGGCGGGGGGCTCATTTCGCTGCCCGCCTATCTGCTCGCGGGGCTTCCGCCGCATCAGGCGGTCGCGACCAACAAGCTGGCAAGCTCCATGGGCACGAGCGTTTCCACCACGCGCTTTATCCTCAACCGCTGCGTGGACTGGGGGCTGGCCGTGCCCTCGGCCGTGCTCGCGGTGCTGGGCGCGGCGGCGGGCGCAAAGCTGATTTTGTCCATCGATGAAGCCGTGATGAAGTATTTCCTGCTGGCCGTTCTGCCGGTCGCGGCCTTCTTCGTGCTGCGCAAGCGGACCTTTGACGAAACCGCGCTTACGCCCTGCCCACGCAAAAAGCAATTCCTGATCGTGCTTTTGGCGTCGTTTGTCATCGGCATGTACGACGGCTTTTACGGCCCCGGCACGGGCACGTTTCTTCTGCTCATCTATACGCAAGCGGCCAAAATGGACGTGCGCACCGCGGCGGGCAACGTGAAAATTGTGAATCTCTCCTCCAATATCGGGAGCCTCGCGGTGTTTCTCGCAAGCGGGCAGGCGGTTGTTCCCCTGGGCCTGATCGCGGGCGGCGCGTGCATCCTCGGCCACTATCTCGGCTCCGGCATGGTGCTCAAAAACGGCGGAAAAATTGTCCGCCCCATTGTGCTTGTCGTGTTGGCGCTGCTGTTTGTTCGGGTCGGTCTGGAGCTTCTGGGCATCGCCTGAGCCGCCCGCGCGCGGCAAGCGTCAGGCTTTTCCTTACCCACTTATTAACTAAAAAAGCCGCGTTTCCCGTGCATGGTGCGCAACGGGAAGCGCGGCTTTCTGCGTTCGTTTTTTCCTTCTGGAAAGAATGTATTTCTAGATATACCGGATATCGATGCTGCCAAAGGACGCGTCGCCGTCGATTTTAAGCGTGTAGGGCGCATCGTCGCGCGGCGCGCCGTGCGTGCTGATGGAGCCGAACGCCTTGTCCACATCCACATAGGCGCGGATGGAGCGCGGCAGGAAGATTTCATAGCTGCCGAAGGACACATCCACATCCAGCTTCGCGCTGGGCGTTACGCTCTCTACGCCGGTGAGATAGAGCTTCCCGGCGCCAAAGGAGACGTCAACGTCGGCGCCGCTGAGCGCCTTGCTCGTAATCGTGCGGGTATCCTCGCAGAAGGAGATATCCAGATGCACGTACCCGTCGTCCTCTGAATATTCGCACGTGCCTTTATGGTCCTTGCCGTTGAAACGCACGCCGTGCCTGGACTTTTTGCGCCACAGCTTATCAATGAGGATATCCAGCCCCAACAGCACAAGCAGCACCGGCCAGAGGAGGCCCCAGGTGAGCTCAAAGCCAATCGCGCCAAGGTTAAAGAGCAAAAACAGCAGACCCGATACCGCAACGCCCAGCGGAAGCAGCGAATGGCGGTTTAGAAACCAGGATACGCCGCAGCCGAGCATGAGCGCGGGCCACACGATATCCCAGAAGTTGAAATTCTCACCGAGCGGAAATACATTCAGCTTGCTGAGCAAAAACGCCACGCCCACGAGAATGACCATGACGGCAAAGAATACGCCGCCCCTTTTGCCGCCGTCAAACTCGAGCTTAAAGCCGTCCTCCGATTTGCGCTCGCCCTTGCCGTCCAACACCACCACATGCGGCTCAATGGGCTTAACGCCCAGCAGCTCGTCTGTACTCACGCCCAGCACCTCCGCGAGCCGCGCGAGGATGGAGATATCGGGACAGGAGATATCGTTCTCCCATTTGCTCACCGCCTGCGGCGATACGCTCACGCGCTCGGCAAGCTGCTCCTGCGTAAGCCCCTTTTGCTTGCGCAGCGCGGCAATGCGTTTACCCATCGACATTTCTTCCATAATCGGTTTCCCTCCCTTGCTTTCTGGGAATATTATCGCACAGGCCGAAAAAAAACGCCATCACCTGTTCTTATAGTTTGTTATTTTTTCTCAACTCTCGGTTGGATTTTGCTCAACCGCATCCGTATTCCTCATTAAAGCGACTCAACCGCAGGTTTCCTTTACAGAAAAGGACAGGTTGCGGTATAATACTTTTATGTGATAAAGGAGGCTTGACCCATGGCTATTCGTACAATCCGCACCGATGACGATCCCTGCCTGAGCAAAAAATGCCGCGAGGTGGAGCGCTTCGACGAGCGGCTCGGCGTCCTCATAGACGATCTGTTCGACACGCTTAAAAAGGCCGACGGCGTGGGGCTTGCCGCGCCGCAAATCGGCGTTCTGCGCAGGGTGTGCGTCATCGACACGGGGGATCATCCCGTGGTGCTGGTCAATCCGCGCATTCTCGCCGCGTCCGGCGTGCAGGGCGATATGGAGGGCTGCCTCTCCTTTCCCGGGCAATCCGGCTATGTTGAACGCGCCAATTATGTGACGGTTACGGGCTTTGACCGCGACGGCGAGCCCGTTACCTACGAAACCGAGGCGCTCTTTGCCCGCGCCGTGCAACACGAGCTGGATCATCTCGACGGGCTTACCTACCTGCGGCTTGTCACGGAGCCGCCCGCCGATTTTGAAAGCAAGCGAAAGAAGGAACAGGAATGAAAATTGCCTTCCTCGGCACGCCCGCCTTTTCCGTTCCCTCGCTTGCCGCGTTGCTTGGCCTTGGGCACGAGACGGCGCTTTTTACCCAGCCAGATCGCCCTGTTGGCCGTCACGGCGCGCCCGTCATGCCGCCCGCGAAGGAATATGCGCTTTCCCGCGGCGTGCCGGTTTATCAATTTGAAAAAATACGCAGTCCCGAGGGACTTGCCGCGCTGCGCGCGTTTGCGCCCGAGCTCATGGTAACGGCCGCCTTTGGGCAGCTTCTCTCGGCGGAAAACCTGGCCGTGCCGAAATACGGCTGCATCAATGTGCACGGCTCGCTTTTGCCCAAATATCGCGGTGCGGCTCCCATCCAGTGGGCCGTGATCGACGGGGAAACGGAAACGGGCGTCACGACCATGCAGACGGATATCGGCATGGACACGGGCGATATGCTGCTCACAGCGCGCACGCCCATCGGCCCGGAGGAAACGGCGGGCGAACTCTCCGAGCGGCTTTCGCACCTCGGCGCGGCGCTGCTGGGGGAAACGATCGCAGCGCTTCAAAGCGGCGCGCTTGTGTCTGTGCCCCAAAACGAGGCCGAGGCAACGAAATGCCCGATGCTGAAAAAGGAGCATGGGAAAATCGATTTTAGCAAAACCGCCCTGTCCGCGCATAATCTAGTGCGCGGGGTGAACCCGTGGCCGGGCGCGTACGCTTCGCTATGCGGGGAAACGATCAAGCTCTGGAAAACGCGCGTGCTGGACGCGGCGGAAAACGCCGCGCTGCGCGACGAATGCGGCGACGCCGCCCGACCGGGCCTCTGCATGGGCGATGGGAAACGCGGGCTCTTTCTGCTCTGCGGCGAAGGCGCGCTCGAGGCGCTGGAATTGCAGGCGCCCGGCGGCAAGCGATTGGATGGAAAAAGCTTTTTGCGCGGCAAGCCCATCGCCGGAGGGCAATTGACATGACCCCCCGGCGTGCGGCGCTGGAAGCGCTCGTGGATATTACCGAGAGCGGCGCGTATGCAAACCTCCGGCTCAAGGAGGCCTGCGCACGGCTTTCGCACGCGGACGCGGCGTGGGTGAGCGCCGCCGTGTATACCACGCTCGATCATTTGCTCACGCTGGATTGGCGGCTCGCGCCGTTTCTTCACGGCAAGGAAAATCGCTTTATCCGCGGCGTGCTGCGCCTTGGCGCCTGCCAACTGCTGTATATGCGCACGCCCGCGCACGCGGCCGTGTCCGAGAGCGTGGCGCTGGCAAGGGAAATTGGCAAGGGGGCTCTGTCCGGCCGGGTGAACGCCGTGCTGCGTTCGCTTTCCCGCGCGGAGGAAGCGCCGCCGCTTCCTGTGGATACGGCGGAGCGCCTTTCCATTCTTTACAGCGTGCCCGGCTGGATTGTTCACATGTGGATGGAGGATTACGGCCTGGCCTTCACCGAAGCGCTGCTTGCCGCGCCCGGCGCGGGCACGAGCGTGCGGCCGCAGCACCCCGAGCGGGCGGCGGCGCTCGCGGCGCTCCTTCCGGGCGCAAGGCAAGGACGCTATGACGAAAACGCCCTGTATCCCCCGCCCGGCTTTGATCCCGCGTCCTGCCCCGCCTTTACGGAGGGACGCATGGCCGTGCAAGGCGAAGCGGCGATGCTGGCCTGCCGCGCGGCGGGCGCGTGCCGCGGAAAGCGCGTGCTCGACGCGTGCGCCGCGCCCGGCGGCAAAAGCGCATATCTTTATTCCCTCGCGGAGGGCGAAGTGTCGCTGTGCTGCCTTGAACCCCACGAGCACCGCGCGGAACTGATGCAAAAAAGCTTTGCGCGCCTTGGCGTACAGGCGGAGGTTCGCACAGCCGACGCGCGCGCGCATAACGAGGCGTGGAACGACGCGTTCGATCTGGTGTTGCTCGACGCGCCCTGCTCCGGGCTGGGCCTGTTTCGCGACAAGCCCGATTTGCGCTATCAAAAGCAGCCGTCCGACCTGCTTGCGCTCGCCGCGCTGCAAAGGGAGCTGCTCGCAGCCTGCCGCGACCGCGTCAAGCCGGGCGGCATACTGCTATATGCGACCTGCACCCTTTCAAAGGCGGAGAACGAGGCGCAGATTTCCGCATTTCTTGCGGAGAACCCGGACTATTCGCTGGAAACGATGCCCCTCCCCATCGAAAACAACGGACAATTGCAGCTTTTCCCAAACGTACACGGCAAGGAGGGCTTTTTTATGGCGAGGATGAAGCGATGCGTTTAAGCGACAGGACGCTAAGCGAGCTTACCAGCCTGCTGGCCGAATGGGGCGAGCCCGCTTACCGCGCAAAGCAGGTCTTTTCCTGGCTTGCGCGGGGCGTGCGGCCCAGTGAAATGACAAATCTTCCCAAGACGCTTCGGGAAAAGCTGGCGGCCCTGCCCTACGGCGGCGCGCGCATCGCGCTCACGCGCGTTTCGGCAAAGGACGATACGGCAAAATACCTCTTTACTCTCGACGATGAAAACCTTGTGGAGGGCGTGCTGATGCGGTATCATTATGGAAACACCGCGTGCATCTCCACACAGGTGGGGTGCCGCATGGGCTGCGCTTTCTGTGCCTCCACGCTCGAGGGCAAGGTGCGCGATCTTTCCGCGGGCGAGATGCTCGGCGAGGTAGCGGCCATCGAGGAAAGCGAGCCCCCACGCTCAGACGGCGGCAGGCGCGTAACCAACCTTGTGCTCATGGGCAGCGGCGAGCCGCTCGACAACTTCGACAACGTGGTGCGTTTTCTGCATCTTGTGACCGCGCCCGAGGGCATGGGCGTGAGCAGCCGCAATATTTCCGTATCCACCTGCGGCATCGTGCCCATGATCGATCGCTTCCTAGCCGAAGCGCCGCACGTGACGCTCTCCATCTCCCTCCACGCGCACGACGACGAAACGCGCTCGCGCCTCATGCCCGTCAACAGGGCGTACCCCATCGCGGAGGTCGTGGCGGCGGCCAAGCGCTACGAAAGCGCGAGCGGGCGGCGCGTGGTGTTTGAATACGCGCTCATCGCGGGCGTAAACGATCAGGCAAGCGACGCGGCGGCGCTTGCAAGGCTATTGCGCGGCATGCGCTGCCACGTAAACCTGATTCCGCTCAATACCGTCGCGGAGCGCGCGCTCACCGGCACGGATCGAAAGGCTGCCGAGGCTTTTTGCGAAAGCCTGAACCGCCTGCGTCTTTCCGCCACGGTGCGCAGGGAAATGGGCGCGGATATCGAAGGCGCATGCGGACAGCTACGAAGAAGGGTGATGTCATGAATTACGCGGCAAGAACAAACATCGGCAGGCGCGCCCAGAATCAGGACGGCTTCCTGATTCCCGGCGAAAAGGCGTCCGTCCCCTTTTTGGCCGTCGCGGACGGCATGGGCGGCCACGCGGCGGGGCAAGTTGCCAGCAAGCTGGTTCTCGACGGCATGGCCGGAGAGCTAAGCCGCCTCTACGACGAGGATCCCATCCTCACCCTGCGCCGCGCCATTTCGCGCGTCAATATGGAGGTGTACCGCAGCGGCGCGGACGATCCGTCGCTTTCGGGCATGGGCTCTACGCTCGTGTGCGCGCTGCTCTTTGAAACGCATTTTATCGCCGCCAACGTGGGCGACAGCCGCCTCTATCACTTCGACGGCAAGGAGCTTACCCAGGTTACGATCGACCATTCCCTTGTGGAAATGCTCGTGCGGGGCGGGCACATTACCCGCGAGGAGGCGCTCACACATCCGCAGCGCAATCTCATCACCCGCGCCATGGGCCTTGGACTCCGCGTGGAGCCCGACGTATTCGACCGCACCTGGCAAAAGGGCGATTTGCTTTTGCTCTGCTCAGACGGGCTTTCCGGGAGCGTGCGACCGGAACGGATCGCCGAGCTGCTGCGGGCGGGCGCGGATGCGCTCAATACCCTCGCCGGCACGCTCGTCACCGAGGCCCTGGAAAGCGGCGCAACCGACAATATCACTGTGGCGCTCGCCCGCTGTACGGGGGGGGATTGCGCATGATCGGCACCGTGATCAATCACCGCTATCGCATCATCTCGCTCATCGGCTCGGGCGGCATGGCGCATGTGTATCTGGCCGTCAATGTTGCCACGCGCAGGCAGGTGGCCATCAAGGTGCTCAAGGAGGAATATAAGGACGACCCCGAGTTTTTGCGGCGCTTTGAGCGTGAGGCGCGCGCCGTGCTGCACCTTTCCCATGACAATATCGTCCGCGCCTACGGCGTGGGCCAAACGGGCGGGCTGCCCTATATTATTCTTGAATATGTGGAGGGGCAGAGCCTCAAGCAGCGCATTCAGGAGCAGGGGCCGCTCGCGCCCGCCGAAGCAATCGAGATCGCCTTTCAGGTGCTCGACGCGCTGGACGCGGCGCACCAGGCGGGCATTATTCACCGCGACGTAAAACCGCAGAATGTGCTGCTCACAAAATCCGGCGCAGCCAAGCTTGCGGACTTTGGCATTGCCCGGGAGGCGGACGCGAATACCGTTACCTACGCGGGCTCTACCGTGCTCGGCTCGGTGCACTATCTCTCGCCCGAGCAGGCCAAGGGCAAGCCCTGCACCGAGGCCAGCGACCTGTATTCGGCGGGTATCATGCTCTATGAAATGCTCACGGGCACGGTGCCCTTTTCCGGCGATAATTCGGTAGCCGTGGCGCTCAAGCACATCAGCGAGGAGCCCGTGCCGCCCGCTTTGCTCAATTCCGCTATCCCCCCCGCGCTGAACGATGTGATTATGCGCGCGCTGCGCAAGAATATTTCGGAGCGCTATCAAACGGCGCGTCTCATGCGCGCGGATCTTTTCCGCGCCCAGTACGAGCCCAACGGCAGCTTTGCCCGGGAAATGCCCGCGCTGCCCCCCGCCGCGCCCGGCAAGCCCGCCAGAAAAAAGGCGAAGCGCCGCGCATCTGCCATGCTTCGGGTCGTTGCGGTGGTGGTCACGCTCGTGCTCGCGCTCATCGTCACGTTTTTTGCCGTGCGCAGCTCGTTTAGCAACGAAGCGCTTTCGCTGCAGGTCGTTCCCATGCTGCAAAACAGATCCGTGGACGAGGCCAAACAGCGCGCGGAGGACTACGGCTTTCATTTCGAAATACAGGAATACGAAATAAGCGATACCGTCCCTTATGGCAACGTCATTTTGCAAGCGCCGGAGTCCGGCGCGCACGCCAAGCAGGGCGCGAGCATCTACTGCATTGTGAGCCTTGGCCCCGATACGCCCACTGTGCCGTCGCTGCTGGGCCTTTCGCCGGATGAAGCCAAAAGGGCCATTGCCGCGGCGGGCTATGTGTTGGGCGAAACCAGCTATAGCGTGTCCGACGTGGAGATCGGCTTTGTCTGCGGTCAGTCCCCCGCGCCCGGCGTGGAGCTGAAGGCGGGCGAAACCATCCACATCTCCATCAGCGCCACCTCCACGCAGGGCGTGGAAACGCCCATCCTGATCGGCTGTTCCCTCGAGGAGGCGCTCACGCTCCTTGGGCAGGCGGGCTTTACCAATATTCGTACGCGCGATTCCAGCGCGCTGGGCGTGCCGCCCAATCTGGTGCTTTCGCAAAGCCCGGAGGATCATTTGCTCGCGCAGCCGGATTCGCTTGTGGAAATGCAGGTGAGTCTCGGCGCGGCGCGCGCGTTTTCGGCGGACATTGCCTTTAACCTCAGCATTCCCCAAAATGCCACGCAGGTGATCGTAACCATGCGAGAAGCGCGCGAGGGCGTTGCCTACGAGCGCGTGCTCTACGAAGCGACCCTGGAGAAGGGCGAGAAGCTCCCCGTTTCCTTTACCGCCTATGCGGAATCCGGCGGCATGCACGAGCTGATTGTATATGTGGCGGGCGTGGAGCAGCGCAGGCAGGAAGCAAGCTTTGCGGAAAAGCCCGCCGCATGAGCGCCGTCTCGGGCGCTCGGGAAACGGGGCGTATCGTTCAGAGCGTGGGCGGGTTTTATTACGTGTCGACGGCGGAGGGCGAGGAGCGCGTGTGCAAGGCGCGCGGCCGCTTTCGAAAGGACGGCGAAACGCCCCTTGTGGGCGACGAGGTCGCCTTTGTGCGCCAGCGTGCCGGCGAGGACTGGATTGCCGGCATTCTTCCGCGCAAAAACGCCTTTGTACGGCCGCCCGTGGCCAATATCGATCAGCTTGTCGTCGTGTGTGCCGCGTCCCTGCCCCGGCCCGATCTGCTGCTTCTTGATAAGCTTCTGCTTTCGGCAAACCTTGCGGGCGTGAGGCCCCTTGTGGCGCTCAATAAATATGACGAGGCCGACGAGCCGCTTGCCGACGCTTTCCGCATCGATTACGGGCGGTTCTTCCCGCTCTATATCGTCTCCGCCGAAACAGGCGAGGGCCTTGACGCGCTCTCGGACGCGCTGCGCGGCCGTGTTTCCTGCTTCGCGGGCCAATCCGCCGTGGGAAAATCCTCGCTGCTCAACGCGCTCGTGCCGGAATGCGGGCAGGCGGTCGGCTCGCTTTCTGAAAAGACGGAGCACGGCCGACACACCACCCGTCAGGCGACGCTCATTCCCTATCGCGGCGGCGCGGTGGTGGATACCCCGGGCTTTTCCCTTTACGATCCGGAAACGCTTTCGCAAAGCGCGCTCAACGCGTGCTATCCCGAGTTTGAGGATGCGCCCGCGCGCTGCCGTTTTGCGGGCTGCGCGCACGTTTCCGAGCCGGACTGCGCGGTAAAAGCGCTCGTGGAAGCGGGCGCGGTTTCTCCGGGCCGTTATGCCCGTTATAAGCTTTTACAGGCGGAATTTGAGCAAAGGAGCAAGCATCGTTATGATTAAAGTCGCACCCTCGGTCCTGGCGGCCGATTTCACGCGCATGGGCGAAGAGGTGGCGCGCATTGCGCGCTGGGGCGCGGAGCTTGTGCACTTCGACGTGATGGATGGCCGCTTCGTGCCCAATATCACCTTTGGGCCGGATATGTGCGGCGCGCTGCGCGGCAAAACCGGGCTTCCGCTCGACGTGCACCTGATGGTGGAGGAACCCGCGCGCTGGGTGGAGCCCTTCCACAAGGCGGGCGCGGATTATCTTACCTTTCACGTGGAGGCCGAGCGGCATATCCACCGCACGCTCTCACAGATTCGTTCGCTCGGCATGCGCGCGGGCGTGGTGCTGAACCCCGCAACGCCCCTGTGCGCGGCGGAAGAGGCGCTCCCCTACTGCGACCTGATTTTGCTGATGAGCGTAAACCCCGGCTTTGGCGGGCAGTCGTTCATTCCCGAAACAGTGGATAAGATCCGCGCGCTGCGCAAGCTCTTGAAAAAACGGGGCCTCGACGCGGATATCGAGGTGGACGGCGGCATAAACGCGGAAACGGGCCGCCTATGCGCGGAAGCGGGCGCAAGCATACTGGTGGCCGGCAGCAGCGTATTCCGCGCGCCGGACCCCGCCGAAATGGTGCGCACGCTGCACGCGCTGTAGCGCGGAGGACGTTGTTAGGAAAGGGGCGCTTCGCCCTCGTCCGCCTCCGGCTCCGGCTCTCCCCCGTCGCGCGCCTTGAGCAGGTGCTCGAGCAAAAACAGATAGATTTCCTCCGACGCGTCGGGCCAGTTGGCGCGCACGCGCCGCATCATATCGCGCGAAGCAAGGCTCAGCACGATCTCCAGCACGTCGCCCGAAGCCTCGCGCGCCTTCAGGCGCACGCGGTAGCCGCCGCTGTCGAGCGGCTCCGCCGAGCTGACGAGCTGCATCTCGCGGCGCATGGGCTCCCGGTTCGCGTCGGCATAGGCCTTGAGGCGTTCGCGCAGCGAAAAGGGGAGACTTTCTGAAAACAGATCCAGTATCTGCTCCCCGCGCACGGTCACGCGGTATACCTGCCCAAAATTCTTCGGCACGGCGGCTATGTAGCCGTCCTCCTCCAGCTCGTTTGCCCCGCCTTCAAAGGCGAAAAACGACATGCAGTCGTTCTCCACCATGGCGCGGTAAAGCTGCTCCCGGAGAATATCCAGCCCACATACCCGCAGATAATAGAGAATGGTCAGCTTGTCCTTGCTGTCCCCGTGTACAAAAATCGGCATATGCTTCCCTCCGTTTTCCAACGGTTCCGACGGCTTCGGCGTTTGTCAGCGTCCGTTCTTCTTATCGTCCCTCTCGTTTGAATCGCCGTCATGCTCCGTGGGCGGCAGCCCAATGATCTCGCGCCAGTTCGGCGTATTGCCGCGCAGGTGAAGCACCCTGTCCTTCGTGCTCCACAAAAGCCCGTCGAACAGCTCTCTGGCCTCCTCGAAGGCGTCGAGCGCGTCGTTGATAAACATGGCCGCCGAGCCGCGGAGCTCGGCAAGGCGCGACGCGTCCTCGCGCTTTACGCCGCGCGCACGCACGATTTGATAGCGCGCGTAGGCCTCCGCCACCGCTTCGTCCCAGGAATGATACACGAGCCGCGCGGCATTTTCGCCAAGCGTGCGCAGCGCGTCGGGGTTTTCCGCCGCGTAGAGCAGCATGTCGCGCATGGATTCGGTCGTTTCGTCGATTATTAGGCCCGTTTCCCCGTGCACGATATCCTCCGCCGCGCAGCTCCCGGCAACAAGCAGGCTCGGGCAAAAGCAGGCAGCCGCCTCGCTGACCACAATGCCGTTGGTATCAAAGGTCGAGGGAAACAAAAAGAGAGCCGACAGCGTAAAGTATGCGCGCAATAGCTCCCGGTCGCGTATTGCGCCTGTAAAGATACAGTTTTCCTCCAAAGAGAGCTTCTTAACATACGCGCGTATTTCCTCGAGATCCGCGCCGTCGCCCACAAGGATAAAGCGGAAATCCATGCCCATATCGCGCGCGGCCCGAAGCCCGTCTAAAGAGAGGCGCACGCCCTTATACCACATCATGCGGCCCACAAACAGGAACACCGGCACGCCGGCGGGTATGCCGTGCCGCGCGCACAGCGCCTCGACCGCCCCATCGTCCGCGCGGCCCAGCACAAAATCCGTGCCGTTGCGCATGGCGATCATTTCGCCCGTATAGCCCAGACTGCGCAGGTTTTTCCCCGCGCCCTCGGACACCACCCACACCTCGTCGCAAGCGTTGATATTCCCCAGCAGAAACTTGATGGACGCCTTGCGGAGCGGATCGAAGGCAATGGATTTTTCAATATCGATATCGAACTTGGTATGATAGGTAAACACCACCGGCGCATCCGTGACGGCGCGCAATTCACGCGCAAGGAGCGTGGAAACAAAGGGGCAGTGCGTATGGATGATATCGATATCCTTGCGCGCAAGCTCACCAATCTCGCCAAGCGGCGCGGGGCTGCCGACGCGGTAGCCCATGAGCTGCTTGCCCACATACGCGCTCGGATAGCGGAGCACCTCGAAGGGATAATCATCCACCACGTTCGGATAATAGGGCGTCGCCACGATTGCGTGCCCATAGCGCGCCTCGATAATGCGCGCGTAATTTACCGTGACGTTGGCAACGCCATCAATGGTGGGCGGAAAGGAATCGTTAAACAATCCGACGGTAAGCTTTTCCATGCTTTGATTGTAGCATGCTCCGCGCGCAAAGGGAAGCGGGGAATCGGCGTGCATTTTGGCGATGCTTTACGCGTCCCGTCCCTTTGCTTCCTCCAGCGGCTCGGCTTGCTGCGCGGGCTTGCCCTTGTCAAGCCGGTCCAGCAGCAGCGCGCCCGCAAAGCCCGCCGCAAAGCAAACGAGGGAAAGGATCACGCTCTTTGCGCCGTCGTATGAAAACGGCACGATAATGAGCGTCGAGGCGAGCACAATGCCCACCACCGCGTGATAAGCCAGCGCGTAATGCCGCTCAAAAAGATGGTTCGTAAGCCGCGCGAGCGCCAGCACCGTGACGATAAGCCCCAAAATCCAAAAGCTGATCACGGAGAGATCGAAATCCGCAATGCCCGCCGCAAGCGGCTGAAACAGCCCGAGCGACATGAGAATGGACGAGCTCGACATGCCCGGCACAATGAGGCTGAGGCCCCAAAGCACGCCCGCGAACAAATACCAGCCCCACGAGGGCGCAACCTGCGCAAAGGGGCTTGTGCGCACCCACAGCAGCAAGCCGAAAAGCGCGGCGAAGGCTATTGTCAACGCCACGAACGAGCCTTTGGGGCGGCCCTGCTGCCCGGCCTCCCGATATAGCGATGGGACGGTGCCCGCAATCAGGCCGATGAAAAGCCAGGTCGCCAGCGTTTCGTTTGCCGAAAAGACAAGATCGATCACACGGGCAAAGAAAAGGAAGCCCAGCACCCACCCCACGCACACCGGCAAAAACACGCGCCAGTATTTGGGCAGCGCCCGCCTGGGGTGTGAAAGCAGTTCCATCATGGGCCGGTAGATGCCGAACACCACGCTGAGCACGCCGCCCGAAATGCCGGGCAGAATGGCGCCGCCGCCGATCAGCAGCCCCGACAGTACGAGCACGAGCCACCGATTCCAGGGGATACGGGTTTCCTGACCGTCCATTTGCATGCGCGCGCCTCCCAAAAAGCATTGGCTTTATTGTAACAGCAAGCAGACCGCCGCGCAAGAGGCTGCTGCGCGGCGCGGCAAGCGCGGTCGCCCCCGGCGCGTATCGGCTTTGGCGCGTCTGCCGACGCCTTATACCGTTTCCGTCTCCATCTTTTTATCCGGATTGCGCCAATAACGGCTGCCGTTTTGGAGGCGGCAGAGCCAGCCGCTGTCCACAAGCCCGCGACGGAGCGTGAAAAAGTCGTTGAAATTGTGCCAACTGCTGAGGATGGCGTTGACCTCGTGCTCGGTATAATCCGTACCCACGTCGAATTTTTCCGCAAGATACGCGTATACCTCCGCGCGCGGAGCCTGCTTTGCCGGGAGCTGCTTAAGCCGCCCCTCCTCGTCCAAAAACCGTTCGATACCTTGCATATGTTCCTCCGGAACCTTTCCTGTAAACAATGTACCGCGGGGGACGCGTTCCGTCAAGCCCGGATGACGCGGCCGCCCGCTTATGGAAAACCCCCGTCCGCGCGGGACGGGGGCAGGCTTCCAGGCGCAAGCGACGCACCGCTTGCCGCTATAGGCTTAGTGGCAGGCCTTCGCTTCGTTCTGCAGGGGCTTTACGTAATCCTCGGTGAAGATGGCGTAGTACTCCTGAAGGTCGTCCTCCGCCACATCCTCGGTGCCGATCACGTCGCAGCTAAACTCCACGCCCACGGTGTCCTTGAGGGACAGGGTGATGGCGTTGTCAAGCTGGAGGCCCGTGATGGTCATGGGCGCGGTGGTTCCGTCGGCAAACTCGACGTATACCTCGTATTCCAGCACGCGGTCGCGCAGGAACACCGGGTGCAGATAGTCCGCATGCTCGCCGCTGGACTTGAACTCGCCCGCCAGGATATTGGAGCCCTTGTCGGCCGCGCCCACGGGATAGACATAGATCGCGGCGATGGCCACGTCGGTCTTGTTCTTCAATTCGACGGCCACGGTCGCCATTGCCTTGGTTCTGGAGCCGTCGGCAAGCGCGTCGGTCTTGATCTCGTCGGTAAACACCACGTCCTCGTCGGCCTTGCAGGATACTTCATCCGCCGCCTTGAAGGACAGACTGTTCTTGCTCATCATTTCAAGGTTCTTGTAGGTGCCCGTTTCGCCGTTGCTGAACACCGCATAGGCCTCGTACTGCTCGGCCGCGGGACGGACGCACACAACGCGCAGATAATCTTGGTATTCGCTGCTGTTGATCTGCGGAATATCGCCCAGAATGTTGTCGTACTTCTCCTCGGAGTCCTTCGGATAGAGGTACAGCTCGACAAGCTCGAGGCTCTCCGCGCCATCCGCGCTCTTGGCCTTGTTCTTGACCATGAACGCAAGCACGGTGTCCTCGGCGGGAGCGGCGGGCGCTTCCGGCGCGGCGGGCTCGGCGGGCGCCTCCGGCGCTGCAGCGGGCGCTTCGGTCGCCGCGGCGGGCGCTTCGGTTGCCGCGGTCGCGGGCGCCTCGGTCTTTGCGCAGGCGCCAAACAGCAGCGTCAGCATGCAGACAGCCAGAATCAGGGAAAGCATTTTCTTCATTGTGGTGATTCCTCCTGTCCCCTTTCGGGGTTATTTTGCGGCTTGCGCCGTAAATGCGAAGCATCGTAAACGTTTCCGGCAAGGCTAAATTTCAGGGCGTTTGGGGAGGCCTCGGAAGGGCATATACACATTATGGGGAAGCTTAGGGGCCGGAAACGTTTGCGTTACAAGATGCAAACAGATAAGCGATTCCCGCTTGCAGCCATTATACCAGTGCCCCCCGCTTCCGTCAAGGAGAAAAACCGCGCGGAGCAGGGCATGTTCATGAAAAAGTCTGCGGCTTGCAGAGAAAGAGTTTTCGCGCTGATTTTGAAGAAAACTTCAAAACGAAGCCGCAAGAATCGATTACACAGGCGCACAGAGCGCCTAATTGCCTGAAAAGCTTTCATGAACATGCCCTGCCGCGCGGAGCGGGCGCCGTGCCTTTCACGGCTTTGCACGCGCAAAAAAGCCCCGAGGGCGCGCGGCCTTCGGGGCTTGCTCTTAAAAAGCTTACGCCTCCTTTTTGAGGCTGCCCTCCTTGGAGCGGGTCTTACTGTAGGCAAAGAGCAGGAGCGTGCCGATCACGCCCGCGGAAACGATGTTGACCGCCGCCGCCACCGCGCCCTGTGCGAACACCAAATTCACGGGCTCGCTGTAAACCACGATATCGAGTACCGGCGCGATCACGATCCACGCAACCACATTGGCAACGATCTGATAGATGTTGAAGCGCAGCGCGTCCTTCCATCCGAAGACGCCCTCGGACGCCTTGAGCTTGGTAAAGCACAGGCCGTAGATAAAGCCGCAAACGCCGCTTGCGACCACCCAGCTCCACCAGGGCGAGCCATACTGGAGCGCGTCGGAAAGCGCGTGGCCCAGCAGCGCGATAAGCCCGCTTGCGATGGGCCCAAAGAGCGCGCCAAAGAACGCGGCAAGACCGTAGGCGGGCTGAATGGAGGTTTCCGGGATGCCGGTGGGGATCTTTACGTACATAAACAGCAGCGCAAACAGTGCGGCGCCAAGGCCCGTAGCGACGATTGTTTTCGTCGTTACCTTAAACATTTGCTTCATAACTCTTCCCTCCCATAATTATGCAATATGACTCACTTATTGAAGCATTTTGACGAAAAATTGTCAAGAGTCATTCGGCCTGTTTCAAGCGAAAGGGGGCTGCCGGTCGCTCTGCTCATATGTGCGTTAAATATGATAAGGGAATTTGGAAACAGACCCTAAGCGCAGGCGTTATTCCGTCTTTTCCAGGCGGACGGTCCACTCGCCGCCAAAGCCTACGCCGTAGGTTTGGGCAAAGCTGCCCCGGCATACCGCGAGGGCCGCGCGCATGAGCTCATTGTTATACACCACGGGCATACCCGCCTCCACAAAGCCGAAGCTTTGGCAGAAGGGCACAGCCTCGTTAAAGCGCGTTTCACCCGCGCACGCGATGCGTACGCGCAGCACGTCGCCATAGCGAACGCCCGTTTCCGTAAGGAACGAAAGCGGAATGTTCGTCCACACGTTGCCGAAGTTGGGGTCGTCTATTTCGAGCGTGCCCTCGATCACCCCGTTTGCCGCGCGCGGCTCGGCCATTTGGTGGGTCACGATCTCCGATATGGGATATGCCGGCCCAACGCCCGCAAAATCGATGATCCCGGTCGCGAGGCGCGCCGCCGTGTATCCAAACAAATCGCGCCCATGGAAAATGGCCACGCCCACGGTATCCTTGCCGCGCAGGCGGTTGCGTCGCTCGTCAATTTCGCGCACGGCCTCCACGCCCATATAGCGCGCGACATGCGTAAGCGTGCCGTTATCGGGCGTTACGACGTAATAGCCGCCCGCAATCCTCGCCACGCACGCCCGGCGCGCTGTGCCCACGCCGGGGTCCACGACCGATACATAGATCGTGCCCTCCGGCCAGAAGCGCAGGCTTTGATAGAGCCGGTAGCTGGCGCTCCAGGTATCGTACTGAGGCAGTTCGTGCGTGCCGTCCATGATTTCAAGCGTGCGATCCACGCTCTTGACCACGCCGTACATGGAGCTGACCGCGCCCTCCTTATAGGTAAAATCCGTTTGAAAAACCAAAATGGGCTTCATTGCACGCACCTCACACAAATGGATTATAGAAACGGGAGCCGTTCACAAACCACGTCAGCGCAAGCGAAGCGGCCAGCTGCAGCGCGCACACGGCAAGCGCCAGCGCGTCACCTCCGCGCAGGGGCTTGGCGGCATACCAGGTGCGCTTCTTGTTCTTTCCAAAGCCGCGCAAATCCATGGTGTTGCTGATCAGCTCGATGCGCTCAAGCGTGGAAAAGACGAGCGGCACGCAGATATGCATGGTGTTTTTCACGCGCCTTCCGAGTCTTTCCTTTTTTGAAAGATCCAGCCCCCGGCTCTGCTGCGCGAGGGAAATATCCTGATAGTCACGGATCAGATCCGGGAAATAACGGAGCGTCAGGGAGAGCGCAAAGGCGGCCTTGTAGCTTACGCCGATGCGCGAGAGCGAGGCGGCCAGCTCGCTTGGGTGGGTCGTGAGAAAAAAAATGATGCCGATTGGCACGACGGACGCGTATTTCAGGAGCTTGGTCACCTGATACAGCATCTGCTCGGCGGTAACCTCGTAGCGCCCTCCAAGGGTAAACCAGAGGTGACGCGTGCCGTAAATCTCCGTTCCGTAGGCGGGGCTAAAGAGAAAGGTGAGCACAAAGTTAAACAGCAAAAACACCAGCACGTAGCAGACCATGAGCTTGATTTGGACGAAGCGGATGCCGGAAAGCCGCAGCATGAAAAGCGAAAACGCGAACACCAGCGCGACGAGGCGGATATCGTAAGAAAACATGACGGCCGTGGTAAGCAGCAAAAAGCACCCGAGCTTTGTTATGCCCGCCAGATCGTATATGTAGTTGTGGCGCTCCACATAATCAAACAGCTTGGCCTTCATCCGCGCAGCCTCCTCTCGTAATCGATGAAGTTGCGCACAAAGCCCTGCGCGTTTTCAATGCCCGCGCGCCCGGCCAAGGTATAGAGGGAGGTGAGCTTTAAACTGGCGGGCTCCGCAATCTCCGCGTTGGTGAGCGCCTCCACGGCCGTTCCGTCCAGCAGGAGCCTGCCCTCGTGCAGCACCAGCGCGCGCGGCGTATATTCCAGCATTAGGTGCATATCGTGCGTAATGAGCAAAATTGCCACGCCCGTATCGTTCAGCGCGCGCAAAAAGCGCATGATCTCCGTATAGTGGCGGTAATCCTGCCCGGCGGTCGGCTCGTCGAGTATGATCAGCCTTGGCTCGAGCACCAGCACGGAGGCGATGGTCACGCGCTTCTTCTGGCCGAAGCTCAGCGCCGCAACCGGCCAGCTTCGGAAAGGCGAAAGGCCGCATATCTCCAGCGCATGCCGAACGCGCCGGTCCACCTCCTCCTCGGCCACGCCCCGGATGCGGGGGCCCAGCGCCACCTCGTCGTAAATCATGGGCTTACAGATCATTTGATTGGGGTTTTGCATGACAAAGCCCACCTGTGCCGAGCGCTCCTTGATGGTGCGATCCGTCATGGGCGCGCCCTCCCAATATAGCGTGCCCGACGCTTCCTTTACGAGCCCGCAAATCAGCTTTGCAAGGGTGGATTTGCCCGCGCCGTTTGTGCCCACGAGGCTGAGCATGTCCCCTTCGCTTATGGTAAAGCTCAGGTCGCTTAATATCTCGCGCCGATCCGTATAGGAAAAACACACGTGCTCGGCGCGCAGCAGCTCCGGGCGCTTTGCGGGCACGGGCGGCGGGGTCTGCGCGGCGTTCCACGCACAAAGCGCCTCCCGTGCGTTCCCAAGCTCCAGCGTATCGATGCGGCCCGGACGCATGCCCTCCTCCAGCGTCACGCCCGCGTATTTGAGGGCCGTGACATACAGCGGCGCGCGCACGCCGAGCGAGGGGAGCACCTCCCCGCACATGAGCGCGTCGGGCGTCATATCCGCTACAATGCGCCCCTCCGACATCACCACCACCCGATCCACCGCGCGGTGCAGCACGTCCTCGAGCCGATGCTCGATGATCACGGCCGTTTTGTGATACGCGCCGCTGATGCGGTCGATGAGCTCGATGGCCGTTTTGCCCGTAGCGGGGTCGAGGTTTGCAAGAGGCTCGTCAAAGAGCAAAATACCCACATCGTGCACCATCACGCCCGCGAAGGACACGCGTTGCTTCTGCCCGCCGGAAAGCTCGTAGGGCGAAGCGTCGAGCAGCCCGTCCATATCGACCATGGCGGCCGTGCGCCGCACGATTTCATGCATGCGCCCCTGCTCCATGCAGTCGTTCTCCAGCGCGAAGGCGATATCCTCGCCCACGGAAAGCCCGATAAACTGCCCGTCCGGGTCCTGCAACACCGTGCCCACCTCGCGGCTCAGGTCAAAAAGCGAAAGCGTTTGCGTTTCCCTGCCCATCACCTTAACGCTGCCCGTCATTTTCCCCTTGTGGGAAAAGGGCACAAGGCCGTTGATGCAGTTTCCCAGCGTGCTCTTGCCCGAGCCCGAGGGACCCACAATCAGCAGCTTTTCGCCCTCGTAGACCGTAAGGTTGATATTTGTCAGGGTAGGCTCCGCCTGTGAAAAATATTGAAAGGAAAAATCTGCAAACTCAATAACCGGCCGCCTCTGCTCCATACCCATCCCCCATCGGAATTGCTTCGCGCCTCGCGATGCGTCCCGCGCGAACGCCTCAGCCCAGCGCGCGAAAACGCGCCTTGATCGCTTCGTTGCCGCGCGCGGGATCGATTCCCAGCGCGGAAAGAAGCGCGTATTCATCCGCCGTGCCGCTTTCCGGCGGAACGCCCAGCGCGCCGGAATCGCTCCCAGAGGCAATCAGCACGCCCGCCTCGTTTGCGCGCACAAGCGCCTCCGCCTGCGCGTCCACAATGCGGCGCAGGCAAGCCTCCGGGAAGCGCGGGTCGCCCACGAGGTTGAAGATGGCGCAATGCGTCGGCACCCACACCGCGTCGCACGCCAAAAATGCCTCGGCGGCCTCCCTGGGCGGCCAGAAGCCGTGCTCGATGCTGGCAATGCCGGCCTCAAGCGCGTTGAGTACGTTTTGCTCGCCGTTGACGTGCGCCATCACGCGCAAGCCCGCGTCGGCTGCAATCTGTACCGCTTCGCGCATTTCCGCCTTGGTCAGGGCGGGGCCGCGCGGCCTCCCGTCGCCTTCAAAGGCGCACAAATCGCTCGCCATGAGCTTGATAAAATCCGCGCCCGCCGCGCCCGCCTCGCAAGCGAGCGCCGCAAACGATTTCATGTCCGTAAAAGCCCGCGCAAACTTTTCTCCGTAATACCCCTGCTTATGGAGGGCGAACGCGGGCGTGCGGTAGTCGATCCCGTAATCCCCCGCAAGCTGTTTTGCCAGCAGCGTAACGCCCAGCTTGTCCCCGCCGTCCCGGTAAAAGCCCACGCCCGCGCGCCGCAAAAGCGCAAGATTCGCCTTGACCGCATCCGCGCAGGGGGCCGGGCTGTGCCGCTTGACGGCGTCAAAATAGCTCACGCCGTCGAGCATGATGTGTCCGTGGCATTCGTAAAGCAAGGGCGCTTCCTCCTCCCGATTCGACAGGGTTTTCGCATTTCCACACACAGTATACCATACGACGGCGGATTTGTCCGTTGCCAGATCAAGGTTACAATGATATACTAAATAAAATTTTGATGTATCAGGGGGGAAATGATGGATCTGTTTGCCAAATGCGAACGTTCTACGCAGGTTGCGGAGTTTAAGGCCCGAGGCATATACCCCTATTTCCACGCGCTGGAATCCCGGCAGGATGTGGAAGTCGTGATGGAGGGCAAGCGCCGCATCATGCTGGGCTCGAATAATTATCTGGGTCTAACCACGCATCCGGTCGTGGTCGAGGCGGGCATACGCGCGCTCGAGCGCTTCGGCTCCGGCTGCTCCGGCTCGCGCTTTTTGAACGGAACCCTGAGCATGCACCTGGAACTCGAGGACGCGCTCGCGCGCTTCCTGCGCAAGGAGGCGATCGTTACCTATTCCACGGGCTTTCAGGCCAATCTCGGCATTATCAGCGCGCTTGTTGCGCGCGGGGATTATGTGATATGCGACAAGGAAAACCACGCCAGCATCTATGACGGCTGCAAGCTCAGCTACGGCACGATGCTCCGCTACCGCCACGCGGACATGGACGATCTACGCTGCAAGCTGGAGAGCGTCCCCGAAAGCGCGGGGCGGCTCATCGTCACCGACGGCGTGTTCAGCATGGGCGGCGATATTGCCAAGCTCCCGGAAATTGTCGCGCTCGCGCACGAATACGGCGCGCGCGTGATGGTGGACGACGCGCACGGCCTGGGCGTGCTCGGCGACGGCGGGCGCGGTACGGCAAGCTATTTCGGCCTCGAAAACGAGGTGGATTTGTACATGGGCACCTTCAGCAAGTCCTTGGCCAGCCTCGGTGGATATATGGCGGCGAGTCAATCCGTGGCGGAGTATGTGCGACACGCGTCGCGGCCATTCATCTTCTCGGCGTCCATGACCCCGGCCAACTGCGCCTGCGCGCTCGCGGCCCTCCGCGTGCTGGAAGCCGACCCCGGCCTGCCCGGGCGGCTTTTGGCGCTCTCCGGCTACATGCAGGAAAGCCTGAGCCGCCGGAGCGTGCCGCACAAAACGGCGGAAACGCCCATCGTTCCCCTTTACACCTACGACGCGTTCCGCACGTTGGAGGCCGCCAAGGCGCTCTATGACGCCGGCGTGTACGTCAATCCCGTTCTGCCCCCCGCCACCGCGCCCTCGGAATGCCTCCTGCGCACAAGCTACATGGCCACGCACACCGAGGCGCTGCTCGACGAGGCCGTAGAGATCATTGCCGAGGTGTTAAGCAAGGAGGCGCTTGCATGAAACCCGTCGCGATCGTAACGGGCGGCAGCGGCGGTATCGGCCGCGCGACAGCCGCGCTGCTTGCCGAAAAAGGCTATCGGGTATACGCGCTGAGCCGCAGCTGCTCGGGGCCAGACGGCGTTGCGGCGCTTGGCTGCGACGTAAACGACGTTTGCAGCGTGAACGCCGCCGTTTCCACGGTGTTAGCGAGGGAGGGCCGCGTGGATCTGCTCGTTAACAACGCGGGTTACGGCATCTCCGGGCCCATCGAAACCACCGATCCGGCTTCGGCACAGGCGCTGTTTAACACCAATTTCTTCGGGCAGCTTCGCTGCGCGCAGGCCGTTTTGCCCACCATGCGCGCGCAGGGAAGCGGCCGCATCGTGTTTCTCAGCTCGGTCGCCGCGCCCATCGCCATCCCCTTTCAGGCGTTTTACTCCGCCACCAAGGCCGCCACAAACACCATGGCGCTGGCGCTGCGCAACGAAGTCGCGCCCTTTGGGGTGCTTGTTTCCGCCGTGATGCCGGGCGACGTAAAAACGGGCTTTACCGCCGCCCGTCAAAAGAACCTCGACGGGCAGGATATCTACGGGCAGGCCATGCTGCGCGCCGTGGAAAGCATGGAGCGCGACGAGCAGGGCGGCATGCCGCCCGGAAAGGTTGCCGCGCTCATTGTGCGCATCGCGCAAAAAAAGCGCCCGAAGGCGCTGTACACTGCGGGCGGCAAATATAAGCTGTTCGTGCTGATCGCAAAGCTTCTGCCCGCCAGCCTCTGCAATTGGCTTGTGGGAAAATTATACGGATAAAGCCTACGCGTAAATCAACCCAAGTCCCAGCAGCATCCCGGCAGCCGTAGCCAGCGCGGGCAGCTTGGAGCGCCACATTAAGATGGCCTCCGGGAGCAGCTCGCCAAACACCACATATAGCATCGCGCCGCTTGCAAAGCTGAGCGAGAACGCGTGCCACGCCGGCCCCATCGAACCCACGAAAAAGCCAATCAGCGCGCCCACGACCGTGGGAAAGCCCGAAAGCGCCGTAATAAGCACCGCCTTGCCGCGCCCCATGCCGCCCGCAATGAGCGGCACGGCCACGGCCATGCCCTCCGGCACGTTGTGCAAGCCGATGATAATGGCCGTAAGCAGCCCCGCGCCGCTCCACACGTTCCCCTGCTCCGCGCCCGCATAGGCCGCGCCGATGACCATGCCCTCCGGCAGATTGTGCAGGGCGATGGCCGCCGCCATGATCACGCCCGCCGAAAAGAGCTGGCGCGCGCTTTCTTTATGCACGGCATAGTGATCGCTGTGAATGAGCTCGTCGAGGTCGTCCGCCGTCTTGGGGTGGCTCGCGTCCACATGTTCGATTTCATGGTTGGTCACCCGATCAATGGCAAGGTTGAGCAGCCACACCACCACATAGCCCGCCGCGATGCCCGCGATGACGAGCGGCAGGAATGCGGCCTGCGTTCCGCCCTGCGGAAACAGCGCGTCGCTGACGAGACTGAAGCATACGACCGCGAGCATCACGCCGCCCGCAAAGCTGAGCAGAAGGCTCACAACGCGGGAGGAATCCCGCTTGATCAGCGCGCTTACGGCGCCGCCAAGGCCCGTCCCTCCCACGCCCGCTATGAAGGTAATGGCCAATATCCAGACAAGCAGCATGCGATTCTTTCCTTTTCTGTCAGGTTTTTACGCCGCGTCCGGGAGCGCGAATTCCAGCGCCTCCGTCCAGTAATGGTTTTGGTACAGGTCGGTGAGCATGTAGTACACAAGGCAAGCGCCCTCGCCCACATCCTCATAGCTCACGGAAAAGCCCTCTGCGCCGTATACAAGCGGCTCCCCCAGCCGGTAGGCCGCGTCGTATTCGCCGTCGTAGGCATAGTAATCCACGACGATATCCACGGCGTCGCCAGGCTCGAAGGGAATGAGGCCCTTGCCGCCCGGCACGCCCGCCTCGCTCGGCTTGCGATAGCCCGCCACATAGCCGGAGGGGTTCTCATCGCTCCAGTAAATGAGCAATTCGCGCGTCTCGCCGTTGACAAGGCAGGGCACGCTGCCGTAGGAGAGCCAGCCGCCGTCCGCGTACTGGATCTCCTCCTCCTGATAAAAGGGCACGATCCGGCCATTGAGCGCGACCCAGCTATTGTCAAAGTCCAGCAGCAAATCGCCGTCGTCGTCGAAGGCGTACATCGCGTCCGAGCCAAGGTCGATGTAGCCCGCGCCGTCGTCCAGCCACACCTGCAATTCAATGCCCGTCACGTTCTCCCACTCCGAGTCGGATAATTGCAGCACAAAGCCTTCATCCTTTTCGGAAATGACCAGCTCGTTATAGGCCTCGTCTCCGTAATTCTCGGCATATCCGTCCACGGCGGAGGCGTCGTACCAATCGAAGGCCGCGTAGTCCGTTTGCTCCGCCTGCCCGCCGCCCAGGGTTTCCGCGGGCGAGCGGGTATCCTCGCCGATCCGCTTGCCGCCCGCAAGTATGCTCACAAAGCGGTTGAAGAAGGCCGTGTAGCTTCCATCGATGCCGATCTGCCGCATAACGGAAAGCACGTCGGAATAATAATCCAGCGCCTCGTAGGGGAAATACATGGCAAGACCGTTGGAGCTTGCGAGCGTGCCGCTGTGGTATTTGACCGCACTGCGGAGGGCCGCCGCGATCTGCGCGCCCTCGGCAAGGCCCGTGCGCTCGATATAGTCCACCGCGTCGATCTGCTCATAGCCGTCCTCGCCGTAGCTGCGCGCGCCCGCCCGGGCGCTGCTGAAGGTTTTATAATCCTTTTCCGTTGTCAAAACCGCGTCGGACGCGTTGAGGAACGTCACGAGCGCCTGATAGGTATGGGGAATTTCGCGCAAATCGGTGATGGAAAGCGTGGTCGTTTCGCGCAGGCCGCAATTCTCCACAAAATCGTCAATGATGCGCCTGCCCAGCGCCACCGAGTCCATGGCGGGCTCCTCGGAAAGCGCGCCCAGCCAATCCGTATAATACCACCCAAGGCCCGGCTCCGTCTCCTCGGAGGCGAGCAGATAATCGGCGTGCTTCTCAAGCATAAAGGCTGTTTCCACGGTCGCCATCAGGCACGCGTCGAAGCCCACGATATCAAACTTGACCCCCGCGCCCGCAAGCGCGCCGTCGATATCCGCAAGCGTCATCGTGGAATCGAATTTTTCGTCGTAGCCAAAGCCCGACATCGTGCCGCCGCCGTGATCCCACAATATGAGGATATAGCGGTCGGCGGGATACTTCTCGGCGCAGAAGGAGATAAAGTCCTGAAGCTGCGCGCTTTTGCACATATCCTTGTTGCCAAGCCGGGCGAGGCGTTCAAGGCCGCCGTCGCTTATGAGATAGCGCTCCGCCTGCTCGCTGCTGATCACGTTGTTTTCCCATTGCTTCGCTCCGCCCGTTTGCAAAACGACGTTTACGCGCTCCGACAGCTCCGCGTACTGCATTTCGTTGATGTCGGCGGTGGCCGCGCCATATTCGGATTCCAGATCGGAGCCGATCATGTACACCATGACCGTCGCAGTGTCCGTTCCGTCGCCCTTCAGCTTGGTGTAGCGCGCCCGCAGATCGCTATAGGCGATATCCACGCTCTCCCCGGCGAGCACCGTTCCGCCCGTTTCGCTTCCGCCAAGGAGGCCGAGGAGCGAATCCAGCAGGCTTCCCTCCGCGTCCTCATCCTCGTATGTATACGCCTCCCCGCCGTCCCATTCGGAGAAGGCTTCCTCCTCGCCGCCATATTCGCTCAGCGCGTCCGAGCAGCCCCGGATCAGAAGCACCGCGCCAAAAATCAGAACGGCCAGAATAACAATCGCGATGACGCCGGCAACGAGGCAGCCCGTCCTTTTCTTTTTGGGCTGGGCCTGTTGCGTAGGCGCTGTATACGTGCCGGGCGCTGTATATGTGCCGGACGCGAAGTTCGCGCTCTGGCTGCTTGCATCCTGTTGGGGCCGCGCGGGCGGCTGGTTGGCCTTCTGCCCGCAATTCGGGCAAAACTTCGCGCCGTCCTCTATATGGCTTCCGCAATTTGCGCAATACATCGTGTTTTCTCCTTATCTCTTGCCCGTCGCAGTATTCCCGGCGCGCCGCCGGAGGGGTCAGTTTGTGTCATAGGCGCGCGCAAGACAGCTTTCGTCCGTGTTTCCGCCGACGCGCCAGAGGGAAACGCCGTAATTACCGGCCGTCCGCACGGCATACGCCCACATGGCCAGCGTTTCGCCGTCCGCGTACCAGACCTCGCGCGCCTTTTTGTCCGCGCCCTTATAGGTAAAGACCACGCAGCCGCTCTCCGCGTCCCGGCGTACCTCGTCCGAGCCAAAGGACGCAAGCAGCGAAAGTGCGCCGCGCTCTGTCACCGCCTCCGCCTTGCCGCCGCCCCAATCGAAGCCGCCCGCAGCCAGCGCGAAGTCGATTTGGCCCGGAAGCTGCCTGGCCGCCCGCGTTACGACGTCCGCAATAAACGCGAGCGTGGCCTTCGGGCCGGGGCCGCTGTGCGTGCCGTAGAGATTATAGCACATGACCACGTAATTGGGACCCGAAATTTGTGAAAACAGCTCGAAGGGCGCGCTTGGCTCCAATACGACCCGGAGCTTGAGTCCCTCGCGCCGCGCGCGTTCGGCAAGCCGGGCGGTAAACGCCGCAAGCCGCTCCCACAGTGCCCCGTCCTTCTTTATGGCCTCATAATCCAGCTCCAGCCCCTCAAAGCCGTTGTCCTTGGCAAGCGCGCAAAGCGCCTCCGCGTGCGCGTCCATGGCGCTTTCATTGCCAAACACGGTTTTTAGGAAATCCGTATCCTTGTTGGAAAAGGAGCCGTCGGGCCGCCGCACATCGTTAACAAAAGTGAGGTAGCTTGTCCACGCGGCGTTTTCCGGCTCGCGCCGCCGGAGCTCCACCAGCTCCTTGGGCAGCACAGGCGCGCCGCTTTGAGAAAAATACGCCTCAAAATAACACACCGCCTCGAGCGTATCGCCGTAAAGCGCCAGCTCCTCATAGGCCGTTTCCTTATCCCAATAGACGACCCAGGCCGAAAGCCCGCGCGGGTTTTCATAGGCGGGCAGGGGCGCGCGCGTTTCATTGCCCGGCGGAATCTCGCTTGGCGCGACGGGCGTTTTCGCTTCGAAGCAGCCCGCCAGGCACAGCATCAGCGCGCAGGCAGGCGCAATCCGGCGAAGGAAAGCAAAAACGTTCATGGCGAGCGCCTCCTTACAGGGTTTTTGTAATCCATTGCAGCGCCACGTTTGCCGCGCGCGCAAGCCGCACGCGGAAGGCTTCCCAGCCTGTGGGACTGTAATAATAGAGCGTGCGCTCCGCAGCGGCGCGGATGGCCAGATCGACAAACACGCCGTCGTATACGTCGTCGGATACATTGCGGCGGCTGTAGCCATAGGCGGGACTCTCCGCGCCCAGATACAGCTTGCCGGAAACGGCGTTTGTCAGCGCCAGGTCGGAGGCGACGCGCCGCCCGTCCACCCCGACGGAAAGCGCGCCGTTTTCCACGCGCAGCTCGAGCGCCCGGCTTCCCGCGTCGGAGAGCGAGAGCGGCTTTTCGTACATGCCCTCCGTTTCGTCCGCGCCCGCCGCCGCTTGCGAAAGCCGCGCAAGGAGCTTTTCTTGGCGCGCGTTTCTCTTTTCGTATTTTTCAAGGGCCAAAACCGCCGTATCCAGCGCCGCCTTGCGATCCTCGGCGGCGGTTTGCGCGTCTTTGCCGTCCAGCTCAGAAAGCGCGAAGCGAAGCAGGGTCTTTTCCTCCTCGCCGCGCGTTTCGGCAACGGTGAGCACGTTGTCCGTCACGCGCACGGCCACATACGCGCGCAGCGCGTCGTCCGCGCCAAGATAGAGCGTTTGCGTGCCCAGCACATTGCCCGCGAGGGTCACCGTCAGGGTAAAGCGCGCCGGCAGCTCGATCCCGTCCAGCCGCGCAAGCGCCGTGCCGCCCGGCTCGGTGGTGAGCACCGCGCGGTCCTGCGCGCATTCCAGCGCCCCCGCAAGCGCGGTAAAGTCCCCCGCGCGCGCGGAATCGCCCGCCGTAAAGGCCAGCGTCTCCCCCGTGTCCGCCCGCAGCCGCATGATGAGATGATTGGCGTACCAATAGGCCTGCGGCTGCATGCGCGTAAGGTCGAGGGGGCTGGTTTCCGCGTCATTTCGCGCGCCGCCCTCGCGGTTGAAGGCGAGCGAAAAGATATGGGCAATCTCCCGCTCGTTGATCTCGCTTGTCAAAGCGTTCGTCGCGTACATGCCCGTGTTGCCGTGCATATGCGCGTAAAGTCGGGGCGTGCCGCCAAGCCCCTTTTCGTAGGCGGCGGCAAGCAGCGCGTAATCCCCCGCCACGCGGCCGACCATCGTCTCGTAGGTCTCCACGGGAATGCCCTCCGCGTCGCGGATATAGTCCATGAGATAGTGGTTGTAATTGCGCTCCACATAGGGCGAAATGGCGTTAAACGTCTGCGTGCTCATCTCGCCGAAAAAATCCCCGTAGCGATCGAACACGTTGATGTAGGAAAGGCGGTAGCCGTTTGTGCCGCTCTCCCAGAAGCTGGAGCGGAGCAGCTCCTTTACCTCTGAGGCTTGCAAAAACTTGCTGTCCCTGCCCTCGAACTTCTCCGCATAGGTGAGCATGGTGGCCAGCATATTCTGCTTTTCGAGCGCCTTTTGCGCGAGGATGGCCGTATCGCGCCGCCCGTCCTCAAAGAGCAGCAGCAGCGCCTTTTCGGGCAGCGCCTTGCCGCTTTCGTAATAATCGATCACGTCCTGCTGGCTCACGGTCACATAGCCCGCGTTCTTAAGCGCCGCCAGATGCGTAGAAAGGCGCTCGGCGCTGATGAGCGCTTCGCTTCCAAGCGCATCCACGCCGAAATACGAGAGCGCGATAAAGCCCTTGTCCGTTTGCGCGGGCGCTTGCGCCGTTTCCGGCTCGTAGCGATCCACCGTCACAAGGGAAAGGTACACAAGGCACGCAAGGATGAGCAGGCTGAGCAGCTCGTTTGCGCTGCGCACCAGCTTGCGCTTATCCTTGAGGGAGCCGTATAGGGGGTCGCCGCCCGCCTTGCTACGCATCGGCTTCCTCCCCTCGCCCGCGCTCGCGCTCCGCGCGGCGCTTTTCGGCCTCCACATCCGCAGGCGTCATGCGCGTGCCCCATGTGGATTTCCAGAAGGTGACCCACGCAAGCGGCATCTGCCAGAGCAGCACCGCCTCGTAATAGAGACAGAACAGCAGCCCGAAGGTCCAGGTGGAACTCTTGCGCAAGAGCATCTGCGCGCAGCTCATCATCAAGGACATGGCCAGTATGCCCACGATGAACGCCGTGGGAAACACCCCGTAGGCGATGGGCACATAGAGCATGTTGTACACAAACACAATGGGCGCGGCGATGGGCACGAACAGCCCTACAAAGAAGAACAGCGCCATGTATGGCTCCTTGCGCCACATGTACTTGGCCGCCATCATGGACTCGCGCAGCCACGAGCGCTTCCAGCGCATCTGCTGCTTGAGAAACTGCTTCTGTTTGTTGGGCACGATGGTGGAGCAAATGGCCGTGTCCTGATAGCCCGTGCGATGGTGCGCGAGCACAAAATTCGTCATGGCACGGTCGTCGCCGAAGGTGGCCTTCTGACCCAGAAAGCGCTGGTTGAGCCACGCGTCCTTGTATTTCATGATGATTTCTTTTTTATAGCAGGCAAGCGGCCCGGACAGGCAGGTAACCGCGTCGAAATACGATTCGGCCGCCTTCATAATGCGGAAGGAGATATAGTAGCGCACGGCCTGCATCTTCGTAAGCGCGTTGGTAAAGGTGTTGGCCACGTCTGTGCGGCCCGCAACGCCGCCCATCTTGGGATCGCGAAAGGGTTGTACGAGATTTCGGATGGCAAAGCAATCGAGGAAGCTGTCGGAATCCACAAACACCACCAGCTCATGCTTGGCAAGGAGCGCCCCGCGCACGAGCGCGTCGCGCTTGCCCAAATTTTGCTCCTGCACCACATAGCGCAGCCGCTCGCGGACGTTGTAGCGTTCCCCAATGCGGGAAAGCGTCTCCATCGTTTCCCGCACGACCTCCACGGAGCGGTCGGTGGAGCAGTCGTCCACCAAAATGACCTCCAGCTTGTCGGTGGGATAATCCTGATTGATGCAGCCGATAATGGTATCGGCAATCCATTCCTCCTCGTTGAAGCAGGGGATGATGATGGTTACGCCCGGCGTAAAATCCGGGTCCACGGGCACGGGGCGATAGAGCGCGCCAAACAGATAGCGCGTGAGCAGAAACACCGCCGTCACGATGCTGTAGCCGTAGAGCCATTTGTTGAAGCGGAAATAGATCACGCTCTCCGTGCGCATGAGGGCGACGAGCAGCACGATAAAGACAAACGCCGTAATGGCCACGGTGGACATGTTGCGGTCCTTGCGCTCCGAGGCGTACTCGGAAAGGGGCTGCGCAAACACCATGCCCACCTCGAAGGAGCCGTCCGCAAGAGGCGCCGCGCGCACGACCCGCGCGTCAATGCGCACCTTCATTTCGTTCCCCTCGGGCATGGAACCGGGCGCAATGGCAAAGCGAAGCTGAATGCGGCGGCTTACGCGCAGCACCTTTACATCGTCAAGGCCTGGAACATGCAAAAGGATGCCCGTGCCGGAAACATCGATGCTTTTGCAGGAGAAGCGCCAGGGCTTTTCCCCGGGCGGATAGCACTTAACCTCCACCGGCAGTTCGGCTTCGTAACGCAGTCCCGCCACGCGCCGCGCCTGCTCTCCGGCATAATCGCCCGTATCGGGACCCGTTTCGCCCCGGCGGTCGCCCGCGCGGCGCTGGCCCGTGGGATCGGGCACAAAGGAGAAAACGCGCCGATCCAGCCGCGGACGGGTGAGCACGTCCTCCGGCTGCGCGCCCTTGGGCAGCCCCTTGTTTTTCTTCTCAGCCTCCGCCATGTCCGCTCCGCCCGCCGTCTTAACCGTCCGCCGCTTCGCCGGAGGTCAGATAATCCCCCAGCAGCGCGAAGGTCAGCCGATCCTTGGGGAGCCTGGCTTCGTTGGCGCTGAAGAACAGCTCCAGCGCCTCGGCGGTATATTCGCTCGTATCCGACATGTGCATGACGATGACCGTGCCAGCCCGCACATTCTGGGTCAGCTTTTTATACAGATATTCCGCGTTGGGCGCTTCGTAATCGTGGGTGGTGTAGTTGCCGCTCACGGAGTAGCTAAAGCCGCAGTCGAATACCGTGGAAAGCCCCTCCTTGCTCACGGCGAGCGTCGGCGGCCGGAAGAAGGTCGTGAGCGCCGGGCGGCCGTTCTCGAGCCGAATATCGCCCACCACGCTTTGCAAAAACGCATAGGAGGCTATCAGATCCTCCGCAAGGGCCTTTTGCTCAGCTTCGTCAAGCGAGCTGTAGCTCTTGCGCTTTTCGTCATAGTTGGCCAGCACCATGTGGTTGTGGGTGTGGCAGCCGAGCTCGTGCCCCGCCTCCGCGATGGCGCGCAGCAAATTGGGATTGTATACCACGTTCCCCGTGCGGATGAAGAAGGTCGCTTTTATCTCATGCTCGGCCAGCACGTCGAGCAGGCTCGTAATCGCGGCGTCGGAGCCCCAGTCGTCAAAGGTGAGGAACACCGCGCCATCGTCGTTTGCGATGCGGCCGCGCTTATCCAGCGTGCCGATCTCCGCCGAGGTAAAGCCCGGCAGCACCGCGCGCACATTGATATCCGGGTTCCCGATATAATACTGCATGATCGTGCCGATGGCGTTACCCTTGAGCTGCCCGGGATAGATCCTGTCCTTAACCTCGGGCAGGATATCCGCCTCCGCAAGCGGATAGTCGTAGGCCCCCGTTTCCTCCAGCAGCTCGGTAAGCGGCCGGATGGGATAGAGCGAAAGCCGCTCATAGACGGCCTTTACCAGCTCGCCAAGGAGCGTGGCGCTTCTTTCGTAGCCGTTCATCTTAAAATGGACGAGCTGGCCGCGCCTGAGCGCAAGCGTGTTTTCTTGAAACACGTTGGGGTATACCTCGTCCACGGTTTCGGCGCGCACGTCGTCCGCGCGCACAACGCTGCGTTCCATGCCCACAAGCGTGCAGCCCGTAGCGGAAGCCGCCTCGCGCAAGCTTTCGTAAACCTCGCCCGTGGAGGAGCCGCGCGTTTGCATAACCAGCGTCGTGTTCTGCTGGCCGTAGTCGGTTGCAAGCGCCTCGCGGGTCAGCAGAATCTCCTCGCAGAGCGAATCAAAGGTTTCCGCGCTCGTGGGCGCTATGCCGATGCCCAGCGCGTGGCCCCTTGAAAGCAGCAGCTCGATATCCTCCCTGTATGCCCCCAATTCCTCGCGGGTTGCAAAGAACGTGCCCTTGCCCTCGATGGTATCGAACGCGTCGAGCAAATGCCGCAGCTCCCCGGAATTGCCGAAATTGGAAAAGGTAAAGGCGGCCATGCGGGCCGTTGTGCGGACGGTGAGCAGCGGCTCGGCCAAAGCGCCGCCGTTTTCCGCGCGGAGCGTTTCGCTGCGGTTTTCCAGCTTGGCGCTGTTGATGGCTTTTATGAGCCACTCCGCCACCTGCATAAGCTTTTCGCGGGAAGCGGCCGACATGCCGCCGTTCCCCTCCAAAGCGCCGTCGAGCCGAAGGCAGAGGATGCTGCCGCGCTTGATGCCGTCCACATAAGCCTGCGCGTCCTCTTGGCTGTCAAAGCTCTGGAAGCTCACGTAATAATCCGGCTCCGTGATCGTTTCAATCCCGCAGGCATATGCCGCGGCGCGCAGCGCATCGGTATATTCCGTGGAACGGCACATAAGCTTTTTGGGCGCGTCGCCGATGATAAGCTCCAAAATCAGGTTCGCGCGGCAAAAATCCTCCAGCAGCGCGCTCTCGGAATAGCTCTCGAGGCGCGGCGCGCCCTTGAGCGTATTGCTGCCCACCTCGTAGCCCTGATAGACCACCATGTCCACGGTGCTTTCTTGCACCGTAGCGCCCGTGCCGGTAAAATAGAAAACGGCGTTCACATCGTTTTCCTGCAAAAGCGCCACGATGCGCTCCATATCCGCCGCGTCGGTCATGCCCTCAAAAACCAGCTCGACCTTCTGGGCCGGCATGGCAGAGGTCTTTACGATCTCCGCCTGCCCTGCGTTTTCCGCAAGGCGCGTCTTGGCCGCCTCGATATCGTCCGCCACGTTATAGATGGTTTCCGATTGCGCCGCCTGCTGCGCCTCCGTCTGCTTGAGCAGCGCAAGCGTCAGCACGAGTATAAAAATAAGCCCCAGCAGCACGGCGGTGTGCCGGAATTGCTTTCTTCGCGTTTTCTGATACGTTGACAGGCGCTCCACGGCGACACATCCTCTCCGAAAAACCTTCGATTTATATTATAACAGCATGCTTCGCGTTTTTCCACCGACAATATATGACTGATTGTATCGCGCTTGGCGGGGCCGCTCCGCTTCGTTTTTGTTCTTTCCTTTACGGCAAAGAAGCGGTCATCGCCGCCGCCTTGTACCTTGCGTGGAGCTTTCTGACCGGGCGCTGGGAGATCACCTGGCTGGTGTGGCCCATCGCGTTCGTGCTGTATGGGGCGATTTGCGTCATCATAAAGGCAAGCGGGCGCAAGGGCGATTAAGCGCCCTTTCTCGCACCGCGCACGGCTTACGGTGAAAACGCGCTTACCGGCCTTCGCCGCTTGCGTCCAGCACCAGCTTTTCCACTCTGTTCCGTTTTTTTCGCGTCTTCATATCCAGAAAGCCGCAGAGCTGAAAGCGCGCGAGCGGCAAGGGCCAGAGCGCATCGACATTCGTCCGTTCGATCGCAAGGCGGTTGGTTTCCCGCGTGACCGGGCAGGAATTGGTTAAAAAGGAATAACGATAGGATGCGGAAGCAATGCGCCGCGCGGCCTGCGGGGTATAATGCGCTTCCTCGCCGCCGCACCAGCAGAACGCGTCGATGGGCGATTGCACAATGGCCTCGAGCTTTGCCTTGGCGGAGCATATCTCATATTGCAAGACCGCGTCCGTGTCAAGCGCCTCCATGCGATGGTGCGTGGCGGTGTGGCAGCCCAAAAAATGGCCGTCGCGCAGCAGGGCAAGCAGCTCCTCGCGGCGCATATAGCCTTCGGTATCGACCAGATCGGGCGAAACCATAAAGCAGCCCGTAAAGCCGTGCTTGTCCAAAAGGGGCTTTGCGACATCGTAATTGTCCTTCAGACCGTCGTCAAAGGTAAGCAAAAGCCCGGGCTTGTCGCGGAATGCTTTTTTGCCGTCCAGAAACGCCGCGAGCACGGGTAAGCCCGCATTTTGAAAGCGGCGCTTATACCAAAGCAGTTGCTTTTCAAAGGATACGGCGCAAGCCTCGGGCGTGGCGTGATAATTTACGACCCGGATATAATCGTTCGCGTGCGCGCGGTTCAGGCGGCCAAGCAGCAGGGCGTTTATGCCAAGCGCGTCCGTTAAGCCGGCCAACATGCGTTTCAACCAAAACAACTGCATGGTTTGATTCCTCCATGCTCTACAGGCAAAGCAAGGGGCTCATAAGCGGGCTTTCCTTGCCCCGCCCAGTCGTCAGGCGCGGGCTCAGGCCTGACGGAAGCCCCGCAAAAAGCCTATTGATGCCGGTACGAGCGTCCAAAGCGGAAGCCGTCCTCCGAAAGATGCAAAAGCTCCTGCACGGTGACAAGCTGGTAGCCCTGTTCGAGCAACTGCGGGATGAGAATCTCCACGGCCTCGATCATATAATCGTGCGTATCGTGCAGCAATATGATATCCCCGTCGCAAAGCGCGCGGTCGTTTACCCCCTGCTTGAAGACGTTGGCCGCAATTTCTGCCGGGTCGGTCAAATCCACGTTTCCGCTCTGGCTCCACAGCACCACGGCCATGCGCGCAGCGCCAGCGGCGGAGCGCACATCGTCGTCCGTCGAGCCGCCGGGCGGACGAAGCGAGCGCACCACATAGCCGTTGGCCATGCGCCGTATCACGCTCTGTGTGCGCTCGATGGTTTTGCCCACCTCCGCGTCGGGGATGGCGGTGAGCTTATCGTGTCCCCAGGTGTGGTTGCCGATTTCGCACCCCAGCGAAAGCGCGCGGCGTACCAGCTCCTGATTGCGGTATACCCGGCAGCCCAGCACAAAGAACGTGGCCCGCGCGTCGTACCGCTCGAGAATATCCAGGATTTTATCCGTAACGCCCGCCGCCGGGCCGTCGTCAAAGGTCAGTGCCACCATGGGCCGGTCGGGGTCGATCACCATGCGTTTCAGCAGCGCGTCGAGCTCCGCCTCCGTCTCAAAATACTGGCCTTCCGCCGCAAGACGGCGATATTCGGCATCCCGCTCGGCAAACCATGGATCGTCGATGGGCCGTGGCGTGGGCGTGGGCGTGGGCACGGGCGTAGGCGTAGGCGTGGGCACAGGCGTTGGCACAGGCGTGGGCGTGGGCATTGGCGTGGGCATTGGCGTGGGCATTGGCGTGTCCGTAGGCGCGGCGGCCAATTCCAGCGCAGCGGGTTCCGTCGCAGCCTTGGGCCCGGGCACGGCCGGCGCGCACGCACACGCGGCAAGCAGGACGGCCAGCGCGAACGTCAGGATCAGGATAAAGCGCCGCATGGTTTCCTCCAAAGCAAGCTTCATCTGCTTTTCACTTCGTCTTGCCGCTTTCGACAAAGGTACAGGACGTTGCGGTCAAAATCGGCCGGCCCGGTGACAGGCCGGATCTCCGCGGGGAACGCGTCGCCGCAAAGCGTCTCGACGAAAAACCCGGCGCGCGCAAGCGACTGCGGAAAGTCCCGCCCGAAGGTGCGCAGTCCAAGCGTTTGATAATTCCGCTCCATAAAGTCCGCCGCGTCGGCTTGGGTGAAGTCCTCGCGGGTTTCGGCAAGCGCGGGAAGCTGGTTGACGCTTATAATCAGCAAGCCATCCGATCGCAGCACGCGGAAAAGCTCCGAAAGCGCGCTTTGATAATCGGGCACAAACTGCAAAATATGGTTGCACAGCACAAGGCTTTGGCTGCCTGACGGCAAATCGATGCGCTGAATATCGAGCGTTAAGCCGACGGTCCTGTCGTAAAGATCGGCGGTGCGCACGCGGCAGCCGTGGCGGCGCAAAAAACGCTCGGTGGAATATTCGTGGCTGAAGATCAGCGGCGGGCGGCTCGCGGAAAGCAGCTTCGGGTGCGCGGAAAGATACGCGCAGAGGATGCGATGCCGCGGCAGCGCGCCGCAGCGGGGGCACACGGTGTTTTGCCCCGTGGCTTCATAGTGCTCGGGCGCGACGCTGCTGGTGTAGTCCGCAAAGCTGGAAAAGCGCCCGCCGCAGCAGGGACAGCGCAGCGCCGTGCCCCGATGCGTCCAGCAAGCTTTGAGCGAACGGACAAAAAAACGCCCGTTGTCCAAGCGCGTCAGCCACGCGTCCGGCAGCAGCCGTTTTATCCCTGCCTTTAGTTTCCCCATGCGTATGCCCACCCTTCCAAAAAATCGCATCCGGCCCCGCAGACAAGCGACGGCACGTCGGCGCAACGGCGGTGCGCAGCCCGCAAAGCGAGCACGTTCGGAACGCAAAAGCGCCCCAGAAAAACGCTTGAAAGCGCCGGGCAACCTTCTTTTTTAGACTACCGCACACGGCGAAAAATGTCAATTGTGTAATTGTGCAAATCGCCCGGGCTGTCGTTATGCAAAAAAGTCCGTGCCGCCGTTTTTTAGAAAAATACTTGACAGCCATCCGCATTTTCTGTATCATAATGTCCGCACGCTGCATTCGTGCCCGTGCTCGGTTCGTCTAGTGGCCTAGGACACCGCCCTCTCACGGCGGTAACAGGGGT
>CAZWSI010000010.1:0-3482 GCA_964636405.1 uncultured Oscillospiraceae bacterium
CACCAGCCTGTGCACGCCTTTTTCGGCCTTGAGGTAGCCGTAGGCGTTTTCGCCATCCACCTCGAAGGTGACGGATTTTACGCCCGCGTCGTCGCCCTCGAGCATGTCGAGCTCGCGCACGGTCCAGCCGCGCGTTTCGCAATAGCGCGTGTACATGCGGTAGAGCATCTCCGTCCAGTCCTGCGCCTCGGTGCCGCCCGCGCCCGCGTGGAGTGAGAGCACGGCGTTCGACGCGTCGTAGGGGCCCTTGAGAAGCTGCTCAAGCTGCATGGCCTGCACCTTTTCGGCATATACGGAAAGCTCCTGCCGGATCTCCGGCAGAAGGCTCTCGTCGTCCTCCTCCTCGGCCATCTCAAAGAGGGTCTTTACGTCGTCGGAGAGCGTGCAGAGCTTTTTGTAGCGGGCAAGCTTGGATTGCAAGAGCTTGACGCGCGCGTTGAGCTTGTTCGCGTTTTCCACGTCGTTCCAGAAATCGGGCTCGCCCATGGTCGTTTCAAGCGCGCGCAGCTCGTCTGTGATCGCGCCGGGCTTGAGCGCCGCGCCGATCTGCCCAAGCATCTCATTTGTCTCGTTCAACTGAAGCTTATATTCATCAAGGGGTATCATGCTTTGTCCTTTCCGCAGCAGTTTTTGTATTTTTTATTGCTTCCGCAGGGGCAGGGATCGTTGCGGCCAACGCGCTTGCCGGAGCGCTTTGCGGGCTGCTCCCCGTCCGGGGAAGGGGTGTCGATGGGCTTTGCAAGCTGCTCGCGCTGCACGGGCGCGGCCCGGAGCGTGACGCGCAGGAGGTTTTTCACCGTTTCCTCGCGGATCTCGGCGACCATCGCGTCGAACATTTCAAAGCCCTCGCTCGTGTAGGCGTACACCGGATCCTTTTGCGCGTAGGCGCGCAGCCCGATGCCCTGCTTGAGCTGATCCATCGCGTCAATGTGATCCATCCAGTGCCGATCCACCGTGCGCAGCAGCACCACGCGCTCCACCTCGCGCATGTCAAGCCCCGCGGCGGTCACCTCGGCCTCCTTGGCGGCATAGGCGGCTTCCGCAAAATCGTATGCGCGGCGCGTTACGTCCGCAGAGGCAAAGAGCTTGCGTTCGTCGGGCGAAAAGAGCATTTGCAATGGCTTGGCCACGCACGCGCACACCGCGCCGGAAAGGCTTGCGTAATCCCACGCGTCTCTTTGCACGTGCTCGCCGCAACTGGCTGCAATCAGCGTGTCGAGCGTGCCGTGCAGCATCTCCCGCACGCTTTCGCTGAGATCCTCGCCCATCAGCACGCGGCGGCGCTGACCGTAGATAATCTCGCGCTGCTTGTTCATCACGTCATCGTAGCGCAAAACGTTCTTGCGAATCTCAAAGTTGTGCGCCTCGACCCGCTTTTGCGCGGTTTCGATCTGCTTTGTGATGATGCGCGCCTCGATGACCGCGTCGTCGTCCGGGTTGAGCTTGCCGATGAGGCCGGATACCCGGTCGGCGCCGAAGCGCCGCATGAGCTCGTCCTCGAGCGATACATAAAAGCGCGTGGAGCCGGGGTCGCCCTGGCGGCCCGCGCGGCCGCGAAGCTGGTTATCGATGCGGCGGCTTTCGTGCCGCTCCGTGCCGATGATGTGCAGGCCGCCCAGCGCGACGACCCGCTCGTGCTCGGCCTCCGTTTCCTTCTTAAAGTTCGCGTAGAGGGCGGCATAATCGCGCCGCGCGCATAGAATCGCCTCGTCCTCGGTTTCCGCATGGCCCGTGGCCTCATCGATGAGCCAGTCCTCCATGCCCTGCTGACGCAGCGCCCGCCGCGCGAGAAACTCCGGGTTGCCGCCAAGCAGGATATCCGTGCCGCGCCCCGCCATGTTGGTGGCGATGGTTACGGCGGAAAGCTTGCCCGCCTGCGCGACGATCTCGGCCTCCTTGGCGTGATACTTGGCGTTGAGCACCTCGTGGGGTACGCCCCGGCGCTTAAGCAAATCGCTTAAATACTCGCTGCGCTCCACGGAGATGGTACCCACCAGCAGCGGCTGGCCGGTCTTGTGCACGGAAACGATCTCCTCCACCACCGCGCGGAACTTGCCAGCCTCGGTATTGTAGATCGCGTCGTTATAATCCTTGCGGATCATGGGCATGTTGGTGGGAACCTCGACCACGTCGAGATCGTAAATGCCCTCGAACTCGGATTCCTCGGTCTTGGCCGTGCCGGTCATGCCCGCGAGCTTTTTGAACATGCGGAAGTAATTTTGGAAGGTGATGGTCGCGAGGGTTTTGTTCTCCTTCTCGACCTTTACGCCCTCCTTGGCCTCAAGCGCCTGATGCAGCCCCTCGCTGAAGCGCCGCCCGATCATGAGCCGGCCCGTGAACTCGTCCACGATGATGACCTGTCCGTCCTGCACCACATAGTCCTTGTCGCGCGCAAAGAGGGAGCGGGCGCGCAGCGCCTGCATAATGTGGTGGCTTAATTCCGCGTTTTCGGGATCGGCAAGGTTGCCCACGTTAAAGCGCTTTTCAGCCTTGGAAACGCCCTCGGCGGTGAGCTGCACGGTGCGCTTTTTGATATCGCACTGATAATCCCCGTCCTCCGCGACTTCCTCGCCCATGAGCTGATCCGCCTTGCTCTGCTCAATGAGATCGGAGCCGCGCGCAAGACTCTTGACAAAGCGGTCGGCCTCCGTATACATTTGCGAGGATTCCTGCCCGGCGCCGCTGATGATGAGCGGCGTGCGCGCCTCGTCGATGAGGATGGAGTCCACCTCGTCAATGATGGCAAAGCTTAAATCGCGCTGCACCATCTGCTCGCGGTATACAACCATGTTGTCGCGCAGGTAATCGAAGCCGAATTCGTTGTTCGTGCCGTAGGTGATGTCGGCGGCGTAGGCCTCGCGGCGCTCGTCGTTGTCCATATCGTGCACGATGCAGCCCACGGAGAGCCCCATGAAGCGGTAGATCTTGCCCATCCACTGCGCGTCGCGCTTTGCCAGATAATCGTTTACCGTTACGATATGCACGC
This sequence comes from uncultured Oscillospiraceae bacterium, assembly GCA_964636405.1. Taxonomy (GTDB): domain Bacteria; phylum Bacillota; class Clostridia; order Christensenellales; family CAG-138; genus CAZKGE01. The sequence goes on from CAZWSI010000010.1 coordinate 2,987, forward strand.
TCTTGCCGGAAAGCGCGTTGAGATAGGCGGGGAGGGTGGCGGTGAGCGTTTTTCCCTCGCCCGTTTTCATCTCCGCGATGCGGCCCTGATGCAGCACCATGCCGCCGAGCAGCTGCACGTCGAAGGCGCGCTGGCCGATGGCGCGCACGCCCGCCTCGCGCACGGCGGCGAAGGCCTCGCACATGATGTCGTCCAGCGTTTCGCCCGAAGCAAGGCGCGCTTTAAAGGACGCGGTTTTTTCGGGAAACGCCTCGTCCGGGAGCGCGCGCAGCTCCTGCTCGAGCGCGTTGATGCGCGTCACGTAGGGCCGCAGCTTTTTGAGCCGCCCCTCGCTCGTATTGCCCAGAAGCCTGTCAACGATTCCCATTCAATCTTCTCCTTATGATACGCGCATACACACGGGGACAGATATCTCCAGCCCTGTTCGCCGCGCGGGTAGCCGTATCTTTTGATACGCGCATACACACGGGGACAGATATCTCCAGCCCTGTTCGCC
>CAZWSI010000010.1:3582-34799 GCA_964636405.1 uncultured Oscillospiraceae bacterium
GTATCTTTTGATACGCGCATACACACGGGGACAGATATCTCCAGCCCTGTTCGCCACGCGGGTAGCCGTATCTTTTGATACGCGCATACGCACGCTAGGACAGGCGCGGCGCCGCCCCATATGCATACAAACCTAATTTATTAGTATAGCAGACGAGGCAATCCCCGTAAAGTGAAAAGATCGTGGCAAACGGCGTGTTTTTATGCGCTTTTCCGTCGGATTCTTCGCATGGCGCAGCGTGCGCCGTCCCGCGCCGCCGGTTTTGCTTCTGGAGGGGGGGCGCGGGCATGCACAGTGCGGTCACAAAACAATCTCGAACGAAATAATATAAAATATACTTGACAATAAGCTATCAACAGGTGCATAATGTCGGCACTGGGTGGAACGGCGGAAACGAAGCCGGCGTTTTTCCTTCGGCGGGGGCCCCAGCCGGAAAAATGAGGTGGAGGGAATATCGATGAAACGGAAAGAAATCATGCTGGTGGTGGCCGCGTTGTGCGCCCTGCTTCTTCTGGGTGGCATCGCGTACGCGCTTAACAGCGGCGATGTGATCACAACGGCGGAATTTTCAAAGGAAATCACGTTGGAAAACGGCGCGGCAAGCCCGGCTGTCTTTGCCTGCCCGGTGATCGTGCCGGCGGATGGGGTCTACCGGCTGAAGCTGAATTGGACGGCCGCGCCGGGCCTGCTTACGGGTGCGCGGCTGATCGGCCCGGACGGAACGGCGGCCTTTGCCGTGACGGGCGAATGCCTCCGGGCGGAGTCCGAAGACCTGCGCCTGAAAAAGGGTGGCTATACGCTCGAGTTTGCCGCCCTGGTGAGCGGTGAGGCGTACAAAGCCTTTTTTGAGGCCAACATTGCGCCGCTGCAGGTCGGCGCGTCGGAGGGCGAGCTTCTCGTATACGACGCTTATGGGCAGCCATCGGATATACGCGCGTATCCATTCGATTCCGACGGCGTGTGGCAAAACGCGTACGCCTATAAGCTGGAGGAGAGCGGCGCGTACGAGGCGGGCAAAATGGCGGGCGCGCTCATCGGCGCGGCGATCGGGATTCTGCTGCTTGCGGCGATCCTGCTCTTTACGAAGAAGGATAAAGATGTGCGCGCAAAGTTTGACGAGCGGCAGCAGCGCGCGCGCGGCAAGGGATACTGCCTCGGGTTCTGGACCGCGTTCGGGTATTTTATCGTGATGCTGCTCCTCGACGTGTTGGGGATCAAGGTTCCGGCGGAAACCGGCGTGGTGGCGTTTATCGGGCTGGTTTTGAGCGGCTTTGTCTTCACCGCCTATTGTATCTGGGCGGACGCGTATTTTGCCCTCAACGAGAATCGCAAGTCGCTGTGCGTATGGCTGCTGATCCTCGGCGTTTTGAATATCGGGCTGGGCGTGTTGAACGTGCTGCTCGGCGAGGCGGTGGTAGGGGGCGTACTGACCTACCGGGCGATCAATCTGATCTGCGGCATATTCCTTGCGGTGCTTGGCGGCGTGCTGCTGGCGCGGAAGCTGAAGGCGGACGGGGAGGATGAGCGGGCGTGAAAAATCTGAAGCTGAAAGCCGCGCGCGCAGCGCTCGATCTCTCCCAGCAGGATCTGGCCGACCGGGTGGGCGTGTCCCGCCAGACCATCTCCGCCATCGAAAAGGGCGATTACAACCCGACCATCAACCTCTGCGTCGGCATCTGCCGGGCGCTGGGAAAGACGCTCGACGAGCTTTTCTGGGAGGCGTAGGCCGCTGATACGGGGCGGAATAAGCAAACGGCGCGGGAAGCGAAAAACGCTCCCCGCGTTTTTTCGTTTTCCCATTTTTCCCCCTTGACAATCCGAACGGATGTACTTATAATCGAGATAAGAACATACGTTCGCATTATGAAAAATCGAAAGGAGCGGGCGGCTTCATGGAACGGCGCATCCTGCACGCGGATTTCAATAGCTTTTACGCTTCGGTGGCTTGTTTGCTCGAGCCTTCGCTGTGGGCGTACCCCGTGGCGGTGGCGGGGGACCCGGAGCAGCGCCACGGCATTATTCTGGCCAAAAACGAGCTGGCCAAGCGCTTTGGCGTGCGGACGGGCGAGGCGCTGTGGGAGGCGCGCAAAAAGTGCCCCCGCCTTGTGACGGTCAAGCCGGATTATCCGGCCTACCAGCGCTTTTCGGCCCTGGGGCGCGAAATCTACGCGCAGTATTCCGATCGCGTGGAGTCCTTCGGCCTGGATGAAAACTGGCTCGACGTAAGCGGCAGCACAAACGATTTTATGGAGGCGGAGCGCCTTGCCCAGCAGCTTCGTGTGCGCATAAGGGACGAGCTTGGCATTACCGTATCCGTGGGCGTGGCGAGCAACAAGGTGTTTGCCAAGCTCGGTTCGGATATCAAAAAGCCCGACGCGGTTACGGTGATTTCGCCGGAAAATTACCGGCGGGTCGCGTGGCCGCTGCCTGCGCGCGAGCTGCTCTATGTGGGCAGGGTTACGGAGGGAAAGCTCCGCAAATACGGCATTCTGACCATCGGGGAGCTGGCCAATACCCCGGAGGCGTTTTTGCGCGCGCAGTTTGGGAAGGGCGGCTCCATGCTGCATGCCTTTGCAAACGGGCTCGACGCTTCTCCCGTGACCTATACGCATGAAACGCGCATTGCCAAATCCGTCGGCAACGGCGTTACCGCGCCCCGAGATCTCACCTGCAACGAGGACGCGTACCTGACGATCGTCATGCTTTGCGAGAGCGTGGCCGCCCGCCTGCGTGAAAGCGGCATGCGCGCGGGAACGGTGCAGCTTGCCGTGCGCGACGCGGGACTCTATTCCTTTATGCGGCAGCGTAAGCTGCAAAAGCCTACCAACCTTGCCATGGAGCTTGCGCGCGAGGCCATGGCGCTCTTTACGGAGCATTACGGCTGGCAGGTTCCGGTGCGCTCTCTCACAATTACGGCAAGCGAGCTGCTGCCCGGCAGCGCGCCCGCGCAGCTTTCCCTCTTTGAGAATGAGGAAACGCGCCTGCGCGCCGAACGCGCCGAGCGCGCGGTGGACGGCATCCGCGCGCGCTTTGGCTATCACGCCATCGGCCGGGCGCTCTTTCTAACCGACAGCCGCATCGGCCGCCTGAACCCAAGGGAGGAAAACACCGTTCACCCGGTGGGCTATCTGCAAAACGGCGGCATGGCCGAGGCGACGGGCAAGCCCCGGCAGGCGGGGGGCGCATCCGCCGCGGGTGTCGGCGGATGAAGCGATACGTGGCGGTGGAGCTCTGGACGGATACGGCGGGGGCCATGCACCCCACGGCCGTGCGCTGGGAGGACGGGCGGCGCTTTGAGATCGTGCGCGTAAGCGACGTGCGGCGGGCGGCCAGCCTCAAGGCGGGCGGAACGGGCATCCGCTATCGCTGCCTCATCGGCGCGCGGGAAACCTATCTCTATTTTGAAGATCCCCGCTGGTTTGTGGACACGGGCTGAGCGCCTTTTCAGGCTTTTGTGAAAAAAGCGGAAACGCGGGATTCTCCGCGTAATTTTCCCAATCGGTGCAGCCCCTGACGAAATCAGGCGAACACGCCCCAAACACGCGAAAACCGTTGTTCGTTTGGCGTTGCTATGGTATACTACCGTTGTAACAAATGTGCGAGAGGAGAATAGAGGAGATATGGACAATCCCCGTTCCAATATGGACCCCGCTCTGAAGTGGCGCTTGGAGGACATTTACGAAACCGACGCTGCCTGGGAGGCGGATTTTGGCAAGGCGCAGGCCGAAGTTGAAAAGCTGGCTGCCTTCCGGGGCACGCTTTCGGATGGCCCCGACGCGCTCTTTGCGGCGCTCACGGCCAACAGCGCGGCTTCGCGCGTGATCGAGCGGCTCTTTATCTACGCGCATATGCGCCGCGACGAGAACAACAGCGACACCACCTATCAGGGCATGACCGACCGCGCCATGCAGCTTATGGTGCAGGCGCAGGCCGCCACCTCGTTTTTAACGCCTGAAATTCTTTCAATCGCGCCGGAATCGCTCCGCAAGTGGGAGGCCGAGGCGCGCTTTGCGCCCTTCCGCTTCTTCCTGTCGGATATCGACCGGCAGCGCGCGCACACCCTCTCCCCCGAGGAGGAGCGCATCCTGGCGCTGGCCGAGGAGCCTCTTTCCGGCGCGGACACGATCTTTACCATGCTTTCGGACGTGGATCTCGATTTTGGAACCATCGAAAATGAAAAGGGCGAGCAGGTCAAATTAACCCACGGCAGCTACAGCACCTTTTTGGACAGCCCCGATCGCCGCGTGCGCCGCGACGCATACAAGGCCATGTACGCCGCCTACCGCGGCATGCAGAACACCCTGACCGCCACCTACGGCAATTCCGTCAAGGGCGACGTGTTCCGCGCAAACGCGCGCGGCTTTGCGGGCGCGGTTGAAATGTCGCTTTTTGCCCGCAACGTGCCCGTGGCCGTATACGAGCAGCTCATCGAGGCCGTGCACGAGAAGCTTCCCGTCATGGGCAAATACATGGCGCTTAAAAAGAAGCAGCTTGGCGTGGACGAACTGCATATGTACGATCTTTACACCCCCATCGTGCCCGACTGCGCCATGCCCATGGACTTTGAGGAGGCCAAGCGCGTGGTCAAGACGGCGCTCGCGCCGCTGGGCGAAAGCTACGCAAAGCTCCTTGACGAGGCCTATAAAAACGGCTGGATCGACGTGCCGGAAACCCCGGGCAAGACCTCGGGCGCGTATTCCTGGGGCGTGTACGATGTGCATCCCTTCGTGCTGCTGAATCATCAAAACGACGTGGATCATGCCTTTACGCTGGCTCACGAGCTGGGGCACGCCATGCACAGCTATCATTCCAACGCGGCCCAGCCCTACGAGATGGCGGAGTACACCACCATGGTCGCGGAGGTTGCCTCCACGGTCAACGAAAACCTCATGATGCGCTATCTGCTGGCCAACGAGAAGGACAAGCAAAAGAAGGCGTATTTGCTCAATCAGTTCGTGGAGCAGTTCCGCACCACCTGCTTTAGGCAGACCATGTTTGCCGAGTTTGAGCTCAAGGCCCACCGCATGGCGGAAAGCGGCGAGCCGCTTACGGTGGAAAGCCTGTCGGCGCTCTACCGAGGCTTGAACGATCTGTACTATCCCGGCGTCGTCACCGACGAGGACATTGCCATCGAGTGGATGCGCATTCCGCATTTCTACCGCGCGTTCTACGTCTATCAATACGCCACGGGCATCTGCACGGCGGTGGCGCTGGCAAACGATATCCTCGAGCACGGCTCGCTCGAGCGCTATCTCACGTTCCTGTCGAGCGGCGGCAGCGATTATCCCATCGAGCTGCTCAAAAACGCGGGCGTGGATCTCACCAGGAAGGAGAGCATCCTCTCCTCGCTCGAGGTGTTCGAGCGCAGCGTAGACGAGCTTTCCGCGCTGCTTTCCGAGTAAAGGGAAAAGTTTGAAAGCTGCGTCTTTCAAGTTCGTTTTGCGGCTTTTGCCGCATACAGGCGGCAATTTTGCTTTGCAAAACCGGCCGCAACGCCAGAGGCAATTTGTCAATTGCGTTAGAAAGGAGGCTTTTGCGTTGCAAAAGCCAGAGTGACAAACATGGAGGAACACAGCTTCGATCGTGCCGCGGCCCGCGCGTATATCCTCAATTGCTTCATCGAGCAGGGCGATTTCCTCATGTTCGGCGAGGAGACGGTCGGCAAAATGCTTGAGCGCACGCAGGAATTGGATGAGGCCTTCATGCAGAAAAGCGGCGTGAACGACGGCGCGTTTTACGACGACGACGAGGCCTTTACATTCATGCACGAAAAGCTGACGGAGGTCTTCCCCGAGCACAAAATGTATACCATGCGCTTTGTGGAGGACTACATGGACTACATGGAGCGCTATCTCGACAGCATCGGCGCGATCGAGTGGGAGTAAGCGACACCGTCCCGGGAACCGGCCAAGCGGCTGGTTTCCGGGATTTTGCTTATCTTTCGGCATCTTTGCGCGCAGGTTTGTCAAACATGAGGGATTTGCACTTCCTTTTGACCGTTGTTGGTTCTTAGCAAACGCGCAATAACCGTTTTGTGCAAATCCTTCCTTTTCCCCCTTATCCGTCTCGACCGTCCAAGATGTATTGCGGTCGTATAAGGTAAAGGCGCGCGGCGCGCGCACGGGGGCTGTTCTTTTCCACAAAAATGATTTATACTGTTCTTTTCTATGGTGCGCGGCCGCCACCGTTTTTTGGGGCGGCGGACGGGGCCGGTTGAAGCGCGGAACGAGTAAGGGAGGAAAACATGTCAAACTGTGCGATCGTAGGCATAAACTGGGGCGACGAGGGCAAGGGCCGCATGGTAGACCTGATTGCGCAGGATTACGATATCGTCGTGCGCTATCAGGGCGGAAACAACGCGGGCCATACCGTATACAACGAATTCGGCAAATTTGCGCTGCATTTGATTCCCTCCGGGATTTTTCGCCCCGGCGTAGTCAATGTGCTGGGCAACGGCACGGTGATCGACCCGGAGCGGCTGCTGGAGGAGATGGACGCGCTGCGCGGCGCCGGCATTCCCATTACGCCCGATAACTTTAAGATTTCGGACCGCGCGAGCATCGTGTTCCCCTTTCACCGCGATCAGGACGAATTGGAGGAGGCGCGCCTGCGCGACGCCAAATACGGCTCGACCAAGCGGGGCATCGCGCCCGTGTACGGCGATAAATTCTTAAAAAAGACCGTGATGATGGGCGAGCTCCTTTACCCGGACGCGCTGAAAAGCCATCTGGCGGGCATTGTGGAGTGGAAAAACCTGACGCTTCAAAACGTCTACCACACCAAGCCCTATACGCTCGACGCCCTTATGGCGTGGCTTGCGGAATTCGGCGGCCGCCTTACGCCGTACATTACGGATACGGGCGCGTTTCTGCGCGCGGCGGACGGCAAGAAGAACATCCTCTTTGAGGCGCAGCTTGGCGCGTTGCGCGATATTGACTTCGGCATCTATCCCTACACCTCCTCCTCCTCGCCCCTTGCCGCGTACGCGCCCATCGGCGCGGGCATGCCCGGCGCGCATATCGACGAGGTGATCGGCATTGTCAAGGCCTATTCCACCTGTGTGGGCGAGGGCCCCTTTACGGCGGAATGGTTTGGGCCGGAGGCGGAGCGTCTCCGCGAGGCGGGCGGCGAATACGGCGCGGCGACGGGCCGTCCCCGCCGCGTGGGCCCGCTGGATCTGGTCGCAACACGTTACGGCGTGACCATGCAGGCTGCCAGCTGCGTGGCGCTCACCAAGATGGACATTCTATCCTATATGGATGAAATCCCCGTCTGCACGCACTATGAGCTGGACGGCGCGCGCACGGACGCGTTCCCGTTCCCGGCGGTGCTGAGCAAATATAAGCCCGTGTTTTCGTATATGCCCGGCTGGAAATGCGATATATCCGGCTGCCGAAGCTTTGCCGCGCTCCCTGCGGCCGCGCGTGCTTACGTGCTGTATGTGGAAAAGCAGATCGGCTGCCCCATTCCCTATGTCAGCGTGGGCGCGGATCGGGACGCGATGATCAGGAGATAGCGCATGGAGCACGATCGTTATGAAAGCCCGCTTGCCGCGCGCTACGCTTCCGAGAAGATGCTGCGCATCTTTTCGCCAAACGCGCGTTTTTCCACCTGGCGCAGGCTCTGGACGGCGCTGGCCCGCGCCGAGCACAGCCTGGGCTTGCCCGTAACCGCCGAACAGGTGACGGAGCTGGAAGCGCACATATACGATATCGACTATGAAGCGGCCGCACGCAAGGAGCGGGAGATTCGCCACGATGTAATGGCGCACGTGTACGCCTATGGGCTCGTGTGCCCGGCGGCTGCGCCCATCATCCACCTTGGCGCGACGAGCTGCTTTGTGACCGACAACGCGGATCTCATTTTGTACCGCGATGCGCTTAGACGCATCCGCGCGTCCGTTTGCGCGGTGCTTAGCCGCCTCGCGTCCTTTGCGGAGCGCTATAAGGCGTTGCCCGCGCCCGGCTTTACGCATTATCAAAACGCGCAGCCCGTAACGGTGGGCAAGCGCGCCTGCCTCTGGATGCAGGATCTTTTGCTGGACGTGGAGGAGATCGACGCGGCGCTTGCCGCCTTCCGCTTTCTGGGCTGCCGGGGCGCGACCGGCACGGAGGCGAGCTTTGTGGAGCTTTTTTGCGGCGATACCGAGAAAATCGACCGCATGAACCGCATGCTCGCGGAAGAATTTGGCTTTACGCGGCTCTACGAGGTGTGCGGGCAAACCTATCCGCGCAAGCTGGACAGCCGCATTTTATCTGCCCTGAGCGGCGTGGCGCAGAGCGCGTATAAGTTTGCCTGCGACATGCGCCTTTTGCAGCACGACGAGCAGCTTGAGGAACCCTTTGGGCGCGCGCAGGTCGGCTCGTCCGCCATGGCCTACAAGCGCAACCCCATGCGCGCGGAGCGCATGTGCTCGCTTGCGCGCTTTGTCATCGTAAACGCCCAAAACGCGGATCAGACCGCCGCCGCCCAGTGGCTGGAGCGTACGCTGGACGATTCGGCCAACAGGCGCGTCGCAATCCCCGAGGCGTTCCTTGCGACGGACGCGATTTTGCGGCTCTACGCGGATGTGGCGGGTGGCATTGTGGTAAACGAAGCGGTCATCGCGCGCGCGCTTTCCGAGCAGCTTCCCTTCCTCGCGAGCGAGAACCTCCTGATGGAGGCCGTGCGCGCGGGGGGCGACCGGCAAGCCTGCCACGAGAGCATTCGCCGCTGCGCCATGGAGAGCCGGGAGCAGATGCGCCTTGGCCGCCCCTGCGACCTTGTCGAACGGTTGTGCAGCGAAAAGGCTTTTCCGCTCACGGCCGAGCAGATGCAAAAAATGCTCGAGCCAGCCGCCTATACCGGCCGGAGCGCGGAGCAGACGGAGCGCTTTTTAGCGGCGCACCCGCTTGAGGCGGGGGCCGATATGCAGGAAATCAATTTATAAACGTTTTTCGGGGAGGAATCCAGTTATGCACGACGGACACGAGCACGGCGCGGCCCACGCGGGCCATGCGCATACCCACGGAGAAAACGACCCGGCGGAGGCGCGCGCGCTTGCGGAATATATGCTCGCCCACAACCGCCACCACGCGGACGAGCTGCACGCGCTGGCGCATACCATGGAGCAGGGCAATGCGGACGCGGCAGGGCTTCTGCACGAGGCGGTGGCCGCCTTCGCGCAGGGCAACGAAAAGCTGGAGGCGGCGCTCGCCCTCTGGCATAAGGAGGCGTAGCGCCATGTGCCTTTCCACGGTGATTACCGAGCAAAACGGCGCGGACCAAACGCTCATGAAGAACGTGAGCGCCATCAAGCTCGATGGCGACCGCATTGTGCTTACGGACATCATGGGCCGGGAGGCGGAGGTGCGCGGCACGCTGCAAAGCCTCGATTTTGTGAACAATATCATTCGGGTACATACAAAGCGCGCATAGGCGGCGCGAGATGGAAGCCATACGCGGCAGGGGGATGGGGACGTGCGCGATTCGGAAGTAAAACGCGTCATTGCGGTATTCAAAACGCATCTGGATATCGGCTTTACGGATTATGCGGAAAATGTGCTCGCGGGCTATGTGGAGCACGGGCTCCCGGAGGCCGTCGCCCTTGCGGAGCGGCTTAATATTGGCGGCCGCAAGCGCTTTGTGTGGACGGCGGGCGCGTATTTGTTCAAGCATTATCTGGATGTGGCGGACGAGACGGGCAAGGCGCTGCTTGACCGCGCTGTGCGCGAAGGCGGCGTGCGCTGGCACGCCATCCCTTGCACCACGCACACGGAGTTCATGGACGAAAGGCTTTTCCGCTATGGGCTGTCCCTTTCGCAAGCGCTCGACGCGCGCTTTGGGGTAAAGACCATCGCGGCCAAGCTGACGGACGTGCCGGGTCACACGGCGGCCATGCTTCCGCTGCTTGCGGAGGCGGGCGTGGAGTTTTTGCACATCGGGGTCAACGGCTGCTCGCGCGTGCCCGAAACGCCGCCGCTTTTCCGCTGGGCCTGCGGCGGCGCGGAGCTCGTGGTCAATTACGCGGGCGCGTACGGCGAGGATACGGTGCTGGACACGGGCGTAGCGCTGGCCTTTTGTCATGCCATGGACAACGCGGGCACGCCCTCGGAGACGGAAATCGACGCGTTTTACGAAAGGCTTGCCGCGCGCTATCCAAACGCCGTTTTGGAGGCGGGGACGCTGGAGGATTTCGCGCTGGAGGTTCGCGCCGTGCGGGATAGACTGCCGCTTGTGACCGAGGAAATCGGGGATAGCTGGATTCACGGCACGGCGAGCGATCCGCTCAAAACCTCGCGCTTCCGCCGGCTGCTTGCCTGCAAGGAGCGCTATCTAGCGGAGGGGCGGCTTACGGAGGGAAGCGCGGCGTATGAGCGCCTGATGGAAAAGCTGCTGCTTGTCGCCGAGCACACCTGGGGGCAGGACGTGAAAAAGCATCTGCTGGATTTTACCAACTGGAGCAAGGCGGATTTTGCCCGCGCCCGTGCGGCGGACGAAACCTCGCTTGCGGATTATTCCCCCCGCAACGCGCAGCTTCTCGATGCGCTGCGCGAGGAGCTGACGCATTATCTCGGCGAGGCGGGGCGCTCGTCCTATTCGCATTTCGAGGCCTCGCACGCGGAGCAGCGCGCGTATCTTGACGGCGCGCTTGCCGCCCTGCCGGAGGCGCTGCGCCTTGAGGCGGAGGCGGAGCTTGCTTTTGCCATGCCTGCACGGCTGGAAAACGCGGCCGCGCACAAGCCCGGGGAGACAATCGAGCTGGGCGCGTGGCGCGTGACGGTCGGCGCGGACGGCGCGCTGAGCCATCTTGAAAATGCTTCCATCGGCCTGAACAAGGCGCTCTCGCTTGGCCGCTTTTTATACAGCACATACGACGGCAAGGCCGTGTCGGACTGCTTCTTTTCATACGGGCGCGATTTGATGCGGAATTACGGCTGGGGCGAGTGCGATTTTGGCAAGCCCGGCCTGCGCTACGAGCCCGGCCTCGAGCGGGGCGATTTTACCGCCGTGCCGTATGCCATCGAGAGCCGCGGCGAGCGGCTGACCATCCGCCTTGCGCCCGAACAGCGGCTTTGCGAAAGCTACGGCTGCCCAAGGGAAGTGACCATTACGCACCGCTTCCTGCCGGATTCCATTCAAACGACGCTTTACTGGGCAAAGAAGGACGCGATTCGCAGCCCGGAGGCGGTCTATTTCGGCTTTGATCTGCATATGAACAATCCGTACCGCTGGCGCGTGCGGAAGCTGGGACGGCCCCTTTCGCCCTTCGACATGGTGCGCGGCGGCAACCGCAAGCTCCACTGCGTCGAGCGCCTTTCCTACGACGCGGCGGACGGAAAGGCAAGCGTCGCTTCGCTCGACGCGCCGCTTGTGTGCGTGGGCAGGCCGGACGTATACGACGTGGGGCTGGATTATGGCGATCCCAACGCGGGTTTTGCCTTTGTGCTGTACAACAATCGCTGGGGTACCAACTTCAAGCAGTGGTTTGACGAGGATATGCGCTTTGCCTTTGAAACCTGTTTCCGAGGATAAACGTCGCGCCGTCGGGCGCGCGGTCACAGGCGCGTTCGTGCTGTATCTGGGGGCGCTTGCCTACCTGTTGTTTTTCAGCCGCATCGACTATGGCGGCTGGGCCGCGCAGCGGGCGGGTTATCTGGCGCGCCTCGACGAGATGACCAACTTTATGCCCATGGAAACGGTGCTGCGCTATGTGCGCGCCATCAAATATAATTATATCGGCCTGCTCATCCCGCTGCAAAACCTCGTGGGCAACGTGGCGCTGTTTATGCCCATGGCCTTCTTTTTGCCCGCGCTGTTTAGAAGGCAGCGGGTGTTCTGGCGCTTTTTGTTGCTGACGCTCTTTCTGCTTGCGGCGGTGGAGGCCATGCAGCTTTTGCTTTGCTGCGGAAGCTGCGACGTGGACGATCTCATCCTCAATTTATTCGGCGCGCTGCCCGTGTACGGCGTGTGCATGCTGCCCTCTGTGCGCAAGAACCTGATTCGAACGGGCCTCTTTATAGCGCCCGCTCCCGTGGAGGAGGGGGAGGCGGCAGATCCGGGGGAACCGGGGCAGGCCAAGGAAACGGACAAAACGCGGGCGGCCGCCCCCGAAGCTACAGCTCGATAACCCGGGTTGCCACGCGCTCGACAAAGGCCCGGTCGTGCTCGACCAGAAGCATGGTCTGCCGCGCGTCCAAAATGAGCGCTTCAAGCTGGCTGCGCGAGAGGATATCCACATAATTAAGCGGCTCGTCCCATACATAGAGATGCGCGCTCTGGCAAAGACTCGCCCCGAGCAGCACCTTCTTTTTTTGCCCCAGCGAATAGCTCTCCATGGGCTTTTCAAACTGCACGCGCGGAAAATCCAGCTTGCGCAGCACCGTCATAAACCGCGTGCGGTCGAGCCCGAGTCCGTCGCCGTATGCCGTAAGGGAGCCGGAGAGGAACGACGCGTCCTGCGGCACGCGCGAGAACGTAAGTCCCGAGGCGCGGCGCACGTCGCCGGCAGAGGGCGCGTCCTCGCCAGCAAGGAGCCGAAGCAGGCTGCTCTTGCCGCAGCCGTTGCGTCCCACGAGCGCGATGCGCTCCCCGCGCGAAACGGTGAGCGAGAGCGGCCCGCACACCCTCCGGCCATCGTAACAGATCGTTACCTCCCGCGCTTCAATCAAGCGCGCCGCGTGATGCGCAAGGGGCGTGAGCTTGAGCGCGTCGCTGCGCTCAAGGTTCTTTAAGAGCCCCTCCTTTTCCTCCGCCGCGGCAGAAAAACGCCCCTCAATGGCCTTGGAGCGCTTCATCATCTTGGCGGACTTCGCGCCGATAAAGCCGCGGTTTGCTACCTTGTCCGCCACGCCCGCGCCGATCTTGGTGCGCTCCGCCTTGTCCGACCACTCCGCCGTGCGGGCAGCCGCCGCGCGCAAAGAAGCGATTTCCTTTTCAAGGCGCTCGTTTTCCGCCTGCTCAAACGCGTCCAGCCGTCTGCGGTTTTCCTCCCAGGTGGAGTAATTGCCCCGTTGCAGCTCGATATCCGCGCGGTTGACGGACAAAACGTGGTCGATGCAGCCGTCGAGAAACGCCCGGTCGTGCGAAACGAGGATAAAGCCCCGCTTGCCGCTTAAGTAGCGGGAAACGAGCGCGCGGCCGTGCATATCGAGGTGATTGGTCGGCTCGTCGATGAGCAGAAAGCGCGCGCTTCGCGAAAAGAGCGCCGCGAGCAGGAGCTTGGTGCGCTCGCCCATGCTGAGCGTGGAGAAGGGGCGGTCGAGCACGTTTTCCGCAACCTGCAAAAGCGAAAGCTCGCGCAAAAGCCGCCATTCCTCCGCGTCGGAAACGGAAAGCAGCAGTTCGCGGGCGAGCGCGTTTGGGTCTGCGATAGGAAAGGGGAAATAATCAAAGCCCACCGACGCCGCAATCTTGCCCCGGTAGGGGTATTGGTTCATAAGCAAGCGCAAAAAGGTCGTTTTGCCGCGCCCGTTGCGGCCCACGAAGCCCAGCTTCCAGTCCGTATCGAGCGTGAGCGAAACGTGCTCAAAAATATTGTCATAGCTGCCGGGGTAGGCAAAGCTGAGGTCGGTTACCTGGATTTGAGACATAAAGCCCTCCAAAACAAAAACAATTCGCGTCCCAACCGTTTTGCCTCCCGGCAAAACGCGCGCACAGCAAAAGCGAACCGAAGCTCTTCTCCGGCGCGCCCGCGCGATGCGTTTACAATGGGGTTAGCGAATCATTCCGTTCCTCCGGGCCTTATTTGACCCCAGCATACCAGAAAACGGCCGCGCTGTAAAGAAAAACCGCGCGCGAAAACCGTCCGCTTTTGACTCCGCGTTTCCAATTTGCCGCATCTATGGTATACTGACTGCGAAAAATCATGCCGCCCCGCAACCGCCGCCCCCCCGGCGCGGTGTTATGGGTGGAAGAAAGGACGACGATGGAACAGCAGCAGGCAGCGGCGCGGCTGACCGCCCACGACGAAGGCGTGGAAGCGCTGTACGGACGTTATGCCGACATGGTGTACCGATTGGCCTTTTTGCGGACCAGGAGCGGCACGGACGCGGACGACGTGCTGCAGGAGGTCTTCCTGAGGGCTTTGCGCGCAAACCCGGTCTGGCGCGACCGCGAGCACCAGAAGGCGTGGTTTATCCGCGTAACGATCAACTGCACAAAGTCGCTTTTGACCTCTGCCTTCCGCCGCCACACCGCGCCCCTCGACGACAATCTCTTAACCGAGATGGAGGAGCGCACCGAGGTGTACGGCAAGGTTTTGCAGCTTCCCGTAAAGTACCGCACGATCGTGCACCTGTACTATTACGAGGGCTATCATGTGGAGGAGATCGCGCGGATGCTGTCCGCCAATCCTTCCACCGTCAAGTCCTGGCTCTTCCGCGCACGCGATATGCTGCGGGAAGAATTGAAAGGGGAGTTCCTTGATGTTTGACGAGCAGTATCGCCGTGACAATGAAAGGCTGCATGCCGGGGGAGAATTGCTCATGGAGATAAACAAAAAGTGGAAGAAGGAGCGGCGGGCCGCATCCTCGCGCAATCGCTTTGTGCGCTATGGCGCGGTGGCGGCGGCGCTGGTGCTGCTTGTTGGCGGAACGGTCGGCGTGCTGCTTTCGCAGGGCGTTTTCGGCGGCGCGGAGAGCGGTGCGGCGGACAGCGCGTCCACCGTGTTCACGGCCGAAAGCGCGCCCCGCTCGCCCGCCTCCCTGCGCGCGGAGAGCGCGGATATGGCCAAGGACACAAGCGCTTCCAGGGGGAATGCAGACGCCAACACGCTGGAGCAAGCCGCCAGCTACGACGCAATCTATGCTGTGCTGAACGGCATGGCGAGCGCGCAGGGCCTGTGGCGCTCGGAGGCCGGCATGGAAACGGCCCTTACCACGGACGCGGCGGCGTCGCTGCCGGAGCCCGCGCCGCAAGCCACCTCCGCGCCCGTGAGCAACGAGAGCGCGGCCGCTGAAATGGACGGCGGAGCCTTTGATGCCAACAAGGGCGGCGCGAACGATTATTCCGAAACGAACGTGCAGGTCGCGGGCGTGGACGAGGCGGATATCATCAAAACCGACGGCAAATACATCTATTATCTGGCCGGCAACCAGCTTGTAATCGCCGAGGCGGCGGGCAAGGACACCAAGCTCCTTTCCTCCGAGCCCTATGCCGATTCAGAAGGCTTCTGGGGCTATTCCTCCGAACTATACGTGTCCGGCGACCGGCTCATGATCATCATGCAGGGCACGCAGCTTGTGTGGGCCCGCGCGGCGGACGGCGGCACGTATCAGGACAACCGCGCGCAGACCCGCTCGGCTGTGTACGATATTTCCGACCGCGCCAAGCCGAGACTTGTGACCACCCTGGGCCAGAGCGGGCATTATGTAAGCTCCCGCATGGCGGACGGCTATGTGTATGTCATAACCAGCCAGTACATGTATGGCATCGTGCGCGACGAGCCTGCCACCTTCGTGCCCACGCTCGAGCGGGACGGCGTGTCCGGCGCCCTGGACGCCGGGAGCGTATATATTTATAACAATCCCGGCGAGCCCGCGTACACGGTCGTTTCCTCCTTCGCGCTGGAGACGGGGACAAAGCACGCGGAGGCCAAGGCCGTGCTTGGCGCTTCGGGCGAGGTATATTGCAGCGGCGAAAGCCTCATTTTGATGGCCTCCGATAATCAGGAGGAGGTGAGCGAAATCGCGCCCGACGAGAACGGCAAAAACGTGCAGATCACGCGCTCACGCTCGAGCACACGCCTCACGCGCTTCACGCTCGACAAGGGGAAAATCACCAAGCAGGCTTCCGGGCGCGTGAAGGGAACCATGCTCAACCAGTTTGCCATCGACGAATATGAGGGCGTGATACGCGTGGTTACCACCGTGAGCGAGTGGGAGCAGCGCATCTATACCGACGGCGTGGACACCTACGAATGGGACAACACGGACGCGAACGCGCTCTATACCCTTGACCTCGATTTTGCGCTTCTGGGCTCCATTGAGGCGCTTGCAAAGGACGAGTGGGTCGAAAGCGTGCGCTTCGACGGGGATATCGCGTACTTTGTGACCTTCCGGCAGGTGGACCCGCTCTTTACGGTGGATCTGTCGGACGCGAAGGACCCGAAGCTTCTCGGCGCCCTCAAGCTCCCGGGCTTTTCGGAATACCTGCATCCTTATTCAGACACGCGGCTGCTGGGCGTGGGCTACGACGCGGATGAGGAGACCGGCCGCAGGCTGGGCGTGAAGCTTGCCATGTTCGATGTTTCCGACAAAAAGGACGTGAAGGAGCTTAAGGGCTATCAGCTGAGCGCGGACTATACCATGGTGGGCGAAAACCACAAGAGCATCCTCGTAAGCCCCGGCAAGGATATCATCGCCTTCCCGGCGGACAACAGCTACTATATCTTCGGCTATTCGGACGAAAAGGGCTTTTACGAGCGCGCGCGCATCGAGCTGGAGGGCGGCACGTGGGGCTGGAGCCTGCGCGGCCTGTTTATCGGCGAGTGCTTCTATGTGGCGTCCGAATCGGGCCTGTATGTGTTCGCCCTGTCGGACTTTTCACGGCTCGCCTCGCTGACCATCGCCTACGGATGAGCCACACAAAGCGATAACGGCAAAAAGGGGCGCGGCCCACTTCCGTTTCGGCGGAAACAGGTTGCGTCCCTTTTCGCGCTTCGGTATAATAGAGAACAAAGCAGAATTCTGCCGCATTGCCGGAAGGGGGAACATTCTATGAGCGAAAAACGCCTGTCCGCCGGAAAGCTCCTTGATCACAAGGGACGATTGCTGGAGCGGGGCTACGCCGCGCAGCTTGTGCGCGCGTACGAGCGCAAGGCCGTCAAGGGCGGCGCGCTGCGCATTAAGGAATGGGATTACTATCTTGTGACGAACGACCGTTTCGGCCTTGCGCTGACCATTGCCGACAATTCCTACATGGGCCTGATCTCCTGCTCGTTCCTCGATTTTGAAAACGGGACGGAGAAGACGGTTTCGCCCATGTTTTGGCTGCCGTTGGGCAAAACCCGCTTTCCCGCAAGCTCGAAGACCGGGGACGTGCAAAAGCGCGTGGGCAAGGACGCCGTGTCCTTTACGCACGAGGCGGGCGGCAGGCGGCTGCGGGCCGACTTTGCCGATTTTGACGGCGCGCCGCTCACGGCCGACGTGCTGCTCACCGACGAGCCGCGCGATACCATGGTCATCGCCACGCCCTTTGCGGGCAAGGAAACCGCGTTTTACTACAATCAAAAGATCGTTGCCATGCGGGCGCAGGGCAGCGTGACCCACAAGGGCAAAACCTACGCCTTTGACCCGAAGGATTCCTTCGGTCTGCTCGATTGGGGGCGCGGCGTGTGGACCTACGAAAACACATGGTTCTGGGGGGCGGGCCAGGGCGATTCCCAGGGCCGCACGGTGGGCTTTAACCTGGGCTACGGCTTTGGGGACACCTCGGCCGCGTCGGAGAACATGCTCTTTATCGACGGCGTGATGCATAAATTCGAGCACGTCGATTTCGGCATTCCGGCAAAGCCGGACGGAACGGACGATTTTCTCGCGCCCTGGCGCTTTTCGAGCCGGGACGGCCGCTTTGAGGGCGTGTTTACGCCCGTGCTGGATCGCGCCTCCTGCACGAAGGCCGGGCCGATCCTATCCGATCAGCATCAGGTATTCGGGCATTTCGACGGAACGCTCGTGCTCGACGGCGGAGAAAGGCTGGCGCTCTCGCACTTTTTGATGATGGCCGAAAAGGTGCACAATAAATGGTGACCCGCTGCGTAATCTGGGACTGGAACGGAACGCTTCTCGACGATACGCGGCTGTGCTATGAGCTGGCAAACGATATGCGCGCCGAGCGCGGCATCCCGGTGATGGAGAATGTGGACGCGTACCGGCGGGTGTTCGGCTTCCCGGTGATCGATTATTACCGGCGCATGGGCTATACCTTTGAAAAGGAAAGCTACGAGGACGTATCGGTGGAGTTTGTCGCGGAGTATATCCGGCGCGTGCCGGGCTGCCCGCTCCAGCCCGGGGTTATGGAAACGCTCTCCGCCGTCCGAAGAATGGGGCTTATGCAGACGCTGCTTTCGGCTACGGGGCAGGATCGTCTGCTCGAGCAGACGGCGCTGTACCCGGGGTTTGCCCAAAACTTCGACCGCATACTGGGCATGACCGATAACCTCGCGCACGGAAAAGCGGAGCTTGCAAGCCGCTTTGTACGCGAAACGGGCTTTAATCCTTCCGAAATCCTCTTTGTTGGGGACACGGACCACGATTTTGAGGTCGCTTCGGCCGCGCGCTGCCGCTGCGTGCTGCTTACCTGCGGCCATCAAACGCGCGCGGCGCTCGAACGCTGCGGCGCGCCGCTGCTCTCCGGGCCGTCCGAGGTGCTCGCGCATTTGTAAAAGACTTACATACTTGTAACGTTTTCGTAAACAGGCCGCCCGCGCGCTTGCGGGGGCCTTTTTTGTCGCATACACTGGAGAAAGAAAATCTGCCTTTTGCTGGAAGGAAGCTGCCATGAAACGCTGCGCGCTTGCCATTTTGCTTGTTGCGATCCTGCTTTGCGGGCTTTTTGCGCCCGCCGCGCCCGCTTTTGCCGCGGAACCGACGACGGGGGAGATCACGGGCAGCAATGTCGCCTTTCGCAGCGGTCCCTCGGGTTCGTCCAAGGTCATTAAGCGCCTTGCCAAGGGCACGAGCGTAAGCATATTGGCCTACAATGTCAACGCGGAGTGGCACAAGGTTACGACGGACGGCAAAACGGGCTATGTCAACCGTCTGTATGTGCATATCAATCTGACCGCAAGCGGGAACGGGGCGCTTGTCGGCGTGGTAACCAACTGCAAAAGCGAGGTGAACGTGCGCAAGACGCCTTCGGCTTCGGGCGCGCTTTTGGGCACGGCCAGGCTGGGCGCAAGCTATCAGGTGACCAGGCGCAACGCGGCGGAGGGCTGGCACGAAATCGCCTTCGACGGCGCGACGGGCTACATCGCGGACAAATACCTTGCCGTCAACGTGAAGGCCGGCGACAATCAGCTCAGCAGCCTGTCCGTCATCGGCGGCACGCTTTCGCCCAGCTTCGCGCCGGGCGAATACGGCTATGTGGTCGTTGCCGACGGATCGGAGATTACCATCGGCGCGACGGCCAACGACGGCGTGCGCGTGAGCGTGGACGGAACGGGCAAGAGCAGCGTCACCTTCTCCATGCCTTCCTCGGGCTCCTCCCGCACGGTGCGCATTTCGGTCGGCGGCAAAATCCGCTATTCCGTGTATATCGTGCGCAACGCCCTCATTGTGGGCACGTGGAACATCAAGCGCGGCTCCGATAAGCTCGTCGAGCAGGGCTGCCAAATCGAGGGGCAGCAGGCGGATCTGATCGGTTTACAGGAGGTGTACCAGAGCAAAAAGACGGAGAGCGTGGTGGACAACCTCCTTTCGCTGCGCACAAAGGACTTGCAGTATACGAGCTTCATGCCCACGCTTGACTACGCGGGCGGCGCGCAATACGGTCTTGGCGTTTTAAGCCGCCACAAGTTCCGCAGTCAGGAAACCTACACGCTGTCAAGCGCGGACAAGGAACCCCGCGCGCTGCAAAAGGTCGTCGTCAGCGTGGACGGCAAAAAGGTATCGTTCTACAATACGCATTTCTCCTACGATTCCTCCGCGCTGCGCACCAAACAGTTTGCGGAGGTGCTCAGCATCCTCGAAAAGGATAAAAACGAATACAAGATCCTCGTGGGCGATTTTAACGCGAACGCCTCGGAATACGCGAAATTGAAGGGCTATGTGACGCTCAACCGAAGCGACACCAGATTTTATAGCTTCGACGGCTCCTCCATTTCCAAAAATGAGATCGACAACATCATCGTATCGAAAAACATTACCGTGCTGAATGTGCGCATGCTCACGGGCGGCTATTCCGATCACAAGGCGCTCTACGCCTATCTGCGGCTGGATTAGCGCAGAAAGGGCCGGCCTAAACGATAAGAAGCACAAAAGCCGGGCAAGCGCGCCCGGCTTATTGCTGCGCGTTTCTTGTCATTCCATGGGAAGGGACGAAACGTTGCCGCCCTCCTCGGCGTGGAAGCGCAGTATAAAGGTGTAGCCGCTGCGCGATTCCAGCACATCGCCAAAGAGAAAGAGCTGGCCCTTGTCGCCAAACTGGTGGGTCTGGCCGTACCAGGTGGTTCCGTACAGCTCGAGCATCTTATAATTGCCCGTGGGAAGCTTAAAGTTCAGCTTTTCATCCTTGCGCATGTATGCTGTGAGATACAGCGTGCCTTCCGAATAGATATTTTTGTCCGTCAGCGTATAGATGCCCAAATAAACGTCGGTTGGCATGCCCGTGCCGTCGAAGCTCATGCTGTTGCCCTTGCTTGTGCCCGTAAGCACGCCCGTTTGGGGGCGCGGCTGCTCCGGCACGAACCACTTCTTCCGCACGCGGGCGTTGAGGCTGCGCTCCGCCGCGAGCTTGGCCTTGTAAAACGCATTCCACAAGCCGGCGTCGTCCTCGAGCGCCGCCGCCGAGCCGGGCGCGCAGTAAACCGTAATGGTCGCGTCCAGCTTAGGCAGCGCGGCAAGCGCGTCCGCGTCGCCCCTGTCAGCGGTCAGGCGGAGCCGGGGCTCCGTAAAGACGGGCGCGACATACGAGGCAAAGAGGAGGTCGGCAAGGAGCGCAAAGCTTTCCTCGGGATCGGGGCAGGCGATGTCCACGGCAAAGCGATCGTCGCCAAGCGCGCGCACCTGCTTGAGCGTACAGGCGCGGTACAGCCCCTCGCCCTCAAACACCAGCCCCAGGATGTGCTCGCCTTGCGCCGCCACCTCATAAAGCCGCGCTTCGGGCGGGTTTTCGCAAAGCGCCTCGGCCCTTTCAGCCAGCATGCCGTCAAGCCGGGCCGTAAGCGCCGCGCGGCTTTCCGGGGTAAAGGCAGCCTGCCATGCGCCGTCCGTTCGGGTAAGCGTCACGTCGATTTGCGCGTTCACCGTGGCGGGGAAGCTGTGCGTTTCCGCATAGCCTTGCACGGCGGCGTAGGCGGCTTGGCGCAGGGCGGAGACAAAGGCGTCGAAATCCATAGCCGCAAAATCCGGCGCGGGCCGCGTGAGGGGCACGTCCGAAATCGGAATGGCCCCGTAATCCGGGATGCGGATATCGAGCGTATAGGCGAGCTCGCTTTCATAGCCCGTCAGGGGGCCGGACTGCGCCTTGAGCTGCGCGCGCAGGCCGTCCAGCTCAAAATAGCAGTCGGTAAAGGAAAGCACGGCCTGCTCAATGGCGGCCGCGTGCCGCTCGATGGGCGAGAGGGCGCAGCCCGCCAGAATAAGCGCCGCGGCCAGCAGCGGCAGAAGAACACGCACAAAACGCTTCATGAGGGGTTCTCCTTTTACGGGTCCTGGGACGGGGCGGCCCCGGCGCGGAGAGGCTTTTCGCCTTGCTGCGCGGGCATGCGCCGGATCAGCAGAAGGGTCAGCGCGGGAAGCATCGCGCAGAACACCGCGCAGCCGATGAGCGCTTCGCCCGCGGCAAAGCCGGTGTCCACCGATTGCAAGAGGCTGATAATCGCGTCGATGAGCAGGCAGATGGCCGCGCCCGCAAAGAGATACAGCCCGTCGCGTCCCCCGCGCAAAAGCCGCCATACGCCGAAGGCCGACGCGGCGAGGAGCGCGGCGCAAAACGCGTCGCACACACCCAGCACGATCAGCGCCGCGAGCACCACGGCGTGAAAGCCCATGCAAAAATACAGGTACAGCCTGGGCGCGCTGGATATGCGGAGGCTGCCCGCGTCCGCCGCCTTCCATAAAAGCAGGATGGCTGCGGAGGCGAGCACGGCGCACATAAGGATCGTGGAAGCAACGGCCGAAAGGGGCTTGCCGGGCTGCACGACGCTGAGCGCAAAGGAGCCGAGCACCGCGTACACCAGCCCAAAGCCCCCCGCGCTGACGGCAATGCTTGCCACATAGGCTCTGTGCTGCTCCCGCTTGCGAAACAGGAGCGGGGATACAAGGGCGAGCACCGCCATGAGTACGCAGGGACCCACGGAGAGAAAGAGATCGAGCAAAAACTGCGTCTCATGAAAGACCGCAAGCAGCGAAAAGGGCACGGACAGAACGCCAAGCTTGGCCTTTGCCAGCCCCCAAGCCCGCAGGAAGGCGCATAAAAAGCAGAGCCCACAGCCCGTGAGCTTGGAAAAGACACCCCGCTGCAAAAACGAGGCCAGCGCCGAAGCGAGCAGGAGCGTATAGAGCAGCGCGTTTGCGCCAAGCAGCTCGTTGACCGTCGCGTGAGCAAGCGGCGGCAGAAGGATTTCCAGCAGCCACACGATAAAGACCGCTGCGGCAAACAGGGGGATGAGCAGCGGGCGCGCGACGGGCGCCTCGGCGGGCTGCGGCGCGCCCGGCACGGGTGCGGAACGCAC
This sequence comes from uncultured Oscillospiraceae bacterium, assembly GCA_964636405.1. Lineage (GTDB taxonomy): Bacteria > Bacillota > Clostridia > Christensenellales > CAG-138 > CAZKGE01. The sequence goes on from CAZWSI010000010.1 coordinate 25,958, forward strand.
GCTTGCGGGCACGGCGGGCAGCGAAACGTCGCCGCCGGGCGAATAGCGCGCGCACGCGACGGGCATATCGCCCGCGTCCCGCTCCGCTTCTGGGCTTGCGGGCGCGTCGTCCTTGTCGGGCGCAGAGGCCTCGCCGCTTTCGCCTACGGGCGTATCGGCAGCGTCGGGCATGTCGGGCGCTTTCTCGCTTTCGAAGATGGCGTTCGTCGCGTCAAGCGCGGCTTGACTTGCGGCCGCCGCTTCTTCCTCCCGGTGCGCAAGCGTATCCAGCATGGCGCGGGCCTGCGCGCGCAGCTTTTCCCATTCGGCGGCGTCGGCGCTTGTCGCGGACGCCCCAAGCTGCGCTTCGAGTATACGGTTGAGAGTTTCCTTCTGCTCCATGGACTTCCTTTCCGGCGGGGCGAACCCGCCGTGCATCGGGCATGGAAAATCGCTGTGGCCCCCGGGCCAGCGCGTGGGCCGCAACGGGGGTGAACAATAAGATAAGAGATAATCCTACAATCTATCCTAACATGCGCGCGCTAAAAACACAACCCGCGCGGCGCGTTCGGTCAGGGCATGCCCGGCGTTTTACGCAAAAAAGGGAGCGCGGCGCTTGCCGTACTCCCTCGGGATGAAAAACTTTGTGTTACGAGGCTTTTCGGCGCTTCACAGCGCGGCCGGGGCCTTGCCGTCGCAGCCGAGCACGCCGGTGATCTTGTGCGCAACCATGTCCTTGATGGCGGCGCGGGCGGGCTTAAGATACTGCCGGGGATCAAAGTGGGAGGGGTTCTCGGCAAAGTATTTGCGGATGGTTGCCGTCATGGCGAGGCGCAAATCGCTGTCAATATTGATTTTGCACACGGCCATGGACGCGGCCTGCCGGAGCATGGGCTCGGGCACGCCGATGGCGTCCGGCATCTGCCCGCCGTACTGATTGATCATCTGCACGAATTCAGGGATGACGCTGGACGCGCCGTGCAGCACGATGGGGAAACCGGGGAGCCGCTTTTCCACCTCCTCGAGAATGTCGAAGCGGAGCTGCGGCTTGGTGCCGGGCTTGAATTTGTACGCGCCGTGGCTCGTGCCGATGGCGATGGCCAGCGAATCCACGCCCGTGCGGGTCACAAAATCCTGCACCTGATCGGGATCGGTATAGCTGCCCTGGCCCGCTTCGACCTTAACGTCGTCCTCCACGCCCTCCAGACGGCCAAGCTCGCCCTCGACGACGACGCCCCGATCGTGCGCGTATTCGACCACCTTTTTGGTCAGGATGACGTTTTCCTCATAGGTAAAGTGCGAGCCGTCGATCATAACGGAGGAAAAACCGCCGTCGATGCAGCTTTTGCACAGCTCAAAGGAATCGCCGTGGTCTAAATGCACGCAGATGGGGAGTTCGGTTTCGATGCACGCAGCCTCGATGAGCTTCATGAGGTAGGTGTGGTTGGCATACTTGCGCGCGCCCGCGCTCACCTGCAAGATGAGAGGGGCGGAAAGCTCCTTGGCGGCCTCCGTGATCCCCTGAATGATCTCCATGTTGTTCACGTTGAACGCGCCGATGGCATAGCCGTTTTTGTAGGCGTCGGCAAACATCTTTTTGCTGGTTACGATTGGCATATATGCATGCTCCTTTGACTGTATTTTCAGCCACTATTATATAGGATTACCACGGAAATGCAAGGCCCTTTGACCGGGAAGGGGGACTGTACATCTTCGGCAAGCTGGTATATACTGTCGGAATACGGGACGCCAACCGGGCTTCCGCCGGAGCGTGTGCGTGCAGAAGCACAGAAAGTGTGAAAAGCATGATTCTTTCATATGGGCTTGCAATCATTACGGGTTATTTGCTGGGCTGCTCCAATATGGCGCTGTATCTTTCCAAAGCCAGGGGGATCGATCTGCGCGCGGCGGGTTCCGGGAATCTGGGAACCTGCAACGCCTTGATGGTCATGGATTGGAAAAGCGCCGTGCTCGTGTGCCTGCACGACATGGGGAAAGCGGTGCTGGCCGTGTTGCTCATGCAGAGCGTCTTTCCGCGCTTGCCCCTGATTGGCTATGTGGCGGGCACGGCCTGCGTGCTTGGACACATCTATCCCTTTTATCTGGGCTTTAAGGGCGGCAAGGGCTTTGCGTCCTTCCTGGGCATGGCGCTCGCCATCGATTGGAAGTTTGGCCTGATCCTGCTTGCGGCGACGGCCGTTTTGACGGTGGTTTCCGATTATATCGTCGTAGCGACCGTGCTCACGGTCATCGCGTTCCCCACCTATACGGGCATTGTCACGGGCGATTGGCGGCCGGCCCTGATTGTGTGGGTCGCGACCGCGGCCATTTTGTGGAAGCACCGCGAGAATTATGTGCGCATTCTCAACGGCACGGAGCAGGGCTTGCGCAAGGTCGCGTTCGCAAAGAAAAAATAGGGGCGCGGGAACGCCGGACGGGCGCGCTTATAAAGCCGTCCCCATCCGACAAGCAAAAGGAAGCGCGCGGCGCGACCGGGACAAGAGCCCGGCCGCGTCGCTTTTTATCAGCGGGTCAGCCGCTTTTCCACGGCGGCCACGCCGTAGTACATGAGCGCGGCGAGCGCGCAGAGCACGACGATGCTGGCCATGACGAGATCAAGCTTAAACACCTGTCCGCCGTATACGATGAGATACCCAAGCCCCGCGCTCGACACGAGATATTCGCCCACGATCACGCCCACCCAGCTCATGGATACGGAGATTTTCAGCGCCGCCACAATGGTGGGGATGTTGGCGGGCAGCACGACCATGCGGAAAATCTGCATTTTGCTCGCCCCGAGCGTGCGCATAAGGAGCTGCTTATCCTCCGAGGTTTCGCTAAAGCCTGTAAGCACCGTCACAATGGTGACGACGAGCGAAACAAGCACCGCCATGGCGATGATCGAGCCCATGCCCGCGCCGATCCAGACGATGAGGATGGGGCCGAGCGCAATTTTGGGCAGCGCGTTGAGCACCACCAGATAGGGATCGAGAATTTTGCACGCGGTTCCGCTCCACCAGAGCAGGGCCGCGATGAAGGTGCCAAGCAGCGTGCCAATGAAAAAACCCGCCACGGTTTCGAGGAGCGTGGTGCCGACGTGCAAAAAGAGCGTCCCCTCGCGAAACAGCCGCGCGATGGTAGCCGCCACGCGCGTGGGGCTGCTGGTGATGAAGGGATCGATCACGCCCGTGCGCGCAAAAATTTCCCACAGCGCGAGCAGGGCGAAAAGGATTACGTACCGCATGAAGTGAACAAAGCGCGCCCGGCGCTTTCGTTCGGCCAGATATTTTGCCCGGGGCGCGGAAACGCCCTGCGTGTTAATCGGCATGCTCCAGTTCCCTCCAAATCGTATTAAAGTAGCCGGCAAAGGCGGGGTCGTTGCGCCGCTCGAGCGGCGTAAGCGAGCGGGGCAGCTCGATGGCGTGGTCAAAGAGGAGCGTCGCCGGGCGAGAGGAGAACACCAGCACCCGGTCGGACATGGACACGGCCTCCGCGATATCGTGGGTGACCAACAGCGCCGTTTTTCGTTCGCGCTGGATAATGGCGTAGATTTCATCCGCCACGCGCAGACGGGTTTGATAATCCAGCGCGGAGAACGGCTCGTCGAGCAGCAGGAGCGCTGGATCAAACGCCAGCGTGCGAATCAGCGCTACCTTCTGCCGCATACCGCCCGAAAGCTGCCGCGGATAGTGCTGCCGAAATTCGTACAGCCCGTAGGTTTTCAGGAGGGCGCGCACATGCGCGCGCCGCTCAGGCGTAAGCATGCCCTTTACGCGCAGGCCCAGCAGCACGTTTTCCTCCACTGTGCGCCAGTCGAACAGATGATCGCGCTGCAGCATGTAGCCTACGCGCGGGCATGCCCCCGCCTGTGTGCCGCTGAGCAGGATCTCGCCCGAGGTGGGCTCCATCAGCCCTGCAAGGAGCGAGAGCATGGAGGTTTTTCCGCAGCCGGACGGCCCTACGATGGACACAAATTCTCCCTCGCGCACCGAAAAGCTGAGCGCGCGGATGGCGAGGGTTTCCGTCTGCGGCTCCTGATAGATTAAACTGACGTTTCGTACGTCAACGATATGTGGCGTCATAGCTACCTCCCCAGTTGAATCCCGTTCCCCGCAAAGCAAAGCGCGGAGCGTCGCGGAGCGGGAGCCCCGCGCCTTGCAGGCCGCATGCCGAAAATGAAACGGATGCTGCATAATATGAATTTTCTCGCGTATGGGTGTTGCGGAAAGAGCGAACCAAGCGCCCCTTTTTTGCATACTGTGAAATGAGCGGGCAGGCCGGGAAACGCCCTGGCGCCGCCGCGCCTGCCTTGCTCCCAATCCGCATGCAAAGGCATGTGCATGCAGGGGGAAAGGCGGGAATAAAATGGGATTATGGGATCCAAGGCGCTGTTTCTTTAAGCCGCGCGGCTGCGCGCCGTGCTTTAGGGGCTGCCAAATAAAAAACCTGCTGGGGATAGTGTGTATCCTCGCAGGCTTTATCCTTTTGCTTTGCGTCGCGCCTGGGTGGCTGCTCGGGCTTATCGCGGCGTTCGTGTTCTTCGCGCTGGGCGTGTGGCTTCTTTCGCTGCCCTGTTAGGCGGAGCCGGATAAACCGGGCCTCGGGCCGTCCCGCTTTGGCTAAGACAGGGCTTGCAGATGGTCCAGCAGCGCGGGGAAGGGGCAGACGAGACGCTCTACGGCCGGATGGTGATAAAACACGCAGAACGCGCCCTCGCCCGTAAAGGGCGCGGCCTCCTCGCTCCAGAGGAGAATCCGCTTGTTTGCACAGGACGCGATGGCGCATCCGAGCTCCGCGTGCGTGCCAAAGCGCCCGGGCAGGAGCAAAACCACAAGCTCCGCCTCCATAACGGCCGCGGCCTCCGTTTGCGCAACAAGGCGCTTTGCCGCGTCGTCTGCCCCGGATACGTCCCCGTGCCGCGTCCAGTCGTATACGCGCGTAAAGCCCCGCGCGTCGAGCACGGCGGCCGCTTCGTTCACGCGCGCGGCATTGAACACGCTGCTGCCCACATAGTATTTCATTCGCCCTTATTCCTTTCCAGATCGGCCGCGCGCAGGCCCGGGCCCGGGTCGCCCTCGCGCCAGTGCCGCCGGCAAAGCCCGATGTAGGTATCGGACGCGCCCAGCACCACCTGTTCGCCCTCCTTGGTCACGCCGCCCTTGCCGTCGAGCCGGGCGTTGTTGGTTGCCTTGCGACCGCACCAGCAGATGGTTTTGACCTCCTCGATGGTGTCCGCGCGCGCGAGCAGCCACTTGCTGCCCTCAAAGAAATTGCCCTGAAAATCCGTGCGCAGCCCGTAGCAGATGACCGGCACGTCGTAATCGTCCACAATCGCGCAGAGCTTCTCCACCTGCTCACGGGACATAAACTGCGCCTCGTCGATGATGAGCGCGTCGTATTCATGCGCCTTGACGCGCTCCATATCGAGCGTATCCACAAATTCGCACATGGCCATAAGTCCGCTGCGCGACCAGATCTTGTGCTGTCCGTCGCGCGTATCCGTGGAGGGCTTGAGCAGGAGCGCGTTTTTGCCGCGCTCCTTGTAGTTGTACCAGACCATGATGGCGTTGGCCGTTTTGCTCGAGCCCATGGCTCCGTAGCGAAAATACAGCTTGGCCATTTTACCGCTGCCCCTTGTCGTAGGGAATGCCCTCGGCCTTGGGCGCGCGGGACTTTTTGGACGTGAGGACGAGCACGACCATCGTAATGACATACGGCAGCATGAGGTAGATATACTCGCTGGCGTTCACATTGTCGAAGCTGGGAAGGAAGGGAATGCTCCCGCTGTACGAGCCGATGATCTTGAACAGTGCGAAAAAGAGCGATGCGCCGAGGATGTTGAGCGGCTTCCAGTTGCCGAAAATCATGACGGCGAGCGCGAGGAAGCCGTAGCCCATGACCGCGGACTGGAACCCCGCCCCGGCCGCGAGGGTGTAGGCAAGGCCGCCCACGCCGCCGAGAAAGCCGGATATGCACACGCCCGCATAGCGCATGCGGTATACGTTGATGCCCACCGAGTCGGCTGCCTGCGGATGCTCGCCGCAGGCCCGGAGGCGGAGGCCGAATTTGGTTTTGTAGAGCAGGACGCTCGCAACAATCCACAGGAGGATGGCAAGCGGCGTGGTAATATAGAAGCTTTTGAAAACCAGCGCCTGCACGAAGCTGTCCTTCACGGGAATGCCCAGCGTGGCTTGCGTAATGCGCGCCCAGGTGGGGATGAGGATGGTCGTCTGGCCCTGCCCCTGCACGGCCCAGGTCAGCACGATGGCCAGGGCGGGCGCGAGCATGTTCAGCGCCGTGCCGCCGATGGTCTGATCCGCCTTTAGGTTAACCGAGGCAAAGGCCAGCAGGAGCGAAAAGACCATGCCGCACACGGCCGCAACAAGCGCCGCCAGCAGCATGGAGAGCTGCGGATACGCGGGCCCGAAGCCGGAAACGTCCAGCGTGCGCATGACAAGGCAGCTTGTCAGCGCCCCGATGATCATGATGCCCTCGAGCGCGATGTTGATCACACCGCTGCGCTCGCTGAACATGCCGCCAAGGGCCACCAGCATGAGCGGGATGGCAAAGAGAATGGTCGCGCTGAGAATGTCGGCCAATATTTTCATTGCTTTACGCCTCGCTTTCCGTAGAGTTGGGAGCCGCTTCCTCCGCCGGCGCGGCGGCGGGGGCGAGCGCCGCGTTCACGTCGCCCAGGCTGTTTTTCCGGCGGCGGGAAAGCAGCTCGCGCATGAGCAGCGCGAACGCGCTGAGGTAAATGATCACCGCGATGATGATATCGATGATCTCACGCACAAATTCCGGCTGCATCGCGTCGCCGCCCACCTGAATATACGAAATGAACAGCCCCGCAAAGATGGTGCCGACGGGGTGCGAGGAGGCCAGCAGCGCCACCGGGATGCCGTTAAAGCCCATGGGCAGGAGGGATTTAAGCAGCACGTACTGCCCTGTGCCCGCAAGGAAATACAGTCCGCCGCCAACGCCAGCGAGCGCGCCCGCGATGACCATGGAAAGTACGATGTTCTTTTTCGCGTTGATACCGGCGTATACGCTCGCGTTGCGGTTGTAGCCGCAGGCCTTCAGCTCGTAGCCGAAGGTTGTTTTGCTTAAAATGACCCATATGGCCAGCGCAAAGAGCACCGCGATAAAGATGCTGATGTTCATATAATTGGAATCCAGCAGCTTATCCAGCCCCAGCTTGGGCATGATGGCGGCGGGATTGGCCGTATGCAGATCGGCCGTGCGGTCCATCTGTGCCGCGCCCCAGAACTTGGCCAGCATCATGGGCATGTTGGAGATCATGAGATTCACAAAGAAAAGCGCGAGCCAGTTGAACATGATGGCCGTGATGACCTCGTTTACGTTGAACAGCGCCTTAAACAGGCCGGGGAATATGCCCCAGATCGCGCCGCCCAGCATGGCGAAGAACAGGCAGACAAACCAGGGCAGTTGAAACTGGATGGCGCAGGACAGCGCGCAGAACGCGCCAATGGTATATTGCCCCGTCGCGCCGATGTTGAACAGCCCCGTCTTGAACGCAAAGCCCACCGAAAGGCCCGTCATAATAAGGGGTGCGGCCTGATAAAGGACTTTGGCGAGCTTGTCGGTCGCGGAGAAGCCCGTAAACAGGATGCGGGTGAAGCCGTAGAACGCGTGCCCCGGGTCGAGCGCAAGCAGCAGCGCGAGCCCAAAGAGCAGGCCGATCCCGATGGAGATGAGCGACGCGGAGATTCCAACGGGAAGCAAACGCTTTCCCGACGCTTTGCCTTGCTTACGCGCGTTGACGTTACGGCTGCTGACGTTACGGCTGCTGACGTTAGGCATGCTGGCGCACCTCGCTTTCACTTTGCTTTTTCGCGCCGGCCATATAGAGGCCAAGCTCGCCGATGCTGGTGGTCTTGGGGTCGAACTCGCCCACAATCTCGCCCTCGTACATCACGAGAATGCGGTCGGACACGTTCATCACCTCATCCAGCTCAAGGGAAACGAGCAGCACCGCGCGCCCCGCGTCGCGCTGGGCCACGAGCTGCTTGTGGATGTACTCGATCGCGCCCACGTCCAGCCCGCGCGTGGGCTGCACGGCAACAAGAAGCTGCGGGTCCTTGTCGACCTCGCGCGCGATGATGGCCTTTTGCTGATTGCCGCCGGACATGCTGCGCGCCGGGGTATCGGGGCCCTGCCCGCTGCGCACGTCGTATTGGGCAATGAGCTTTTCGGCGTAGGCGCGCACCTCGGGCTCTTTGATAAAGCCGTTGCGTTGGAATGCAGGCTCCCAATAGCGCTGCAAAATGAGGTTTTCCATCAGCGTATAGTCCAAAACGAGCCCATATTTATGCCGATCCTCGGGGATGTGGCTCATGCCGAGCTTGCTGCGCACGCGGATGGGGGCCTTTGTGATGTCGTGCCCCAGCAGGGTGGTCTTCCCCGCGCTCATTTTATCGAGCCCGGTGAGCGCGGAAACAAACTCGCTCTGCCCGTTGCCCTCGATGCCCGCGAGGCACACGATTTCGCCCGCGCGCACCGTAAAGGACACATCCTTGACGGCGTTGTTTTTGTGGAGCTTGCTGGGCACGGTCACGTGCTCCACGCGCAGCACCTCCGCGCCGGGGGAAGCGGGCTTTTTATCGACCTCAAACTCCACGTCGCGGCCGACCATCATGCGGGAAAGCTCGTGCTTGGAAGTATCCTTGATTTCGACCGTCCCAATGCACTTTCCCTTGCGCAGCACCGTGCAGCGGTCCGCCACGGCCATGATCTCGTTAAGCTTGTGCGTGATAAAGAGGATGGATTTGCCCTCTTTGGTAAAGCCGCGCATGATCTCCATGAGCTCGTCGATCTCCTGAGGAGTGAGCACAGCCGTGGG
>CAZWSI010000010.1:34809-75043 GCA_964636405.1 uncultured Oscillospiraceae bacterium
CGAAAATGAGGATCTCATTGTCGCGGTAGAGCATTTTCAATATTTCCACGCGCTGCTGCATGCCGACGGATATGTCCTCGATGCGCGCGTCGGGTTCAATTTTGAGGCCGTATTTCTCGGAGAGCGCGAGCACCTTCCGCCGGGCCTCGCGCTTTTCAAGAAAGCCGAGCTTGTTGGGCTCAACGCCCAAAATGATGTTTTCCAGCGCTGTAAACACCTCCACCAGCTTAAAGTGCTGGTGCACCATGCCGATGTGCAGCGCAGTGGCGTCGTTGGGGTCGCTGATTTTCACAACCTCGCCGTTTTTTTTGATCACGCCCTTTTCCGGCTGGTACAGCCCGAAAAGCACGCTCATAAGGGTGCTTTTCCCCGCGCCGTTTTCGCCGAGCAGCGCGTGCACCTCGCCCTGACGGAGCTGAAGCGTCACATTGTCGTTGGCCTTGATTCCGGGGAATTCCTTGGTGATATTCAGCATTTCGATGACGTATTCGCTCATACCGTGTTCCCTTCCCAGTCTGTTCGGATTCAAAACGGGCGCTCCAAATCCGCAGAATGATACAAAAGAGGGGCGGGCTTGGTGCCCAGCCCCTCTCGTAAGGCTTCGCTATTGATTGTTTAGCCCTGGTAATCGACCGCGATGTCCACGGTGGGCGCAACGTCGATTGCGGAGGAGATGGCGAGCGCGCCGCTCTTAATGTCCGCAAAGAGCTTGTTGTACTCGTCCACGGTGAAGGTGGAGAAGCGCCAGGCTTCCGCGTTGGTGGGCAGACCGACGCAATCCTCGACCGCGCCGAGCTTCGTCTCGGTGCCGGCGTAGGCGGCGGGCCAGGTGCCGTTGTTGTTGTAGAGCTCGGTGAGCGCGATGATGACGGAGGGGGCCAGCGCCTTGACGGCGGAGGTCACAAACAGCTCGGACTCGCCGGACTGGTCACGGTCCACGCCGATGACCTTGGCGCCCGCTTCCTCAGCCGCGGCCAGGGTGGAGAGGTAGATGCCGCCGCCGCAGGAGAAGATGATCTCGGTGCCCTCGGTGTACCAGCCCGCCATCTTGGTCTTGATGTCGTCGCCAGGGCCGAAGGAGCCGCAGTACCAGTACTTCATGTCGATCTGATCAACAATGCCCAGCTCCTTGGCCGCGTCGTTGACGCCCTGCACAAAGCCGTAGCCAAAGCGAACGACCGCGGGAACGGCCATGCCGCCCAGGAAGCCCAGCTTGGTGTAGCCGTCCTTGACCGCCGCGTAGCCGGCGAGGTAGCCAGACTGATCCTCCTGATAGGTGATCAGCGCGGTGTTGGCCGTGGGCGGGGCGGACATGTCGGCGGTTGCGACGTCGAGCACGAGGAACATGATCCCGGGGTTATCGGATTGCACATTGACGATGGCTTCCCCAAACATGTAGCCGGGGCAGACGACCGTCTTGGCGCCCTTTTTGATGGCGGTCTTGATGGTCTCTACACGGGCCTCGTTGCTGTCCTCGGAGGGACGATAGTAGTTGTAGGTTTTGCCGTTTGCTTCCGCGTACTCGACAACACCTTCCCAGGCGCCCTGATTAAAGGACTTGTCGTCGATATTGCCAACGTCCGTAATCAGCGCGATCTCGTAGGTCTCCTTCGGCGCGCAGGCGGAGAGAGCCGCCAGCACAAAGAGAAGCGACAAGAGAATGGCAAGAATTTTCTTCATGGTATTTCCTCCTATTATGTTTGCGCCGCGCGTTCACACAGCGTTCACACAATTCTAACATACCTGCCCAGATTTTCAAATAGCTTTGCGTGGGTTTTCATAATATATTTGCGCGGCATTTGCAAAAACGCCCGGATTTGGGCCAAAATTCGCGTTATTTTTTGTCGCGGGGAAAAACTTGCCAGGCGCGTCAATTTTCTGTTGACTTTCCAAAGGGGGCGCGCTTATAATGTCACGTAGCGTCTTCTTGCAGGAAGGATTGCAAAAGAGGGGAGGGAAAGAAATGGAAATTCGTGTCGGAGAGAACGAATCCCTGGAAAGCGCCCTGAAGCGATTCAAGCGCAAGTGCGCCCGCAGTGGAGTCCTCGCGGAAGTTCGTCGCCGCGAGCACTATGAAAAGCCCAGCGTGAAGCGGAAGAAAAAGGCTGAAGCCGCCAGAAAGCGCAAATATTGAGCAAAATGCCGTCCCGGTAAACCGGGACGGTTTTTTTATACGTTGCGCATGCCCGAGAAGGCTTCCGTCGGCGGCCCGGTTGAAAAACGACGTCTACCGACGGCCGGCACGGCCGTATTTTTCCCCACTGTTCGACATACCCATAATACGGGGTGAGCGCGGTGTTGGATAAGATGACGTTTTCGGAGCTCCGGCGCAAGGAGGTTATCAACGTTTGCGACGGGGCGCGGCTGGGGCTTGTGTGCGATTTGGAGCTGGACGCGTGCAACGGGAAGATTCTCGCGCTCATCCTGCCCGGGCCGCCGCGCCTGTTTGGGCTGCTTCGGGGGGAGCAGGAGCTCGTTGTGCCGTTCTGCCGCATAAAAAAGCTGGGCGAGGATGTGATTTTGGTGGAAATCATTCCATAGATATGGTATAATTTTTTATCTATTGTACCAAATGGAGGGGTTTTGCAGTGAAATGCAGGTATTGCGCCAGCGTGGACAGCAAGGTTATCGATTCAAGGCCCACCGAGGATGGCAGCGCCATCCGCCGCCGCCGGGAGTGCATCCAGTGCGGCAAGCGGTTTACCACCTATGAAAAGGTGGAGGATCTGCCCATCATGGCGGTCAAGCGCGACGGCCGCCGGGAGCCCTTCGATTCGGACAAGATCCGCAACGGCGTGCGCAAAGCCTGTGAGAAGCGCCCCATTGCCGCCGCCGTGCAGGACAAGCTGGTGGATGATATCTGCCGCGAAATTTACGGCACGCTCGAATCGGAGATCTCCACCACGAGCATCGGCGAAATCGTGATGAAGAACCTCAAGAACGTGGACGAGGTTGCGTACGTGCGCTTCGCGTCCGTTTACCGCGAGTTTAAGGACACGCAGACCTTTATGGCCGAGCTGCAGCGCCTACTCGACGAAAAGCAGTCATGACGCTTTCCTCCGATTTTGCGCGGCTCTACGCGGGCCTTCCGCGCGGCTATACCTATACGGAAACGCCCGGCGGCGTGGGCCTGTACCGTTTTCCCGCGCTTTCTGCCGTGGCGGGCCTTACGCACGGCTTTACGGCGCGCACGGGTGGCGTAAGCGAAGGCTGCTACGCCTCGCTCAACCTCAGCTTTACCCGCGCGGAGGAGCGCGAAAGCGTGCTGCGAAACTTCGGCATCTTCTGCCGCGAGGCCGGGCTTGACGGCGCTTCGCTCGTGCTGGACGCCTATGAGCACGGCGCGAGCGTTCTCCGCGTGGATCGGGCCGATTGCGGCCGGGGCTACACGCGCGAGCCGCTCCCTCCCTGCGACGGGATCATTACAAACGATCCCGCCGTTACGCTGGTTACGGGCCACGCCGACTGCATGGCGTTTTACGCGGTCGATCCCGTCCGCCGCGCGCTGGGCCTCGCGCACGCGGGCTGGCGCGGCGCGCTCGCGCGCGTGGGCGTGAATTTAATCAATCAAATGCGCGGAGCGTACGGTTGCGCGCCCGAGGATATCATAGCCTGCGTGGGCCCCTCGCTGTGCCAAACGCACTTCGAGGTGGACGAGGCTGTGGCGGATTCCTTTTGCGCCGCCTTTCCGGGCCTTCCCTGCCGTGAAACGGGCAAGCCCGGCAAGGCGCATATCGATTTATGGCTGGTCGCGGCTGCGCAGCTTCTGGAAGCGGGCCTCAGCCCCGCGCGCATTTCGCTTTCCGGCGTGTGCAGCTATGAGGACGAAAGGCTCTATTCCTACCGCCGCGAGCGTGGCAAAACGGGCTGCATGGTGGCATATATGCGGCTCGACAGCTGAAAGTACGGCAAATTTGCGGCTTTTTCCCGCCCCGAATTGACAAGGGGCGGGCGCGTTATGTATAATGCTTTCGTTTGACTATATCCGATTGGAAACAGAGAGGAAGCGTATCCTTATTATGAAACGCACAAACATGACTTGCCTCGTTCTTATCCTTGCGTTCGCGCTGGCTGTCTGCGCGGGCTGCGCGGGCGACAAGCCCGCCGCCAAGGTGGGGACGGAGGAGATAAAGGTCTCCCATCTCGAAAATCTGTACAGCGGCAACGCGGGCAATGCCGGCTATTACGGCTACAGCACCGAAACGGCGGAGGATATCGAGACGTATCAGGATTATCTGCTCGATTCCCTCATTTCGAGCGAGGTAAAGGCGTACAAGGCGCGCGAGGCGGGCTTGACCTTGACCGACGAGGAGCAGACGCAGGCGCAGAAGGACGCGGACGCGGAATTCGACGAATTCTATCAGCAGTTTGCCGACGCGGCGAAGAATTCCGGCGCGACCGATGTAAACGCGTACGCCAACAAGCTTCTTACCGATACCCTTTCGAGCAACCGCACAAGCATCCGCAAGCTGAAGGAGGATTTTCTTTCTTCGGCGATCGACAGCCTGCTTGTCAGCAAGCACAAGGAGCAGCTGCTTGCGGACGTAACGCCCACGGCCGAGGAGATCAAGACCATGTACGACGAGGAGCTGGCCAAACAGGAAGCGCTTTTCGGCGCGACGCCCTCGTCCTACTTCACCTATGAAACCTACTCCCTCTACGGCTACACGGCCATGCCGCTCTATATCCCCGAGGGCTTCTTCTACGTGCGCAACATCCTTGTAAGCGACGAGACGCTTGCCGGCGAGATCAAAGCCAAGCTCGACGCGGGCGAGGATTTTGAAACGCTCCTTGCCGAGTATAACGAGGATTCGGGCATGGAGAGTGAAACCTATGCCGACGGCTACATCGTAGGCGAGGGCTCGAGCCTTGACGAGGCGTTTCTCAAGGCCGCGCTGCTGCTGAAAAAGGAGGGCGACGTATCCGAGCCAACAAAGTCCTCCTATGGCTACCACATTATCAAGCGCATGGGCGACGTGCCGGCGGGCCCCATCGACTACGAGAAGCTTCAGGAGAGCTTTGCGGCGTACGCAACCTCCCTCTTTAAGGCGGAATACTACGCCGAGCTCGTTAACGGATGGATGGCCGAGGACATCGTGACCCGTTATCCGGAGAACTACCGACATATCGGCAAGAGCGCTCTGGAGGGCTGATGGATCATGAAGAAGGGCGTGCGCATCCTTTGCCTCATACTTGTGGCGGCGTTGCTGTTTAGCACGGTTGCCGCGCTCGTTTTCGCCTTGATCGGCTGACGATGCGTTTGCGCGGACGAAGCAGTACGGCCCGGCGGATTATGCCGGGCTGTTTTTAACTTACAAAACAGGCGTTTTGACCTGTTGAGCAAGTCATATGCTTTTTTTCTGCCCGCGCAACCGCCGCTTGAGCCAAAGGCTGGCCGTGCGCCGCTTTTTCAACCATCGCTCGATTGCGCGCGCGCGTCCGCGCATGGTATGGTAGGAGGCGAGAAAGCGCAAGAGCCGCACGGGGCCGCGCATGCGCGGCGGGCCGGGGCTTGATTGAAACAATGCGCCAGCGCCGCGAAAGCGGCGCGGCGGGACGGAGAAGGGGAGGGTATTTATGCGGGAGATCCTGCGTTACTTAAAACCGTACCGGGCAAGGCTTGTCTTCGTGGGGCTGCTGTATGTGGCGGCCACCTTTGCCGAGCTGTTTATGCCCTATATCATGAGCAACATTGTGGACGAAGGCATACGCGGGCGGGACATGCCGTATATCGTGCGCATGGGGCTGATCATGCTGGCGCTGTCGCTCCTCGCGCTGGGCTGCGGCTTGCTGACCACGCGCATCAACGCGGGCGTGTCCTCGGGCTTTTGCAACGCCCTGCAAAAGGCCGTATTTAATAAGATCAATTCGCTGACCTTCGAGGAATACGCGCGCATCGGCACCTCGAGCCTGCTCACGCGCTCGACCGACGACGTGTTTAATTTGCAGGACGCGGCAAACGGCTTTGTCTACGCCATCGTGACTGTGCCCATCATGTTTATCGGCGGCGCTGTGCTGGCCTTTACGAGCGATTGGCTGCTCGCGCTGGTGCTGGTGGTCATCGCGCCCGCGGTGCTCTTTCTCGTGTGGCTCGTTACGCGCCGCATGGGTACGCTGTGGGAAAACTCCGATAAGTACATCGATATCCAAAACAAGGTCGTGCGCGAGCGCATTTCGGGCCTTCGCGTGATTCGCGCGTTCGATAAGGAGGGGCACGAGCACGGACGCATCGCAAACGCCACCTGGGAGATGGCCAAGAACATCATCAAGGCGAACGTGCTTTCGGGCCTCATAAACCCCCTCTCCATCCTGCTGCTCAATCTATCTACCGTGGCCATGCTGTATATCGGCGCGATACGCATCCAGACCGAGCCGCTGTTGCAGGCGGGGGACGTGATTGCCACCATCCAGTATGTGGCGCTCATCATGAACGGACTGCTGGTGCTTTCGTGGACCTTCGCGTGGCTGCCGCACCTGAAGGTATGCGTGCGCAGGGTAAGCGAGGTGCTGCAAATGAAGGGCCTGTCCGAAAGCAGCGCGAGCGGCGAGCGTCTAAGCGGCGAGCTGGCCTTTCACGACGTAAGCTTCCGCTACGAGGGCGCCGACCAGCCCGCCCTAAGCCATGTCAATATCGATATCAAGGCGGGCGAGGTGGTGTCGCTTATCGGCGGCACGGGCAGCGGCAAAACGACGCTCGCCAAGCTCATACTCGATTTCTACGCGCCCACGGAGGGCGAGATCACGCTCGGCGGCCGTCCCTACGGCGCGCTGAGCCGCGAGACCGTGCGCGACAATATCTCTATCGCCCTGCAAAAGAGCATGATCTTCGACGCGACCATCGCCGAGAACATCCGCATGGGGGACAAGGACGCGCCGGACGAGAAGCTGGAGCGCATCGCGCGCATCGCGCAGATTGCGGACTTTGTGCATTCCCACGAGGAGGGTTTCGACTACAAGCTCGCGCAGGCGGGCGCAAACATCAGCGGCGGGCAGAAGCAGCGCATCAATATTGCGCGCACCGTCATCAAGGACGCGTCGGTGTATCTCTTTGACGATAGCTTTTCGGCGCTGGATTACCTCACCGAAAGCAAGCTGCGCAGGGAGCTCAACGCCTATCTGGCGGATAAAACGCAGATTATTGTCACGCAGCGCGCCGCCACCGCCATGCGCTCGGACAAGATCTACGTGCTGGACCGCGGGCAGATCGTCGGCGCGGGCACGCACAGGGAGCTGCTGGAGAGCTGCCGCATCTACCGGGAGATCTACGACTCCCAGCTTGGAGGCCAGGCATGAGCGAGTATTTTAGAAGCACGCAAACCGATATTCAGCCGGAAAAGAAAAAGAGCTTTCAAACGCTGCGGCGTATCCTGCGGGAGGCGCGGCCCATTCGCGGATGGATCATCTTCTGCGCGTGCGTCAGCCTCGTGTCGGTTTCGCTCATTCTCATCGGGCCGGAGCTGCTTGGCAAGCTGACCAACGTGATCTACGCCTATTGGGCGGACGGCACGGCCATCGGCATGCCGGCCTTTGTCCGCTCCTGCCTCGTGCTCGCGGGCGTTTACACGCTTTCCGCTCTGTGCGAGCTTACGACGATGTTCATCATGAACAACGCCGTATCCAAGCACTTTACCTGCGCGCTGCGCGTAAAAATCAGCGATAAGATTCGCCGCTTGCCGGTCAAGTTCGTGGACGAAACGCCCAACGGCGAGATTATCGCGCGCATGACCAACGACGTATCCGTGCTGGGCAACACCGTGCACAACTTCCTCAATATCATCATCTCGGGCTTTATCAAGCTTGTGGGCATCGCGATTATCGTGTTCGCCATCCAGCCCGTGATGGCGCTCGCGGTGGTGCTGTTCGTGCCGCTTTCGCTCGTACTGTCGGCCAAAATTGCCGGACGCAGCGAAAGGCACTTTAACGACTATCGCAAAACCAACGGCAAGATCTATGCCCTCACCGAGGAGGATTACACGGGCTTTGCCACGGTCAAGGCGTTTAATCTCGAGGAGCGGCAGCGCCGCGAGCATGCCAAGCTTTGCGACGAGGGCCGCGAGCAGGCGCGCAAGGGTTATTTTCTCTCGGGCATCGTGCAGCCCATTATGGTGCTCACAAACCATATCGCCTATATCGCCATCTGCCTAATCGGCGGGTATCTGGCCATCGACGGCAGCATCAGCGTGGGCGACGTGGTGGCCTTTGTGCTCTATGCCAAGCTCTTTGCCGGGCCGCTGGAAAGCATTGCAAACGGCCTGTCCATGATGCAGAACACCTTCGCCTCCGCGGGTCGCGTATACGACCTGCTTGACCGCGACGAGATGAGCGCGGAGCCGGACACGCCCGCGCCCGCCGGGATGGGCAATATCCGCTTCGAGCATGTATGCTTTTCCTATAAAAAGGAGGAGCCGCTGATTACAGACCTCTGCATGGACGTGAAGGCGGGGCAAAAGGTGGCCATCGTCGGCCCGACCGGGGGCGGCAAAACCACCATTGTCAATTTGCTCATGCGCTTTTATGAGGTGGATGCGGGCCGCATTTTCGTGGACGGCGTGGACACGGCCTGGCTTGACCGCTCCGAGCTGCGCGCCATGTTCAGCATGGTTTTGCAGGATACGTGGCTTTTTTCGGGCACGATCTACGATAACATTGCCTACGGCAAGGCTGACGCCACGCGCGAGGAGGTGCTCGAGGCGGCGCGGCTGGCGCACATCGATTTCTTTATCGATACCATGCCCGACGGCTACGACACCATGATCAACGAGGAGTCCACCAATATCAGCAGCGGGCAAAAGCAGCTGCTCACCATAGCGCGGGCCTATCTTGCCAACCGCCGCATCCTCATTCTGGACGAGGCGACCAGCAGCGTGGACACCCGCACGGAGATTCTGATTCAAAACACCATGGACGAGCTCATGCGCGGCCGCACCAGCTTCGTTATCGCGCACCGGCTCTCGACCATCGTAGACGCGGATATCATCCTTGTGGTGGACAACGGCCGCATTGTGGAGCAAGGCTCGCACAAGGCGCTTATGGCGAAAAACGGCTTCTACGCGGAGATTTACAACAGCCAGTACGATCTGCTGAATTGAGACGCTCGCAATAAACAAAACAGCGCGGCGGCCGCAAAAAACGGTCGCCGCGCTTTCTTGAAACACGTTACATTTCCAAGACGGAATCAGAATACTGCTCGCAAAAGGACACCTGCCGCATGATTTCCCTTTATCCATGCGCCGTCCCTCCGGCAGCTACAGCTTTTTTAGGAAGCAGATTACGCGGTTGACCTCGGCAAAGCCCGCGCGCAGGTGAAAGCGCAGGCTGTCCGTGTTTTCAAGCGCACAGTCGCTGGCAAATTCCGTGCAGCCGCGTTCTCCGGCCCAAGCCTCGCAAAAGCGCAGCAGCGCATCCGCGATGCCGCGCCGCCTGTACGCGTCCTCGACGTATATGCCCTCAAGGTACCCAACGGGGCTGCTTTCCGCGCCCTCTACATAGTCGAAGCGCAGTTGGCACTGGGCAAAGCCAACGGCTTGCCCGTCCTCCACGGCGAGGGCAAAGCACGCGTTTTCATCCGCCATTTCTGCGGACAGCGCCGCATAAAGCGCGCCCTCCTCGTGGCCGGGCCACAAGGCGAGCGCCAGCCTTGTCAGCACGCCGAGATCAAAGGCTTCCGCTTTTCTGATCATTCGCTGTTCCTCCGCCTCACAGCGCGAAGCGATAGATATGCACCCGGCGCAGGCCCTCGAGATACATGTCGCTTTCCGGCGGCAGATCGACGGTCGCCTCCAGCACGCCGCCCGCAAATTCGCAACTGCGCGCGGAGGCCGCGTTTTCCGTGCCGCAGGAAATGCGGACAAATTCCATGCCGTGCTTCTTTGCCAGCTCGAAAAGCAGCAGGCAGGCCTTGCCCGCGTAATGCCGCCCCCGGTATTCGGGCTTGACGCTGTAGCCGATGTTACCGCCGTAATATGTCTTTTGGTTGTGCCCGATGCGCAGGTCGCAACTGCCGATTTCCGTTCCGTCGACCAGGCAGATGCGGAAGTGGTATGCGGGCACAAATTGCCTTTCCGCGTCGGCCTCCGCCGTTTTCGCGAGCTTGAGAAACAGCTCGTCGCTTTTCAGGAAACCCGTATCAAAAAACACAGCCGCGTGCTCTCCCGTTCCGCGCCCGTAAGCGCTTTTCTCTTTACAGCGCGCGCCGCAGCAAATCCAGCGCGTTGAGCGCGGCGGAGGTGCGGATGCGCGCTCGGTCGCCAAAGAGATTCAGTTTGCGTACCTGGGTGCCGCTTGCGTCCGCCAGCGCGATATATACCGTGCCGACGGGCGTTTCCTCGGTGCCGCCGTCCGGGCCGGCAACGCCCGTGGTGGCAAGGCCGATATCCGCGCCCGCGCCGCGCCGCGCGCCCTCGGCCATCTCGCGCGCGCAGGATTCGCTCACCGCGCCGTGCCGGGCAAGCGTATCGCCGCTTACGCCGAGCAGACGCGTTTTTGCGCTTTCCGCATAGGTGACCAGGCCCTCGGTTAGAAATGCCGAGCAGCCGGGAATATCCACCAGCGCGCTTGTTACCATGCCGCCCGTGCAGCTTTCGGCGACGGCGAGCGTCTTGTTTTGCTCCGTCAGGAGCCGTGCGCACAGCGCCGGGAGCGCTTCGCCCGCAGTGCTGTATAAAAAGTCTCCAAGCCGGGCGGCGACCGCCTCGATCATGGGCGCGACGAGCGCTTCGCCCTCCGCGTCGCTTGCGCACTGGGCGGTTACGCGCAAGGTGACCTCGCCCGTTTTCACATAGGGCGCGATCGTGGGGTTGGTCTGGTTTTCGATAATATCCCGCAATTGGTAGGTCACGTCGCTTTCGCCCATGCCGAAGATGCGCAGCTCCCGCGAATAGAGCTTCGCGCCGCTTCGCTTTTCGAGGAAGGGCACGACGTAATCGTCCACCATGGGGTTCAGCTCGCGCGGCGGCCCGGGCAGCAGCACGGCGATTTTCCCGTCCGCCTCCATAATGCAGCCGGGCGCGGTGCCCTTGGGATTGGGCAGAATGTGCGCGCCTTCGGGGAAGCAGGCTTGCTTGAGATTATTGGGCGCCATTTCGCGGCCGCGCGCGGCAAAGAACGCGGTCAGGCGCTCCACCTCGGCGGGGATAGGCTCGCAGCGCAGCCCCAGCGCCGCGGCTACGGTCTCCTTGGTCAGATCGTCGTCGGTCGGCCCGAGCCCGCCGGTAAAAAGCACCACGTCCGAGCGGGCGATGGATTCGTGAATGACCTTGGTGAGCCGCCCGGGGTTATCGCCCACGGTGACGTGATAAAACACCTGAAATCCCATGGGCGCGAGGCGCTCGGCAATGTATTTTGCGTCGGTATTGACGACCTGCCCCATGAGCAGCTCCGTGCCGACGGAAACGATCTCAGCGATCATGTGAGGGATACCGCCTTTCTGTTTTTCACAATGTAATCTACGGCCGACCACACGGTAAACACAGCCGCAAGGTGCGTAGCAAGGCCGGAGAAGGAGAAGGG
This sequence comes from uncultured Oscillospiraceae bacterium, assembly GCA_964636405.1. GTDB lineage: Bacteria > Bacillota > Clostridia > Christensenellales > CAG-138 > CAZKGE01. The sequence goes on from CAZWSI010000010.1 coordinate 46,318, forward strand.
CAGCCAGCGGAAGCCGAAATCGTCCAGTAAAATGAAGATGATGGCGATCACCTGAAGGGTGGCCTTCGTTTTGCCCAGCCAGTTTGCGGCGATGACCGTGCCGGTTTGCACGGCGACGAGCCGGAAGGCGCTGACGACGAGCTCCCGCCCGATGAACAGCACCGTAAAGAGCGGCGGCAGCAGGTTGAGCCACGTGAGCATGATGAACGCGGTGCAAAACAGGAGTTTGTCGGCCATGGGGTCCATGAGGCGGCCGAAATCGGTTATGAGGTTGTATTTGCGCGCAATCGCGCCGTCCACGATGTCCGTCATGTCCGCGACAAAGAAAATCCCCGCCGCAAGCCAGTTCCACCAGCCAAGAAACGGCTTGAGGAAAAAGCAGGCGAGAAACACCGGCACGAGAAACGTGCGGAAAAGGGTCAGTTTATTCGGCAGATTCACAAATTTACCCCCAGCATATCGTACTTGCGCGCCTCCGTGAGGCGGATATCAATATAATCGCCCGGTTTGTGGAACGGCAAACGGGGCACGTATATAAGCCCGTCCACGTCCGGCGCCTCGGCATAGCTGCGCCCAACGGTATAGTCGCCCGCGCTTTGCTCGATTAAAAGCGTCGTTTCCGTGCCGACGCGGCGGGCGCCGCGCGCCTCCGTAAGGCTTCGTTGCGCGGATAAAAGCCGGTCGAGCCGTTCGGCCTTGACCGCCTCGGGCACTTGCGCATCAAAGCCTGCGGCGGTCGTGCCGTCCTCTGCGGAGAAGGCGAACGCGCCCACCCGGTCGAAGGGATACGCGCGCAAAAAGTCCAGCAGCTCCTCAAAATCCCGCTCGGTCTCGCCCGGAAAGCCCACCATGAAGGTGGTGCGCAGAATAAAGGCGGGTGAATACCGCGCCGTTTCCGCGAGCACACGCTCGATGTGCGCGCGCGTGCCGCGCCGGTGCATGCGGCGCAAAACCGCATCGGACACGTGTTGCAGCGGCATATCGAGATAGTTAACCAGCTTTTCGCTTTCCGCAAGCTGCTTAATCAGCGCGGGCGTTACGCTGTCCGGGTAGGTATAGAGTACCCGGAGCCAGCGGATTCCATCGATTTTTTCCAGCCGACGGAGCAATGCGGGCAGCATGGGTCTGCCGTATAGGTCGGCTCCGTAGCCGGAGGTATCCTGCGCAATCAGCGTTAGCTCCGTCACGCCCGCGTCTGCAAGGGCGCGCGCCTCGCGCTCAAGCTTTTCCATGGGCACGCTTCGCAGCGCGCCGCGAATGAGGGGAATGGCGCAGTATGCGCAGCGGTTGTCGCATCCGTCGCCGATGCGCAGGAACGCACGGTAGGGCGGGGTGCTCAAAACGCGCTCCGCGCCCTCGACAAGCGGCGCGCACGCGCCCAAAGCGTCCTTCACGCCGCACAGCCCGCGCGCGGCGAGTAATCCGGGCAGCGTTTCATATTCGCGCACGCCGGTGAGCACGTCGAGCTCGGGCATGGCCTCCATAAGCTCCGCGCGGTAGCGCTCCGATAAGCATCCGGTGGCGACCAGCGCCTTGCACACGCCCGTTTCCTTATACCGCGCCATCTCGAGCAGCGTATCGATGGATTCCTGCTTGGCGGATTCGATAAAGCCGCAGGTGTTGACAATCAGCACCTCGGCAAGCTCCGGCCTTTGCACGATTTCATAGCCTGCGCGGCGCAGGATAAACAGCATGCGCTCGGTATCCACGCGGTTCTTCGCGCAGCCCAGGGATACCACGCCCACGCGGCTCATGCTTCGCCTCCGGGGAGCGAGGGATCGTCCGCGCTCATGCCGAAGTATTCCTCAAAGCCCGCGCGGGTGAGCAGCACGCGGCGGGGCTTGGGCCCCTCGCCGGCGGCCACGAAGCCCTCTGCCTCAAGCATGTCCACCAGGCGGCACGCGCGCGTGTAGCCCACGCGCAGCTTGCGCTGCACCATGGAGATGGAGGTTTGGTTCTGCTTATCGAGCACGGCCATGCGCGCGGCCTCGATAAAGAGCTCGTCCTCCTGCTTGCCCTCGCCGAACGCGCCGCCCGACACGCCGCCCTTGGCGGCGGCGGCAACCTCGGAAACGATCCCCTCGTCAAAGAGCGGCGCGCGCTCCTGCACGCGGAAGTATTCCACCACTCGCTCCACCTCCTCGTCGGATACGAACGCGCACTGGAGGCGGACGGGCTTGTTGGCTCCGTTGGGATGAAAGAGCATATCGCCCCGGCCCAATAGCTTTTCCGCGCCGGAGCTGTCGAGAATAATGCGCGAATCGATGGCCGAGCTCACCTGGAAGGCGCAGCGGGAGGGGATATTGGCCTTAATCAGGCCCGTAATGATATCCGCCGAGGGCCGCTGGGTGGCTACGATGAGGTGGATGCCCGCCGCGCGGCCGAGCTGCGCGATGCGGCAGATGGAATCCTCCACCTCGTCGGGCGCGACCATCATGAGATCGGCCAGCTCGTCGATGATGATCACCAGCTTGGGGAGCTTCGCCTCGGGCGTTTTGGCCAGCTCGTTAAAGCGCGCGAGGTCGCGCGCGCCCGCGTCGGCAAACTTCTTGTAGCGCTGCACCATCTCGTTGACCGCCCAGCGCAGCGCGCCGGAGGCCTTTTTGGGTTCCGTCACGACGGGGATGAGCAGGTGGGGGAGGGAGCCGTATTGGTTCAGCTCCACCATCTTGGGATCGACCAATATAAACCGCAGATCCGCGGGGGAGGATTTGTATACCATGGAAATAATGAGATCGTTGATGCACACGCTCTTGCCCGAGCCCGTGGAGCCCGCGATGAGCAGATGCGGCATCTTGGCCAGATCCGCCGTAATGACCTTGCCGCTGATATCCTTGCCGAAGGCCAGCGTAACGGGCGAGCTTGCCGTCTGAAACTCCCGGCTCTCCACGATATCGCGCAGCACCACCGTGACCGCGTCTTTGTTGGGAACCTCAATGCCCACGGCCGCCTTGCCGGGGATGGGGGCTTCGATGCGCACGCGCGGCGCGGCGAGATTGAGCGCGATGTCGTTGGAAAGCGAGGTGATGCGCGAAACGCGCACGCCCGGCGCGGGGGTGAGCTCAAAGCGCGTCAGCACAGGGCCGACGCTGATGTTAATAACCTTGGCGGAAATGCCGAAGCTCTCCAGCGTTTCCTCAAGCAAACGCGCGCGCTCGTTGGGACTCTCCGTGCTGCGGCTGTAATTGAGGGCGGGCGCGTTGAGCAGGCTGAAGGACGGGGCCGCGTAGCCGCCCTCGGCGGCAGGCGCATTGGGCAGCAGCTCGGTTACGCGCGCGGCGGCCTTTTTGGGCTTGGGGGAATCCTCCCGCGCGCCGAAAAGCGCGTCCGTGGAGGGGATCGGGGCTTCCTTCTTCTTGGGCGTCGCCTTCGTAACGGGCTTGATAATCAAGGGTACGTCGTCCTCTGGCTCAAGATCGTCCCAGTTGTCCGATAAAACGGGCGCGGCGCCTTTTTTGGAAAGCTGCCCGCCGCGCGGCATGACGTTGAGCTCACCGCCCGCTTCCGAGACCTTGGGGGCGGGCTTTTTCTTTTTGGGCGCGTCAAAAGGGGGCTCGTCGGCCGCGACGGCCTCCGCGATGCGCGTGGCGAGCCTGTCCGCCTTGCCGCGGATATCCGCCCCGTAGAGCCTGCGGTCCTCGGCGCGCTCGTCGAGCTTGTGCTCGCGGTGCTCCTCCCGGGCGCGGCTCACGCGCTCCTCCACACGCTCGGCCGTCGCGCGGATGGACAGGCGGGTTACGGAGATGACGACCACGAGAATCACGGCGATGAGCAGCACGTAGGCCAGCGTATCGCCGCCGAGCTGCTGGAGCGGATAGCAGAGCACCGCGCCCACAAAACCGCCGCCCACTCGGCTGATGGAGCCGGCCTGATACGCGTCTGCGATAAACTGCATATAGCGCACGCCCTGATACTTCGCGCCGTATATAACCTGCGCGAGCGCGACGACGCTGAGAATGCCCAGCAGCAAAAACCAGAACGACCCACGGAAGCGCTCCGCGCGGCTGCCCCGGATGGTAAGCACGCCGAAAAGAATGAGAAATACGGGGATGAGGTAGGCTACAAAGCCGCAAAGCCCGAACAGCACCCGCGAAATGGCCACGCCCAGCACGCCGGAGGCCGATACAAAGAGATAGATGCCGAGCAACACGCCCACCGCAAGATAGCAAACGCCCGCGATCTCCTGCTTTTTGCTCTCGAGCCCGCGCGTTTCCGCCCGCGGGGAGCCGCGCCTTGCGGCGTTTTTTTCGCTTTGCCTGCGTGTGCCGGCCTTGCCGGATGCTTTTGTTGCCAAAGAATTCACCATACCTTTCCATATACATCATACACGCTTTCGCCTCCGCGCGCAATCCGGCAAGCAAAGGCGGTTGCGGCGCACTTGCCTTAAAGCGCCGGTATAGGGTATACTGTTGCTGATTCTATAATACGCGGGGGAAGCGCGGCGTGCCGCCGCCAGACTTTCGCGGGCAACAGCGTTGCCAATCCTACGATATGCGGGGGGAAGCGCCATGCAGATTGTGATACTCGACGGGTACGCCGTAAATCCAGGCGATCTATCCTGGGAGGGCTTTAAGCGCTTTGGCACGCTCTCGGTGTACGACCGCACGCCGGAGGCGTTTATCGCGCAGCGCATGCTGGGCGCGGACGCGGTCATTACCAACAAAACCCCTATTCGCGCCGAGCACCTGACGAAGGCGGCGAACCTGAAATATATCGGCGTGCTGGGCACAGGCTGCGACAATGTGGACGTCGCGGCCGCGGCGGCGAGGGGGATCGCCGTTGCCAACGCGCCGGGCTACAGTTCAAACGCCGTGGCGCAGCTCGTGTTCGCGCTGCTGCTGGAGATCTGCCACAATGTGGCGCTGCACAGCCGCGAGGTGCATAAGGGGCGCTGGACGCACTGCCCGGACTATTGCTTCTGGGATACGCCGCTCATCGAGCTTGCGGGCCGCACCATGGGCATTGTGGGCTGCGGGAACATCGGCAGCCGCGTGGCGGAGATTGCGCGCGCCTTCGGCATGCGGGTGCTGGGCACGAGCCGCGTGCCGCACCCGGAATTTCCAGGGGAACAGGTTTCCCTCGACGAGCTGCTTGCCCGCGCCGACGTGGTATCCCTCCACTGCCCGGCGACGGACGAAACGCGCGGCCTGATTTGCGAGGATACCATCGCCCGTATGAAGGACGGGGCCATCCTGATCAATACTGCCCGGGGCGCGGTGGTGGACGCGCAAGCGCTTGCCGACGCGCTGAACGCGGGCAAGCTCTACGCGGCGGGCGTAGACGTGGCCGATAAGGAGCCCATCGCCCGCAGCAATCCCCTGCTCGAGGCAAAGAACTGCTTTATCACCCCGCATATTGGCTGGGCGCCGCTCGATGCGCGCAAGCGCCTTGTCGAACTCTCGGTGGATAATCTGCGCGCGTTTCTTGCGGGGGAAGCGGTAAACCGCGTGGATCGATAGCGGGCGGCGGACGGGCCGCTGCCGCAATACAGGAAAGAGGCTGATTGACAATGCCGGTAAAACGCAAGCTTTATCTTCATATTGGAAGCGTTCCGCTCCTTGCGGCGGCCGTGCTGCTGCTTCTGGGCGGCCTGGGCTGCAAGGCGCAGGAGGAGATTACTTATGTGCCTACGCCCAAGCCGGCATCCGACCGCGTGATCATCGAGCACGTGACCGAGGCGCCGGATCACAGCGTGTCCGTAAACGGCTACGGCGAGGTGCTTGCCAAACCGGATTTTGCGTCCATCTCCCTTGCCGCCGTCACGTCGGCGGAAACGGCGGAGGGCGCGTCCGCGCTGTGTGCGGACATGGTGGACCGGCTCTTTGAGCTGGCCGTCACGAACGGCATTTCACAGCGGGACGTGACCATTCAGGGCATCGACCTCACGCCCGTTTTGGGGACGGACGCGAACAGCATCACGGGCTATATCGCCACGCAGCCCATCCTGCTGACCGTGCGGAACGTGGATACCGCAACCGCCCTGCGCTCCGCCGCCATCGACGCGGGCGCGAAGGAAACCTCGGCGATCACCTACAGCATTACGGACACCAGCGCGGCGTATCTGAGCGCCCTTTCGCTGGCGCTCTCCGATGCGGAAAGCAAGGCGCTGACCATCGCGGAAACCTCGGGTGTGCGCTTGGGTGCGATCATCGGCGTGACGGAGGGAAACAAGCCCGATAACAGCCTGATCGGCGTGACCTTTGCAAGCAGCGCTATCGTGGTGTCTGCGGACGTAGTCGTGCTGTACGATATTCTCGGCGCATGACGGATACGGAGCGGTAAAAAATGGTATTTATCCTTGGCGCGATCCCGCTTTTTCTGGGCGCGCTCGCCATAAGGCGGCTGTTTTCCAGGAGCTTTGCCGAGTGCCTTGCGCCGTCGGTCTTCAGCGCCATTTTTCTTCTCTATTTCTTTGGCGTGTTCGGCGCGCTCCGCGCGGGCGTATATGCCGTTTATGCGGCGGGCGCGGCGGCCGCCGTCTATTTGGCGCTGCCCATGCTGGCAAAGCTTCGCACACAGGAAAAGCAAAAGCTGACGCTCCGCGTTTCGCCCGCCTTTGTACTGGCGGCGCTTGCGCTGCTTTGGATTCTCGTTGCCACCTCGGGACGCAAGCTTGGCAATTGGGACGAGTTTTCGCACTGGGGTCTTGTGGCCAAAAACATGTATCTGTCCGACGCGCTCGGCACGGCGAGCGGAGCGACGACGGTGTTCCGCTCCTATCCGCCTGCGCTCGCGCTTTTGCAGTATTATTTCATCCGTCCGCTGCCTTCTTTTTCGGAGGCCGGGCTGTACGCCGCCAAGGACCTGCTGCTTCTCGCGCTTCTGCTGCCCTTTTTGAAGGACTGCACCTTCAAAAACTGGCGGCAAACGCTGCTCGTTGCCCTCGTCGCCTTTCTTTTGCCCTTTACAAGCTACGGCTATTTCTTCCAGACTCTGCATGTGGACGGCGTAATGGGGCTGCTGCTGGCGTATTTGCTCATTGCCTATTATTCGGCGGAAAAGCTCGATCTGTTCTGTTGCCTGAGCGTGGGACTGTGCTGCTTTACGCTTGTTACCATGAAAAACTCCGGCACGGGGCTGGCCATGTTGGGGCTGGGCATTGTGGGCGTGGATTTGATCGTGCACAGCTACGGGCTGCTCGTGGACGCGGGAAAGCCCAGGCCGCGCGCGTTTTTGCTCTGCGCCATTCCCTTCCTGTTTCTCCTTGCGGGCAAAATGAGCTGGTCGCTGCATATGGCGGGAACGGGCACGGCGGATGTGTGGAACGCGACGGGCACGGCGGTTTACCAAAAGCTTTTCGCAAGCGGGCTCGCCCCATATCAGCGCGAGGCGGTGCAAAGCTTTTTTACCGCCCTGTTTGCGCCCATCAGCGGCGTGAATCCCTTGGGGCTTACGCCGTTTAGCTGGCTGCTTGTGCCGCTCGGCGTTACGGCCGTGATCTATATCCAAACGGAGGACGGTCTGCCGAGGCTGCGCGTGCGGCGCTATGCCAAGCTTGCGGTCATGGGCTACGGCGTGTGGCTTTTTGCGCTGCTGGTGTTGTATCTCACGGTTTTTCGGGAGTTTGAGGCCGTCAATCTGGATGGCTTTGAGCGCTATTGCGGCACCTGGCGGCTTGGCACGCTCACCTTCCTCTGCTACATGCTCATCGCGACGCTTAGGCGAAAAGCGCCCGCGCGCTTTGGCGCGTGCCTTACATTGCTGCTTTGCGCGCTGCTGCCCGTTGTGCCCATGACGGAGGTGATGCGCGCAAGCGTAATCGCGCCGCAGTACAACGCGCTAACAAGGCAGGAACGCGCCCCGTACACGCGCGCGGAGACGCTCGCGCGCATGCTCGACGCGCATACGGATTCCGTTTGCTTTGTCGCGCAGGCGACCGATCCGCAATCCTCCGGCCTGGCGTTTCAGGCAATCCGCTATGAGGCCACGCCCCTTCGCGTGGGCGTGATCGGTTCCTGGAGCCTGGGCGCGCCTTATGGCGAAAAAGACTATTGGACGTACGACATCTCCGCCGAGGCTTGGGCGGAGGCGCTTTACGCGTCGGACTATACGCATCTGTTTCTCTATAAGATCGACGAGCGGTTCATCGCGGAATTCGGCGCGCTGTTTGAAAGCGCGGAGCAGCTTGCGGACGATTCCCTTTTCCGCATCGAGCGCGGGGAGGGCACGCTCAATTTGGTTCCCGAAGCGTGGCTTCAGCCTGCTGCATAAGGAAATAGGGCTCCTGCAAATAGGACTCCCGCACCACAACGGACGGGCTGGCCTCTGCGGCAAGCTGGGCAAGGTATTCGTCCAGCGTGATGGTGGTGGCCATGGCGCCCGAAAGCCGGATGACCATGTTGGCCGAAAAGCTGTATACGTCCTGCCCGCCCACGATGAGGTGATCCAGCAGCGAAACCTCGATGCTTTGCAGCGCCGCGCGCACGGTAAGCGTTGCGTTGCAGTCCTCCTGCGAGGGCGCGACGTTGCCCGATGGATGGTTGTGCACGAGGATAACGGAATGCGCGCGATAAAGCAGCGCCGTTTCGGCCGCGAGCCGGGGATAGACCGGCGCTTCCACAAGCGAGCCGGACTGGATTACCTTTGTGCGCTGCAAAACGAGGCTTTTGTTCAGGCACGCGACGCACACATTTTCGTAAGGCTCGTTTCCGAGCACGCCCGCCGCGAAGCGCGCGCTTGCCAGCGGCGTGTTGAGGCGGATGCGGCCCTGCTTGTCCTCAAGCCGGCGGCGCTGCACCACGCGCATCACGTCCCATTGCATGTGCAGAAAGAGCGCCGTGCTCGAGCCGATGCCCTCGACGGATTCCAGCTGCGCGAGATCCGCGCGAAACACGTTTTCAAGCGAGCCAAAGCGCTCGAGCAGCGCGTGCGCAAGCAGGTTCGTGTCCTTGCGGGGAATGCAGTAGGTGAGCAGGAGCTCGAGAAGCTGATGATCAAGAAAGCCGTCCGCGCCGCGCTCGGCATATTGATTCCGCAGCCTTTCCCGATGCCCGTCGTGTGCTGACGCCATGGAAGCCTCCCTTCACAATGCGTGCGTGCGCTTATGCGCGCCGAGCTATATTCCTATTATAACGTATTAACGAATTTTGTCAAAAATGGATTGCGGATAAGACAAAGCTGAGACAAATTTGATTTTTCGCTTGTCAAAGCGGGTCGATGCGGGTAATATAGGAATATCTGTAATTATGGAGTTTTTCGCCATGCGGCTTATTGATGCGGAAACGCTGACCGCCTGTGCGGTTGCTCCCGGGGATACAGTGCTCGCCGGGTTTTCCGGCGGAGCGGACTCCACCGCGCTTGTGCACGCGCTCTGGCGTTGCGTGCGCGAAAGGCAGATTGCGGGCCTTTGCGCCGCGCATTTCAACCATGGCCTGCGCGGCGCAGCCGCCGACGCGGACGAGGCGTTTTGCCGGGATTTTTGCCGCGAGCGCGGCATTCCCTTCGTTTCGGCGCGCTCCGATGTGCGCTTGCTTGCCAGGGAGCGGGGCAAAAGCGTGGAGGAGGCCGGGCGGGACGCGCGCTATGCCTTTTTGCGTGAGGCGGCGCGTTCTTGCGGCGCAAGCTGCGTCGCCGTGGCGCACCACCGGGACGATCAGGCCGAAACGCTGCTTTTGCGGCTTTTACGGGGTACCGGCCTGCGCGGGCTCTGCGGCATGCGGTCGCGCGCGGACGATATCGTCCGCCCGCTGCTTTTTGCAAGCCGCGCGGAGATTGAGCGCTACCTTGCGGAAAACGGCCTGTGTTGCCGCACGGACGAAACGAACCTTGTGCCGGAGGCGGCGCTGCGCAACCGGGTGCGTCTTGAGCTCCTGCCCGCTATGGACGCGGTTGTGCCCCGGGCCGCGGAGCACCTTGCGCATACGGCGCGGCTACTTGCGGCGGACGAGGCTTTTCTTTCGGGCCTTGCGCGCGACGCGCTGCGCGCCGCCGCCCTGCCCGGGGAGGACGGCTATGACCGCGCGGCGCTTGTGTCTGCGCCGGAGCCCGTGCGCGTGCGCGCGCTCGCGCTTTTGCTCTTTCCGCTGCTGGAGGACGTGACGGCAAGCGATTTGCGCCGGGTGGGCGCGTTGCTTTCGGCGCAAACGGGCACGCGCATCGAGCTGGCGGGGGGCCGCGCCGCTTGGGTGGATGCAACCGCGCTGCATGTGGGCGACGCGCCGCGAGAAAACGCGTTTTGCGTTCCGTTTGCAAAGCGGGGGGATACGCGCTTTCCGGGCGGGCGCTTCACGGCTGAGCCGGTTTCCGCCTTTGCGCGGCCGGGTGACGCAAGCGTGGCCTGCGTGGATTTGAACGCGCTCCCGGAAGATACCGTGGTGCGCACGCGCCTGCCGGGCGATCGGTTTTATCCGCTCGGCGCGCCGGGGAGTCGGAAGCTTTCGGATTGCCTGATCGACAGAAAGCTCCCGCAAGCGCGCCGCGATCTGCCGCTGCTGGCAAGCGGGGACGAAATTTTGTTCGTGCCGGGCTATACGGTTTCAGAGCGCCTTCGGGTGGGGACGCAAACACGGCGCATGCTGCGCATAACCTATTGCAGGGAGGAGACTTCTTTATGATGGACAGCTACAAGATGGAGGACGATTTGGCGGAGGTGCTGCTCACGCGCGAGCAGATTGCCGCGCGTATTGTCGAGCTGGGCGAGCAGATCTCCATGGATTACGCGGGCAAGGAGGTTATCCTCATCTGCATTCTGAAGGGCGCCTGCATCTTTTTTTCGGATTTGGCGCGGGCCGTCCGCATCCCCATGCAGATGGAATTCATGGGCATTTCCAGCTATGGAAACGCGCAAAAGACCTCGGGCATCGTGCGCATCACAAAGGATATCGATACGAGCATCACCGGCAAGGACGTGATCATCGCCGAGGATATCATGGACAGCGGGCTCACGCTTTCGCACCTGACCAAGCTGCTTTCCTCGCGCAATCCCGCGTCCCTTTCGGTGTGCTGCCTGCTCGACAAGCCGGAGCGCCGCGAGTGCGAGATTACGCCCGATTACTGCGGCTTCATCATACCCAATAAATTCGTCGTCGGCTACGGGCTGGATTTCATGGGCCTGTATCGCAATCTCCCCTATGTCGGGGTGCTCAAGCCCTCGGTCTATTCGGAGGGCTGAACGGCGGCGGGCCGCCATACGGAATTTTATCAGGCCGGGCGCGGAAAAGCGCCCTGAGCCGCGGAGGAAGGATATTTGAACAGAAAGATCATTACGGCGTTGATATGGGTGCTGCTCTTTGCCGCCATCATCATGATGGTAACGGGGCTTAACCCATCCAAGCAAGAGCCGGACACACTCGATTACGACGCGTTCCTTGCGCTGGTGCAGAACACCGAGTCCGGGGGCGAGGGCAAAACCGTCAAGGCCATCCAGATTACCTATCGCGAGGTATACGGCCTGTACGGGGACAGCCAGTACGAAATGAAGGACCTGCCCAAAAAGGCGGAGTTCTACGCGGTGATTCCGTCGGAATCTACCTTCCGCGCGGACATGGCGGCCATCGTCTTTAACCTCAACCGGGACAAGTATGAAAGCGTGGATTCGATCTCGACCTCGGATTACAGCTTTGCGTACGAATCGCGCATCGTGGAGGAATCCATCTGGTCGCTGATTCTGCCGTATCTCATCATATTCGGCGTGTTCGCGGTCTTCTACTATTTTATGATGCGCCAGCAGGGCGGCGGCAAGCAGATGATCAACTTCGGCAAGTCGCGCGCCCGGCTTCAGACGGCGGATAAAATGCAGGTGACCTTTGCCGACGTTGCGGGCGCGGATGAGGAGAAGGACGAGCTCAAGGAGATCGTCGAATTCATGCGCGACCCCTCCCGCTTTAACGAGATTGGCGCGCGCATCCCCAAGGGCGTGTTGCTCGTCGGCCCGCCGGGCACAGGCAAAACCCTGCTTGCAAAGGCTGTGGCCGGGGAGGCCAAGGTGCCCTTCTTCTCCATCTCCGGTTCGGATTTTGTGGAGATGTTCGTCGGCGTGGGCGCGTCCCGCGTGCGCGATTTGTTTACGACGGCCAAAAGAAGCACCCCGGCCGTGGTGTTTATCGACGAGATCGACGCCGTGGGCAGGCACCGCGGCGCGGGCATGGGCGGCGGCCACGACGAGCGCGAGCAAACCCTCAACCAGCTCCTCGTGGAGATGGACGGCTTTGCGCCCAACGAGGGCATCATCGTGATTGCGGCGACCAACCGGCCCGACATCCTCGACCCCGCGCTGCTCCGCCCCGGCCGTTTCGACCGGCAGATCACCGTGGGCTATCCGGACGTGAAGGGCCGCGAGGAAATCCTCAAGGTGCACGCTCGCAACAAGCCTCTGGGCAGCGACGTGGAATTGGCAGTGCTTGCCAAGCGCACGCCCGGCTTTACGGGCGCCGATTTGGAGAACGTGCTCAACGAGGCGGCCATCCTCACCGCGCGCGCGGGCAGGAAGCAGCTTACCATGACGGAGATGGAGGAAGCCATCACCCGCGTGCAGATGGGCCCCGAAAAGCGCAGCCGCGTGATTACCGAGGCGGACAAGCGCATCACGGCCTATCACGAGGCGGGGCACGCCGTTGTGGCGCTCAAGCTCCCCGGGTGCGACCCGGTGCACGAGGTGTCCATCGTGCCGCGCGGCTTGGCGGCGGGCTATACCATGTATCTGCCCAAAGAGGATACGATGCACGTAACCAAGCTCAAGCTGGAGGATCGCATCGCCATGGCCCTTGGCGGCCGCGTGGCCGAGCAGCTCAAGTTTGAGGACGTTTCCACCGGCGCGTATAACGATTTGCAGCGCTCCAGCGACATCGCGCATAAAATGGTCACCGAATACGGTATGTCGGATTCCATCGGCCCCATCTTCCTGGGCGGTCAGGAGGAGGTCTTTATCGCCAAGGACTGGGGGCATCAGCGGAATTATTCCGAGTCCCTTGCCGCCCGCGTGGACGACGAGGTGCGCCGCATACTCGATACGCAGTATGCCCGCGCCCGCACGGCCATCGAGGCGGATATGCCCGCGCTCGACCGCGTGGCCGATATGCTCATGGAATACGAGCGCGTAACGGGCGAGGAGTTCGAGGCCGTATACAAGGGCGCGGACCCCGCGGAGGTCATTCGGCCCAAAGAGAACCCGCAGCAGCAGGAAGCGGCGGAACAGCCCGCCGGAGAAACGGCGGCGGAGACGCCCGATCAAGCGGCGGCCAAGCAGGAAACCCAAGAAGAATAAACGAAAGCGGGGGCGGCGGCAAGCCGCCCTCTTTTGCGGCGGTATGGAAGAAACGTTTCACCCTTACGATTTGCACACCCACAGCCTGTATTCCGACGGGGACCGGACGCCCGGGGCGCTTGTCGCGCTCGCCCGGGAAAAGGGCCTTGCGATGCTGGCCGTGACGGATCACGACAGCGTGGACGGCGTACGGGAGGCCGTGGCGGCCGGGCGGGAAGCGGGGCTTGCCGTGATCCCCGCCGTGGAGATGGATACCGAATGGCCCACGGAGCTCCATATGCTGGGCTACGGCATAGACACGGAAAACGCTGCGCTGTGCGCGGCGCTTGCCGAAATCACGTGCCGCAAGATCGAACGCAACGCGGAGATATTCCGGCTGCTGCGCGGCCTTGGCATGGACGCGGAGCCGTATGTCCGCTGCTCGCTGGGGCGCGTAACGCGGCTGCACATTGCGCGCGCGCTTTGCGAAGGCGGCTATACGAAAACGACGGCCGAGGCGTTTGAACGCTTTCTTGGCCGGGGGCGGCCCGCGCACGCCAATCTTGTGCGCTTTCCGCCAGAGAAGGTTATGTCGCTTCTCCGGGGCGCGGGCGGGCGCTGCGTGCTGGCGCACCCCTGCTATCTGCCGGGAAACGAGCAGGCGGTGGTGGATCAGCTGATGCGTTGGGGTCTTGAAGGCCTCGAGGCCTACTATCCGGGCAGCACGCCCGGGAAAACGAGGCTGTTTTGCAGCATTGCCGCGCGGGGCGGCCTGCTGGTGACGGCCGGGAGCGATTTTCACGGGGTGAACCGCCCCGGCAATCCGCTCGGCGGCGCATGGCAGCCCGTCCCCGCGCTGGAGGAGAGCTATCGTTTCATGCTTGATTTGTGCCAAACCGGCGAATAGGGCTTTGCCTGCGCCGCCTAATCCCCCGGCACGAGGTTTAGCAGATCCTCCTCGTTTGCCACATTGGTGTAAGCGTCCGGCACGTCGCCAACGATAATATTCTCGGCAATCGCCGCCCAGGCCTCCACCTGCAGGGTGTGCGATTCGCCCGGCAGGATTACGCGCACAGTGGCGGTGAGCTTGAGATTGATCCGGTGCAGGGTCTGGTTGATGCCGGCGGAGCGGAATTCGCTTTCAAAGGAGCTGCGCACCGCGCCGGCCGGCGTAAATTTGAGCCGGAGCTTTGGCCCCATGCCTGCAAACAGGGGAATACCCGAAATGGTTCCGATGGGCACGGATACGCCCTGCTCGCCAAGCTCCGCGATGCGCTCCTGCGCGGCGTCGGCGCAGGAGGCGGCCATGGCGTTGAGGCGCGGGCTGTTCGCCTGCAAAAGATAGACCCGCGTTTCCGTGGCGTATATATTAATGAGCTCGTTATAATCGCTGTCGGCGGCAATGTCGAGGATGGCGTCGTTCATGGCTTTGGCCGCGACCGACTGCACGCGCGCGTCGGAAAGCCCGGCCAGCACGGGCCGCAGGTTCTTGTTGAAGTACCCGAAGGCGAGCAGCAGCGCAAGCAAAGCCGCCCCGGCGGCAATCAGCGCCCGCTTTCCGCCTTTCTTCATATCCGCACCACCTCCGTATACCATATTCCGCGCCGAAGGCAAACGTGATTCCTGCAATTCTTTCTTGGGTGCAGGAATTCTTGCAAATTTATAACACAAATTCCGCCAAAGGCGGTTGTCGAAACAAGGAATTGCTGTTATACTAACTCCGTACGCATCATATTGCGCGTGGTATTTACGCGCGGAAAGAGGCTGCACCATGTACACCGGCGCGGGCATTATCAAGATTTTTGCGGGGAGCACCGGGCAGAACTTTGCCAGAAAAATGTGCGCGTATCTCGGCACACAGCTAGGCGACGCGACGACGATCCGTTTTTCCGAGGGGAACCTCTTTGTTCGTGTCAACGAATCGATTCGTGACAAGGACGTATACATCGTTCAGCCCATCGGGCGGCAGCCAAACGACGAGTTTGTGGAGCTTTTGTTCTGGATTGACGCGTTCCGCCGCGCGAGCGCCAATTCGATCACGGCCATCATTCCCTATTTTTCCTATGCCAAGGGCGATAAAAAGGACGAGCCGCGCGTTTCCATCCGGGCGCGCGTGTGCGCCGACTGCATCGAGGCCGAGGGCGTGGACCGCATCATCACCATGGATTTGCACGCGCCGCAGGTGCAGGGCTTCTTTATGCAGCCTGTGGATCACCTGTACGCCAAAACGCTTTTGTGCGAATATATTCGCCGGCAGGGCATTGTCGATGAAAATCTCGTGGTGGTTTCGCCGGACGCGGGTTCGGCCAAGCGCGCGCGCGAATATGCCACGGAGCTGAAGTGCCCGGTGGCCATCGGCGATAAAATGCGCTACGGGCACGACGAAAACGCCAAGGTGCTGGAGATTATCGGGGATGTGAAGGGCAAAAACTGCCTCGTCATCGACGATTTCTCCATTTCGGGCGGCACGCTCGTGGACGTGTCCTACGGACTTAGGGACAAGGGCGCAAAGAAAATCTACGCCGCCCTTTCGCACAACATGCTCAGCGCCCCCGGCCTGAAAAAGATCGAGGAGAGCCCCATCGAGTTCCTCGTTTCCACCGATACGGTGGAGTGCCCCGACGCGCATCTGTCCACCAAGCTGCGCTTTATTTCGGCCGCGCCCATGTTCGCGCAGGCGGTCAAGATCATTCATGACCGCGCGCCCATCAGCTCCATGTTTGAGCAGCGCATGAGCAAGCGCCTCATGGAAATGAGCTTTACGGAGCAGCAAACGCTCCTGTAAACCTGCTTTTTTAAACAAGAAAGCCCGGCGGAAAGGCCCGCGCGTGAAGCGGTCTTTGATCGCCGGGTTTTGTTTTGCCCGCCGGCGGAGCTTACTCGTCCAGCATCTTTCCTAAAAACGCGGCGGCCACCTCGCAGGATTTGACGGCGGCCGGATCGATGCCGCCGCACGCTTCCTTGGAGAGCACGAGCACCGCGCCGATGGCGCCCCCAAGCGACACGATGGGCACGAGCGCCATGGCCGTGTAGGGATTGGGGGAATCCTTCGTGCCTGTGACGCGCAGCATGCCGCCGTCGCCCGCGCTGCGCACCAGCACCGCCTTTGCCAGCACCGCCTGCTCCAAATCGGCGGAGAGGGGCTGCTCGAGCAGCTCCTTGCGGCTGTTGCCCGCCGCTGCGATGAAGCTGTCCTTGTCGCATATGGCCGCAAGCAGCCCGTAGGTCTGGTTCAGCGCGGCTGTAAGCTCCGCCGCAAAGCCGGACAGCTCGCCTACCGGCGAGTATTTTTTCAAAATGACCTCGCCGCCCCGGTCGGTAAAGATCTCCAGCGGGTCGCCCTCGCGAATGCGGAGCGTCCGCCGTATTTCCTTGGGAATCACCACCCTGCCCAACTCGTCGATGCGTCTGACTATGCCCGTTGCCTTCACTGTTTTCCTCCTTCTTGAAATCCAGCTTTAGTTTTTGCACACGGAATAGAATTATGCGGAAAATGCGGAATTCCACGGAAAAGACGGAAAAGCCTTGCAGCATGCGGCCTTGCGGACGCGACGCTGACCCAGCAAGGCGTTTATGCAAATGCCCATGGCTTTCGCGGCCCCGAAAGCATCCTTGCGCGCGTGGGCTTGTTTGCCCATCAAGCGCCTTGCCGCCTTCGCTCCGCCGCAACTTTTCACGCCGCTCTTGAAATAGGAAGGGGCCCCATTGTATAATTGTTTCGAGGAGATTACGCCGGTTTCGACAGGGCTTTGCCGCTTGCCGGTTTCTTCTGTATCAAAGCGCAGGAAAGGCGCGCATTGACGGCTGCCCAAGGGCGGTTTACAATGAAAACAGTTTAACATGGGGGCACGGCGGGATTCCCGCTTCGCAAAGCTATAGGGCCATTCACAAAAGAACGGCAGCCAGTTGCATGACAAAACGTCTTTGACGTCTGCCGACACGCGCGGTGGGCGTTTATTGTTTTTAGCGCTGCGGCAAAAGCGGCAATGGAGGACGAAACCATGGCGAGAAGGATACTGATCGTTGACGATCTGGCCGCAAACCGGCTTATACTGAAGAAGCTGCTGGGCGCGGACTACGACACGGTCGAGGCTGAAAACGGATACGAGGCGCTGCGCGTCCTTCAGCACAGCTATAAATCCATTTCGGCAATCTTGTTGGATATCGTGATGCCCGTTATGGACGGGTATGAGACGCTGCGGAGCATCCGGCAGAATCCGTTGTGGTCGCACCTCCCCGTCGTCATCGTCACGGGCACGGAGAATGAAAGCGACCGCGTAAAGGCCATTTCACTCGGCGCAAACGATTTTATCACGAAGCCGTATCATCCTGATCTGGTCAAGCACAGCCTTCGCAATGCGATTCAGCTTCGGGAAACGGCGTCCATCCTCAACGCCATTCAGAAGGACAAGTTGACGGGGCTGTATAACCGCGAATGCTTCTTTGAAAAGGCCGCCGAGATAATTCAGAGCCATGACGCGGGAGCCTATGTCATGGCCTGTATGGATATCGACAATTTTAAACTCATCAACGATCAATACGGAGCCGCCGAGGGGGATCGCATCCTCAAGCATGTCGGCGCGGCGCTCGGAAACGCCTACGATCATGTGGGCGGCGTGAGCGCGCGCATCAGCGGGGATAATTTTGCCGGACTGTACCCGAATACGCCGGAGGCGATTCAATATATCTCTGAACATGCCAGCGTAAACTGCTTGCCTGAGGACGTCCCCTCCACATTAAGCGCCGCCGTGGGCCGCTGCGTTGTGACGGACACGTCGCTCCCCGCCAGCGCCCTTTACGACAGAGCCTTTATTGCCAAGCAGACCATCAAGGGACGTTTCGACAGGCATGTGGCGTGGTTCGACGATTCCATGCTGGAAAGTCTGCTTGCAAAGCAGGAGATATCCGGCAATATGGAGAACTCGCTGGAAAATGGCGAGTTCGAGGTCTGGTTCCAGCCGCAGTATAACCATGCCACCGGCGCGCTCATTGGGGCGGAAGCGCTCGTTCGGTGGCGGCACCCCGAAAAGGGGATCATACCGCCCGGCGGCTTTATTCCCGTGTTCGAGCAGAACGGCTTTGTATATGAGCTGGATAAGTTTGTTTGGGAGGAAGCCTGCCGGTATCTGCGCAAATGGCTCGGGGAGGGGCGCAATGCGCTGCCCGTTTCCGTAAACATCTCACGCTTCGATGTGTTTAAAGCCGATCTCATCGACGTACTGACCGGGCTTCTTGAAAAGTACGCGCTGCCTATGGAGCTGCTGCGCCTTGAGATTACGGAGTCGGCGTTCTCTAAATCCACCGACCAGATCACCGCCGTGATCAAGGCGCTGATCGCCGCCGGCTTCACGGTGGAAATCGACGATTTTGGCAGCGGCTATTCCTCGTTGAACACCCTAAAGGACGTTCCCGCGCAGATACTCAAGCTGGACATGCGGTTCCTGGAAACCAGCGAAAATTCAGACCGGGGCGGAAACATACTCGAATCCGTCGTCCGCATGGCAAAGTGGCTGGGTATGTCGGTGATTGCCGAGGGCGTCGAAACGGAGGCGCAGGCGGATTTCCTCAAATCCATCGGCTGCAATTATGTGCAGGGCTATCTCTACGCCAAGCCTATGCCTGCGGAGGATTATGAAGCGCTTGCAAAGGGACATGGCAAGGAACGCGAGATGCTCCTGCTGGAGACCGTCGATAAACTGGACAACAATCGTTTTTGGGACCCCAAGAGCATGGACTCCCTCATATTCAACAGCTATGTGGGCGGGGCCTGCATCGTGGAGTATCACGACGGCAAAGCCGAGATGCTGCGCATAAACGATCGTTTCAAGCAGGAATTTCACGGCGCAGCCATCGGCGGAGTATCCGTTTGCGATATGGGCGCGGACAACTGTATGGACGCCGAGAACCTGCGCATCATGAACCAAAACCGCCAAAACGCCATCGCAACGGGCAAGGAATCCGTCTGCGAGGTCCGCATATACGGGTTGGACGGCGAGCCGGGCGCGGCGCTGTATATGCGCTTTAGCCAGCGCGCCATAGCCCGCGCGGGAGACCGCTATTTGCTTTATACCGTCGCGCAGAACATCACAAAACAGCGCGAGGCCGAACAAAAGGAGCACGCGCTGGCGGAGCGGCTTCAGGTTATCATGGACAAGGTTTACGGCGGCGTTTCAGCCGTCACCATAAGCGATGACGGCAAGATCAGCTATCTTTTTGCCAATGATCGTTACTATCAGATATTGGGCTATACCAGAGCGCAGTTCGAGGCCGAAGTGCCCGACCCGATGGCGCTCATCCTCCCGGGGGACAGAACAAAAACGCGCGAGACCATCCGTACCCTGCTGCGCGAACGCACGCCCGCGCTGTTCGAATATCGCTGCACCCGCCGGGACGGCGTCATCGTATACATCCGATGCAGCGGCTCCGTGACAAAGCTGGAGGGCGTTAAGGACGATGTGCTCATCGGCATTCTGACCGATATTACCGAGATCAAGAACGCCGAAAGCCAGTTTGTTTTTCTCAACGAAATGTCCCATGAGGTGCTGGCGCAGCCCGATGCCGAGATGGGGATCAACAGCATCCTTCATAATTTGCTGGGCTATTTTGACAGCGACCGCGCGTATATCGTTGAGTTTGATCGCCAGAAAGGCGAGGCCAGCAACACCTATGAGGCTTGCGCGGAGGGCGTTCGCTCCGAAATGGAGCGGCTGCAAAACGTTCCCTTTGACGTGCTCGCCTATTGGAACAAAGCGTTTGCTTCGCAGGATTATATCGATATCGCCGATGTGGACGCCCTGCCGGACGACCGGCCGGAGAAGGAGATCTTGCAATCGCAAAACATCAAGTCCCTTTGCGCCGTGCCGCTGCGCCGCGACGGAGAAGTGATCGGCTTTGTCGGCGTGGACGATACCCACCGCAATCATTCGGAGATCGGTCGTCTTGCCGCGCTGGGCGATTACCTGTGCGTGCTGCTTACACGGCGTGATTATGACGCAAAAATCGCGCAAAACAACGCCGCCCTGGCGCAGATGCTGGAGGATATGCCGGGCGGCTATGTGAAGATGCGCATTGTGGAAAGCGGCGTTGTGCCGATATTCATAAACGACGAGTTTTGCCGCATCATCGGCATGACCCATGATGAGACGATGCGCATGTACGCCGCCGACGCCTATGCGGGCGTTCATCCCGACGATATTGAACGAGTCAAAAAAACCATCAACGAGGGGATCAAGAACCGAACGACGATATCCCTGCGCGTTCGGCTTTCACGCTTGGGCGGCGGCTATGTCCCCATGCAGGTGTTCTATCGCGTAACGGAGGACGCGGACGGGCACAATTTGTGCGGCTACTATTCCGACGCTTCGGAGCAGGAGAAGCTGGAGCGAAAGCGCGACGAGCTGCTCGACAACCTCCCCGCGGGCGCGGCGCTCTATACGTATGACGGGAAGCATCTCAAGGCGCTCCATTTAAACCAGCATTATTGGCTGCTTGTGGGCCGCGAACCAAACGCCGATACGCCGGATTCGTTTTTGGATGCGGTGTATCCGGGCGACGTTCCCACCGTTTTGCAGGAGCTTGCCGCCGCCATCCGGCAAAAGAGGGACTTTTCCTGCGATATTCGCGTGCTCCACGGGGACGGAGGCTACCACCCGTTCCACGTAAACGCCTGTATCGTGAAGCAGCCGGGGGGAGAGCACCTGATCTACGCGACGTATACGCCCATTTCGGATGAGGTCATGAGCGTACAGGCGCGGCTGCCCATTCTTCTCTCGGCGATCATGGAGAACTCCTCCGACCTCGCCTTCGCCAAGGACAGCGATTTCCGCTATATTTGCGCCAGCGAGTCATTCGCAGAAATGTGCGGACTGGCGGCCGCCCGCGACGTGATCGGGAAAACGGATTACGAGCTGTTTGACTGCGAGATGGCGGATAAATTCCGGCATGACGATAAAGCGTTGTTTGAAGGCGGCGCTTCGCTCGTCGATCTTTCGGATCGTTTTCCGTTCGCGGACGGCACGCTGCATGATTACAGCACCTCCAGGTACCTGCTGCGGGATAGCGGCGGCGGCGTCATCGGCTTATACGGCATAGGGCGCGATATCACGGAATACCGCAACACGGCCGAAAGACTGGCGACGCTTACGGAGACCATTCCGGGCGGCATCGCGACCTTTGACGTCAGCCCGGCGGGCGCGCATATCCTGTATTTCAACGAGGGCTTCTACCGCTTCTCCGGCTTGACCCGCGAGGAATACGCAGCCCTTGCCGCGCAAGACCCGCTCTTTCAGGTGTTCGAGGAGGATCGGCCCGCGGCGCTTGAATCCATATTCGCGCTGCTGAAGGAGGGCGTTGACCGAAGCGCGGGAAGCTATCGCTGCCATACCGAGGACGGCTATCGCTGGTACAGCATAACCGGCGTGGTATCCCAAAGGCACGGCGACAGCGTGATTGTCAACGCCGTGAAATATGACGTTACGGCGCAACAGGAGGCGCTGGCAAGGCTTCGCCAGAGCGAAGAGGAATACCGGCTCGCGATGAAGCATACCGGCAACGTCATCTGCCGCTTTACCGTAGCGGACCGCACCCTGACCATGCCGCCCGAGGTCGCCGCGCTGCGCGGATTGCCGGAGCGCGTGCTGAATATGCCGCAGGGCATGCTGACGCTAGGCAAGATCGCGCCCGAAAGCGAAAAGACCTATTCTGATTTCTACGAGGACATTGTGCGCGGCAAAAACAACGGCAGCATGATCTTCCGCAGTCTGCTGCCCATCGGCTGGCGCTATCTGGAGGGAAGCTACTCGACCGTTTTTGACAGCGGGGGCAAGCCCGACTTTGCGGTCGTTTCCTTCATCGACACGACGGAGCGTGTGGAGCAGGAGGCCATCGTGCGGAAGTGGCGGCAGTCCATAGAGAGCCGCAGGCCGGAGAGCTATTCGCTGTTTTGCTGCAACCTAAGCAAGGACGCCTCCTATGATACCGAGGCGGGCGCGCTCATGCACGGCGTCTTCGACGCTGTGGAGACGCTGTCCTTCAATGCGCGCGTGAAGCGGTATGTGGAGCGCCGCGTTGTGCCCGACGACCAAAAGCGGTATACCGAGTTCGTAAACGCCGATACGATGCTGGCCGCCTATTATCGCGGGAAACGCGCGGACAGTTTGGAATACCGGGAAACACGCCCGGACGGCGCCGAGCGTTGGCTTCGCTTGTCCATTGAATTGGTCGAGCACCCGCACTCAAACGATATAATGGCATATATGTTGTATGAGGACATCGACGAAGAAAAACAAAGCGAGCTGCAAAGGAAGCATGAAGCCGAAACCGACACGCTGACGGGCGTGCTCAACCGAAAGGCCTTTGCCGAAAGAATGAACCTCCTGCTGCAAACAAAGCGCGACAAGTCGATCTTCGCTCTCTTTATGCTTGATCTGGACGGCTTTAAACAGATCAACGACAGCTTTGGCCATGCCGTGGGCGACGAAGCGCTGATCGAGGTGGGCCACAAGCTGAAAGCGGCCCTCCGAAGCGGGGATCTGGTGGGGCGGCTTGGCGGCGATGAATTCGTCGTGTGCCTGTGCGAGCTGCCGAGCCTTGCGCTTGCCGGTAAAAAGGCCAAGCAGCTTTGCGCCCGGCTCCACAAGACCTTCAGCCTCGAGACGCAGCTTTCCGTCAGCATCGGCGTCGCCGTCTGCCCGGATGACGGAAGCGACTTTGACACGCTTTATCACAAGGCGGATATTGCGCTTTACCATGTCAAGGCGACCGGCAAGGACGATTTCGCGTTTTATTCGGATGAAATGGGCGAGGAGACGCCACCCGCCGCTATCTCGGCTTGCGGGAGGGCGGGCACGGCGGAAAGCTCCTCCTGACCTTCCCGCAAGCAAGACCGCAGCGATGGGCAAGCGCCTCGTGCGCCTGCTTCCGGCGCGCCTGCCGACACACCGCTCACGCCCGCCCGAACATCCGCGCATAATACGCCATGCGTGCGGCGAGCCCCTCGGTGAGCTGGCCGGGCAGGAGGCGAAAGCGCCAGTTGCCCTGCGCGACGCTTGGAGTGTTCATGCGCGCGTCCGCGCCAAGGCCCAGATAATCCTGAATTTGCGTGAGCGCGAGGCGGGCGGGCGATTGCAGCGCGCCGCGAATCAGGCCGAAGTTCAGCCCCTCGCGCTCGTTTAGCCCCAGATAGTCCACCGCAAAGCCCACGTCGCGCGGGTTAAAGCTCGCAACCCAGTCCATCACGGTGGGGCTGTCGTGCGAGCTGGCGTAGAAGATGCAGTTTTCCGGCACATTGTGCGGAAGATGCTCGGAGTTTGTGAGCGGATCGAAAGCGAATTCAATCACGCGCATGCCGGGGAAGCCCGAATCCGCGAGCAGTTTTTCCACCTCCGGGGTCTTGAAGCCGAGATCCTCCGCGATCACGTCCGCGTCCGGGTACGCGCGCTTGAGCGCCCCCACAAGCGCCATGCCGGGCCCTTTTTGCCATTCGCCGCGGACGGCCGTTTCCTCGCCGAAGGGCACGGCCCAATAGCTCTCGAGGCCTCGGAAATGATCGATGCGCACCACGTCGAAAAGCCGCCGCGCCGCGCCGATGCGCCGGATCCACCAAGAGAAGCCGTCCTCCGCCATGCGCGCCCAATCGTAGATGGGATTGCCCCAGAGCTGCCCCGTGGCGGAAAAATAATCCGGCGGCACGCCCGCCACGACGAAGGGCAGGAGCGAAGCGTCGAGCAGGAAGTTTTCCGGGCTTTCCCATACGTCGGCGGAATCGTAGGGCACATAGATGGGCACGTCGCCGATGATTTGCACGCCCTTTTTCGCCACATACGCGCGCAGCGCGTTCCATTGTTTAAAAAACAGGTATTGCAGGTAGATTTGAAAACCGATTTCCTCGGAAAGCGCCGCGCCGTAGCGGGCGAGCGCCTCGGGCTGCCGCGCGCGGATATCCTCGTCCCACTCGTTCCAGGGGCGCATGGCAAAATGCGTCTTCAGCGCCGCAAAGAGGGCGTAATTCTTCAGCCATGCGCGGTTCTCCTCATAAAACGCGCGAACCATTGCCCCGTCTCGCTCTTTCCCGCGCGCAAAGGCCATGCGGAGCACGCGAAAGCGGTTTTCGTAGAGCTTGCCGTAATCCACCTGCGCGGGGTCGCTTCCCCAATCCGCCTCGGCCTCGTGCGATTCGAGCAAGCCGTCCTCGATGAGCGAGCGCAAATCGATGAGGTACGGATTGCCCGCGAACGCAGACGGGCTTTGATAAGGCGAATCGCCGTAGCTCGTCGGGCCCAGCGGCAGCATCTGCCAATAGCGCTGCCCAGCCTGAACAAGAAAATCACAAAAGGCGTACGCTTCGCGCCCAAGCGTGCCCACGCCGTAGGGCGAGGGCAGGGAGGTGATGTGGCAAACCACGCCGCTTGTTCGAATGTGCATGCAAACAGGCTCCTTTCGCGTAAGTCCGTTATCCTTTTCTTTTCAGGGGAAAAGAAAAGGATCAAAAGAAAAGCCAAACATCCCGCTTGCGCGCAACGCGCAACAACACAACCTTTTCTTTAGAAAAGCCCAACTTCCGCTTGCGCGCAACGCGCAATTAATTCTATCTCAGTATACAGCCTTTCCCTATATTGTGCTATAATATTTCTATGGAAATACTGTTTCGCAACGTAAAGATTCTCGATGGAAGCGGAGAAGCGGCCTATACCGGCTCCGTAGGCGTTGAGAGCGGACGCATTCGGCTCCTTGCCGCAAACTGCGAAGAAAACGCCGACAAAATCATAGACGGCGCGGGGCTTACGCTCCTGCCCGGCTTTATCGACGCGCACGCGCACGGCGACCTGACCATGCTCGCCCCCCATGCTACAGCAAGCAAGCTGACCCAGGGCATTACGACCCAGATTGCGGGCCAATGCGGCGTGTCCATGTTCCCCTATAACGAGAAGCATGGCGACGAGTTCCCGCGCTTTATCGCGGGCATCTCCCCGCACTCGGATTTTCCGGCCGATATGAACGTCTGCAAAAGCGCCGACCGCTTTTTGCGCTGGCTGACGGAAACGAAAAACCCCATCCGCACGCTGTGCTTTACGGGGCACGGCTCGCTTCGGCTCTTCGCCATGGATTATGACGATCGGCCGCCCACAAAAAAGGAGCTCGATCTTATGTGCGGGCTTCTGCGCGAAAGCCTGCAGGCGGGCTCCGTGGGCCTGTCCACGGGCCTGGTGTACGCGCCCTCGTGCTATGCGGACAACGACGAGATTCGCGCGCTGCTAAAGGACGTGGCCAAGGCGGGCGGCTACTACGCCACGCACCCGCGCAACGAATCCGACACCGCAATCGAGGCGCGCAGGGAATCCATCGAGCTTGCGGAGGAGGCGGGCGTGCCGCTGGCCATGTCGCATCTCAAGGCCGCCGGGCAGGATAACTGGGGCAAGGTGGACAAAGTATTGGAGCTTGTGGACGCGGCCGGGAGCCGGGGCATGCGCATCCTTGTGGACAGCTATCCCTACCTTGCGGGCAGCACGTCGCTGAACGTATCCATACCCCCGCGCTACTTTACGCACGGCCTCGACGGGCTGGTCGCGGCGCTGCAAAACCCGATCGAGCGTGAGAAAATCCGCCACGAGATCGGCGAGCGGTCGGATTACGATAACTATGTGCGCTCCAGCGGCGGGTTTTCAGGGCTGTTTGTGTCCTCCTGCCCGGTTTTCCACGATGCGGAGGGCATGTTCATTACGGAATACGCGGAAAAGACAAAGCGGGAGCCCTTTGACGCGTACTGCGAGATCCTCATCAAGAATCAGGGGCTGGGACTGGGCGTATACTTTCATATGTCCGAGCGGGACGTGCTCACGGTGCTTTCGTACCCGCGCACGGCCATCGGCACGGACGGGCTTGTCGGGCTGCCCAACGAAAACCCGCATCCGCGCGCGTTTGGAACCATGCCGCACGCGTACCGCTTCCTCACAAAGGAGCACCCCGTGCTCTCGCCCGAGGCCGCGGTGCGCAAAATGACCGGGTTGCCCGCCTCGTTCTATCAGCTCAAGGACGTTGGGTTGATCAAGGAGGGCTATTGCGCCGATTTGCTGCTCATTGACGAATCGCGCTTTACCGACACGGCCACGTATCATAACGGGAGCAGCGTGTGCGAGGGCATTTTGGGCGTATACGCGGGCGGAAAGCTCGTCGTTTCGGAGGGACAGCTCATATGAAGCAAAGCGTATTCGTCGTGGGCGGCGCGGCGCTGGATATCATCGGCGCGCCCGCCACCGTGTGCAGGCTGCGGGATTCCAATATTGGCCGCGTCACCGTGACAGTGGGCGGGGTGGGGCATAATATTGCCAAGGCGCTTACGCGCTATCCGCTCGAGGTGGAGCTGGTAACGGCGCTGGGCGACGATGCGGGCGCGTGCACACTGAGCGACGATTGCCTTGCCGCGGGCATCGGCATGCGCCATGCCGTGCGCTATGCGGGCGCGAGCGACACCTACCTGTGCATTCTCGACGAGGACGGCGATATGCTCGCCGGCATCAACGATATGGGGGGTATCGCGCGCGTAACGCCGGCGCGGCTTGCGGAAATGCTTCCGGCCATGAACGCCGCAGGCTTTTGCGTGCTGGATGCGAATCTTTCGGCCGAGGCGCTCGGCTATCTGACGGAGAACCTGACCTGCCCCATCCTTTACGAGCCGGTAAGCTGCGCGAAGGCAAAGCGCATTGGCGCGGGGCTTTCGAGGGTATTTGCCGCAAAGCCCAATCGCTTTGAGGCGGCGGCGCTTTCCGGCTGCTCCTGCGATACGCTGCGAGGCGTATACCGCGCGGCGGACTGGTTCCTGGCGCAGGGCGTGAAAAGGGTGTTCATCTCCATGGGCGGCGAGGGCGTCTACTGGGCGGACGAAGGCGGCTGCGGGCTTGTGGAAGCGGAGCATATCGACGTGGTCAACACCACGGGCGCGGGCGATTTTATGGCGGCGGCCATCGCGTGGGGGATTCTTTCGGGAGATTCCACCGAGAATTGCGCGCGCGCAGGCAATCACCAAAGCGCGCTTCGCTGCGCGGGAAAGGAAGAACTGGAATGAAAGAATGGAACAAGGCCCTTCTGCTTTCCGACGAAGTGCGCAGCGCGCTGGAAAAGGGCGCGCCGGTTATCGCGCTGGAAAGCACCATCATCAGCCACGGCATGCCCTACCCCGAAAACGTGGAGACGGCTCTCGCGTGCGAGCGCATCGCGCGCGAAAACGGCGCGACCCCCGCCACCTGCGCGATTCTGAACGGCAAGCTCTGCGCGGGGCTCAACGCCGATCAGCTTGAGCATCTCGGACACGACAACAAAAACGTGATTAAGGCAAGCCGCCGCGACGTGCCGATGCTCGTCGCGAAAGGCGGAGACGGCGGCACCACCGTGTCCGCGACCATGATCGTGGCGGCCATGGCGGGCATACAGGTGTTTGCCACCGGCGGCATCGGCGGCGTACACCGGGGCGCTGAAACCTCTATGGATATCTCCGCCGATCTCGAGGAGCTGGCCGTTACGCCCGTGGCCGTGGTCTGCGCGGGCGCAAAGAGCATACTCGACCTCGGGCTTACGCTGGAATATCTGGAAACCAAGGGCGTGCCGGTCATCGGCTACGGGACCGACGAGCTGCCCGCATTTTATACCCGCAAGAGCGGCCTGCCCGTGCCCTTCCGGCTCGATACGCCCAAGGAGGTCGCGGACGCCATCCGCGCCCAGCGCAGCCTTGGCTTTGCGGGCGGCATGCTGATAACAAACCCCGTCCCGGCGGAGCATGCCATGGATACGTATAAGGTCGAGCACGTCATCCAGCACGCGCTCTCGGAGGCCAAGCGCAAAAACGTGACCGGCAAGGAGCTCACGCCCTTCCTGCTGGATCGCATCAAGCAGCTCACAGGCGGCGAAAGCCTGGAAACGAACATTTCGCTCGTGGAAAACAACGTGCGGCTCGCCGCGCGGGTGGCCGCGCTGCTGTAGAGAAGCAAAAACAATACGGCAGGGCCCGGAACGAAAACCGTCCGGGCCCTGTTTTGCGTGATTCGTTCGCTTATTGAAGCTTAAGCAGGCTTGGCGCGTCGTGCGGCGAGAGCTTTTCAATGTGCCAGATATCCCGCGCGTATTCCTCGATGGCGCGGTCGGAGGAGAACTTGCCCGCCGACGCGACGTTGACAAGGCACTTGCGCGAAAAGGCGATGCGGTCGCGGTAATCGCAAAGCGCGTCCAGCTTGCGGGCAACGTAGGGCAAAAGCTCGAGCAACACAAAGTATTGATCCGGCTTTTCGTAGCCGTTTCCAAAGAGCAGCGCGCGGTGCAGATCGGAAAACGCGCCGCTGTTGTCGTCGGAGAAGGTGCCGTCGATGAGCGCATCCACCACGCGCCGCACGCGCGGCTCGCAATCGTAGATGGCCTTGGGATTATAGCCCGCGCGAAGGGCGTTGAGCTGTTCGACGGTGTTGCCGAAGATATAGTTGTTCTCCTCGCCCGCCTGCCGCACGATTTCCACGTTCGCGCCGTCGTAGGTGCCGAGCGTGACCGCGCCGTTGAGCATGAGCT
>CAZWSI010000011.1:0-67450 GCA_964636405.1 uncultured Oscillospiraceae bacterium
GAGCAGCTGATTTGTAATCAGCAGGTTGCGGGTTCGAGTCCCATCACCAGCTCCACCCTTGACAACTCAATAGGTTTTCGTAATTTGGATGGGTTCCCGAGCGGCCAAAGGGAGCGGACTGTAAATCCGTTGTCACAGACTACGATGGTTCGAATCCATCCCCATCCACCAAATTGCGGGAATGGCGGAATTGGCAGACGCGCACGGTTCAGGTCCGTGTGAAAGCAATTTCATGCAGGTTCAAGTCCTGTTTCCCGCACCACTTCGGAGCAAGCCGCATGTCGCTTGCTCCGGTTTTTTTGCGAAAAACGGGCTGAGTATGAGCACAGAAAGCGCGGCCACCCTCCGAAACGACTGAGCGGCGTATCGAACATCCGATAAGGGAAAGGCATTTGAAAACTTTACGCGCCTATGTTACACTGTTTTTTATAGTCGGCAGTCAAATCAAAATGGTAAAGGAAGTGACGCAAATGGAGAACGAACGGCCATTTTTCATACAATTACTTATTGAAACGCACGCCGGGTTGAACCGTCAGGGCCCGGGAAGTCCAGAGGCGACTCAAAAAGCGCTTTCTTTCCTCGAACCGCTCGGCCGGTTTTCTCAGGTTGCGGATCTAGGCTGTGGAACCGGCGGACAGACCTTGTTTCTGGCGCAAAATGTATCTGGCGCGATTACCGGGTTAGATCTGTTCCCGGATTTTATTGACATACTTGATCAAAACGCGCAAAGGCAGAATTTGGGACAACGGGTAAAGGGCGTCGTGGGCTCTATGGATGATTTGCCTTTTGAAAGGGATTCGTTTGACTTAATCTGGTCGGAAGGCGCGATTGATAATATCGGGTTTGAAAAAGGGCTTTCCCATTGGCGCAGTTTTCTCAGAAAGAACGGTTGTGTTGCCGTTACCGCTCCGTCCTGGCTTACAAACGAGCGCCCAAGTGTCGTTGAAAAGTTCTGGACTGACGCGGGCAGCGGTTTGGAAGCGATTGGGACAAATGTTGAGATCATGCAAAAATGCGGTTATCAATTCATTGCGTCCTTTGCATTGCCGGAATACTGCTGGACAGAGAATTATTTTGCTCCTCGTGAAGCGGCCATACAGGCGCTTCTGAAGAAATACGCGGGAAATAAAACCATGGAGGAATATGCCGCGCAAAACCAACAGGAAGTGGAATTGTATTCAAAGTACAAGCAATATTACGGTTATGTGTTTTACCTCGGACGGGTTATGACCAGATGAGACCCATGCTGCCACAAAAGCCCGAATTGCTTACGGAATACGAATAAGGCCCACTAAGGTCACGGGGCGGGAAAGCCTTCTGCCCCGCCCTGCCGCAAACAAGAGCGGAGCCAGGCGTTGCTTGCCCGGCTCCGCTTCGCTGTTTATCCGTCCAGCTCCTCAAGGCGACGGCTCAGCTTCATGCGCATATCCTCCGCAGCAGCCATCTTGTCCCGCTCGGCTTGCACCACGGCGGCGGGCGCCTTGCCGGTGAACTTCTCGTTGGAAAGCTTGCCCTCCGCGCGCGCAATCTCCCCCGCCAGCCGCTCGATTTCCTTTTTCAGGCGCTCGCGCTCCTTATCAAGATCCACAAGCGTGGCAAGAGGAAGAAACGCCTGCGCAAGCGCTGTGACCAGGTGCACGTCGCTTTTCAGCGTCTCGCCCACTTCGCTTTGCAGCGTAATGCTCTCAGCGCCAATAAGCCGCGTCAGGCTCGGCAAAAGCGTTTCAAAGGCCGCGCGCGCGTCCGCCCGCGCCACAAGGCGCATACCGATTTTTTGCGAGGGCGCAAGCTTCATCTCGGCGCGCAGATTGCGCGTTTGCCGCACAAGATCCATGGCGGATTCCATGAACGCGCATTCCTCCGAAAAACGCAGCGCCTCGTCCTGCCTTGGCCAGCTCGAGCGCATGATCGTTTCCTCTGCACCGGGCAGGTTTTGATACAGCTCCTCCGTAATAAACGGCATGAAGGGGTGGAGAAGCTGCATGGAGGTTCTCAGCACATGCACGAGCACGGCGGAAACATCGCGCTTGGCTTCCGCGTCGTCCCCGTAGAGCCGAGCTTTGGCCAGCTCAATGTACCAATCGCAGTATTCGTTCCAAATGAACTCATACACCTTTTGCGAGGCAAGGCCAAGCTCGTAGGCATCGATATTCGCGCTCACTTCGCCGATGAGCTCGTTTAAACGGTGCAGAATCCAGCGGTCGGAGGGCGTAAGGCGCGCCACGGGCGGCAGCGCGAGCGCCGTTTCGTCAATGCCCATGCGCACAAAGCGCGCCGCGTTGTAAATTTTGTTGCAGAAGTTCGCGCCGGACTCCACCTTTTCCCAATAGAAGCGCATGTCGTTGCCGGCCGACACGCCCGCAAGCAGCGAAAAACGCAGCGCGTCCGCGCCGTACTTTTCGATCACCTCGATGGGATCGATTCCGTTGCCCAGCGACTTGGACATCTTACGCCCCTCAGAATCCCGCATAATACCGTGCACGCACACCGTGTCGAAGGGGATATCCCCCATCACCTCCAGCCCGAAGGTGATCATGCGCGACACCCAGAAGGTGATGATATCATATCCCGTCACAAGCGTGGCGGTGGGATAAAAATAGCGCAGTTCCGGCGTATCCTCCGGGTAACCCAGCGTGGAAAACGGCCAAAGGCCCGAGGAAAACCAGGTGTCCAGCACGTCCTCGTCCTGCCGCAGGCGCGCGCCGCAAGCCGGGCAGGCGGTTGGTTCGCTCTCTGCTGCAAGCACCTTGCCGCACGCGTCGCAATAATACACCGGGATGCGGTGGCCCCACCAGAGCTGGCGGGAGATGCACCAATCGCGGATATTCTCCATCCAATTAAAGTAGGTTTTTTCAAAGCGCTCGGGAACAAACTTGATCCTTCTGCCGCGCACTGCCTCCAGAGCGGGCTTGGCGAGCGGCTTCATATCCACGAACCACTGCTTGGACACGATGGTTTCAATCGTGGTATGGCAGCGGTAGCAGGTGCCCACGTTGTGCTTGTAGTCCTCCACCTTCACAAGCGCCCCGCAGGCCGTCAGATCGTCCACAATGGCCTTGCGGCACTCGTAGCGCTCCATGCCGGCGTACTTGCCGCAATCCTCATTCATGTGGCCGTCGTCGGTCATCACGCGGAGCACGGGAAGCTTTGCGCGCTGTCCCACCTCAAAATCGTTCGGGTCGTGCCCAGGCGTGATCTTCACCGCGCCCGTGCCAAAGTCCATTTCGCAATACGCGTCCGCCACAATGGGGATTTCACGCCCCACAGCGGGCACAAGCACGGTTTTGCCCACAAGCGCCGTATAGCGCGGGTCCTCCGGGTTCACCGCAATGCCCGTATCGCCCAGGATGGTTTCGGGTCTCGTCGTTGCCACCGTAATGGAATAGCTCTTGTCCGGGGCGTCGTAGCGCACGTGCCAAAGATGCCCGGGCTGCTCCTCATATTCCACCTCCGCGTCGGAGAGCGCAGTTTTGCAATCCGGGCACCAGTTGATGATCCGATCGCCCTTGTAGATGAGGCCCTTGTTGTACAGCTCCACAAACACCTTGTTCACAGCGCGGTTACAGCCCGCGTCCATGGTGAAGCGCTCCCGCGCCCAGTCGCACGAGGAGCCCAGATAGCGAAGCTGCCGCACAATGGTCTTGCCGTACTCCTCCCGCCAGCTCCAGGCGCGTTTGAGAAAGCCCTCGCGGCCCACGTCGTTTTTGGTTAGACCCTCTTTGGCCATTTGCTCCACGATTTTGACCTCGGTGGCGATGGACGCGTGATCCGTGCCGGGGAGCCAGAGCGTTTCATAGCCTCGCATGCGCTTATAGCGGATAATCGAATCCTGAAGTGTGTTGTCGATGGCGTGCCCCATATGCAGCCGGCCCGTGATGTTCGGCGGCGGGATCACAATGCAGTACGGCTCCTTGTCCGGGTTCGGCTCGGCGTGAAAATAGCCGTTCCTCTCCCAGCGTTCGTACCATTTGTGCTCCACCTTCTGGTGGTCGTAGTTTTTTTCCATTTCCTTTTGCATTGTGTCCATCCTTTCGGGTTTGAAAGACGCATCTTTCAAACTTCTCACCTCAAAATACAATACGCCCGCCTCGTCAAAGGACGAAGCGGGCGCTCGCGGTACCACCTTTGTTGAACGGCAGAGCCGTTCCCCTCCATGCCTTAACGCGGCCCACGTGCGCGGCTAAGCGAATGCCTCACCGTGCATGCTCCGAAGCGACCTTCCGCGTTTTCTCATGCCGCCGTTTCTCTCAGCCAGTGAAAACGGCTCTCTTGGGCGGAAAACGCGTACTCCTCTCCATCAACGCATCTACCATCTACTATTGCTTCCACAGTTTAGTCCAAGCACAAGCGCTTGTCAAGCGGTGATCTGCGCGTCCACCCAAACATCCATCCGCTCGGTGAGCAGATTGAAATAGGCCGGGCCAAGGTTGAGAAACGCCGTGAGATACGACCTTTGGTCGAACGCGTCGCCCAAGTCGTTACGCGCGTCCCGCAGCATGGATGCAAACTGCGCGTAGCCGAGCGCGTACGGGAAGGCGTAAAAGGGCATTTCGACCGCCAGTGAATAATAGATGTCCGCATACGCCTCCATCTCCAGTGCGCCGAGGAATTCCTCCACACCCGCCTTGTCGTACATTTTATAATTGACCAGAATGCTGACCATAGCGGGCAGGAGCGTGCTGGCAATGATTTCGTTATAATAGGCCACCATGCAGGCGTCCAGCGGGAAATCGCTCTGCGCGGCCAGCATGAACTCAACAGACAGTTGCGACCACGCCTCCGAATACCCGACAAAATGCAGGATCTGCCTCGACAGGCCCAAGTTTTCCAGCGAACGGGCATACAGATACTGATACATGTGACCGGGATACGCCTCATGCGCGTAGGTAAAGAGCATGGTGTTGTTTGCGCTTGTGGGGTTAATCAGTATCTCGTTTTGATACCAGTCGTCCACGGATGGGATGACGTAAGCGGCGGGGTTCATCTGATTTTCCAGTTCCTCCGGCACGTCGGAGAGCGTAAGCGCATGATTCGGCATGGGCGGAAGGATTTCGCCTGTGATGGTTTGCAGGAAGGCAAGGTCGGCCTCCGCGCTGCCCTTGGTCACGTTCAGACCGTTGACCGCGGCGTTTACATCCGAAAGCGTATTCATGTAGGTGTACATGGATATGAGCAAATTGTACATTTCCGTGCTGAGCAGCTCCAGCGCGTCGTCCACGCTCATGTCCGTGCAGCCCTCGTCCCGCATGGCGAGCTCAAAGTAGGCAAGCGCGTCGTTGCCAAAGGCATACATACCCTCCTCCGCGCGGCAGAAGGCGGAGAGCGCTTGCAAGCCGTCGCGCAGCGTGACATACGCGTCGATAAACGAACCCTTGATCAGGGCTTCGTTTTGTTTTTTATACGCCTCCGCTTTTTCCGCGGTAAGCCCGGCAAGCGCGTCCACCGCTTCGTTGAAGGTGCCGATCAAATAAAAGGTATCCCGCGCGTTGATGATATCGTCGCAGTCCTGCACGATATCGGAAAGCGCGGACGCCGTCATAAACATGCCGCGCGAAGCGCGCTCCTTTTCGTAATCCAAAATCTGGCCCAGAAAGCGGGGCGTGTCTGCAAGCAACAGGAGATAATTTTCCACGTCCCGTTCGCTCTCGATTTCGTAGAGCGCAAAGGACAGCGGCAGAGTCGAATGCACGCCGGAATAGTGCTCCAGGGGTTCATAATAGTAATCGTAGGCGTCTCCCGCCGTGCAAGAGGAGAGGTACTGCTCGAGCACGTCGTAGCTCATTTGCTCGCTCTCGGTGAGCGCCTCCCGTTCGATGGCGTGCAGCGCCTCAAGATACGTGCCATAGCGCGCGCAGGTCTCCGCGTCGGCCTCCTCGGAAAAATCGCCCAGCGTCATTTCGATCTCATTTTCATCGATGCCGTAGCGCGCGCCGTCCGCAATAAATTGGTGATAGGTATAGCCGTCGCTGGTTACATAATCGCGGAAAAACGCCGCGTCCAGCTCCGAAAAACGCTCGCTGGCAGATTGCACGGGCGGGGGCGCAGCCGTTGGCTGCTCAGCGGACGACGCGGCCGGCGCATCCGTGACGGCGGGCTGCGGCTTAACGGTAACGGGCGTTTCAAGCGTGGGCTCCCGCTTCTTGCACCCGCATGCAGCCAGCGCGAGCGCGAGCGACAGAAGGAGCGCAAGGGTACGAAGCATCACTTTCTTCATGGTGTTTCTTCCTTTCCGAATCAAGTTCGATAGAGGGCCTGGATCTCCTCGGCATTCGCCGCGCAGCCAAGCCGCGCAAGCGCCTGCGTAAAATAGGGCGGCAGAGGCGAATAAAAGGTACGCCCCTCCCCCGTCGTCGGGTGCGTAAAAAACAGCCGGTAGCCATGCAGCGCCTGCCCGGCAAGGCCAAGCGCGTTTGCAGGCGCGCCGTATACCCCGTCTCCCGCAAGCGGATGCTTGATATAAGCCATATGCACGCGAATCTGGTGCGTTCGGCCGGTGGCAAGCACCGCACGCACAAGCGTATATTGGCCAAAGCGCAATATCACGTTCCAATGCGTTTCCGCCTCGCGGCCGCCGGCGCACACGGCCATGCGCTTGCGATCGGTCGGGTGTCTGCCGATGGGCGCGCGCACCTCGCCCGCGTCCTCCCGCAAATTGCCACTTACGAGCGCGAGATAGGAGCGCCCCGCCGCGTGCGTTTTAAACTGCGCGGCCAGAGCCTGATGCGACGCGTCGTTCTTTGCAACAACCAAAAGACCGCTCGTCATGCGGTCGATACGGTGCACAATGCCCGGGCGCAGCTCGCCGCCGACGCCGGAGAGATCGCGCACATGGTACAAAAGCGCGTTTACCAGCGTGCCGCTCGCGTGGCCCGGCGCGGGATGCACAACCATGCCCTGCGGCTTATCCACCACGAGCAACTCCGCGTCCTCATATACGATGGAGAGCGGAATGGCCTCCGGCAGGGCGGCTGTCTCCACAGGCTCCGGAATGCGCAAACGAACGCTGTCTCCCTCCGCAAGCTGGGCACTTGCGCGCGCCGCCTTGCCGTTGAGCAAGACGCAGCCCTCCGCAATGAGCTTTTGCGCGCGGGCGCGGCTCAGCTCCGTTTCGGCGGCAAGAAACGCGTCGAGCCGCATGCTTCTGTCTGCCGAAAGAAAGCGGATTTCATCCATCGTTCTTTTTGTTTTGCGGAAGCGCGTCAAAAACGGAACCCTTCCTGGAAAAGAGCGCGTTGCAGACAAGCAGCGCGCAGCCGATGGTCAAGGCGCTGTCCGCGACATTAAAGACTGCGAAGTTGATGAGGCAAAAATCGAACATATCCCGCACGTAGCCCAACAGTATGCGGTCGATGAGGTTCCCCAGCGCGCCCGCGAGCAGGAGCGAGAGCACCACGCGCGAGAAGCGCGAAAGCACCTTGCGGCCGCGAATTAAATAGAAAACGAGCGCCGCGCATACCACGATGGTCATAACGATAAAAAACCAGCGCCAGCCCTGCATGAGTCCGAAGGCCGCGCCCTGATTATGCGCGCTGGTAAAATGAAACACGCCTTTGACGACGGGTACGGAGGTTCCAAGCGGCATGAGGTAAAGATCCGTCAAGTGCTTGACAATCTGATCCGCCGCAATGATCGCGATTATGAGAATACCTTCAAGCAATAGCATACCCTCCGCACATAACTGCCGTAACTTTCGTCAGTATATCACGGGCAGGGACGTTCCCGCAAGGGCGCTGCCCTCGTAAAGCGCCTGGTAGAGAGCGGTATAGTTTTCCAGCGCCGCCGCGACCTTCTTAACATAACGGTCCGTTTCGGGAAACGGAATGGAAACGAGCTTCCCGTTCTGGGCATATGCGCCATCGGAAAGCCAACCCTCCACGCTTCCGTGCCCCGCGTTGTAGGCCGCGATCATGCAGAGCACATCGCCTTCGAAGCGATTGCGCAAAAAGCGGATGTACCAGCAGGCAAAGCGGATGTTCGTTTCCGGATCGTACAGCGATGAAGCGTCGAAGGGTTCCTCGTCCAGCTTGCGCGCGATCCACTCGCCCGTGTCCGGCATGATCTGCATCAGCCCAATCGCGCCCTTTGGGCTTACGGCGTCCGGGTCGTTGCTGCTTTCGCATCGCATGATGGAGGTGACCAGGTACGGATCCAGCTCATATTCGGCCGCATATTGCGCAATCCACTCCGTATACGCGGTGGGATACTCCGCCAGCAAGCGCGCATGCTCGCGTTCCTTTCTCTCATAATCGATCCATTTATATGCGATCAGGCCGATGGCCGCGAGAGTAAGCGCCAGCAGAGCGATGAGCAGCCCGTTTTTTGCGCGTACGCTCATAGGCCCCGCCCCGTCAAAGCCGCGTAGAGCGCGTCGGTTTGTGCGTAGAGCCGGGAAAGCGTTCCGCCATTGTCAAGCACATAGTCCGCACGGGCGCGTTTCTCCGCATCCGGCATCTGTGCGCGGATACGCGCGCGTATATCCGCCTCGTCCGCGCCGTCGCGCGCTTTTACGCGGGCGACGCGCGTCTCCTCCGGCGCGGTTACAAGCGCAACCGCATCCGTAACCGCGTCCATTCCGCTTTCAAAAAGCAGCGGCACGTCAAGCACAACAAGCGCATCCGGCGTCTCGCACAAAATCTGCTCAGCGGAGGCGCACATGGCGTTCTTTACCTCAGGGTGAACAATCTCCTCCAGCCTTTCGCGCGCCGCTTTATTGGAAAATACAAGCGAGGCCAACGCGCCGCGGTCGATTGCGCCTTCTTTGCGCAATATTGAGGGACCGAACGCGCCGACAACGCGCGCAAAGCACGCGCCTCCTTTGTCAATCAGACGCCTCGAGACGGCGTCCGCGTCCAGTACGCGTGCCCCAAGCGCGGCAAGGCGCGCGGAGACCGTAGATTTGCCCGAGCCGATTCCGCCCGTAAGCCCCAGAATCGAAACCGTGCGTCCGCTCATTTTGTGTCGTACCAGCTCTTTCCCTGCCTGACCTCCGCCACCAGCGGCACGGACAGCGCGAGCACGCCCTCCATCGCCTCCCGCACGAGGCGCGAAACGGCCGCGGCTTCGGCCGTCGGGCAGTCCACAATCAATTCATCGTGGATTTGCAAAACCAGTCGCGCGCGGTATCCGCCCCTTTGCAGCGCCTCATGCACGCGTACCATAGCCAGCTTGATGATATCCGCCGCGCTGCCCTGTATGGGCATGTTCATGGCGACCCGCTCGCCAAAGGCGCGCGTGTTGTAATTGCCGCTGCTTAGCTCGGGAAGCGCGCGCCTGCGGTGAAAGAGCGTTTCTGCATAGCCGCGTTCCCGACCGAGCGCGACGCTCTCCTCCATATAGCGCTTTACGCCCGTATACCGCGCAAGGTAATTGTCAATATAAGAGGCCGCTTCCTTGACGGGAATGTTCAGGTTGCTCGAAAGGCCATAGCTGCTGATGCCGTATACGATGCCGAAATTTACGGCCTTGGCGGCGCTGCGCATTTCACCCGTAACCTCGACGGGCGGCACGCCGAACACCTCGGAGGCGGTCTGCGAGTGGATATCCGCGCCGGAAGCAAACGCGGCAATCATGCGCGCGTCCCCGCTGATATGCGCAAGCAGCCGAAGCTCGATTTGGGAATAGTCCGCGCCCACCAGCACATTGCCCGGGCTCGCAATAAAGGCGCGCCGAATCTCGCGCCCCAGCTCCGTGCGCACGGGGATATTCTGCAAATTGGGCTCCGTACTGGAAATACGGCCCGTCGCGGTTACGCACTGGTTAAAGCGTGTGCGCACGCGGCCGTCCGAGGGCGCGCGCGCGGAGAGAAGACCGTCTACAAAGCTGCTTTTCAGCTTGTAGAGAAAGCGATACTCGAGAATAAGCGGCACGACGGGATGCCCGTCCTTCAATCTCTCCAGCGTATCCGCATCGGTGGAATAGCCGGATTTGGTCTTCTTTTGCGCGGCAAGGCCCAGCTTGCCAAAGAGAATCTCTCCGAGCTGCTTGGGCGAAAGAATCTGAAAGCGCTCTCCCACCAGCTCGAAAATCTCGTCGCTCAGCGTTTGAATGCGCGCGCCAAATTCGTTTTGCAAATGAAGGAGCATCGCTTCGTCCACGCGGAAGCCCGTTTGCTCCATCTCGAAAAGCAGATCGGCGAGCGGCGCTTCCATGCGGCTGTAAAGCGCGCTCATATCCGCCTGCGCAAGCTCGGCGTTCATCGTGTCGCGGAGCGAAAAGAGCTGCGCGGCGTGCGCGTCGCTAGTAAAAAACCGCCGCTCTGATAGCGCGGCAAAGGAACCCGCCGGACGGATGGCGTTGATGAGATAATCGGCGATCATCGCGTCGAATACCGGGCCCGAAAGCGCGATGGACTGCCGCGACAGCACATGGCGAAGCGCTTTTGCGTCAAATACCAGCTTTTCGACCCGAACGGAGCGAATAAGCGGTGCGAGCGCGCTGAAAACGGCGGCGGGTTCGATGCAGCTTGCAAACAGATCGGCGCCCTGACGGATGCGGTATATGCGCTCCGGCGAAAAAGCAAAGCTGAGCTGCCCGTCAAAGCAGAGCGCAAGCGACTTCGCGTCCTCACCGGCCTTCGCGGCGGCAAGAAGTGCCTCCTCGGTTTCAATATCCACGCACTCCGCATCGCAAGCCGTCAATTGCGGCTCTGTCGCGGCGCTTTTACCGGCCGGGAGCTTGGCTGCAATGCCGCGCAGCTCGAGCCGCAGCAGCTCCTCCCTCGCGCCCGCCATGGTTTCAGGCGTAAAGACGCAGTCCGCCAGCGTCTCGGAAACAGGCGCGTCCCGATCGATGGTGCCGAGCCAGAAGGAAAGCCTTGCGCTTGCCTCTCCCTCGCGCACGCGCTCTCCAAGCTTGCCTTTGATTGCCTCCGCGTGGGCCAGCACCCCGTCCAGCGTTTCGTATTCGGCAAGCAGTTTTTGTGCGGTCTTCTCCCCCACGCCCGGAATACCGGGGATGTGATCGGAGCTGTCGCCCATGAGCGCTTTTAGATCGCGCATGCGGCCGGGCGCGAGGCCGTAATCGGCAAGCAGTTGCGCAACGTCGTACTCCACGGTTTCGGAAATGCCTTTTTTTGTGAGCAGCACATGCGTGCTTTCGCCGACAAGCTGCAGCGCGTCGCGATCGCCCGTAACAAGCAGCGCGGAAACGCCAGCTTCCTCCGCGCGGCGGGAAAGCGTGCCAAGAATATCGTCCGCTTCGTAGCGCGGGCATTCGCACACGCGAACGCCCATGCTTTTTAACAGACTCTTGAGCAGGGGAAACTGGGCGCGCAGCTCGTCCGGCGTTTCCTTGCGGCCCGCCTTGTAAAGCTCGTATTTTTCGTGCCGAAAGGTCGGGCCGTGCACATCGAAGGCCACGGCCAGATAATCCGGCTCGCGCGCGACAAGCTTGAGCAGCATGCTCAAAAAGCCGTGCAGCGCGCCTGTGGGCGTGCCGTCAGCCGTGGTCATGGGCGGAAGCGCGTGAAAGGCGCGATGCAGCAGGCTGTTGCCGTCGATGGCAATCAGCGTTTTCTGCGCGTGTTCGGAGGGATTGCCCTGCTTCTGTATGGGGCTGCTCATAACGCATCCTCCGGCCGAATCAGACCGCATACCATGGGCGGTAAAGATTCCGGCGGCTTCTCCGAAATCACGATTCCGTCATAAAAGGTTTCCACCGCCTCGTCAAGCCGGGACGCATCGTTGATGTACAGCATGCACAGCGGTGTTTTAAGGTCCACAAAATCGCCCAGGCGGCGATCCATCACAAGGCCCACCGCGTGATCCACCGTGTCGCTTGCCACCGCGCGGCCCGCGCCCAGCATCTGCGCGGCGTTGCCGATATTCTTGGCGTGCATATCCACAATATAGCCCTCGCTGCGTGGGTAAAGCGCAAGCTTGCGCTTTACGCGGCAAAGCTCGCCGATCCTGTTGATGTCGATATAGCTCGCGTCGCCGCCCAGCTCCGCGATCATTTCCTTCAGCTTTTGCAGCGCGCGGCCAGAATCCAGGGCTTGGGAAAGCATGGCTTTCGCCTCGTTTTCGCCTGCGGCAACGCCCGAAAGCAGCAGCATCTGCGTGGCCAGCAGCATGCACACGCGGAAAAGCGGTTCGCTTTCCGGGATTCGCCCGGAGAGCAGCTCCACGGCCTCCCGCACCTCTAGCGCGTTGCCCACGGCCATGCCCAGCGGCTGGTTCATATCGGTGATCACGGCCACCACCCGGCGGCCCAGATTCGCGCCCATGCGCACCATGAGCCGTGCAAGCTCCCTCGCCTCCGCCTCGCTTTCGCAAAACGCGCCGCTGCCGGTTTTTACGTCCAGCACAATCGCGTCCGCGCCCGCTGCAAGCTTTTTGCTCATCACGCTCGAAGCGATGAGCGGAATGCTGTGCACGGTCGCGGTTACGTCGCGCAGCGCGTACATGTGCTTATCGGCCGGGTCAAGATTGGCGCTTTGCCCGATCACGGCCAGTTTGTTTTCCCGCAGCATGCGCTTAAACGCTTCGATGGATTGCTCCACCTTTACGCCCGGGATGGCCTCCAGCTTATCCAGCGTGCCGCCCGTGTGGCCAAGGCCCCGGCCCGACATTTTGGCCACCGTGCCGCCGCAGGCCGCCACCAGCGGCGCGACCACCAGCGTCGTCGTGTCGCCCACACCGCCCGTTGAGTGCTTATCCACCTTGACGCCGGGTATATCGCTTAAATCCACCACGTCGCCCGAATGCATCATGGCAAGCGTGAGGTCGGTCGCCTCCCGCTCGTCCATGCCGCGGCATACAACAGCCATCAGAAACGCCGCCATTTGATCGCTGGAAACGGAGCCCGCCACAAACGCATTGACCAAATATGCGATTTCCTCGCGACTCAGGGCCAGTGCGTCTACCTTCTTCTGTATCAAATCAACCGTTCTCATTGCGTATTCCCTCCTAGCAAATGGCGGCGCGCAGCTCCTCGAGAAGCTGGGCCGACGCACTGTCAAAATCGAGTTCGGTATTGAGCCGGAAGCTCTTTACCAGCGGCCGTTTCATCGCGGCCGCGAGCGTTTCGTAAAGCGGCTGCTCCGGTAGGCACAGCAATACGGCGGTCGCATCGCGATAGAGGCGTTCAAAGCGGCTCAAGGCAAGCATGCGCGCGCTATCCAGGAACACAAGCCGCGCGCCGGGCTCCGCCGGCACCGCAAAGCGCATGGCACGCTCCTCCTCGGCGCTCACATGGGCGCAGTAAACCGTGCGGCAGCCGCGCGCGAGAGCGGCCTTCAGCATATGCATGCGCTCGACCGTGTCATCAGCTTCCACCACGCCCGCGTGTCCAAGCGGCAAAAGGCCGAAATAGGACTGCGGCGCATCGTCCTCGTATTCGCCAGCACAGGATATATACTTCCCGTCACAGTCGAAAAGCAACGCCTCTGTTGAGCCGCAGCCGCCGCTCGTTACCAAAACGGGGATAAAATGCGCAAAGGGATAGGCTTGCGCCAGCGTGCGCAGCAATTGCTTATAGACCACATGGGGCGAAAGGCCGAACGCGGCGTCGCACACGAGCAAAAAGCGGACGCGCAAAATGGGTGGAATGGGCGGAAACACACGCCCGGAAAAGCGCATGGCTCCGTAAGTGGCTTCCCCGCCCGCGACCGTTCCGTCGGGAAGCGTCTCGCCCAAATACGTATAACGCGCCAGCTTTTCCAGATAATTGCCCTGCACGACGGGGCGCTGGAGCGTAAGGAACGAGCGCGCACGCTCGTTAAGCAGCAGCTTTTGATAAAGCAGTTGGCTCTTTTTCAGGGAATGATGGGAAAAGACTAGAGTCGAGCAAGCCTCACGGTCAAAGCGGTCGCGGCTGTTTTCAAAAAAGAACAGCCGCGCGCCGGCCATGTCCTGCGGCGCGTAGGCCGCAAAGAGAATGTTCCACAGCGCGTCGGGGGACGCGTCGTTAAGGCCGGCATGCGAAAAACGCAGCCCGACCGAGAAGCGCGAAAAAGCTACTCCTCCATCTCCGTTTGACATCTGGATAACGCCTCCTCCGCCGCCTCCCAGACGGCCATGTATGCTTCAAGCATCTGTTTTTGCCGGCCTATACGCGCGTATAGCTCGGCCGACGCCGCATAATCGGCGGAAATGCCGGGCTCCGCCGCATCCGTTTCCAGCCGCGCGAGCTCGTCCTCGGCCTGCGACACCGCCTGCTCCGCGCGCCGGGCCTGGTTTTTCAGCCGCGAAAGCTCCGCGCGGCGTTCCTTGTTGCGTTGATACTCGTTTTTTGCGCCCGGCGCGGGCGATGGCTCCTGCGCGGCGGCCTGTTGCTCGGCAAGGACCGATTTATACGCGTCCCAATCGCCCGAGAATTCCGTTACGCCCTCCGGCCCCAATATGAGGATGCGATCCGCAACCTTATTGATGAGATATCGGTCGTGCGTGACGATGAGCATGGTGCCGCCATATTCGCAGAGCGCGTTTTCAAGCGCTTCGCAGGAGGCGATATCGAGGTGGTTGGTCGGCTCGTCCAGCATGAGGAAGTTGCTGCCGGAAAGCATAAGCTTAAGAAGCTGCACCCGCGCCTTTTCACCCCCGGAAAGCTCTCCCACGCGCTTATAGATATCATCCCCATGAAACAGGAACAAGCCCAGCGTATTGCGCAGCGTCTGCACATCGAGCCGGGGGAA
This sequence comes from uncultured Oscillospiraceae bacterium, assembly GCA_964636405.1. Classification (GTDB taxonomy): domain Bacteria; phylum Bacillota; class Clostridia; order Christensenellales; family CAG-138; genus CAZKGE01. The sequence goes on from CAZWSI010000011.1 coordinate 14,633, forward strand.
GCTGTCCCACAGATCGTCCAGCACGGTTTTTTCAGGACACATGCTGCCCAGATCCTGCGCGTAATAGCCCTTTTGCACATTCGCGCCAATGACAAAGCTGCCCTCGTCCGGCTCGAGTTGATCATTCAGAATTTTCAGCAGCGTGGTTTTTCCGCAGCCGTTGCCGCCGATGAGGCAAACGCGCTCGTTGCGGCCGATGCGCATGGTGAGCTGCGCAAAGAGCGTTTTATTCCCGTAGCGCTTGGAAAGCGCCTTTGTAAGCAGCACGTCGTTTCCCGAACCCTCGCAGGCGCGGAAGCGGAAGCGGAGCGCCTCCGGCAGCGGCTCCGGCGCGACAAGCGTATTCTTCAGCCGGGCAATCTGCTTCTCCTTGGAGGCGATGGTCACGTAGTTGCGCGCCTGATTCCACCTGCGCTGCTGCTCGATGATGCCCTCGATGCGCTTGATTTCGCGCTGCGTACGGCTATACTGGCGGAGCGCCGCCTCGCGCGCGTCCAGCATACGCGATACATGCGTAGAATAGTTTCCGCGCGTGCAGGTGGTCGTTCCGTTTTTGAGTTCAAGCGTCAGGTCGGTCACCCGGTCGAGAAAATACCGATCATGCGATATGACGATGAACGCGCCCCCGTAGGAAAGCAGAAAATCCTCCAGCCATTCCACGGCCGCTATATCCAGATGGTTGGTCGGCTCGTCCAAAAGCAGCAGATTTGCGGGGCTTAGCAGAATGCGCGCAAGCAGCGCCTTGCGAATTTCTCCCCCGGAAAAGAGCCGGAGCGGCTTTTCCAGCGCGTCCTCGGGAAAGCCCAGCCCAAGGAGCGCCGCTCTCGTGCGGCTGCGAAAGGTAAGCCCGCCCTCGGCCTCATATTTTTCTTGCGTCTCCGCAAGCCTGCCGGAGAGACGCAGCGCGTCGCCTGCGCCGCTGGCAAGCTGGCGTTCGAGGGAAGCAAGCAGCTTTTCCTGCTCCAACAAATGGGAAAAGGCGGAAAGCGCCGTGTCGTAGAGCCGTTCGTCGCTGCTTGCGTCCAAAGCTTGATCCAGCGACGACATGCGGCAGTCCCTCGAAAGGGAAAGCGTGCCCTCGTCGATCTCCTCCTTGCCCTGCAGCATGCGGAAAAGCGTGGTCTTCCCCGAGCCATTCACGCCAACGAAGCCCATGCGCCCATTTTCCGGCAGTTCGAAGGTGACGCCGGAAAACAGGGTGCGTTCCCCAAAGCTCTTGCCAAGGTTATTTGCCCGTAAAATTGCCATTTACACGAATCCTTTGCGCATTCTCACCTATGACTTTCCGCCCGCCCGGCAAGTCATAACATCTTACCATATTGTTCAACCGAATGCAAAATGGACGCGCGCCTTCGGACCCTGATTCCGCCAAATTCGCAAAAAGTTCAAACTCATGTATCATATGGACCTGTATACTGTAGGTAACGAACGGAGGGCCGATATGCGCGACGATCCAAATGAAAAAAAGCTCCTGACCGACGGAAAAACGACTAAAGGCGAACGTGCGCGCCTGTTTTCCAAGCGCTGGCGCATCGCGATTCTCCTTTCCGGCTGCCTCGCGCTCATGCTGTTTTTGGTGTTGCCCGCCGTTTCTCCGCGCTTTGACGGGGTAAACGCCGTGTATGTCAGCGCCGCGCGGGCCATAGCGGAGCCCATGAGCACCGTTACCCCCCTGCCCACCTCCTTTTTGTCGGAATACGCGGGCGACGCGCCCTCCGTTACGCCCACGCCAACGCCCGGCGTATTGCTTTCTCAATACGCGCTTTTACAGCAAAACGACGATTATCCCGCCGTGCAGAAGCTTCAGCTCCGGCTTATGGAGCTGGGCTATCTTGACGCGGACGAGCCGAGCACGCAGTATGGAGAAGCCACGGCGGTTGCCGTCTCTCTTTTCCAACGTACGCTCTCCTCGGAAATGGACGGCGTGGCCACAAGCGAGCTGCAGGAAAACCTGTTCAGCTCACAAGCCGCGCCCTACGAGATGAAGCTTGGCGACGAGGGCGCCGATGTGCGCAGCATGCAGTCGCGCTTAACCGAGCTGGGATATTTCGAGGAGAAGGAATCCGGTTTTTTCGGCGTGGCCACGGAGGACGCGGTTAAAGCGTTTCAAAAGAAGAATCAGCTCGACGCGGACGGCGTGTTTCAGGTCGATGACCGCGATTTACTCTATTCGCCGGCGGCGCGCCCCAAGATTGATCCGACCCCGACGCCCACGCCCAAGCCCACGCCAAAGCCCACAAGAAGGCCGACCGCGCAGCCGACCAGCACGCCGGGCGGCGGTGGCGGAGGCGGAGGTGAGCCGTCCACGACGGCTACGCCGGAGCCAACGGACGATTCTGGCGGCGGCGGCTCCTTTACACCAAGTTACAGCGCCGACGGCATTATTTCCGTTGCGCGCGCCCAGGAGGGCAAGCGCTACGTTTGGTCCGAGGAAGGCCCCAATACCTTCGATTGCTCCGGGCTTGTTTACTACTGTCTGCGCACCTGCGGCGTAAGCGTGAGCCGCTACAGCGCCTCCGGCTTTTCGCAGATGGACGGCTGGACAGCCATCAACAGCATATCCGATTTAAGCCGGGGCGATCTGGTGTTTTTTCGCAGCGATGACGAAAACCGGGTGAATCATACCGGCATCTATTTGGGCGGCGATCGGTTTATCCACGCCTCCTCCAGCAAGGGCAAGGTTGTCATCAGCAGCATTTCCGGCTCGTATTGGGTGCGCAATTTCGTGATCGGCAGACGCGTGTTCGGATGAGATGCATGCTTTGTCCCCGGCAATGCGGCGTGGATCGGGCGCGGGAAGCGGGCTTTTGCGGTGCGGGAGACACCCCCCTTGTCGCGCGTGCCGATCTGCATTTTTTTGAAGAACCCTGCATCAGCGGCACGCGCGGATCGGGAGCCGTGTTCTTTTCCGGCTGCAATATGGATTGTGTCTTTTGCCAGAACGCCGTGCTGAAAGCCGGGCGCACGGGCAAGCCCTTTACGCCGGAGGCGCTTACAGCGCTCTATTTTTCCCTCGAAGCGCGGGGCGCGCACAATATCAATTTGGTTACGCCCGCGCCGCATCTTGCGGCGATTATCCCCTCTTTGCGCATGGCAAAGCGGGAGGGGCTCAAAATCCCCGTCGTTTACAACACAAACGCCTACGAAACGGTGGCGGCAATCCAAAGCCTTGACGGGCTTGTGGATATCTATTTGCCCGACCTGAAATACAAGAGCGATCTGCTTTCAACGCGTTTTTCCAATGCGGACGGCTATTTTGAAACGGCCGTCGCCGCTATTGCCGAAATGGTTCGGCAGCGCGGAAACCTCGCGCTGGACGAGAGCGGCATAGCCGCGTCCGGCGTGCTCATCCGCCACCTGGTGCTGCCCGGCTGCGTATTCGATACGCGAGATATTCTCAAGGAGGTCGCCGCCCGCTTTTCACCCGACACGTATCTTTCGCTCATGCGCCAGTATGCGCCCACTGGCAACGTAACAAAACCGCCGCTCAATCGGAAGGTGACGAACAGGGAGTATGAAAACGCGCTTTCCTTTGCGCTATCTTGTGGCTTTTCAAACGTGTATATACAAGATCGTGCATCCGCAGATCTGTGCTACACGCCTGCGTTCATAAATTCTATATGAAATTGACACAAATAGGTTGCTTTTTCGACTTGCATTATCAGGATTCGGGTGTTATACTATGGCTATAAAAAGAATATAGATTTCGCTTAACTGTAGTGTTTTTTCATTACCGATTTCCTCCTTAAACCGCGTAACCGAACTACTCTGTACATTATAGTAAAGCTTTCAAGTGGATAGGGCACCATTTGAGAGGCAGTTAAGCGAAATAGTGGAGCCGCAGATCATCCTGCGGCTCCTTATTTGTTCTCTTCCGCGCGTGGAAAGGGTTCCCCCGCTCTATTGCAAAACCACGTGATCGATATACCAGGCTACGCCGTCGTCCCCGCAAGCCGGGATGATCGTATCGGACACGGCCTTCACAACATCCAATCCGTCGGCAACGCATACGCCGTCCCCTGCCCACTCGATCATATCCATGTCCAGATAGCTGTCTCCGATGGCGGCGACCTCCTTGCGCGGAATGCCAAGCCGCTCGGCAACGAGCGCGAGCGCGCGTCCCTTCGAGGCGGACGGGCTGTTGATTTCGATAAAGCCCGGCGAGGTCTTGGATACGCCGGCCCGCTTGCCCATATGCTCCGCAAAGGAAAGGCGCACCGGCTCCTCGCTCTCGCCCGGCGCGTAGGCAAGCACCTTGGGGACGTTTTCAAAGCTTTTATCATACAGCTCGGGGTCGATGGTCAGCGGCAGTTGGTGGCGCGCGCAGTAGCCCTCCGCAAAGGCATCCCTTTGCGCGCAAATCACCTCGTCGCCCTGATAAAGCTGCGCGTGCACGCCGATTTCACGCGCAAAGCGCATCGCGTCGCGCACCGTCTCGGAGGCAAGGCCCTCAAAGTGCAAAAGCGCGTCGCTGCGCGTGTCTATCACAATCGCGCCGCCGTAGTTTATGACGGGGCCCCGCACCGAGATCAGCTTCCAAATCGGGCTGCTGGACAGATATCCGCGCCCGGTGGCGATGGTCACAAACACGCCCGCCTCCTGCGCGCGCGCAATCGCTTCAAGGTTTGCGCGGCTTACATCCCGCGTGGTATTGGTCAAGGTTCCGTCGATATCCAGAGCGAGCAGGCGAATTCCCATAGCTGTCCTATTCTCCTAGCGTATTTGACCGCTGCCGCGGATGACATATTTGTAGCTGGTAAGCGCGTCGAGCCCCATGGGGCCGCGCGCGTGCAGCTTCTGCGTGCTGATGCCGATTTCGGCGCCAAAGCCGAATTCCTCGCCGTCCGTAAAACGCGTGGAGGCGTTCACATAGACCGCCGCCGAATCCACCTCCGAGAGGAAGCGCTCCGAATTGGCGTAATCGCTCGTGACGATCGTTTCGCTGTGGTGCGTGCCATAGCGGTTGATGTGCGCGATGGCGTCCTCAAGCGAATCCACTACCTTGACGGAGAGGATATAATCGTCGTATTCCGTCGCCCAATCGGCCTCGGATGCCTCCAGAGCGCCCGGCATAAGGGGCATGGCGCGCGGGCAGCAGCGCAGCTCCACGTTCTTTTCGGCAAGCCGCGCGGCGATAACCGGCAGCGTGCGCGCCGCAGCCGCGGCATGCATGAGCAGCGTTTCCAGGGCATTGCACACGGAGGGCCGTGAGCACTTGGCATTGAACACAATATTGGCCGCCATGGACGTGTCGGCGGACGCGTCTACATAGGTATGGCACACGCCCGCGCCCGTTTCGATTACGGGCACGCTGGCCGTTTCCACCACGGAGCGGATGAGCCCCGCGCCGCCGCGCGGAATGAGCGCGTCGATTCGCCCGTTTTGCCGCATAAGCTCCGCCGCGCTTTCGCGGCTTGCGTCGGAAATAAATTGGATGGCGTCCGCCGGATATCCAGCCCTGGACGCGGCGCGCACAAGGCAGGCCGCAATCGCGCCGTTGCTGCGGAGCGCGTCGGAGCCGCCGCGCACCACGCAGCAGTTGGCAGTTTTTACGCAAATGCCGATCGCATCGGAGGTCACGTTCGGCCGCGCCTCGTAAATGATGCCCACTACGCCCAGCGGCACCCTACGTTTTTCGATCATAAGGCCGTTGGGGCGGCGCGTAACCAAGTCCGCGTTGCCGATGGGATCGGGGAGCGCCGCAAGCTGGCGCAACCCGCCCGCCATGCCCGCAATGCGCTCTTTGGTGAGGCGCAGCCGGTCAAGATACGCCTCCGCACGCCCGGAAGCCGCCGCGGCGGCCACATCCTCCGCGTTGACGGCAAGAATATCGGAGGAGGCCGCAATAAGCGCGTCGGCCATGGCACAAAGCGCGTTGTTTCTTGTCGCCGTCCCCACTGTGGGCATTTGATAGGACACGGCCCTGGCGGCGGCCGCCTGCTCGCTTACGCGCATAGTCGGAATTCTCCCATAAAACGAATTTCGGTCATTATAACGTAGTTTTTGAAAACTGTACAGCAAGGATTTGCATAAACCGCGCTTATCCGCAATACGCCTTGTCCACATAGGCGCTCGTGCTCGCGCGCAGCAGCGCGCCGTAGCTTGGCGTAAAGTCCAGCGTGTCCCCCACTTCGTACGCCGGAGCGGCGGAAAGATCGACGAGCAGATGATCGCTCGACGCGCCCAGTATGCGCACGCGACTATCGCGCGGGGTAAGGCCGCTTTCGTCCACATCCTGCCGGCCGACGGCCAATATGCCGCGCCGCATCTCACCCGTGTCGATGAAGCTCGGCCGCTCGCCAAAGGCGTTCGCGCCCATAACGCCGATGGGCATGGAAGGCTTAAGCTGCACCTCGACAAGCCGCGCGGAAAGAGTGAACACGTCCGTAAACAGGCCCGGCAGAGGCGCGCAGGCGGCCGTATCGCGCCCCAGCAGAATGGATTCGCCCAAGCGGAGGTTCGTAATCCCGCGCGGCATGCGGCCAGAGCGCATCAGGCCAAGCGAGGAGGAATTTCCGCCCGAAACAAACGGCAGGGACAGATTGCAGCGTTTGCGCAGCGCGTCGGCGATGCGCGCAAGCTCGCCGAGGTTTTGTTCGTCCGGCAAAATCGCGCCATAGCAGGTCAGGTTGGCTCCCACGCCCACAAGCTCCAGCGCGCGCTCTGCGCAAGCCGCATCGGCCGCCTTGGCGATACCCGCCCAATCACGATAAAACACGCCCTCGCGCAGATCGCCAAGATCGATCAGAAGCGCCACGCGGTGCAATACGCCCGCTTCTCGCGCAGCCGCGCCAAGGGCACGGAGCGTATCGACTTCGCTTTGCAGGCTCATTTCGCAATTTCGTACGACCTCCCCCGCCTCCCGCGGGTCGCTTATGCGGAGCAAAAGACGCGGTTTTTGACGCGGGAGCCGCATGAGATTTTGCAATCGTGAATCCGCAAGCTGTGAAACGCCGCTTTGTGCAAAAATCTGCGCGAGGCGCGCATCGGCGCAAACCGCCTTGGTTACGGCGGATACGGAAACGCCGCGCGCGGCGCAGAGCGCCGCCAACGTATCGAGATTGTGCCGAAGCTTCGAACAATCAGCGGTCAGAAGCGGATAGGCCATTGGGTCCCTCCAAACTTTCCATCAGCAGCGCGCGCGCCGCCTCCGGGTAACGCTGCTTGAGCACGCCAAGCGAAGCCATGATATAGCGGCTGTCAAAGAGGAGCCGCGCCGCGCCGGGCTTGGGGAAAAGCATACTTCCGCCGGAAGGCACGCGCGAGCTGCCGCCGCAATCCGCAAGCGAGCGCAAAAGAGCGCGCCTGCCCGGAAGCCTTGTGAGCGCGCCACCCGTGCCAATCAAGGCTTTGACGGAGGAAAGATCCTTGCCCTCCGCGACGGCCTGACGCCCCGCGGGCGTATACACATAGCGGAGCGTGCCCGCATGGCGGCCCAGCGCCGCAAGCCCCGCTTCAAGGCAAAGCCGCTCGCACAGCGCGATATGTCCGGGCGTTTGCGGGATGGGCGGGAGCATGTCAAGCAGCGCGTCCGCGTCCACACCCAGTTCGGACGATAGCGTGTCCATGCCGATGCGGGCGGCTACGTTTCGCGCGTTTACGTACAGGCCCAAATCGCCCTCCACCGTGCGCTTGGCAAAGGGCTCGGGCCGCGTTTGCAGCTTGGCAAGCTCCGGCGTGCCGGCCGCGACCGAATGCACATCCGTCGTAGCGCCGCCTATGTCGAGCACGACCAGATCGCCTATCGCTTCGTGCAGCAGCAGCGCCGCTTCCATGCAAGCGCCCGGCGTTGGCAAAATCGGCCCGTTTACAAGCTCCCGCACGCGCTCCATGCCGGGCGCGCGCACGATATGCTCCTCAAACACGCGGTGAATAATACGGCGGCAGGGCTCAATGTTCAGCTCGTCCAGCCTTGGATACACGTTCTCCGCGCAATAGACGGTTATGCCCGCCGCTTCCAGCGTTTCGCGCACGGCCCCCCGGTTTTGCACGTTGCCCGCATAGATGACCGGTGCGCGCAGGCCGCTTTCCGCAAGGCGTTCCGCGTTATAGAGCGCGGTTTCCCGCTCGCCATAGTCCGTGCCGCCCGCAAGCAGGATGAGATTGGGCGAAACAGCGCGCTCCGCGCGCAACTCCGCATCGGTAAGCCTGCCCGCCGTGGCCAGCCGCAGCACGGCCCCCGCCCCGAGCGCCGCCTCCTCGGCCGCGCGCACGGTCATATCGTACACAAGGCCGTGCACGCACATTTTGAGTCCGCCCGCCGCGCTTGACGAGGCGAACATCTCGTCGTACACAAGCTCCTCCGCGCCAAGGGACACGCGCAGCGCTTCTGTCGCGGCGCGCAACCCAATGCATACATCGCCCTCCGCTACGCTCGTCGGCGCGCAGCCCTGCCCGACAAAGCGCGGCGCGCCGCGCACCGTAAAGGCGTTTACGAGCGTGGTCGTCGAGCCAATTTCGGCAACAAGCACATCCGCCTTCACAAGCCCAGCTCCACACCCCCGCAGGGCCGTATGCGCAGCGGATAGCAGCAGTCCTTGCCAAACACGCGCGCCATCTCCGCACAGTAGTCCGCCTGCCGGGCATCCGGCATCAGCGCAAGGATGGTGCCCGCAAAGCCGCCGCCATGCACACGCCAGGCGCAGCTTTCATCCAGTATGCGGGCCGTAAGCGCAAGCGCAAGCGCGAGGCTCCGCTCCTTAGCGGCGGTGGGGCAAACATTTTGCAGCAGCATAAAGGAGGATTCGCCCGAGGCGCGCATATGGAAAGCAAAGCGACGCATATCGCCCGCTTGCAGAGCGCTGATCATATCCGCCACCCGCGCATCCTCATCAAAAAAATGCATGGCGCGCAGAATCGCCCGGTCTGTGCAGCAGGCGCGCAGCTTGGGCAGCGCGTCATAGAACGCGCCTTGCTCCACCTCGCGCAGATATTGCTTCCCAAAATAGGCCGCGACCGTATGCATTTCGGCGGGAATCGCGGCATATTCGTCCGTAAGTCCCGCGTGACTCCCGCCCGGATTAACAATGACAAGCCCATAGCCCAGCGCGCCCACATCCAGCGGAATGCGCGTAACCAGCGGCCGCGCAGGATCGGCAAAATCCAGCGCCGCAAATCCGCCCGTCGCCGAGGCGAGCTGATCGAGCAGACCGCTGGGCTTGCCGAAGAATTCGTTTTCCGCAATTTGTCCGGCGGCGGCCAGCTCGGAGGGCTGCACGCGGCCCTCGTTATACAGGCCGGAAAGAATTGCACCCACAAGCACCGAGAACGCTGCGGAGGAGGATAGCCCCGAGCCGCGCGGCACGTTCGATTGGAGCGTGGCGCAAAAGCCCCCCACGCGATAGCCTCGCTTAAGGAGCGCGCTTGCCACGCCGCGCACAAGCGAGGCGGAGCAGCCCTTTTCCTCCGGCACAGGCGTGAGGCAGGAGAGATCCACACGAAAGGGCGCAAAGCCCGCGCTCTTGATGGTGATGCCGTTCTCCGCCACGGGTGAGACGGCGGCCACAATATCCAGAGAGGTGGAGGCGGCCAGCACGCGGCCGTGCTGATGATCCGTATGGTTGCCCGCAATTTCGCTTCTCCCCGGCGCGGAAAACACGCGTATGTCCCCCGCTTCTGGGAACGCGGCGCAATGCAGATATAAAAGCGAACGGATACGCCGCTTTTCTCTGCGCGTGTTATCGGCGCCGTAGAGCGCAGCAAGCCCCTCATCCGGCTGTTCGGAGTGAAGCCACTCCTTCCATTGCTGCATTCTCATGCAGATTCCTCCTTAAAAAAGCGATAACAGCCAGGCCGTTCCAATGCCCAAATAATTCCCGATCGCATACCCAATGATGCCGCAAATCAGGCCCGGCAAAATGACCGCGTCGTTTTTGAGCGCGTTTGCGGTGGGCACGATGAACGCAGGGCCATAGATTCCCGCCGTGGAGGTGATGACCGCAGTCGCGCCGTCGATGCGGAACAGCCTGGACAGCAGCAGATGCACGACAACCGCGCCGAACTGCGAGAGCGCAAACATGGCGAGCAGGAGCAGCATATCGGGCTGAATCCGCGTGATGTCAAACGAGATGCCGATGCCGAAGGAGAACATATAAATCAGGTACTGCCCCGCCGCGTACGAGCCCGGCGCCTCGCGCACCTTGCGGATGAAGGAAAGGCCGATCCCGCAGCTTGTGACCACCAGCATGATGACCGCCACATTCATTTCGCCCGTCAGCAGCAGCGCGCTCCCCGCAGCGACGGCCAGACACAGGGCGGCAAGCAGCACAATGGGCGCGCGGGCAAGCAGCGCGCGGAAGGAAAAGCGCATCTTCTCCGGCACATAGGCGGCCCGGAGGCTATCCGCCTCCTTTTGCAGCGCCGCGTCCCCTGACGGCTTTCCCGAGCCGGTTTTATTGGGCAAAAAACGGTTTATAAACCGGGGCGCGACGGAGATAAGAAGCAAGAAGTATATGCCGCCCACAACAAAGTCCACGGTGTTTGCCAATACGATATTGGACTGATCCACGCCCAGCGCGAGGCCGATGGCCATTAAATTTGGCGTTCCGCCGGTATACAGGCCGATGATCATGCCCGCATACTTATGCGCGTCGGGTATTACCGCGCGAAACGCGAAAAACGCGATGCAGGCGACCGAAAACACAGACAGGCATACGAGCGCAAACGAGATCAGCGCGGGCTTGGCGAGCCTTCTGGCCGAGGCAAGGTCCGCCGAAAAAAGGATGAGCGGGATGGCGACGGGCACAAGGATTTCCGCGATGCTCATGGCAATGCCCGTCTCCGGCAGCACAAGGCTGAGCAGAAAGCCTGTTCCATAGCACAAAAACACGGGGCCAAGCAAATTGCAAAATTTAAAACGACTCGAAAGCAAAACCATAAGCCGGGGGCCAAAGAGCATAACAAGCACAATCACGGCGGAACACAGCGGCTTCATTGCATACTCCCTATTCAAGCGGTTTCCATCATTTTAATCTATCGCGGTTCGATTTGCAATGCTCGCTCATTCCGTTTCGCTTCCGTTCATATGAAGTTCTCTGTTGTGTATTGGCCCCAAAACAGCTATGATACGGAAGATGAGGTGAAGAAAATGAAGAAAACGGCTGCGCTGATCTATCGAACCCTTCTCGTGCTCGGCTGCGCATATGGCCTTTTTTGCAATCTTTTTAGCCGCGGCCGATTCACCCCAAGCATTTTGGCCTATTATACCCTGCAAAGCAACATCGTCTGCCTGCTCTTTTTTCTGTTTTTGATCGTTGCGCAGCTTGCAAAATGGCAGCGCGCGCTATCTGGCCGCCTTTGCGCGACCGTAAAGTGCGCTTGCACCATGTGCATTCTCGTTACGGGTCTCGTATTCCACTTTGTGCTCAGCCCGCAAATGGCGCCGGGCTCGCTTTGGGGAAACGTTTTCTATCCGGCAAACTTTTTTGTGCATACCTTTACGCCCGCGTTCGTGCTGCTTGATTATTTTCTTTTCGACGCGAAGGGGCGGACGCGCTTTACCGACCCGCTTCTCTGGATGAGCATCCCCTATGCCTATCTGTTGTTCGTATACGTATATAAGCTCCTGGGCGGGCGCTTTGCCGCTGCCGGAAACGTGCCCTATTTTTTCCTCGATACGCAGCAATACGGCGTTGGCGGCGTTATATTGTGGCTTGCGGGCATTACGATTGTGATCGTGGGGCTATGGATGCTCTTTGTGCTGCTTGATCATGCGCTCGGCCGCCGCAGCGCGAAAAGGGCGGGCTGCTCAATCTGACGCGGCCGCAAAGGCGCCGATGCCCTGATAGACCGTTTTTTCGACAATTGTCGCAATCTGGGCGGGCGTTTCCTTCATGCCGCTCTGCATCCACCGCTGCACAACGCCGATGCTGCCCGTAACGGAAAAGGTATAAAGATAGTCCAGCGTTTCCTCGCCGCATTGGCCAGTGCGGTCCGACCATTCCCGGGCAAACACCGCGCGCGCCTCCTGGATAACGCGGCTCACAAACGAGCTGTTCGCCTTGCCGCTGAGCAAAATCCGGCAAAGCTCCGCGTTTTGCCGAATAAACTCCATCAGCTCCAGCACCACGCTGTAGGTAACGGAGGCGGCGTTTTTCGCGCTCTCCCCCTTGGGCTGGTTCAGCGCGCGCATGATTTCCTCCACCAAATCGTCCTCGATCCGCTGCATGAGATCGTAGGGGTCACGGTAATAGGCATAGAACGTACCCCGGTTTATATCCGCGCGATCGCAAATCTCCTTGACTGTAATCTGATTAAGGGGCTTTGCCGCAAGCAGCTCAAGCAGGCTCTGCCGGATCACCTGATGGCTGTAGCGCACACGCCGGTCACCCCTGCGCTTTTCCATACAATTCACCCTCTACGCATTCTGTTTTGCCGCACATGGCGGCAATACGCACGTTTGTTCACGCACATCCGTCAAACAGGCTCCGCGGCAAGATACCATAGATAAAACGACGCGATGGAGCCATAGGGCGAGTAGCGTGCGCGCAGTGCTTCGAACTGCTCTTTGCTCACGCTTTCCAGCCCGTAAAGCCGCATCACGCCCTTGCGGATGCCAAAATCGCCGTAGCTTAGCACATCCTTCCGTTCAAGCGAAAAGAGCATCAGCATTTCGGCCGTCCACAAGCCGACGCCGGGCAGAGCGGTGAGCGTCTTAATCAGCGCCTCGTCCGAAAGCGCCGAAAGCTGCTCCGCGCTGAGCGCGCCCGTGGCAAAGCGCTCCGCGCAGCCCTGAATAAAGCGTGTCTTGCGGCCAGAAAGCCCGCAATTGCGCAGCGCATCTGGGCTTACGGCAAGCACGTTTTCCGGCGTAATCTCGGTCAGCAGGAGCAGCAAACGGCCCCACACCGTGATAAACGCCTTGGCGGAGATCTGCTGGCCCACTATGCTGTTGATCAGCGCGGAAAACAGATCCGGCAGCACGGCGCGGTCAAGCCGGCCAATGCGGTCGATCTCACGCGCCAGAACGGGATCGCGCGCCTTCAGCGCGGCAAGCTCCCCGTCCGTATAGGAAAAAACGCGGTCCAACGGCATAAAAGTGCCCTCTCTTTCCTGCATGCAGCAAACGAAGCGTTGTCAGTATACAGGAATTTGGCCGCAATCGCAAGAATGCGTGCCCGTCATGGCGAAATATGGTATACTGTGTCTATTCAAGCGAGGAGGTTATATATGGAGCAGCCGTTAATTACAAAAGAAGCATTGAATACGGACGAAGCGCCCCTGCAAACGCCGGACGCGCTCACGCTGCTTGCGGAGATGAAGGAGTCCCTCGACCAGCAAAACAAGCTGATCAAACGCCGTACGTTTTTCTCCCAGCTCACGCTGCTTGCGCTCGTTATCATGATGATCATGCTGGCAATCGGCGTGGCCTATATCATTCCGCCCATTGTGGAAACGCTCGCAAGCGTACAAAAAACGGTCGATACCATCAACGCCTCCAATATGCCTGGCGCGATTGCAAGCGTGCAGCAGTTCGCCATTACCGGCGCGCAGACCCTGCAGGGCATTGACGTCGCGGTCAGCAACCTCAAAACGCTCGACGTAGCCACGCTCAACCTGGCCATCGGCGAGCTGGAGACGACGGTCAATGCGCTCTCCAAGCTGGACATAGGCTCGCTGAACACCGCCATTTCCAACCTCAATCTTACCATCGAGCCGCTTGCGCGAATTATCGCAAGCATCCAAAAAACGCTGCGTCTCTCCTGACGGCAGGGGGTCTGTTCGCGCAAAACGGCTTACGCATCGACGACGGGCGGCGCATCCTCTGCGCCGTCCTTTGCTTCCGCGCCCGCCTCGCTTTCGTACATGGCGCGCACATGCTTCCGATTCCGCCAGATCGTAAGGAAGCACGCCAGCATGGAGAACGCGCCGCAAAGCGAGAGGCATACGCGCAAATCGAGCACCTCGCCCAAGGCGCCCACCGCCAGGCTGAGCACGCCGAGCGCGGCGGAATAGATCACGCCCTCAAAGGCGTTGAGCCGCGCGCGAAATTCCTCCGGAATATAACGCTGCACCGCAGCCTGCCGCATGGTTGCGCTGTTGATGCCCAGAAAGCCGCACACGGCGCGGTTTACGAGCATGAGCGGATACGGCAGCCAAAGCAGCAGCATATCCATGCTTTCATAGGCCAGATAGACCAGAAAGGCGAAGGAAAAGCGCTTTTTGGGCGGAATTGCAAAGCGATAGTGCAGCACGCCGCCAAGCGAACGTCCGGCAAACTCCGCAATGGAGAACAGCCCATACATGGCCAGCGTAAAGCCGGGCATCGTGCGGAAGAAGGCCATGAGAATGGGCCCGTAGCCGTTCCCCACGCCGTTTGTCACGGCCATGTACGCATAGATGCTCTGAAGCCCCTTTTCTTTTTTCAGGTAGGCGGCGGCCGCCTTGATATCCGCCCACCACATTTTGAAGGAAAAGCGCTCTCCGCCGAGCAGATTGGTCTCCTTCACCTGAATAAAGCTCTCCGTGGCCGCCGCCAGAATCGACAGCCCCGCCTGCATCAGCAGAATAAACGGCACGCCGACCGTGTCCAGCAAAATCGCGGCGACGGGCACCATCACAACGTTTAGCACGGGATAGATCATGGAGGAAACGGTATAGCCCTTTTCCTCCATCCCAAGTGGAATGAGCTTGGGAAACATGCTGTTATACGCGAGCGAATCGAAGGAGCCCAGGCAACAGAGCAGGAGTGAAAAAAGCAGATAGCCCACGTAGCTAAACTCAAATTTGAGCAGATAAAAGCCCGCAAGCGCATACAGAACGCCGTTGAGCAAATCGCCCCCCACAAGAAAGGGCTTGCGCGGCAGACGATCCATCAGCGGGGCGGCAAGCAGCGGCACGAGCAGATTCGGGATGACGCGAATGGCGATGAGGAGCGCAGCGGCCAGCGTGCTGCCGGTTTCGTCATAGACCAAAAAGGAGAGCGCGAAGCCCCCCGCAATGCCACCCATCGCGCCAAGCACGGTCGCGACGGTTACCAGGCTAAAGTTTCTTGTCCAAAGCGCTTTCTTCATGCGCCCACCTCCCCGATGCGAGTATCATACAAGATAAGCGGACAATTTCTGCGCTCGCCTCCGCCTCGCCCCGCTCCAGCCTGGAAAGATACGAAACGGAGCAGACGCCCTTGCAAAGCCCCTCCTGACTCCAATTCCGCTTTAAGCGTTCCTGCCGGATATACAGGCCGGGAAAAAGGGGATCCATCATGCGCTCCTTTTCCGCTTGCGCGGCTGCTTGGCCGAGGCGTTAAGCTTCTCCCCGCACTCTGTACGCGGCAACCTCCTCCGCGATGCCCTCGCGAAAGGACATGGGCGCATAGCCAAAGTCAGCCGTCGCTTGCTCATGCGAGTAGGCGCGTGGCTCCACAAGCCGCTGCACCTTTTCGCGCAGGTCCAGCTTGGTAAAGCTCAGACCGTAAAGGGCGAGCGTCGCGCCGTAGGCCATAAAGAAGGGCATGGACACAAAGCGCGGCTTTTTTCCAAGGGCCTGGGCGATTTCGGAAAGCGCGTCGCGCAGCTCGACGGGTTTTTCCCCGGAGAGCACGTAAGCCTTGCCGTCCGTTTCGGCTGGGTGCGTAAACACCTCGAAATAGGCGTTGCCCAAATCCCGCTCATGGACGGGCTGCAACGCAAAGCGCCCGCCGCTGACGACCGGTATAACGGGCAGCCGGTCCACCATGCGGATGAATTTGCACATGTTCTGATCGTTCAGCGATCCGTACACCATGGTGGGCCGAAGCAGGGTGAGGCTTGCGCCGCACTCCGCACACATGCGCTCGACCGAAGCGTCGATTTGCCGGTAGCCCTCCCCCGCGTGCTTATAACGGGAATAAATGCCCGTGGTGTGCACCGCGAGCACGCGCTTTACGCCGTTTTTCAGGGCGGCCGAAACAATCTTTTCCGACCAGTGTATGCCGGCAGTGTGCAAAAGCGTATCCGCGCCGCAAAGCGCCTGTTCCAAAAAGGCATCATCCTCAAAGCTGCCAGCAGCAATCTCCATAGGCAAGCCGCAGCTCCGCAAAAGCGAGGTGTCCGAGCTTTCCCGCACAAGCGCCCGGAAGCGCAGGCCGGTAAGCGCATCCGGCTCCGCCATCATGCGCTTTAGGCAATGACGGCCTGTTTTCCCTGTCATGCCGGTTAAAACCACAAGCTGATCCATCGTACGCTCCTAACGAGATTCGTCCGGCGCTTATTCCACCACGTCGGCAAAATCCATATCGGTCTTGTTCGCAATGGCGATTGTAACGTCGACATACTGGCCGTTTCTATATACGTGCAGCGTGAGCGTATCGCCAATCATGAGGCTTTGCACAAGCGCGACAAGCTCGGGATGCTCCGTAATTTTCTTTCCGTTGGCCTCCACGATGATATCGCCCTTGAGCAGGCCGCCCTTATCCGCCGGGCCGCCCTTTACGACATTTTCCACATACGCGCCCACGGGCGTTGCCGCGCTTTCGGCCATGAGTTCCGTGATGGTGGAAACGGTGATGCCGATGCCGGGACGTGTGATCTTGCCGTCCTTGACAAGCTGCTCCATAATCTCCAGAACGGTGTTGATGGGCAGCGCAAAACCAATGCCCTCCGCCGCGATGGAATTGCCGTACGCGTCGTAGCCCGCCGTGATGGATTTCGCGCTGTTCATGCCGATGACCTCGCCGCGCATGTTCAGCAGCGGGCCGCCGCTGTTGCCAAAGTTGATGGCCGCGTCCGTTTGCAAATAGGTGTTGGTGTAGCTGTCTATGGTAATCTCGCGTGATTTTGCGCTGATAATGCCGAAGGTAATGGTGTTGGCAAGCTCCGAGGTATCGAGCGGATTGCCGATGGCGAGCACGTATTCGCCCACGCGCACCGCGTCGGAATCGCCGCAGGCTACGGCCTTGAGCCCAAGGCCCTTGCCGTCGATGAGCAGCACGGCAACGTCCGTTTCCTTATCGAAGCCCACGATATCAGCAGGCACCTCCTCACCGCTCGCGAGCAGCACCGTAACGGCCGAGGCAGAATCGATGACATGGGCGTTTGTGAGCACATAGCCCTCGCTCGATACGATAAAGCCCGAGCCCGAACCGTAGATGTCCAGCATCTTTCGGCCGTTTGCCACGGATTCGGTGTAGTTGACCACGCCGACCATGGACTCCGCCACCGCGTCGTAAATATCGGGGATCGGATTATCCGAGGTGAGCGGAAGGTTCGGCACCACGCCGTCGATTGTGGGCATTTCATTGCCCGCCGGAATGGGCGTTGCTGTGTTGGACGGTGCAAAGGGCGTCGGGGTGGGCGTGGCGAACAAACCAAAGCCAAAATCGAGCGCCGCCGAAGGCCCGGGGGTGGACGAAGCTTGCGGAAGCACGGCCTCCTCCCGCCGCGCTTCGCTCGTAAAGAGCGCGAAAAGCAGCGCAGCAAGCAGCAACAGCACGACGACGATTACGACCGTTACAAAGGCATTGCCTCCGTCGCGCTTTTTTCTTTCGTAGCCCGCGTAAATCGGGTCGTTCGGGTTAAAGCCTGTATCCATTGTGAATTCCTCCGTTCTGTTAGCGTCTGGGCGCGGGCGCGCGCCTGAGCGTAAATGTGAATGTGCTCCCCTTCCCCCTTGCGCTTTTGAGGGATATGGTCTGTCCATGCTGGTCGATGATTCGTTTCACAATGGAAAGGCCAAGCCCGGTTCCGCTCTGCTTGGTGGGCGTATGCGCCTTTTCCACCTTGTAGAAGCGATCGAATACATAAGGGACGTCCTCCTCCGGGATCCCCTGCCCGAAGTCCTGTATGCTGACATACACCTCTTTGTGCATGGCATAGGTGGCGATGCGCAGCTTCCGCCCGTCTGGCGAATATTTGATGGCGTTGTCGATGAGGTTGCGCAGCACCTGCGAAATCTGCGCGCTGTCCGCCTCGACATAATATTGATCGAGCGCGAATTTTATCTCGACCTCCATCTGCTTTTCGTAAATGCGCGCTTCGAAGGTAAACAGGGTTCGGCTGATCAGCTCATTGATATCGAACACCTCTAGCTTGAGCGCGGTCTTGCCGGACTCAATGCGCGCAAGATCCAGCAAATCGTTGACCATGGCGGCCATGCGCTTGGTTTCGGAAAGCACGATGCTGATATACTTATCGTACTCCTCCCGGCTGATGACTCCGTCCTGCATAGCCTCGAGAAAGCCCTTCATGGACGTGAGCGGCGAACGAAGCTCGTGACTTACGTTCGCTACAAAGCTGCGCCGCGTTGCCTCCAGATCGACAAGCTGATCGGCCATGGAGTTAAAGCTTACCGCAAGCTGCGTGGCCTCCTTTGTGCTGCTGATGGGGATGCGGGCATTGTAATCGCCCTTGCTGTAGCGCTGCACAATGTCGTTGATCTCCAAAAAGGGCCTGGTAAGCTGGGTGGTGGTGGAATATACCACGATAATGCCGATTAAAGCGCCCATCAGCGCAATGAGCAGCACCTCCACATAAATGGAACGGATGCTCGTTTCCAGCGCGGAGAGATCAACGTGCATGAGCGCAACCGCCGTACCGCCGTCGGAAAGCGAAAACTGCTGGGAGGCGGTCAGAACGGGGAACGAAACAAGCTGCGAATAGCGCTTGGTGTATACCTCGCTTTGTTCGCTGGTGGAAACGAGTATGCTGCGCAGCTCGGATTCCGTATACGGCCGGCCCGAGATGGGCCGCCACCGGGACGATTCAAAGTAGCTCTGCTGCCCGCCGTTGGAAAGCACCACCTCGATGAGCCCGTCATAATGCCTTGAAACAAGACTGAGCTCATCCGCCAGATCCGCCAAGCGCTCCATATCCGGGTACGCGTCGGCATACAGCGCGCACACGGCCTGTACCTCGCGGAAAAGCTCCTGCTTTTTTTCGCGCATCATCTGCGTTTGCAACAAAGCAGCAACCGTTACGCCGGTAAGGAGCATAAGCCCGAGCGTAACGGTCATGTAGGTGATCAGCATGCGTGAAAATAAAGTTCTCAGGAAATCCTTCCGCATCGGTTACTCACTGTTGCTCAAATTTATACCCGACGCCCCACACGGTTTTCAACTGCCAATCGTGACGGTCGCCCAGCTTTTCTCGAATACGCTTGACATGCACGTCCACCGTGCGCGAATCACCGAAGAAGTCAAACCCCCATACCTGCTCGAGAAGCTGCTCCCGCGTAAACACCTTGCCGGAATGGGAGGCCAGAAAATAGAGGAGTTCGATCTCCTTGGGCGGCATGTCGAGCTGCCTGCCGTCGAGCAGCACCGCGTAGTTTTCCAGCGAAACGGAGAGACCGGGCAAAACGATGGTGCGCTCCGGGTCCACGGGCGCGCTCCTGCGCAGCACGGCCTTGATGCGGGCGATGAGCTCCTTTGCGTCGAAGGGCTTTGCGATATAATCGTCCGCGCCCAGCTCCAGGCCCTGCACGCGGTCGCCGGTGTCGCCCTTGGCGGTAAGCATTACGACCGGGGTGTCGCTCTCCATGCGGATATCGTGCAGAATCGACCAGCCGTCCTTGCCGGGCAGCATCACGTCGAGCACTACAAGCTGCGGACGCGTTTCGTGGAAGGCCGCCATGGCCGAAGCGCCGTCCGCGCAGGTGCTCACCTGAAAGCCCGCCTTGCGCAGATACAGCTCGATAATGGCGAGAATATTTCGGTCGTCGTCAATGACCAGAATGGTGTTGTTTTCCATACAGACTCCTCCGTTGCAGCGCGCATTGCGGCGTGTTGCCTTTCATGCGGAAATTTCCATACACATACCTGTTTAGTATACCATGGCATGCGGTATTTGTCCAAAAAATTCGCAAGACTGCCGTTATTTAAGCGTAACGACGGTCACGCCCGCGTCGCCCTCGCCGTACGCGCCGATGCGGAAGCTCTTTACCGCCGGATGCGAGCGCAGATAATTCTGCACGCCGGCGCGCAGCGCGCCCGTGCCCTTGCCGTGGATCACGGAGAATTCCTTGAGGCCCGTCACGTGCGCGTCGTCGATATAGCGGTCGATCTCGAGGATGGCCTCGTCCACAAGCTTCCCGCGCAAATCCAGCTCGAGAAAGCCGCTCTCCCGCTGCGGCGCGAGCACCACGCGGCTGCCCCCCGTCTGCTTCTTTTTCGGCGGCTCGATCACGCGCAGGTCGGCAAGCTGGGCGCTGAGCTTGATAATGCCCGCCTGCAACTGCACCTCGCCGCGCGCGTCCGGCGCTTTGAGCACCGTCGCCTCCTGCCCCATGGTGATCAGCTTCACCCGATCGCCCGGGCGGAGCGATTTGGGCGCTTCCCCATAGCTCTCCCTGGCGGTCATCTGCTCAGAAAGGCGTTCCTCCGTTTTGCGCATCGCGTCGCGCTGCTCCTGTATGGCGCGCTCGAGCGCCTTTGGGTCGATATCCTTGATCTTGCGCAGCTCGCGAATCAGGTTTTCCATCTCCGCACGGGTCTCCGTTACCATGCGCCGCGCGTCCTCCTTCGCCTTTTGGCGAAGGAGCGTTTTTTCATCCTCCAGCTTTTGCTTTTCTTTGGTAAGCTCGCCGCGGATGCGCTCTGCGTCATACTGGGCCTGCTTTGCTTCCCGCAAGGCGGCCTCCGCGTTCCTTCTGGCTTCCTCCGCGCCGGAAAGCACATCCTCAAAGGCCACGTCCTTTTTACCGAGATACTCCGCCGCGCGGCTTATAACCGCTTCGTCAAGCCCGAGTCGGCGGGAAATCTCAAAGGCGTTGGATTTTCCGGGAATGCCGATAAACAGCCGGTAGGTTGGGCAAAGCCTGTCCACGTCAAATTCCATGCTCGCGTTTTGCATGCCGCTTTTGGTGAGCGCAAAGGCCTTGATCTCGCTATAGTGCGTGGTGGCCACGGTACGCGCGCCGCGCTTGAAAAGCGTTTCCAAAATGGCCTGCGCAAGCGCCGCGCCCTCCACGGGGTCCGTGCCCGCGCCCAGCTCGTCGAGCAGCACAAGGGAGCGCTCGTCCGCGCTTTCCAGAATACGCACGATGTTTTTGGTGTGTGAGGAGAAGGTCGAAAGCGACTGTTCGATGGACTGCTCGTCGCCAATATCGGCAAAAACCCCGCTGAATACGGAAAGCCGCGTGCCTTCGTCGGCTGGCACGAACAGGCCCGACATGGCCATAAGCGTAAAGAGCCCCACTGTTTTCAGCGTAACGGTTTTGCCGCCCGTATTCGGGCCGGTGATAATGAGCGTGGTAAACGCGTCGCCCAGCCAGATATCTACGGGCACTACACTCTCCTTCGGCAGCAGCGGGTGACGGCCCTTTAAAATAAAGATCCTGCCGTCGTCGGTCAGCATCGGCCGGTGCGCGCGCATATCGCGCGCGGTCACGGCCTTGGCAAAGATGAGATCGAGCGCGCCCAAAATGACAAGGCTCCCGGCCAGCTCGTCCGCCAGCGGATCAACCATGGCCGTCAAGCCCGCGAGGATGCGCTCAATCTCCGTGCGCTCCTGCGCCAGCAGCCGTTTATGCTCGTTGCCCAGCTCCACGCAGGCCGCTGGCTCGATAAAAAGCGTCGCGCCGCTCCCGCTTTGATCGTGCACAAGGCCCGGCACCTCGTTGCGGTACTCGGCCTTGACAGGCAGCGCGAAGCGGCCGTTGCGCATGGTGATGATGGACTCCTGCAAATATTTCTGGCTCGAGGCGCCGCGAATCATGGCGTTCAGCTTCTCCCGCACGCGCTCGTTGACAATGCGAATTTGCCTGCGGATGCGCACAAGCTCGGGCGAGGCGTTGTCCGCAATCTCGTCCTCCGAAAGAATGCAGCGCGCAATCTCTTCCTCTACGCTCCGGCGCGCGGTCAGCCTGTTTGCCATCATGGCAAGGAGGCCCTCCGCGTCGCCGTCGTGCAGCACCTCGCGCGCACAGCGGGAAACGCGCAGGCAGGCCGCCACCTGTAGCAATTCGCCCGCCGACAGCGCCAGCGCGGCATGCACGCGGCGCAATAAATCCCGGATGTCCGGGAAGCCGTCGATGGGCGTGCGGCCCGTGCGACGGTAGATCGCGTCCGCCTCCCAGGTCTGCGTCAAAAGCGTTTCCGCGTCCGCAAGGCTCCCCGCCGGGCGGAGCCGCGAAGCCGCCTCCCTGCCGACGTCCGAGGCGAGGTGCGAGCTGATCAGCGCGACGATTTTATCGTATTCAAGGGTTGTCAGGACTTTTTCGTTCATACCGCCGTTCCCACTGTAAATTTTGCTTATCGTACCACGTCGCGCGGCCCGCCGTCAACGCAAAGCGTGTTTGCAGCCAGGGCATGTTCATGAAAAAGTCTGCGGCTTGCAGAGAAAGAGTTTTCGCGCTGATTTTGAAGAAAACTTCAAAACGAAGCCGCAAGAATCGATTACACAGGCGCACAGAGCGCCTAATTGCCTGAAAAGCTTTCATGAACATGCCCTGTGTTTGCAGCGCGCCATCGGCGTATTGGTCATGGACATGCGCAGCCTTTGTGCAACGCTTGTTGAAAATGGAGATTTTTTAACAAAACACGCTCTATGATAAAAAAAGCGTATGCGCCCAGCGAAGGATTTTCATAAAAGGGATTGCCTTTTTCAGAAAAACCGCAATAATATGAGATGTGCTTTGCGCATGCGCGTTTATTTGTGCGCGCTCGAAATGCGCAGGAAATGGAGATACGCATGCTGCTGCTGAAAAACGCTTTGCTTTACCCCGTAACCCGGACGCCCTTCCGGGGAGACCTTCTCACCGACAACGGAAAAATCATTTCGCTTGGCGAGGGACTGTCCGCGCCGGGCGCGGAGGAAATCGACCTCGCCGGGCGGAGCGTGTTCCCCGGCTTTATCGACGCGCATTGCCACGTGGGCATGTGGGAGGACGGCATGGGCACGGAGGGCGCGGACGGGAACGAAAGCAGCAATCCCATCACCCCGCAAATGCGGGCCATAGACGGCCTCAACCCCTTCGATCCCTGCTTTATGGAGGGCTGCCGCGCGGGCGTGACCACGCTTGTGACGGGTCCGGGGAGCGCGAACGTGATCGGCGGGCAATTCGCGGCGCTCAAAACAGCCGGAGCCTCGCTCGACGAAAAGCTGATTCTGGCCCCCGTCGCCATGAAGGCTGCCGTGGGTGAAAACCCCAAGGTCGTTTACGGGGGGAACAAGGTCACGCCGCTTACGCGCATGGCCATCGCTTCACTCTTTCGCAAAACGCTCACCGACGCGCAGGAGTACGCCGCCGCAAAGGAACGCGGCAAGACGGACCCGGACAAGTCGCCCGCCAAGGACATGGCCATGGAGGCGCTCTTGCCCGTGCTTTCACGCGAGCTGCCCATGAAAATTCACGCGCACCGAGCCGACGATATCCTAACGGCCCTGCGGCTCGCGCGGGAATTCCATATCCGCATCACCATCGAGCACTGCACGGAGGGGCATCTTATCACCGACGTGCTCAAGCCCCAGCTCGACGAATTGGGCGCGCGCATCATTGTCGGCCCCCTGCTCTCGGAGCGGAGCAAGATCGAGCTGCGCAATTTGAGCTACGACGCGCCCCGCATCCTCTGGCAGGCGGGCATTCCCTTCGCCATGATGACCGATCATCCTGTCATCCCCATTCAGTATCTGCCCGTTTGCGCGGGCCTGGCCGTGCGCAGCGGACTGCCCGAGGACGTAGCGCTTGCGTCCATTACCATCGAGCCCGCGCGCACCGTGGGCCTCGACGCGCGGATTGGCTCCCTCGACCCCGGCAAGGACGCGGATCTCGCGGTCTACGACGGGCATCCCTTCGATACGCGCGCACGCTGCGTGCTCACGCTTGTGAATGGCGCGCGGGTATACGACGCGCGGGAGGCGTAAGACCATGCTTCGGGAAACCTACTGCGAAGTTTCGCTTTCAAATTTCAGGCACAATATCCGCGTGCTGCGCGCCATGTGCCCGCAGGGCGTCAAGTTCCTCGCCGTCATCAAGGCCAACGCCTATGGGCACGGCATCCGCGCCTGCGGCATGGCGGCGCTCGAGGCGGGCGCGGACTATCTCGGCGTGGCGATTGCGGACGAGGGCGACGTGCTGCGCGAAACGGGCATTACGGCCCCCATCCTCATCATCGGCGCAACCGCGCCCCGCGCCATGGAACATGTGCTCGACAGCGGGCTAACGCCCACAATCTTCACCTGCGGGGCGCTTTTGCATTTGCAGCAGACGGCAGAAAGGCTGGGCGTGACCGCGCCCTTTCACTTTAAAATCGATTCCGGCATGAACCGCATCGGCTTTCGGAGCCTTGATGAATTTGAAAAGGCGCTTTCGCTCCTTGCAGACTGCCCGAATCTGCGCTTCGACGGCATGTTTACGCACTTTGCCGTATCCGAAATCGAAGACAAGAGTTTTACGGCCGGGCAGGCGGCGCGTTTTTCGGCGTTCGTAGCGGCGGCGCGCGCACGCGGCTACAGCCCCGTCGTTCACGCGTCCAACAGCGGCGCGATTCTCGATCTGCCCCAGTTTTGCTACGATATGGTGCGCGGCGGCATCGCCATGTACGGCTATCATCCAAACGGAAAGCCCTGCGAAGCGCTGCTGCCCGTGCTGAGCTGGAAAACCGAGGTTTCGCATGTGAAGCGCATCGAGGCGGGCGAGGGCGTAAGCTATGGGCTTACCTATGTGGCGACCCGCCCCACCACCGTGGCTACGCTCCCTGTTGGCTACGGGGACGGCTATAAGCGCACTTTCAGCAACAGGGCGGAGGTGCTGATTCACGGGAAGCGAGTCAGGCAGATTGGCACGGTGTGCATGGATCAGATTCTTTGCGACGTTACGGAGCTCGCGGACGTGCAGACGGGCGATGAGGCGGTGCTGCTTGGCCGGCAGGGCGACGCGCGTATTACGGCCGACGAGCTGGCCGCGTGGGGCGATACCATCAGCTACGAAATCCTCCTTAGCATCAGCGACCGCGTGCCGCGCGTTTACATTTAAAAAGGAATGCGAAAAATCGAAAGGGCCGCCTAGCAAAAACGAGGCGGCTCTTGGTTTGCGTGTAGGGGCCGCTTTATCGCGCGAGCGCGTGCAGCGTGCCCGCCACGGCGGAAAGCACATCCGTCGCCATGAGCATGCGGTTTCCAAGCAGCTCGAGGGCCGTATCGGCAGAGCTTCCCAGCAGAAACGCGCCCGCACAGGCCGCGTCGAAGGGCGCAAGGCCCTGCGCGAGGAGTCCGGTTACAAGGCCCGCCAGCACATCGCCGCTGCCGCCCTTGGCAAGGCCCGCATTGCCGGCAGTATTGACGCGGCGGCGATCCTTTTCCGCAATCATGCTCACCGCGTCCTTAAGGAGCACGACGCAGTTCCATTCATCCGCATATGCGCGGGCAACGTCCGCGGTGTCCGCCTTGATCTGCTGCATGCTCAGGCCGGTCAGACGCGCCATTTCGCCCGCATGGGGCGTTAATATGACCTTTGGATGGAGACGGCCGAGCCACTCGCGCCGCGCAGCCATAAAATTGAGCGCGTCCGCGTCCAGCACGAGCGGAAGGCCCGTTTCCAGCACGGCGGCGAGCAAACGCGCGTCCGCCATATTTCCCATACCGCAGCCCACGCATAGCGCGTTCTTGCCGGAAAGCAACGCAAGCGCGCCATCCAGCGCGCTTTTGTCCCAATCTCCGCCCGCGCCAACTGGCAGGCAGACGGCTTCCGGCAGCGCGCAGAAGGCGGGCTTCACGCGCGCGGGAACCGCCGCGAACAAAATGCCGCAGCCCGCGCGCAGGGCGGCCGCAGAGGAAAGCAACGCCGCGCCCGTATAGCTTTCGCTGCCCACGCAAAGCAGCGCGCGACCGTTCTCGCCCTTGTTGCTCGCAACAGGGCGCGGCGGCAGGAGCGCGCTTATCTCCACGCGCGTAAGCTCCGCAGGCGTTGCGGCATTCATACCGCGCTCTCCCACACAGCCTGCGCAACGGCAAACCCGCCGTCATGCGAAATGGATATGTGCATGAGCGCGCCGGAGGCGCTGCCCGCAAGCGCGGCGGCAAGGCCGTGCAAAAGCGCGCTGGGCGCGCCGCTTTCGCGGTGCAGAATTTCGATATCCGTCATGGCAAAGCCCGAAACGCCCGTGCCAAGCGCCTTTGCGACGGCCTCCTTGGCGGCGTACATGCCAGCGTACACCTCGGGCCGCGCGTTATGCGCCGCCGCGTACGCGCGCTCGCTTGCGGTAAACACGCGACGCACAAAGGTTTCCGCCTGCACTGCCTTTTCCATGCGGGCAATCTCGCACAGATCAATCCCCGTTCCCAAAATCATCCGTATCCTCCGCGCCCTCAAAAAGACGCTCCAGTGCGGCGCGAATAACGCCATTGTCAAAGCCGCAGGCGTACAGGCGCTGCGATACGCGGCGCGCGCGTTCGCGCGGCTCCGTTTCCGCGTACTTACGCATATACTTTTCCCCAAGCGCGGCGGCGTTATCAAGCTCTTGCCCGTCGCTCACAGCGGAAAGCGCGGCTTCTATCGCCTCCGGCTCCGCCTCGTGCGCGGCAAGCTGTTCGCGCAGGTGGCGGCGGCTCACAGGCTTCGCCCGCAAGCGGGATTCCACAAAGGAACGGCAGTACGCTTCGTCGCCCAGCAGATTGAGTTCCTTCAGGCGCTCCACCGTCTCATAAATCTCTACCTCGCCGTATTCCTTTTCGTCGAGATAGCGCTCCACCTCGCGGCAGGTGCGCGCGGCGTAGCCAAGGCAGGAGAGCGCGGCGTCCATGGGCGACCTGCCCGCGGCCTTGTGCGAGGCGGGCGAAGGACCGTCCTTTTTTTGCCCCTTCGGAGCGGAAGTTTGCAATTTGCGTATCATGTCTACAATATAGCATAACGGCGTCAAACGGACAACGGTTTTCGCGGCCCGGCTTGCGCTGATGGGGTTGTCCTATGCCATGTTTTCCTTCAATCGGGGAGACGGCATGAACAATTTGTAACAAATGGCGCTGCGTATTGGAATTTACATGCAAACAGCGTCATAATCAAGTAGAATGTTCGCACCAGCAAAGGGGGTACGCCTGCACATGGAAAACGGATTGCTTCCCGTGGAGGAAATTTACCGCAAGAAGATGCGGAAAAAGAAGAGAGGATTTCTTCACGGCACCAGCACCCAGCAACGGATTATCCTGATCGTTCTCATGGGCCTGATCGTTCTTTTGATCACCCTGTTTATCGCGTTTTTCGTGATTGGACGCAGGCAGGAGCGGGAAGAGGCAGCCGCGCTTTTGGCGCAGGAGGAGGCGCGCAGGCAGGAGCAGGCCGAGCAAATCGCCGCCTTTGAGGCTTTGACCGGCTCGGAGCACTTTCTTGAGGGCGTCACTGTGGACGGCGTAAGCATCGGCGGCATGACCATGAGCGAGGCCAAAAACGCGCTTGCCTCGCACATACAGAGCTGCGCGCCCTCCGGCATGCTTCAGCTCACCTTTGAAGATGAGATCTACGCCTTTGACCTGGGCTTGATCACCGCCTCCTGCGATCTCGACGCGGTGCTTGCTTCCGCCTCGCAGCTCGGAAAGACCGGCGATTACGCAACCGCCTTGAAGGAGGCGGAGGATGTAAAGCTGAACGGCCGCGCCTTTTCGCTGACGGCCAGCTATGATTTTTCGCCCGTCGCGGCGCGGGTATCCGAAATTGCGCTCTCCATCAATAAAGCGGCGCAGAACGCAAGCGTATACATCGAATCCGGCGACGTGCGCAGCATTGGCTATACCGATCCCGTGCCGGGCGTAACGGTGCTTGAGGAGGAGCTGGCAAGCGCCATTACAGACGCGATTTCGAGCGGCAGCACGGCGGCCATCCCCATCCCCGTGCTTCAGGTTGAGCCATCCGTCACCAAGGAAATGCTCGCCGCTTCCTACAAGCTCCGGGGCGCGGCTGACACCAGCTTTTCCGGCAGCGAATCCAACCGCGTTTACAACATCAAAAAGGGCGTCGAGCTCATGAACGGCACCGTGCTTAAGCCCGGCGAGGTTTTTTCCTCAAACGACAAGCTGGGCGTTCGCACCTATTCCAACGGCTGGAAGGAGGCCAACGCCTATGTCAGCGGTGCGACCGACCGGCAGGCCGGCGGCGGCGTGTGCCAGCTCTCCTCCACCCTGTATAATGCGGCGGTCAAGGCCGATCTTGAAATTGTGGAGCGGCGCAATCATTCCATGCCCGTAAGCTACGTTTCCAAGGGTCTGGACGCGACCATCAACTCGGTGGGCAATATCATCGATTTTAAGTTTAAGAACAATACGGGCAGCGATATCGTGATTTTCTGCTATACGGAGAGCAAGCGGGTCTATTTTGAAATTTACGGCGTGCCCTTTGACACGACGGAATACGACCAGATTAAGCTCAGCAGCAAGAAAATTGAAACGCTCGAGCCCGATACCGAGCTGGTTCAGGTGCTGGACGAAACCCTGCCCGCGGGCGCGTCCGAGGTAGTCGTTGCGCGGCAAAACGGCTCCATCTACCAATCCTACAAAGAATACTACCTCAACGGCACGCTTGTGCGCTCGGAAAAGCTCGCGCTGTCCACCTATAAGGCATTTGCGGGCGAAATGCGCGTAGGACCCTCCCCCACGCTTGGGCCTGTGATAACGCCCCCGCCCGCCACGCCTACGCCCGAGCCGTCGCCCACGCCGATAATCGCGCCCGTAACACCCTGAGCGAGGACTTGCCAAGCGTTGGCAATGCCCGCAGACACAACAGAAAACAAAGCGGAGGCGATTGTGCCTCCGCTTTTTGCTCAGGGGCGTATTCCCTACCTGCCCCCGATCAGCGTCTCGAGCGCGGCGAGTGCCGCGTCGATATCGCGCTCCGTATTGCCGTAGCCAAAGGAAAAGCGCACGCTGCCGGCTGGGAAGCTCCCCAGCGTCCTGTGCGCGGCAGGCGCACAATGCAGTCCACAGCGCGTCGCGATGCCAAATTGCGCGTCGAGCCGCGCGGCGGCCTCCGCGTTGTCCAGCGCGTCAAACGAAAGGGAAACCACGCCCACGCGCCCAAAGGACTCTCGCCTGCCCAGCACGCGCACGCCCCGCATGGCGCTTACGCCCCGCAAAAAGCGCTTGGTAAGGCGCGTTTCCTCCGCGCCGAGCGTTTCCACGCCCGTTTCCGCAAGAAAGCGCAGCGCCGCGTTCAGCCCGAAAATGCCGGGCAGGTTCAGCGTGCCTGACTCGAATTTATCCGGCATATAGTCGGGCTGCCATTCCTGATCCGACGCGCTGCCCGTGCCGCCCGTCACCAGCGGCGTTACCTGCGCGGCAAACGCGCGCTTCATGAGCAACGCGCCCACGCCCGCCGGGCCGAGCAGCCCCTTATGCCCCGGAATGCAGAGCGCAGAAAGCCCAAACGCTTGAAAATCGATGGGTACGTGCCCGGCCGTTTGCGCCGCGTCCAGCACAAGCGGAATACCGCGGGTCGAAAGCAATGCGCCTATTTCCCCCACGGGCAGGCGCGTGCCGCACACGTTGGACGCGTGCGTCAGCACCGCGAGCCTTGTATTGTGCCGCAGAAGCGGAAGGAGGCTTTCCGGCTCCGTTTCACCCTCCGGCCCGCAGGGGATGCGATCGAAGCTGACGCCCATGCGCGTAAGCGCGTTGAGCGGGCGCATCACGGCGTTGTGCTCCAGACTGCTAACAAGCACATGGTCGCCCGGCCGCAAAAAGCCGCTTAGCACGCAATTGAGCGAAAAGGTCTGCCCAGGGGTAAACACCGCGCAGTCCGGCTCGTCGAAATGAAACAGCGCGCACAGCCGCTCTCGCGCCTCCAGCACGATTGCCGCCGCGTCGTATGCGCGCGCATAATCGCCCCTGCCGACATTGGCGCAAAGCGTGTCCGTATACGCGCGCATGGCCTCGCTTACGCCCGGCGCCTTCGGGCAGGCGGTTGCCGCATGATCCAGATAGATATTTTTTCGCTCCATTTCGTTATCCTCACTTGCATATAACGAATTCATATGGTACAGTATAGCCGTTCGCGAATTAAAACACAAGAACGGATGGGTTTATTGCATGAAGAAGAAAGGTTTCATCATCCTCACGGGCGTTGTCATCGGCGCGGTCGCGGTCGCGCTCAGCGCCCTTGGCAATCCCGGCAACATGGGCTTTTGCATCGCCTGCTTCCTGAGAGACATCGCTGGCGCGTGCTCGCTGCATTCCGCGGCGGCCGTGCAGGTGGTTAGGCCGGAAATACCGGGCCTTGTGCTGGGCGCGTTTATAGCCTCTGTGCTTGCAAAAGAATACCGCCCGCGCGGCGGCTCCTCGCCCATGACGCGCTTTATCGTGGCAGTGTTTGTGATGATCGGCGCGCTGGTTTTTCTGGGCTGCCCGCTGCGTATGATGCTCCGCATCGGCGGCGGCGATCTCAATGCGCTTGCGGCGCTGCCCGGCTTTGTGCTCGGCATCTTCATCGGCGTCCTTTGGCTGAAAAAGGGCTTTTCGCTCAAGCGCGCGTATCCCCAGAGCCTGACGGAGGGCGGCATATTCCCGGCGCTTATGGTGGCGCTCATGGTTATTGCGCTCGTCCTCCCGCAACTGCTCAAGCAGACCGAAGCGGGCGGCGGGCCAGGCGCGCTGCACGCGGCCGCGCTTCTTTCGCTTGCGGGCGGGCTTATTGTCGGCGCGCTTGCGCAGCGCACGCGCTTTTGCACTGTTGCGGCCTCGCGTGACGCGATGCTGTTTTCCGATTTTTCCATGCTTTGGGGCTTTGTGGCCGTTATTGCCACAACGGTTGTGGGCAACCTTTTGCTCGGCACATTTAAGCTCTCCTTTGCCGAGCAGCCCGTCGCGCATACGGACTGGCTGTGGAATTTCCTCGGCATGGCGCTGGTTGGCTGGGGAAGCGTATTCCTCGGCGGCTGCCCGCTGCGCCAGCTCATTTTGGCGGGCGAGGGCGATTCCGGCGCGGCCGTGACCGTAACGGGCCTGATCGTTGGCGCGTCCGTAGCGCATAATTTCGGACTCGCTTCGTCCGGCAAGGGCGCGACTCCGGGCGGGATGATCGCCGTGTGCATCGGCTTTGCCGTACTCACCGTGACCGGCCTTTGCAATATGGAAAAGGAGGCGTAAGCGATGGAGAAGCTGGAGCTGCGCGGTCTTTCTTGCCCTGAGCCCGTGCTGCGCGTGCAGCGCGCCGCCGCGCGGGGCGAAACGGAAATGGAAGCATGGGTGGACAATCCAGCCGCGAAGGAGAACATCCTCCGCTTCGCCGGGGCGCGGGGCTTTTCCGCCGCCGTGGCGGAGGCGGACGGCGCGTACGTCCTCACGTTGAAAAAGTAGGGTGACGGATTATATCGCGACCTTTTACACGCATTTTGCAGCCATGAGGAGCCACCGGAGCCTCATGGCCGCTGGCGTTGCCGCGCGGCTTGCGCCCGTGCCAAGGCAGCTAAGCGCGAGCTGCGGAACCTGCGTGCGCTATCAGGCGGCAGATCCCTGCGCCGCTTGCATGCACGCGGATCTCGAGCGCATTGTGCGCGTGGATGCAGGCGGCCAATACACGGAGCTTATTGCCAAAGCCTAGTTTTCTCTTGTCGGAACGGATATTTTGTACTATGATATCCATATACATACGATGGAGGGTTTTGCTCCGTGAAACGATTCATGAAACGCGCTATCATTGCGGTGCTCGCACTGTGCCTGCTGACCGCGCTTGCCGCGTCAGGGCTTGCGGACGCGGGCAATTTTTCCGGCGATTCCGATTGGGGCGGCGGCTCTGACTGGGGAAGCAGCTCGGATTGGGGCAGCAGCTCCGACTGGGGGAGCGATTCCGGCTGGAGCTCCGGCAACGATTATTCCTATATTGACTCTGACGAGAGCGAAAGCGACGGTTTCGATCTTGTGATTGTGGCAATCGTCGTCATCGTTATTATCGTCGTTGTGCTGAAAAACGTAAAGGGCGGCGGCTCGGGCCGTTCCACGGCGCAGCAGATGTACACCGCCTCCTTTGAGGGCGAGGGCATTCCGCTCGAACGCCTCAAGGAGAAGGACCCGCTCTTTAACGAGCAGGCGTTTTGCGAGCAAATTGGGAACATCTATGTACAGATGCAGAATGCCTGGCAAAACAAGGATTGGGAGCCCATGCGCGCCGTGATGAGCGATTCGCTCTTTAATCAAATGAACAGGCAGTTGCAGGAGCTGATCAAGCAGGGCGTGACAAACCGGGTCGAGCGCATCGCGGTGCTCGACGCGCGCATCAGCAAGTATATGCAGGAGGCGGACAACGACGTATTGATCGTACGCTTGAATACGCGCATCTGCGATTATACTGTAAACGATCAAACAGGCCAGACCGTGCGCGGCAACGCGAACAAAGAGCTGTTTATGACCTATGATTGGAAGTTGACGCGTCAAAAGGATCGCAAGACGCTGGAGAAGGATTCCATGACGGACGTGGCCTGCCCCAACTGCGGCGCGCCCATGTCCATCAAGCAGACGGGCCGCTGCGATTACTGTGGCACGGTCGTGACCCTGGACGATCACGATTGGGCGCTCTCTGCCATCAAGGGCATTGCCCAGCGCAGCAGTTAAGGCGCGGCGCGGCTGATGAGATGCAGCGGGCCCGGCGCATGCATCGCCGGGCCCGTTTTATATTGTTTTGGCAAGCCGCTCTTCTTAATACCCAGCCGTTAAAACGACCGCCTGATGCTCCGCGTCGGTCAGGCCGCCGACATGCGCGGGCGCGTTTTCAAAATACAGACGAAATTGCCCGGCATTGATCGCATCCGCCGCGTCCGCGCGCGGATCAAGCGTAAGCGAGGCCGCGATGCGCGCACTGCCGATCGCGACGGTGACCGGGTGCTTGTCGAGCGAACGCAAATCGCCAAAAAGCCCGAGCACGGTTGCCGCGTCCCAGGGGGAAACCGGCGTCATGGCGGCAAAACCCGCCTCGCCGTCGTCGTAGCTCGCGTGCAGCACGGAGCCGCTTACGCAACTGGTTACCACATAGCTCGCCCCCATGGCCAGCTTTGTCCGCACGGTTTCCCAATCGGACAGACGGCCGATGAGCGCCTGTGCGGGCGCGGGCGCGTTAAAAACGTGTGAAGCGTTCAGCGCACGGGCCGGTGCGTTTGCGGCAAAGACCGCGCCAAGAAGCGCGGGCGCGCCTTCCGCATCGCCCGAAAAGCCCTCGAGCGCGAGGCTGAGCGCTTCGTCCGCAACCTCCGGGGCGGGCGCGTCAAAATAACCTAGATCGTCAAGCCGCAGTCGCAAGCGGTAAAGCGCGTCGCTGTCGAGCCCGTCCGCCGCGTTTGCGGCCCGGGCCGGCGCGCCCCCCGAAAGCGCGGCGCAGAGAAAGGCCGCGCACGCAAAAAAGAGCGAAACAAGTCTTTTCATGGGTATGAGTATAGCATATAATAACAGGGAAGAAAAGAAACGGGGAAAAATCGATGCGCTGTAGCTGTCAAGTTTGCGGAACATATATGGTGCAGCAGGAACGGGGGTTGGATTGCCGCTGCATCTGCCCCAATTGCTTTTTTACCTGCGCGGCCTGCATGGGCACGCCGCAGCAGCCGCTTACGAAAGAGGATTTGACGCATCTTCTTTCCCAGCGGGCAAGGCTCGACGCGGAGCGCGAGGAAAGCGCGGAAACGGACGACTCATTTATTGACTGAAGGGAGCTTGCCCATGCTGGAATTTCCCGAAAGCCGCGTGATTTCGGCGCAAATGCGCAATACGCTCGCGGGCAGAAAAATTGTTTCGGTTGAGGTTGAGCAAACCCCGCATCGCTTCGCGTTCTTTTCCGACTGCAAGGAGCGCTACGACGCGCTTTTGCGCGGCCAGACCGTGCGCGGCGCGTGCGGGCACGGCGGCATTGTGGAGCTAGATACGGACGAGCTTATGCTGTTTTTCTCCGACGGCGCTTACCCCCGCTACTGCGCGCCCGGCACGCCGGAGCCAAGGAAACGACAGCTCCTTGTCCGCTTTGACGACGGCAGCGCGCTGTCGGTTTCCGTTCAGATGTACGGTTATATCGGCTTAAGCGCGCCCGCGCTTTGTGAGCATGCGTATTATCGCTCCTCGGCGGACAAGCCGGACGCACTCTCGGCGGCGTTTTCGCTGCCTTATTTTCTGGGGCTCATGCCGGATGGCGGCGCGAAGCTGTCGGTCAAGGGCTTTCTTGCCACGGAACAGCGCATTCCCGGGCTGGGCAACGGCGTTTTGCAGGACATATTATGGAACGCGCGGCTCGATCCGCGCCGCGATGTGCGTACGCTTTCAAAAGACGAGCTTGCGGCGCTGTACCATTGGGTACGGGATACGCTTTCCGCCATGTGCGCGGCTGGCGGCCGCGCCACGGAGTGTGATTTCTTCGGCAAGCCCGGCGGCTATGCGCAACGGCTTTGCAAGGATACCCTCGGCACGCCCTGCCCGCGCTGCGGAACACCCATCGAAAAGGCAGCCTACATGGGCGGCGCTGTGTACTTCTGTCCGCTCTGCCAGCGCAGATAGCGCATTCTATTTTTAAGCAAAAAAATGAAATGCTCTCCTTTTGCGCGCAATGCTCAACAGGTCATGGAAACGTGCGTGTGATTGACAGGCGAAGCGCCGCGTGTTATCCTCAATGCAGAATAACGTTTGAGGTGTACCTATGCTTGTGCTCATCAAGGGCGCCGGGGATCTGGCCAGCGGCGTAGCCTACCGCCTGCATCGCGCGGGCTTTCAGATTGTCATGACGGATCTGCCCTTCCCTACGTCCATCCGGCGCACGGTGTGCTTTTCGGAGGCCATTCCAAACGGAGAAACCACGGTGGAGGGCGTGCGCGCGCGCTTTGCCCGCGACGCAGCCGCCGCGCGCGAAATCATCCGCGAGGGCGATATCGCCGTGCTTGCGGACGAACGCGCCGCATGCCGCGGGCTTCTTGAACCCACCGTTGTGGTGGACGCCATCCTTGCAAAAAAGAATCTGGGCACGGCCATAACCGACGCGCCCGCCGTCATTGCGCTCGGCCCCGGCTTTACGGCTGGGACGGATTGCCACGCGGTGGTGGAAACCATGCGCGGGCACAGGCTTGGGCGTGTGTATACTTCCGGCGGAGCCATTCCCAATACGGGCGTGCCGGGCGACGTGGGCGGCTTCACGCTCGAGCGCATCCTGCGCGCGCCTGAGGCGGGCGTTTTTCGCGGCGTAGCGCGGATCGGCGATATCGTCGAAGCCGGACAGCTCTGTGCCTGCGCGGGCGACGCGCCCATTTGCGCAGCCATCGGGGGCGTACTGCGCGGGCTGCTGCCGGACGGAACGCAGGTGCACGCGGGCATGAAGTGCGGAGATGTCGACCCCCGCTGCCGCGTGGAGCACTGCTATCTCATTTCCGATAAGGCGCTGAGCGTGGCGGGCGGCGTGCTGGAGGCCGTTTTGTTTCTCACGGGGGTCATAAAAGCATGACGGATGATGTAATGCGCACCAAGCTTGCAAGCTGCGCGGGCTGCGGCGCAAAGGTTGGCGCGGGCGTGCTCGCGGAGCTGCTTGGCGGTCTGCCCGTACGCTTCGACGAGAATTTGCTTGTCGGCTTTGACAAGAGTGACGACGCGTCCGTGTACCGCGTGAGCGACACGCTGGCGCTTGTGCAGACGCTCGATTTTTTTCCGCCCATCGACGAGGATCCCTATATCTTCGGTCAGATCGCGGCAACCAACGCGCTTTCGGATATCTACGCCATGGGCGCGGAGCCCAAGCTTGCGCTCAATATCCTCTGCGTGCCGGAGAAGATGGCCCCCTCCGACGTGCGCGCCATTCTGGCGGGCGGCTACGACAAGGTATACGACGCGGGCGCGATTCTCACCGGCGGGCACAGCATCCACGACGACGTGCCCAAATACGGTTTGAGCGTCACGGGTTTTGCGGACCCTGCCCGCATCCTGAAAAACGGAGGCGCGCTTCCGGGCGACGCGCTGCTGCTCACCAAGCCCCTGGGCGTGGGGATTCTTTCCTCCGCGCGCAAGGGCGGACTGGTGTCCGATGAAACGATTGAAACGCTGCGCAGGCAGATGACGACGCTCAACAAAGCCGCGCGCGATTGCATGACGCGCTTTGCTGTGCACGCGTGCACGGATGTGACGGGCTTTTCCCTGCTTGGACACCTGCTGGAAATGGCCCAGGCATCCGGCGCTTCGGCGGAGGTGGATACGGCCTCCGTTCCCATTCTTGAAGGCGCGCTGGCGTTTGCGGAGATTGGGATTTTGCCCGAGGGCATGTACCGCAACCGCCGCTATGCCGGGCCGCAGGTGGACGTGGGAAGCGTGCCGCTCCCCTTGCAGGACGCGCTGTTTGATCCGCAAACCTCGGGCGGGCTGCTCATGGCCGTTGCAAAGGAGGACGCCGACGCGTTGCTTTCCGCGCTTACGGGCAACCTTCCCTGCGCGCGCCGCATCGGCACAATCGTCGCGGAGCGCGAGAAGCGTATCTATCTTCTATAACGAAAAAGCGCGTTTCGCGCAGGATTTCCGGCCCTGTCCTTTATGGCGGCATTCGGCAAGTCTGTTTTTTGCAATAAGCGCGTTTTAACCAAAACAAAGCTGGAGCCGCCCGAAAACGACGCCAGCTTGTTTCATTTTCCATATTCTCGCGATGGGCGCTTCGGTCTTTGCCGGTTGCTCGCGTCGGGGTTGTTTGTGACCTCGTGCGCTGTTACACAGGCTTTGCCGCCGTTTCCTTTTCGGCCAGCATTCGCTTGGTATCCCGGTCGATATTGAGGAAAAGCACCACCACGAGCATGAGCGCGGCCACAATGGTGGGAACCCAGCCCAGCATGGCGTTGATGGTATTGATAGCCGCCCGCGGCATTTGCGCAGGCGTGAGCGCCGCGTCAAAATCGGCCAGCTTGAGCGCGCCGGTGATAAGCAGCGTCGTACCCGCCGTGGCGAGCTTCGCGGCGAGATTGTCGGCCGTTGAGACGAGGCTGTCGAGCCGGCGGCCGTCCTTCCTCTCGATCAAATCCACGATGTTGTTGCGGTTCGTATTGAACATGACGAAGGTAATGGTTACCGCGATGCCCACCGTGATGGCGTTGGTGTACAGCGCGCCGACCGCGAACGGATCGAGAATAAACCAGAGCTTCCCGAGGATAAACAGCACCGCCGCGAGCACCATGGTCCGTTTGCGCCCAAGCGCTTTGTCGAGCGGGGACACGGCAAAGGAGGTAAGCACGGATACGGCAAGGTAAGCCGCCTGTACGGGCGTGGCCGCCGCCGTGCTGCCGATGATATAGGTCGCATAATAGGTAAGGCAGCTCATCAAAAGCAGATTGATCACACCGTAGCAAATGATATACAGGGTGTTCAGCACCCAGCTTTTACACCCAAAGAGCATTTTGGCGACCTGCCTGACGGTGAGCTTTTCCTCCTCCGCCGCAAGGGGCTTGACGCGCTCCTTGGTTGTAAAGTAGTGCACGACGCAGCCGATTACGCACACCGCCCCCATCACCATGGCGGTGAAAAGGAAGCCGCGCGCGCTTTTGCCCTCGACGAGGTTCCCGCCCGCGTCAAGGCCGCCGAAAAGCTTGAGCAGCGGCAGGCAGGCGACCGCGCCGATGCCGGAGCCCAGGCAGCCGCCCAAATTGCGATACACGTTGATGGAGCGGCGATCCGCGTCGAGGTTGGTCGCAAGCCCGGCCATGCTGTTATAGGGGATGGCCACGAAGGTGTTGAACAACTCGAACACGAGGTAGATTGCCAGCGAAAGCACAGCGGTCAGCTTGGGTACAACGGAAAAATCGGTAAAGAGTAGCACGACGGTGATCGCCCAGGGCACGGAGAACCACAGCGCCAGCGGGCGGCAGCGCTCGCCGGACTTAAACTTGTGATTGACCGCCCAAAAGCCGATGATGGGATCGTTAATCGCGTCCCAAACGGTGCCGATGGTCAAAATCGCGCCCGCGATCAGCACGTCGACCTTGAGAACGTTCGTGAGAAAAAAGAGATAATAGAGGCTCTTGAACTGATAGACCACGTTGCTTGCTGTGGAAAAGGTGCAAAAACCAAGCTTTTCCGGGAAACGTGTGCGCGGTATTTCCTGCTGAAGACTCATACGCCTTCCTCCCTTTCTGCTATCGCACCAAGTCGGGCGCGCAGCAACGCCTTAAATCGCTCCGGCTCGTCCCCCATGGGATTATGGCCAGATTCGGCAAACCAGACCAGCTCCTTTTGCGGCGCTTCGATTTGATCAAACCAATGCTGCACGAGCGCGGCGGGCGTGTTTTGATCGAGCACGCCGTCGAAAATGAAGACGGGAACGGCAAAACGCGTGCAGGTTCTTTCAAAATCGGTCGCGCCGACCTCGGGCCACATTTTGTCCAGCACATAGCGATATCCCTTTACAAGGCCGTATAGATCGGAGGGGCTGTATTCCCCGGAAAACAGAACGGGAACGACAAAGGAAGCAAAATAGCTCCGTTTTTTCTCCGAGCGGGAATAGCCGCCGTATTTCATCATGATCTTGCGCTGAGCCATCATGCCG
Organism: uncultured Oscillospiraceae bacterium; assembly: GCA_964636405.1. Taxonomy (GTDB): domain Bacteria; phylum Bacillota; class Clostridia; order Christensenellales; family CAG-138; genus CAZKGE01. Next base: position 52,994 of record CAZWSI010000011.1, read on the forward strand.
TCCAGCCCGCCCTTGTACACGCCCATCACCGGCGGGCCGACGCGCTCCAGCGTGGCGATAGCCTTAAGATCCCCGGCTTTCTTCGCCTCCTCCAGCGCGAAGGCAAAGCTCAGCGCCTCGTTCTTCTCGCCGTTTACAACCTGACCAAAGCCGACGAAGGCGGCGATACGCTCGGGATAGCGAAAGCTGAGCAGCGTGCCCAGCTCGGAACCCCAACTCCCGCCAATAATAAAGATTTTTTCCTTGCCAAATTCCCCGCAGAGCCATTCGACCAGCTCGCGCGCGTCCTCCACAAGACGATCGACGGTCAGGGTTTCGCGCTTCGCGCCCCAATAGGAGCCGCCGCTACCACGCTGATCCCAGGCGACGAGCGTGAAGGCGTCCAGCAAATCCGCGTGGTCGCGCAAAACGGTGTGCCGGTTGCATACGCCCGGCCCGCCGTGCAAAAAGAGCAGAACGGGTCTCGCCGGATCGTCGGTCTTAATATGAATCTTCTGCGGCAGGCCGCCCAGCGCGACCTTTTGTTTGCGGTCGATCATTTGCTTCCCCCTCCCCCATCCTCAGTGCAAATCGGCCCGTTCAGTCCTCCAGCTTCCCGGCCGCCTCGGCCATGTGCGCGGGGATGTCGATGCTCTGCGGGCAGCGGTCCGCGCACGCGCCGCAAGCAATGCAATCGCCTGCTTTGCCGCCCTTTGCGGTCGCGTTGCGATAAGCCCCCTTTGCCTTTTCTAGGTTGGCGAAGCGGGTTAACGCATTGAGCGCGGAAAGCGCGCCCGGGATATTGATTTCCATTGGGCAGACCTCCTTGCAGTAGCCGCAGCCTGTGCAGGGAACGGTCTGGATGGCGCGCAGCGCCTCGCCCGTTTGCAGCAAAAGCGTGTTTTCCTCCGCCGAAAGAGGCGCAAGCGGCGAAAAGGTGGAAAGATTATCCCGCATTTGCTCGATATCAGACATGCCCGAGAGCACGACCATTACGTTCTCCATGGAGGCCGCAAAACGCAGCGCCCACGATGCGACGGAGCGCTCCGGCGCGCTTGTCAGCAGCGGCGCGCGGAGAGCATCCGGCAGCAGCGCGAGCGACCCACCCCGAACCGGCTCCATGACGACCACGGGCTTGCCGTGCCGCACGGCCGTTTCATAGCACAGGCGGGACTGCACCTTATCGTTCTCCCAATCGAAATAATTGAGCTGTAATTGCACGAATTCCGTTTCGGGGTGATCGGTCAGCACCTTGTCCAGCACCTCCGCCGTATCATGGAAAGAGAAACCGAGGCGGCGGATGAGGCCCCGTTCACGCAGGCGGCAAAGATAATCGAACGCGCCCGTTTGATCGACCGTTTCCATGCGCTTTTCGCTTATGGCGTGCAAAAGGTAAAAATCGAAATAACCCGCGCCCGTTCGCTCAAGCTGGGTTTGAAAGGTCTTTTCCAGATCGGACGGCTCATTGAGCAACCAAAGCGGCATTTTGTCGGCAAGCAGAAAGCCTTCGCGCGGATAGCGTGAAACGAGCGCGTCCTTCAGCGCACGCTCCGATTTGCCGTCATGATACGGATAGGCCGTGTCAAAATACCGTCCGCCCGCGGCAAGAAAGCTGTCCACCATGCCGCAAAAGCGCGGCAGATCGATCTCTCCGTCCCTTTCGGGCAGGCGCATCGCGCCAAAGCCGAGCTTAAGCGCGCCGTTTGAAAGCGGGTTAATCAAGTAAATCCCCTCCTTTTGAACCGTCAGGAATCTAAATCGCTCACAACCTTTTCCGGGGGCGTTTCAAGCAGAGCGGGATTGGCAAGGTAATACCTGAAGCGCTTGAACGCCGCCGAATAATAGCTGCCGGAGCAGATGCGCTCGTCCATCACGATGCCCATGGGAATGCAGCGCTCAAACTCGATCTCGCCGCGCACGCGCTTGGGAACCTCGCGCATATTGCCAAGGGTAATGAGCACGCTCACAGTGCCAAATTCATAAATATGGTGGTAAATATGATTCGTACGAATGCTCGCGAGGTTTGACACGACGAGGCTGCAATGAAATGGGCTCGCCTCAATCAGCTTGCGCGGAAGCAGGCCGTAGCGGTCCAGCGCCTTAAAGAGCCACACGCCAAAGTTGCACAGGCCCGGAATCCTGAGCAGCGTGCGGATGAGATCGTCAGTGGAGTTTACATCGCCAGGCGCGCGGTTTTGGGTGATATACTCGTTCATTTTGTTGTGCACGTCGAAAATGGTATCGGTCATCTGGAAGTACATTTTAGACATGGTGCCGTCCAACTCGCCGGGCTTAAGCACAACCATGCCCACGGGAAACTCTGTGCGCGCATAGATGCGCTTGTTCACAATAAAGCGGTTGAGCTGCGGCAGCTCGGACACCATGCGCAGGTAAGCGGCGAGCACGACGCCGAGATGCGACATGTTCAGCCCCTCCGCGCGCTTTGCGTTGAGATAGGTTTGCAGCGGCTCGACCGGGATATCAATCTCCGTCATGTTCATTGCATCGTAGCGCTTGTCCATGATGTACGGCACAACCGTATACATCGGATTCGTATTTTTCAGCCTGATTCCATCCTTGCGCATGTGCGCCTCCCAATAATAAAATATGATGCCTGTATATAAAATAACGTAAAATGCGCGAATTGACAATGTTTGTTTTTTCTTTTCCATGTGCTATACTTTGTACATGGAGCTTTATGGCGTTATTTTTATGCTGGTCTGCACCTTTGGCACGGCCCTTGCCGCGCTGGTGTGGGCAATTGTACGCAAAAAAGGGTTGGTCAAGCCTCTCCTTTTGGGCGCGCTCTGCTTTGCGGTGTTTCAGCTTTTCACGCGGCTGCCTCTATTGCAGCTCGTATTGCCCTTTCAGCCCTGGTTTGCGTTGCTTTCCACCGCCATGCCCTATTTGTACGCGGCGCTGCTCGGGGTGTCCGCCGCCGTGTTTGAGGAATGCGGCCGCCTGATTGTGATGGCGCTCTTTATGAAAAAGACCCGTCGCTTTGAAGATGGGCTGTCCTTCGGCCTTGGGCATGGCTGCTTTGAGGCAGCCGTGCTGGTTGGCGTCAATGGGCTTGCGCTCCTGTTAAGCGGTCAGTATGCCGCGCTCCCCGCAGGCGGGCTGTTTCTTGCGGGCGCGGAAAGGCTGATCGTTTTGCCCATGCACGTCGCCTGGTCGGTGATGGTGCTTGAGAGCCTTGCCACCCGCCGGGCCGCCCCCTTCTTTTGGGCGCTGCTGCTGCACGCGGCTGTAGACACGTTCGCGGGCGCGGCCACGCTCTTTGGCATTGCGCCGTTGCTCATTGAGGGCGTGTTTTTGATGGTTTCTCTGCTGCTTGTCTATTACATTTACCGCGCGCGGTTGCGCTGGCCCGTCCCCACGGCGTCCGCCCCACGCGCGGATGCGGAAATGGTTCCCGGCACGCCATCCGGTGCGGAAACGGAAACGGAAACGAAAAAGGAGCTGATTCTCAGTGAATAAGATGAATCGAAATAGCCTTCTCGCGCTGCTGCTGGCCGCGTTGCTGCTGACGTTAGGCTGCAGCGCGCCGCCGCTTGACGCGTGCTACGATGAAGAAACGGTGCTTACGCGCGCAAACGAGGCGTTTACTTTGGCCTGCGCGCAGGACTATGAGCGGCTTTCGGGCATGGTGCGCGCCGATTTGCGTGAGCAGGTGCCGCCGGATCTGCTTGCGGGCGCGTTTTCCGAGCGCCTCGATAAGGCGGGCGCTTTTGTGGAGCTGGTTTCGGCTGAGGCATTCGGCTCGACGGGCAAGGAGGACAAGATTCCCTATGCAACCGTCATCATGATCGGCCAATATGAAAAGGGCAAGGTTGTCTATACCTTTGTCCTTGATCCCGATTACGAGCTGGTCGGGCTCTACCAAAAATAGGCGCCGATTTTCGCACCAGGCTTGCGCATTGGCCCGATTTGTGCGATACTCGAGGTGCATCGTACCATGGATTCCAGCGCGCGGCGGTTACTCCACTTCATAATTGCCGTGACGCCGATAAAGGAGGTACAAAGGACCCGCTAGACTTGCGGTGCGGCAGTGTGGAGAACTGCCGTAATGCGGCCGGAACCTCGTGCGTCCGGCGGCGAACCCGGCAGTTGAAGGATTTCGTGCCGGGTAAAGTCAGAACTGTATGGCAAACGTAACCCTGAAGAACATCAAGAAGATCTACGACAAGAACGTGGTCGCGGTTCAGGAATTCAATCTTGAAATCGCGGACAAGGAATTCGTTGTGCTTGTCGGCCCCTCGGGCTGCGGCAAGTCGACGACGCTGCGCATGATCGCCGGGCTCGAGGAAATTTCCGAGGGTGAGCTCTATATCGGCGACCGCCTCGTCAACGACGTTGCGCCCAAGGATCGCGACATCGCAATGGTATTCCAAAACTACGCGCTCTACCCGCACATGACGGTCTATGAGAACATGGCCTTCGCGCTCAAGCTCCGCAAGACCCCCAAGAAGGAGATTGACAAAAAGGTCAAGGAAGCCGCCGAGATCCTCGGCATCACCGAATTGCTGCAAAGAAAGCCCAAGGCGCTTTCGGGCGGCCAGCGCCAGCGCGTCGCCATCGGCCGCGCCATCGTCCGCGAGCCGCAGGTCTTCCTCATGGACGAGCCGCTGTCGAACCTTGACGCAAAGCTGCGCAATCAGATGCGCGCCGAGATCATCAAGCTCCGCCAGCGGATCAACACCACCTTCGTTTACGTGACCCACGACCAGACCGAGGCCATGACGCTGGGCGACCGCATCGTCATCATGAAAGACGGCTTTATCCAGCAGATCGGCACCCCGCAGGAGGTGTTCAATCATCCGGCCAACCTCTTTGTCGCGGGCTTTATCGGCACGCCTCAGATGAACTTCTTCGACGCGCGCATCGATTACGATACGGACCATTACGCCGTCCACCTCGGCAACGCCGTCATTGGACTGCCCGATTTTGTGCAGGAGCGGTTCAAGGCGGAGCACTTCCAGCCGCGGGATATCAAGCTGGGCATCCGCCCCGAGCACATCATGCTCACCGCGCGCGGAAACCTCGACGCGGTTCCCGCCACCGTGGACGTATCCGAGATGATGGGCAGCGAGCTCTATGTGCACGTAACCTCCCTTGGGCAGGACTGCGTCATCCGCATTGCCACGACCGACCTGCCCCCGGAGCACCGCCATGGCTTCTCCATCGGCGACGAGGTCAACTTTACCTTCGGCGGCGCGCTGGCGCATCTTTTCGACAAAGAAACCGGCCTGAATCTGCTGTAAGGCTTACACGAAACGAAACGCACAGGCGGCCCGCGCGAAAGCAGCGCGGGCTGTCCCTTTTTGTAACGGCTCCGCGTCAAAAGCTTCACTGCGGCTCTGGCTCTATGCGCATCCAGACAATGTGCAATGATTACTAGGAAATGAATATGCCGCTTACAAGGTTTTGCGGCACACTGGCGGTTACCGTCAATCTTTCAGCCGTTTCCTGAACGGACAGAATCGGGCGGCCCATATGGCCGCCCGATTTACACACACACGATGTTTGTTAACCGAAGCCTTGCTTACTTCGCGTCGACCTTCGCCATATGCGCGATGAGATCGAGCACCTTGTTGGAATAACCCCACTCATTGTCATACCAGGCAACCAGTTTGACAAAGTTGGCGTTCAGGCTGATGCCCGCGCCCGCGTCGAAGATGGAGGTGCGCGCGTCGGTGATGAAATCGGAAGAGACGACCTTATCCTCGGTGTAGCCGATGATGCCCTTCCACTCGGGGGACTCGGAGGCCTTCTTCATTACGGCCTTGATCTCGTCGTAGGAAGCGCCCTTCTCGAGGCGGCAGGTGAGATCGACCACGGATACGTCGGCGGTCGGCACGCGGAAAGCCATGCCGGTGAGCTTGCCGTTGAGGGCAGGAATGACCTTGCCCACAGCCTTGGCCGCGCCGGTGGAGGAGGGGATGATGTTAAACGCCGCGCCGCGGCCGCCGCGCCAATCCTTCTTGGAGGGGCCGTCCACGGTGAGCTGGGTGGCGGTGGTGGCATGCACGGTGGTCATAAGGCCCTCGACGATGCCGAAGTTATCGTTGATCACCTTGGCCAGCGGCGCAAGGCAGTTCGTGGTGCAGGACGCGTTGGAGACAACCTTCAAATCTTTGGTGTAGGTATCCTGGTTCACGCCCATAACGAACATCGGCGCGTCGGAGGAGGGAGCGGAGATTACGACCTTCTTCGCGCCGCCCTTAAAGTGCGCGGACGCCTTCTCGGTGGTGGTGAACTTGCCGGTGGACTCCACAACGTATTCCGCGCCGCACTCCGACCACGGAATCTCCGCGGGGTCCATGCTGGCGTACACGCAGATGGGCTTGCCGTTGACCACAAGCTTGCCGTCCTTGACGCAGGCTTCGCCGTCGAAGCGGCCGTGTACCGTGTCATACGTAAGCATGTAGACCATGTAATCCAGATCGATGAAGGGGTCGTTGATGCCCACGACTTCGATTTCGTTATTTTTGACCGCCGCGCGGAACACCAGCCGCCCGATCCTGCCAAAGCCATTGATGCCAACCTTTACTGCCATAACAGTAGCCTCCTTATTATAGAATCCTCTTTATCATAAAAACCGAACACATCTTACAGCATTTATGCAATCCGCGCAAGGGAAACTTTCATCCCGCCGCATTTTGCGCCATTCTGTGCGGATTACGCCTTTGAATCATCCAGATTGATGCGCTCTCCCACAATGTAGAGGGGCCGTCCCTTTAATTCGTCGTACATGCGTCCAAGGTACATGCCCTGCAGGCCCATAAAGCAGAGCGTCAGGCCGTTGAGCAGCACAAGCCCGTCTACAGCCCAGAGCCAGCCGGGAATGCCCGAGACGCAGGCCAGCACGATGAGCGCGATCAGCCCCAGCCCGGCGAGCGCGAGCACGCCTATGCCGATGGTAAGCGGCATGGTGATGGGCTTGTCGGAAAAGCCGGTGATGCCGTCTGAGGCAAGACGCAGCATTTTTTTGAGGGTATACTTGCTCGTGCCGGCGGCGCGTTCCTGCCGCTCATATTCGATGGGCTCCGCCGTAAAGCCCATCCACGCGGACATGCCGCGCAGAAAGCGGTTGTGCTCGCGCATGGTGAGGAACTGATCGGCCACCTTGCGGTCGATGAGTCTGAAATCGCCCGTGTCGAGGGGGATTGGGTAGGCGCTCATCCACGCCAACAGCCGGTAATACACGGCGGCCGTCAGCTTCTTAAACACCGTTTCGCCCTTGCGCTTGAGACGCTTGCCGTATACGATATCCGCTCCCCGCTTCCATTGCTCGACCATGGCGGGAATGATCTCGGGTGGGTCCTGCAAATCCACGTCGATGATAATGAGCGCGCTGCCTCTGGCGTGATCCATGCCGCAGGTCACGGCCGTTTGGTGCCCGAAGTTGCGCGAGAAGGAGAGCACCTTCACGTTTTCGGATTTTTGAGCCAGCTTGCGCAGCATGGACAGCGTATCGTCGCGGCTGCCATCGTTGACATAGATGATTTCATACGGATGCCCCGTTTTTTCCATGGCGGCAGTCATACGGGCGTAGGATTCCTCGAGCACCTCCTGCTCGTTATAAACCGGGATGACGAGTGAAAGCAGTTGATCCTTCATAATGATTTGCATCCTCCGTCTTTTCTGTTTACCAGTATACCATAGCGGAGCCCGGCAAACAACGGCTTTCGCCCGGTTTCGCAGGGCATGTTCATGAGAAAGTCTGCGGCTTGCAGAGAAAGAGTTTTCGCGCTGATTTTGAAGAAAACTTCAAAACGAAGCCGCAAGAATCGATTACACAGGCGCACAGAGCGCCTAATTGCCTGAAAAGCTTTCATGAACATGCCCTGCCCGGTTTCGCTATGGTATGCCATTTCGCCTTGGGAATGCAACGCATTGCGGGTGTTAAGGCGGTTTCGCAGCATTTGCCGAAGGGTCTAAGGCCCGGCGGTTACGTCACCGGCGGTCACGCCGATGCGCATGGAAACCTCACCCGTCAGTTGTTGGCCCATCACGGTCAGCCGCGGATGCACGGGGATGACATAATAAAAGTAGCGCGCGCCCGCCTTTACGCCCTCGTCTAAAAAGGAAACGCTCCCGTTTTCGCCCGAGCATTCGGCAAGCAGCACAGAGCGGCCATCCGTATCCTCACGGTAGAGGCGATAGAGCATGTAACGGCCCGGCGTATCAAAGCCCACGAACACCGTCTGCCCCACCGGCTTGGCCGTAACGAGCGCGGGCGGCTGCGGCAGCGACCAATAGGAGCTGGTTTCGCGCGGTTCGGTGCCGACCACGAACACCTCCCGGTACGCCTCCGTTTCCGGCGTGAGCGCGCCTGCGAGCACAGCCGTGTGCTCAGTGTCAAGCGTATAGCGATCGATGCGGTATTCGCGCACCGTACTGGGCATGGTGAAGTCCGGGGCCTCCTTGCCGTCGTACAGCCCACCGAAGATGCGTTTGAGCAGCTCCGCCGGATAGGTGCCGCCTGTCGCGTCCTCCTCCAGCATGCGCCCGTCCGACGAATCGTCCATGCCGATCCATACGGTCGCCGCGTACGCGGGGTTATACGCGGCCATCCAAATGTCGCGGTTCCCGTCCGCGTCGCCCGTCGTGCCGGTTTTGCCCGCGAGCGGAATACCCAGCGCGCCAAGACGCCTGCCGGTGCCGGTTTCGACTACGCTTTGCAGCATGCTGGTGAGCACGTACGCGTTACCCTCGCGCATGACCCGCGTTTGTGCGCGCGAACGGGTATAGAGCACGTTTCCCGCGCCGTCCGTAATGCGCTCGATGAGCCCCGGCGCTTCGTACACGCCGCCGCGTGCGAAGGCCGCGTACGCGCTCGCGATTTGATAGGGTGAAACGCCGTAGGTAAAGCCGCCGAGCGCGAGCGCAAGGCTTTTGTCCTGCTCGTCGAAGGGTACGCCGAGCTTTTCCGCAAAGCGCTTCCCGCCGCTTACGCCTATGCGGGAAAACACCGTAACGGCCGGGACGTTGAGCGAGCGCGTGACCGCCTCGCGCATGGTGACCCAGCCGGAAAACGTGCCGCTTGCGTTGTTGGGCCGGTAGCCGTTAAAATCGATTTGTTCGTCGAGCAGCATGGTAGCCGCCGTGTAGCCCACCTCCAGCGCGGGCGCGTAGACCAGAATAGGCTTGATGACCGAGCCGGGCTGGCGGCGGATCATGGTTGCCCGGTTAAAGCCCAGCGCCGCGTCGCTCGACCGGCCGCCAAGCAGCGCAGCCACGCCCCCGGATTCCACATTCACTACGACGAGCGCGGCCTCCGCACCCGACGGAAACAGCGTGTCGTCGGCAAAAAGCGCTTCGCACGCCGTCTGTAAGTCCGCATCGAGCGCGGTCTCAATCCGATAGCCGCCGGAAAGCAGTTCGCTCATATCCACGCTTAACAGCGCCGCCGCCTCCGTGAGCGCCGTGTCCACATAATAGCCGCGCCGCTCGCTGCGCGCGTCTGAACGCAAAACGACGGGCTCGGCTTGATAACGCTCGCATTCCGTGTCCGTAATATAGCCGTAATCCCGCATCAGCTCAAGCACCACGTTGCGCCTGCCGACGCTCGCCTCCATGTGCAGGTGCGGGGCAAAACGAGAAGGGGATTTGAGTATACCCGCGAGCTGCGCCGCCTGCGCCACGGTGAGATCCTTAGCGGAAACGGCATAATACCCGCGCGCCGCCGCCTCAATGCCATAAAAGCCGCCGCCGAAGTACACGTAGTTCAAGTACATTTCCAGGATCTCATCCTTGGAGTACAGCCGCTCGAGCTGGTAGGCCAGCACCGCCTCCTCCAGCTTGCGCGACATTTCCTTTTCGTTGCTAAGGTGGCTCAGCTTGATGAGCTGTTGGCTGATGGTGGACGCGCCCTGCACATACGCGCCCGCCTTCAAATCGGCCCAGGCCGCGCCCGCGATGCGGATGAGGTCGATGCCGAAATGTTCGTAGAAGCGAGCGTCCTCCGCCGAGATAAACGCGTTGCGCACCTGCTCGGGCACGTCGGAAAGCGGAACCCAGATACGATCCTCCGTCGCGTGCAGCACGGAATAATCCGCGCCCGACGCGTCGGCGACGATCAGCGAGCGCGGCACGCCGAGGATACGGTTCATGTCGAGCTTGTTCCACGCGTCCATGTCGAATACGGCCGCCGCCGCAAAGCACAGCGCGCCCAGCGATAATAGAAAAAAAGCCAGCACGGCACGGAGCTTGCGTCTGCGCCGGTACGCCCGGAAACGGATATAGTTGTCGCGTTCAAATCCCCTCATGGGGCTTAGTGTGTCAGGTTGAGGAAAAAGCTATGCGGTCAAAAGAAGGGGGATTTGTGCGATTAACAGCAATACACGCCGCGCGTGCAGCAATCGCAGCACAAAAGCATGGGGCAAACGGAAAAATATCCGCAGCCGCCCGTGTTGCCGCAGCCCTGCGCCGTGTTTCCGCCAAAGCCGCCTGTAGTGTACGCGCGGCCCGAGTTGTTCAGCGTAGCGTAGGCATTGCGGTATTCGGCGTTGTCAGGCTCCATGCTGTAGGCCTTTTGAATGTAGCCTTGCGCCTTTTCGTACCAGCCCTGCCGCAGGAAAATGATGCCGTAAAGATAATACCACTCCGCGTCCCGCTCGGAGATGCCGTCGAGCACGGATCGCGCGGCGTTCAGATTGTTTTGATTTATAAAGGAACGCGCGCGCTGATAGACCGTTGCGTTGGGGCCGCTGTAGGCATGGCCGGAGCCGCTTTCGCTGGCGCTGTAGGAGCCGTAGGAGGACGAAGCGCCACCGTAGGACGACGACGCGCCCGCGCTGGGCTTTTTGGTCAGCATCTCGTACGCCTGATTGATTTCCTTCAGTTTTTCGCCCGCCAGCTCCTTGAGCGGATTGTCCGTGTACTTGTCCGGGTGGTATTTTTTAACAAGCGAAAGATAGGCCGCGCGGATCTCCTCCTGCGTAGCCGTTTCACTCACACCCAACACCTTATATGGATTCATTCGCGTGCTCCCCATGCAGCAATATCCGCGTTCTGTGCCGGCAGCCCAGATGCATGATATTGTCCAGTATTCCCTGCCCGGCAGGGAAACTTAAAAGATCATAGGCCTTTTCGGCCTCGCTTAGTGAAACATACAGCAGGAACGAGGCCTCGTCCTTGCCGGTATTCCTTTGGTTAAAGGGATTGAAGGTTTTCGCCTTCGCATCCCGGGCCCGGTCCTCCCACGCGTCCGCCAAATAGATCCAGCGGCCCAAATTAAAAAACATCCACTCGCCTGCGGCACGATCAGCCGGCGTAAGGCCGGGCGCGAAGGAAAGAAGCTCGCGCATCAGCGCGCCGAACGCGCAGGCAGGCTCGTCGCTGGTTTCGCAGCCGCCTTTTTCAAGCGCCGAAAGGGCGGAAAGCGAACCGGCAATGGCGCTGGAGAGCGCGGGACGGAGCCGTTCCGCCTTGCGGAAGGCCCCGCGCAGAAGCGGCATACCGAGAAGCGCTTTCAGCTTGCGCTCGTCCCGCCAATCGTCTGCAAGCTTGTGCCACGCCAGCAACACGTTCACGTCCGCCGCATAGTCGAGGGCGGCGGAGGAGGCCATAACGGGGTGCTTGCCCCGAAAGGGCTTGACCAGACACCTGCACGGCGCGGCAGGGCGCGCTTCCTCCGTCATGGCGGAAAGCAGCAGGCCCAGAAACGCGCAGTCGTAGCTTAACGAAAGCCGCGCGGCGTGCCCGTAGCGTTTGGCGATGGCCTTGCAAAGCCCGCAGTAATACGCCCGATACAGCGATTGCTCGCGCACCCTGAGCTCGCATTCCATGGGCACGATATAGCCGAACATGCGCCGCCTCCGCTTAAAATCAATTCATTATAGCACCACGCTTCGGGCCATTACCAGAAGTTTGTACAAGTTGCCACAAATGTTCCCATTTTATGCAAGATACGGGAGGACGGGGTCATAAGGGGGGCTTGCTTTTACGCGCGCGTAACGGCGTCGCCCGCGCGCAACGCCCCGCCCTCAAGGACCTTGGCAAACGCGGCGCTGACTGGGAGCGCGCACGTTTCGCCGCGCTTGCGCAGCGGGCAGTCGTCCGGGAAGCATCGTTTGCCCACGGCGGCGACTTCGAGCAGGCACGCGCCCGCGCGCAGCCTGTCCCCGGGCTGCAGCGCAGCGTAATCCAGCCCCGTCGTGACGAGGTTTGCGTTATAGCGCGCCGTGCAAAGCCCGCCCGCCGCGCGAATCTCCTTTTCCCGTTCCCCCATAAGCAGGCTGAGCTGCCGCTCGCCGGGCTTGGCGAACGCGTCGCCTGCAAGGCCTCGCCCCGCTACAAGCGAGCCTTCCGCCACGCTTTTGTACACGCCCTTTTCGATGGATATGCGGATATCCGTTATGCTTGCTGCCTTCATGCGTTTACTATACCATAGCGTCGCCAAAGGGACAACGTTTTTCACGCCTCCCCGCACGCTTCCGGCTTCTCCGCTGCAACGGAGCCGCGCGAAGGCATGCGAAAATGGTTGTCCGTATTTCGCCGCTATGGTATACTTTCGCCCATGGGAAGAAAACGCAAAAAGCCCTATACCGTGCGCCGCGCGCTGCGACCGTTTCCGTTGCTGCTGCTCATCCCCAACGGACTGCTTTTGCCGCGCATCGCCTCCGGCAACCCGGAGTGGATCGAGTATTTCTACTCCGCCCGCGTATATCCCGTCATCCGCGACGCGCTCAGTTGGGTTTTCTCGCTCGCGCCCTTTTCCGTATGCGAATGCCTGCTGTATGCCCTTTGCCTGCTGGTGCCCGTGCTGCTGACCGTGCAAATCGTGCTGGCCATCAAGCGCCGCTCCGCCGCAAGGCTTATTTCCACGGTGCTTACGCTCCTGATTACGGCGGGCGTGATGATCAACCTGTTTTATCTTGTATGGGGCCTGAATTATTTCCGCGTGCCGCTTGCCACGCGCATGGCGCTGCCCGTAGCCGAGCGCTCGCAGACCGAGCTCGAGGAAGCATACAAGCTCTTGCTTCGCGACGCGAAAAACGCCCGCGCCGAAATTATTGAGGATAAAAACGGCGTGTTTACCTTGGAAGGCGGCGCTGCGCGCACGGTGTTTCCCAAGCTCATCGACGCTTACGCCGCCCTTGCGGACGAGGAACCCGTCTTTTCGGGCAAGGTCACGGCCGCCAAGCCCGTGCTGTATTCGCGTGGGCTTTCATGGATGGATATATGCGGCGTGTACGTGGGTTTTACAGCCGAAGCCAATGTAAATGCGGATCAGCCGGCGCTTACGCTGCCCCACGCTGCCGCGCACGAAATGGCGCATCAGCTTGGCATTGCCTCGGAGGACGAGGCGGAGCTCGCGGCGTTTCTTGCGTGCATGGAATCGAGCGACGCGAGCATTCGCTATTCGGGGCTCATGCAAATGGTCATTCGCTGCGGAAACGCGCTTTACGCCGCGGACGCGGAGCGTTATGCCGAGCTTGCCGGGCGCATGAGCGACGGCATGCGGCGCGATTTAGCCGCTCACAGGGACTACTGGAAAGCCTTTGAAGGGCCCCTCGAGGAAAAGGCCAGTCAAATCAACGACAGCTATCTCAAGCACAACGAGCAGGCGGACGGCGTAAAGAGCTATGGCGCGGTGGTCGATTTACTGCTCGCGTACTTCGAAAAGAGCGGGCGGCTGTAAGCGCTCCCCATTTTTCAGTCGAATGTCCGCTTGCTAAAAATTATTCAGGAAGCATGATAATAAGTTAGACAAACCCGTTTTTCCTGTCGCTTACCTGTTTACAAAGCGCTTAGAATTGTGTATGATAGCGTCGTTATCAAAGGCACGGCCATTGGCAATGCCATGGCCATCGACGTGGCCATATTAATATCACGAACGGGAGAATTAGACATGATCGATCTGACCAAACACCCGGAAGCCCTCCAGCGCAGCGTGAACCGTGCGCGCGAAAAAGGCATCATCATCCCGACCTTTGCCGAGATGCGCAACCCCGATCTGATTCCGCAAAAGATCAAGGACAAGCTGAAGAACGTGGGTCTGTGGGATATCAATCCCCTCAACCTGTTCCGCATCACCTGGCGCAATGAGCCCAAGGAAACCGGCGGCACCTTCGGCGGTGTGAACTTTATCGAAATTCCCTCCGCGCTTTCGGGCGTGAAGGCGCGCATCATCCTGCTCACCGGCAAGTGGTTCCCCACGGGCTGCCACAAGGTGGGCGCGTCCTTTGGCTGCCTTGCGCCGCGGCTTGTGACGGGGCAGTTCGATCCAACCTATCATAAGGCCGTTTGGCCCTCCACGGGCAACTACTGCCGCGGCGGCGCGTATAATTCCGCGCTGCTTGCGTGCGATTCCATCGCCATTCTGCCTGCCGAGATGAGCCGCGAGCGCTTCGACTGGCTTAAGAAGGTCGCGGGCGAGGTCATCGCCACCCCCGGCTGCGAAAGCAACGTGAAGGAAATCTTCGACAAAACCTGGGAGCTGCGCACCACCCGCAAGGACGTAATGAT
>CAZWSI010000012.1:0-67093 GCA_964636405.1 uncultured Oscillospiraceae bacterium
CGCCGCCTCAATGACCGCGCGGGTCTGCATTTCGGCAATCTCAGGATACGAAACGGCCAGACGGCAGCCGCGATGGCCCATCATGGGATTGAACTCGTGCAAATCGCGCACGGTCTCCTTGAGGGTTTCGTAGCTAAGGTTCATTTCCTTGGCCAGAGCCTTTAAATCCTCCTCCTTCTGGGGAAGGAACTCATGAAGCGGCGGGTCGAGGAAGCGGATGGTGACCGGGCGGCCGCCCATGGCCTTGTACATACCCTCAAAATCCGCGCGCTGCATGGGCAGGAGCTTATTGAGCGCCTTGCGGCGGGCCTCCTCGGTCTTGGACACGATCATCTCGCGCATGGCAGGGATACGGTCCTCCTCGAAGAACATGTGCTCCGTGCGGCACAGGCCGATGCCCTGCGCGCCAAACTTGACCGCGACAGCCGCGTCGTGCGGATTATCGGCGTTGGTGCGCACCTGCAGGGTGCGAATATCGTCGGCCCAAGCCATGAGGCGGCCGAAATCGCCGCTGATGGAGGCCTCCACCGTGGGGATCGCTTCGCCGTAAATATTGCCCGTGGAGCCGTCGAGCGAAATAAAGTCGCCCTCTCGGAAGGTCTTTCCGCCAAGCGTGAAGACCTTAGCGTCGGAATCGATATGGATCTCGCCGCAACCGGACACACAGCAGGTGCCCATGCCGCGGGCCACGACCGCCGCGTGGCTGGTCATGCCGCCGCGCACGGTGAGAATGCCCTCGGCATTGTGCATGCCCTCGATATCCTCGGGGCTCGTTTCAAGGCGGACGAGTATGACCTTATTGCCGCGCTCCGCCCAATCGATCGCGTCCTCCGCGCAGAACACCACGCGGCCGCAGGCAGCGCCGGGCGAGGCGGGCAACGCCGAACCGATGGGCTTTGCGGCCTTGAGCGCCTTGGGATCGAACTGCGGGTGCAGCAGCGCGTCGAGCTGCTTGGGATCGACCATCATAACGGCTTCCCGCTCGGAAATCATCCCCTCGTCCACAAGATCGCAGGCGATTTTGAGCGCGGCGGCCGCGGTACGCTTGCCGTTGCGCGTCTGGAGCATAAAGAGCTTTTTGTTCTCGATGGTGAATTCCATGTCCTGCATATCGCGGTAATGAGCTTCAAGCTTGCCGCAGATATCCACAAACTGCGCGTACGCCTCGGGCATGACCCTTGCGAGTTGATCGATGGTCTGCGGCGTGCGTACGCCGGCGACCACGTCCTCGCCCTGCGCGTTCATGAGGAATTCGCCAAAGAGCTTCTTTTCGCCCGTCGCGGGATCGCGGGTAAACGCCACGCCCGTGCCGGAGGTGTCGCCCGTATTGCCGAAGACCATCATCTGCACGTTGACCGCCGTGCCCCATGAGGCAGGAATATCGTTCATGCGGCGATAGTAGATGGCGCGGGGGTTGTCCCAACTGCGGAACACGGCCTTGATCGCGCCCATGAGCTGCGCCTTGGGGTCCGTGGGAAAATCCTGCCCGAGCTTCTTTTTATATTCGGCCTTAAACTGCTCGGCAAGCGATTTCAGATCGTCCGCGTCGAGCTCGGTATCGAGCTTTACGCCCTTTTTCGCCTTCATCGCGTCGATGAGCTCTTCAAAATACTTTTTGCCGACCTCCATGACCACGTCGGAATACATCTGGATGAAGCGGCGGTAGGAATCGTACGCAAAGCGGGGATTGCCCGTCTTCTTGGCGAAGCTTACAACCACCTCGTCGTTCATGCCCAGATTGAGGATGGTGTCCATCATGCCCGGCATGGACGCGCGCGCGCCGGAGCGAACCGAAACGAGCAGCGGATTCTCCTTATCGCCGAATTTCTTGCCGGACATGGACTCAAGCTTTTCGACATAGCTGAAAATCTCGGCCTTGATTTCGTCGTTAATCGCTTCGCCGTCCGCGTAATACTGGGTGCAGGCCTCGGTGGTGATCGTAAAGCCCTGCGGCACGGGCATCCCAAGCCCCGTCATCTCCGCAAGGTTGGCGCCCTTTCCGCCCAGAAGATTGCGCATGTCCGCACGGCCCTCGCTGAACAGGTAAACAAATTTGTGCGACAAATGTTTGTCCTCCTCTTTTTCTCTACTTCTTTTTGTTCTTCTTTTCTTGACAACACATTATACAGTAAATATTGTATGAGCGCAAGCGTTTGCGTAAAAAATATGCAGAAACTTTCAGAATGTGATTTTATGAAATATCTCCTGCAATTTAATGAAGTGCGTGCCCATCGAACAAAAACGCTTTACTGCACGCTTTTCAGAAAAGAAAGCGCTTTGGCTCCATATTGCAGCCGTTCCTCAGCATAGTCGATTAATAGAGGCAGGAGCTCGCCGCGCAGCGTGCTTGTCAGACGCACGCGATCCAGCTCGCCAACCGGCAGCAGCAGCATGCGGCGCAGGGCCTCCAAGGCAAGCTTGCTCACCGGGCGCGCCTGCGCACGGCAGGCCGCGCACACCGTGCCGCCGCCGGGCACGTCGAAATAGAGCGCGCCGTCCGCGCGGACATCCCGCCCGCAAATCGCGCAGCGCGCAATGGACGGGCAAAAGCCGGTCGCTTGCAAAAACCGCAGCAAAAAGCAGCAAAGCAGATCGTCCGGCTCGCTTTGCCCATAGGCAAGAAAGGACAGGCCGTGATAGAGCAGCGAAAAAAGCGCTTCGTTCGGCTCGTTTTCCTGCACGGCCTCCTGCGCAAGCTGCAGCATGGCGCTGCCGATGCCAAAGCGCGCGATATCCTCGCGGATGGGAAAGAAGCTTTCCTTCACCTCGCAGTTGTTTACAGTATAGCGCTCATGGGAAAAATATAGCTCGAACACGCCGTAGACAAAGGGCTGGGCGCACTGCAAGAGAGGGCTCGTCGGCCTGCGGCAGCCCCGCGCCTTTGCGTCCACGCGCCCGTGCTCCACGGTGAAAATACTGATGATTCGGTCGCTTTCCTTATAGTTTGCGTACCGTGTGACAATGCCGCTTGCCAGAACCGACGGCATGCTCCCCCTCCGCTCAGCCGTCGCCGCGCTCCCGCTCCCCGCGCCTCACGGCGCAATATAGCAGATAGGCTCCGACTGTCCCGTTTTGTGAAAAGAGTTCCCAGCCTTCCTTCGTTTTCTCTCGCACGTTTTTCATTCGTAACCCTCCATATGGGCTTAGTATAGCCAAAAAGCGTGCCGGAAAAAGACGTAAAAATTGACAATCAGACGTATCCGAGCTCCGAAAGCACGGCGGGCTTATTGCGCCAGTCCTCCTTGACCTTCACCCAAAGCTGCAAATTCACGCGCGTATCCAGCAGCCACTCGATCTCCTTGCGCGCTTCGGTTCCGATTCGCTTGAGCATGGCGCCGTTTTTGCCAATCACGATGCCCTTGTGCGAGGCGCGCTCACAATAGAGGGTGGCCCACACGTCCATGAGTCCCCCATCCTCGCGCAAAGCCATTTTATCCACACCCACGCCTAGCCCATGCGGCACCTCCTCGCGCAAAAGCAGCAGCGCCTTTTCACGGATGAGCTCCCCAACGATCACGCGTTCGGGTTGATCGGTCACCATATCGTCCGGGAAATACTGCGGCCCCTCGGGCAAAAGCGCCACGAGCTTTTGCAGCAGCGCATCAACCCCTTCGCCCGTTTTTGCCGAGATCGTAATCGTTTGCGTTAAGAATTCATAAAGATTCAAGCTTTCCCTTGCCGTATTCATTTGGGAGGCGCTTGCCGCGTCGCTTTTATTAAGCAGCGCGAATACCGGGGCCTTGCTGCGCGCAAGGCGCGCAAGCAGCGCCGCGTCGCGCTCACGCACGCCGGCTGTTGCGTCCGCTACAAAAAGCACGGCCTCTACCTCGGAAAGCGCGTCGTAGGCAGTCTTTTGCATATAATCGCCCAGACGATTGCGCGGCTCGGTCACGCCGGGCGTATCGAGAAATACGATCTGCCAGCCCTTTTCCGTGCGCACGCCCGTGATCTTGTTGCGTGTGGTCTGCGCCCGATCGGTCACGATGGCGATTTTTTGCCCAACCAAAGTATTGAGCAGGGTGGATTTGCCCACGTTGGGGCAGCCGATAATGGTAACAAAGCCGGAACGGTATGTATTCTCGCTCATAACAGATCCTTTGGCCCGAAGGCGTTGGGCAGAAGCTCTCCCAGCGTAGTAAAGTACGGCTCGCGGCTTTTCCCGCAGCACACGACAGGCATATCGGGCGCACAAAACTCCGCCAGCACCTGCCTGCATACGCCGCAGGGGAACGCGGGCGCGTCCCCCGAGCAGGCGACCGCGAGCGCGGAAAAGCGCCGCTCGCCCGCGCACACGGCGGTGAACACGGCCGTGCGCTCGGCGCAGTTTGTGGGTGTAAAGGCCGCGTTTTCAATGTTGCAGCCTATATAGCGCTTCCCCGAGGCCGTCAGCAGGCACGCGCCCACCTGAAAATGCGAATACGGCACATATGCGCGCGCCCTTGCCTCGCAGGCCGCGTCTAACAGGGACAGCAGCGTTTCTTTTTCAATCCCGCTCATTTTACAGCTCCAAACGCTTCGAGTATTGCGGACTGCCGCCCGCGCATGCGCGCCTCGTCCGCGGGTTCGATATGATCGTAGCCCATAAGGTGCAGCGCGCCGTGCACGCATAAAAAAGCCAGCTCGCGTGAAAGAGAATGCCCGTAGGCATCAGCCTGCTCCGCCGCGCGCGGCAAGCACACGGCGATATCGCCCAGATAGCCGTCCGCCGTTACGTCCGCGCCCTCGGCCGCCGGGAAGCTAAGCACGTCGGTCACCGCGTCCTTTTGCCTGAAATCGCGGTTGAGCGCGCGGATGCCCGCTTCACCCATTACAAGCACCGTACAGTCTCCCGTCCGCCGCTCCGCGCAGAGCGCGAAGTCCACCGCGCGCCGCATCCAATCCCGCTCGTCGGGAGAAACGGCCGCGCCGTCCTCAAGAATCTCCACCATAGGCAGGTTATTTTTCCTCCTCGTCGTCGGGGTAACGGATGCGCTCGTGCATAAGGCCGTAGAAGGTGAGCACAAAGCTCCGCTCAATGCGCGCAAGCTCCTGCAAGGTCAGCGGGCACTGCGAAAACTGCCCGTCGTCAAGCTTGCCGCGAATAATCTTTTTCACCATATCGGCGACCATCTCCTGCGTGGGCTCCTGCATGGAGCGCACAGCCGCCTCGCAGCTATCGGCCAGCATCACGATGGCGCTTTCGCGCGTGCTGGGCGGCGAAGCTGGATAGCGAAAATCTTTCTCCTTCACCTCAACGCCCGGCTCGGCAGCCTTTTGCGCCTTATAAAAGAAATAGGCCACCAGCGTATTGCCGTGGTGCTCCCGCACAATCTGCCGCACCTGCGAGGGAAGCTTGTAGCGGACGAGCAGCGGCTCCGCGTCGGTCAGATGCGCCATGATGATCTCCGCGCTTTCGCGGGGCGGCAGGGTATCGTGGATGTTCTTGCCGGACTGATTTTCGGCAAAGTACAGAGGCTTTCGCAGCTTGCCCACGTCGTGATAGGTGGCCCCCACGCGCGCGAGCATCGCGTTGGCTCCAATGGCTTGCGCCGCGCCCTCGGCAAGCTGGGCGGTCATCATGCTGTGGTGATACGTGCCCGGCGTCTGTACCATCATTTTGCGCAGCAGCGGATGGTTGGCGTTTTGCAGCTCGTTTAAGCGCGCGGCGGTAACGATATCGAACGCGCTTTCCCACAGCGACAGCATGCCAACGGTAAAAACCGAAAGCACAAGCGGGCTCGCGGCCGCGCAGCCCATGGCCAGCAGCAGCTCGCGCCAGCCCGCTTTCAGCATGCCCGCGCAGCAGAGCACCGAAAGGGCGGCCACGGCCGCGCCTACGCCGCCCGCCCCGATGAGCGAACCGCGCTTTGTACTCTTGCGCACGGCAGCCACAATGGCAAAGGAGGAAAACAACAGCGTTACGGTCGTTACAAACGCATCCGCGCTGAGCATGCCCGTGCCGCTTCCGCCCGCGAGAAAGCCCATTGAGAGTGCGGTAAGCACGCCCGCCGCCATGCCCATGGAGGGCGAAACCAGCACGGAAACCAGAAGCACAGAAAGCGCCGCAGGCACGACACGCGGCTCAAAAAGATAGCAGAGCCACTCCACCAGGAGCGTCAGCACCATGACGATGAGCAGCAGCAGCATGGTCTTATGCGAGGCAAAGGCTTCCTTTTCAAAGGCGCGCAGATAGACGATAAACAGCACGTATACCAGCAGCAGATAGCCCATCACGCCTGCGATAAGCGAGCCGTTGCGCGTTTCGCCCTGCACAAGGCCGAGCCCAAGCAGCATGTCCATACGCGCGTCCGTTATGGTCTGCCCCTTCTCCACAATCGCCGAGCCACGCGAAACGTACACAGGCTCGATGGCTGAGGCCGCCTTCTCCCGCGCGCGTGTGGTGGCCTGCTCGTCGATGAGAAGCGTGGCGCCGAAATAATTGTCGTAGGCGATTTCGCCCAGAGATTTCAGCCACGCCGGAAGCGTGGTAATCTGCAATTCCCGGGAAATATCCGAGCGGACGGATGCGCGCGCCTCCTCCGTCACCCCGTCGCCAAGCTTCACGCGGAGCTTGGCCATGACCGTTTCCTCGAGGCGCTCCACCTCCGCGTCCGTCGCGTCCAGCACGGCGTAAGCAAGCGCAATATCGCTCACCGAAACGGGGAGCCGCCGGAGCATGGCGCTAAGCTCCGATTCGGGAATCACCGCGCGCCAGGAGCGGTCGTCATCCTCATAGACCCGGTTGCCGTTCTCGTCCTCATTATAAGAAAGATTGGCCCTCCGAACGGAAAGCGCCTCCGCCCTGAAGCTCTTGACCGCCTCAAAAAAGCTCTCCGCGCCCGAAATCAGGCGCGAAACCTCCGCGTTGTCGAGCGAAAGCACCGCCTCCACCTTGGCGCGCGCCGAGTCGCGCAACGCTTCGGTCGTAACGGTATCCTCCACCGTGCGGGGCGCAAAAATCGTTTCCTCCGCAACGCTCCCCGTCGAAACCGCATAGCGTCTGGGCGAAAGCAACGTGAGCGCAACAAGGCAATTCAGCGCGTAAATGCCGCAGATGATCAGGCAGCTTACCGGCCGCAGGCGTTGCAGCATTTTACTCAGCTTGATTTTTCGCTTTTTCGTCAAGGTGGTTCCCCCATCAGCCCCGGTTCTTTTCGTAGCGGTCGTAGGCGCGGATGATGCGCTGCACCAGTTCGTGCCGCACCACATCCTTGTGCGTCAAATGTATGATGCGGATGCCCTCCACACCGTCGAGCACCTGCACGGCGTGCACAAGCCCACTGGTTTTCTCCTTTGGGAGGTCGATTTGCGTGATATCCCCGGTGACCACCACGCGCGAACCCTCGCCAAAGCGGGTTAAAAACATTTTCATCTGCTCGTTGGAGCAGTTCTGCGCTTCGTCGAGGATGATATAAGCGTTGTTCAGGGTACGGCCGCGCATATACGCGAGCGGCGCAACCTCGATCACGCCCCGCTCCGTTAATCCCTTGTACGCCTCCACGCCCAAAAAATCCTGTAAGGCGTCGTAGAGCGGGCGCAGATAGGGGTCGACCTTGGTCTGCAAATCGCCGGGCAAAAAGCCCAGCTTCTCCCCCGCCTCCACCGCCGGGCGGGTCAGGATGATGCGCTCGACCTCCTTGTTTTTGAAGGCCAGCACCGCCATGGCCACGGCGAGATACGTTTTGCCCGTGCCCGCCGGGCCCACGCCAAACACCAGCTCGCTCTCCTTCAGCGCCTGCACATAGCGCTTCTGGCCCAGCGTTTTGCACTTGATACGCCGCCCGCGGATCGTGATAAAGATTACGTCGCCCATGATCTCGGAGATGAGCTCCACGTTGCCGTCCTTGGCCAGATCGATGGCGTAACGCACGCGCGCCTTGTCGATGGGCTCCCCGCGCCGCTGCATATCCAGCATCTTTTCAAGCACCGCGCGCGTGAGCGCTACCGTCTCCGCATCGCCCTCGATGCGGATGCCGCTCTCGTCGGCCGCGATGCGCGTGCCCGTTTCTTCCTCAATGACCGACAGATTTTCGTCGAACACGCCGAAAAGGCCGATCAACTCGTCCATGCCCTCGATGGGCAGTTTTTCTTTGGCTGCGCCCTGTTCCACTATTCCGCAATCTCCCGCCGTATTCCAATGGATTCTCTTGTTACGATGCACACAACGCCCTTGACGCATCCGTCCAGCTCTACATAGCCGCTCTGCTGCTCCACAATGGCGGCGTCCCTGGGGAGCTTATCGTAGGCCCGCATCGCCGCCTCCGAAAGCGCTTTTTCAATCTGCTCCGCCTTTGTAAGCGACCGCCTGCCCAAGGCGAGTTCTATGAACGCGCCCGTCTCCAGCCGGATGGGAAGCACCGCGCCGAGCGGCCCCGTTTGCGCCAGCTCTGAAACGATGTATTCGGAAAACGGGGGCTTCGTTTCCGAAAGCATCCATTTCCCAATGCGCAAACCCCGGTAAGGCGCGCGCGCCCCCGTTTCCGTGAGCGCTTCCTCCGTGGCTTCCACGGTGGCCTCGGCGTAATAGTATACCCGGGCAAGCACCTCGCCGCGCGCGGTCACAAGCAGCCGTTCCGTTTCACCCTCGCGGGTGATGTCGCCACGAATAAGCACGTCTCCCGCGCGCACCGCTTGGCCCTTTGCAAAGCACGCCTTGCCGTTGAGCGGCGCAATCTCCTCCACAACGCCGTCCTTTGCCGCCACAATGTCGCAGGGCGTTTCCGTATCGGGCAGCGCCGGGATGGGCTCGGCCTCTACGATGCGCACGTGGCACACCACGCCGTCGAGATCAATGCCGGCCCAAGCGATGCGTTCGTCGTACACGCGCACCTTGTCCGCGATGCCGGGAAGATGCAGCCCCCCGCGTGGGGCAAAGAGCGAAACGCCCTCCTCACCAAGCGCCCGCAGCACGACGCTTGCGGGCACGCGCACCGCGCCCGTGACCGAAATAACCAAAATGCGCGTGGACAGGAACCCAAGCAGCAGCAGCGCCAGCGCGCAGCCAATCCACAGCGTTTTGCGCCGCACAAGCATGTGCACCCGGTAGGGCGCGCCCACGCGCTCCACGATCTCCACCCGGCAGCGGGTCTGTCTGCAAATGGGCCGGAGGCGGCGAAAATCCCGCGCGCGCATGGTCACACGCACCGCGCCGCGGCCCTGAAACGCAACCTCCCGCATGGGAATGCCCGCCCCGGCGGCAAGATTGAGGAATCGCTCCGCGCCCCCGCCGTTGATTTGGATTATAACACAGGCGTCCTTGATTTTCCACATCAGAAAGCGCCCTCAAAGGCCAAGGATGTAAAAGTTCCGCGAATAAATGCGCGATCCTCCGAAAACTCCGCCATCATCAGCCCTTCTCCGACAATGGCCACAACGCCCGCGCAGGAGTTGAGGCGCAAGAGCCGCTCTGTGCAGGTGATTACACCCGTATGGTTTTCCACGAGCAAATCGCTCCGCCCCACCATCGTCAGCTTCAGCACGCTCCGATCCGATTCCTCCGGCAGATCGAGGGCGCGGTAGACACGCTTTTTGAGTTTTTTCCGATCCAGTTTCATGCACGCCTCGCCTCCGTTTGTACAAGGTATGAGCGGCAGGGGCAGTTTTATGTAACATGCGGCGACGCCGTTTTTGCGGCCGAAGCGCCCTTTGCGACGGCGCGCTGCGCGGACGGATTTATACGGTCTGCCTAGCTGTAAAGGATAAAACCGCGCGGCTTGGCTAAGCTAAAGGCATTGCGCCCAGCTTACAGCGTTCGGAGGTGTTGATTCTTGATGAACAAGGTGGAAATTTGCGGAGTGGATACGGCCAAGCTGCCCATGCTATCGGCCAAGGAAATGCACGCGTTGCTGCTTAAGGTGAAATCCGGCGACGACGGAGCGCGGGAGGAGTTTATCCGCAGCAACCTGCGGCTTGTGCTTTCCGTCGTGCAACGCTTCGGCAACCGTTCAGAGCTCGTGGACGATCTTTTCCAGGTTGGCTGCATCGGCCTCATCAAGGCCATCGACAATTTTGATTTGCGGCACGAGGTCCGTTTTTCGACGTACGCGGTGCCGATGATCATAGGCGAGATTCGGCGGCACCTGCGCGACAACAACGCCATTCGCGTAAGCCGTTCGCTGCGCGACACGGCCTATAAGGCCTTGCAGGTAAAAAATCGCCTGACGGAAACGAACGGACGTGAGCCGAAGCTGAGCGAAATTGCGAAAGAGCTCGGCATGAAGGAGGAGGACGTGGTCTTCGCGCTCGACGCGATTCAGGAGCCCGTATCGCTCTTTGAGCCCGTGTTTCGCGACGATGGGGACGCGGTTTTCGTCATCGATCAAATCAGCGACCAGAAAACCTCCGACGGAAGCTGGCTGGACAGCATCGCCCTAAACGACGGCATGTCCCACCTGACCGATCGGGAGATGCGTATTCTCAAGCTCCGCTTTTTCGTGGGCAAGACCCAAATGGAGGTCAGCCGCGAAATCGGGATTTCACAGGCACAGGTATCGCGCCTCGAAAAATGCGCGCTCAAGCAACTGCAAAAGTACGTGTAGGCCCGGCAGCGGCAATGCGCACACGGCCTGCTCCAGGGCCGGATCATCACGGGACGGATGGCGCGCACGCGCCATCCGCCCCGTTGCTTTATTTTTGAACGGTCCTTGCGCTCGCTCTTTTCACACGGAGCCAGGCTTTAGTACGCGTTCTTTAAAATTTGCAGCACGTCTTCTTTCAACAGAAGCTTGGTTCCCTTGATGGGGCCCTCGCCGACCGCGCTTTCCGCAAGCGTTTCGAGCATGTTTTCCTCTACGCCCAACTCGCGCAAGGTGGTCGGAAGCTTAAGCGTGCCGAAAAGATATTCGCGCAGCGCAGCGATTCCGGCGCGGGCCGTCGCAAAGGGCTCTCCGCCGCGCGGCACATCCCACACGTTTTCGGCAAAGTCTATAAAATTGCCCACCGTATCCGCATCAAGCACATATTCCAGCCAAACGGGCAAAATCACCGCGATGCCCGCGCCGTGCGGCACGTTGTAAAAGGCGCTGACCGTGTGCTCAATATAGTGCGTGCTCCACTGGATAAGCTTGCCATGGGCAAGCATGCTGTTGATCGTGAGAGTGGACGCCCACATAATATTGGCGCGCGCCTCGTAATTGTCCGGCTCGCGCAGCACCGTGTCCGTATAGTGGAGCACCGTGCGCATCATGCCCTCGGCCATTCGATTTTGCACATAGGTGTCGGGCGTGTTGGCAAAGTACACCTCCATGGCGTGGCTGATGATATCCGCGCAGCCCGCGGCCGTTTGAAAGCGCGGTACGGAATAGGTATAGGTCGGGTCGAGTATCGCAAAGCGCGGGAAAACAAGATCGCTGAAAAGATGCAGCTTCTCCCTTGTTTTCGCGTTGCTGATGACCGCCGTGTGATCCATTTCCGAACCGGCGGCAGATATGGTCAGAATGCAGCCGATGGGCAACGCGCGCTTGACCTTGGCATTATCCGTGACGAGCTCCCAGGGATCGCCCTCATAGCACGCGGCTGACGCAATGCCCTTTGCGCAATCGATGGCGCTGCCGCCGCCGATGGCCAGCACCAGCTCGACGTTGTGCGCACGGCACAGCGCCGCGCCCTCCGCGACGGTGGAGATGAGCGGATTGGGCTCGACCTTGTTAAAGGTCCAGAACGCGATGTCGTTTTTTGCAAGGATGCCGCAGGCCCGCCGCCAGATCTCTTTTTCGGCTTCGCTCTGCTTATCGTAGGTCACGATGAGCACGCGGTTTCCGTATTCGAGCATGGCCTCCGCCAGATGCTCGATCTGGTCCTTGCCAAAATAGGCCTTGGTTGGGATATGGTAGACAAAATTCAGCATAGCTTTCACTCCTCCGTGTTTCTTGCGCCACGGACTTCTTCCTTCTCGCAGTTTTTTATGCCCGCGTCACCGGCTGGGCTTATAGAGCTTCGCCAGACAGGCGGGGCGCGCGTTGCGGCTGTTTCTTGTGGAAAGCACAAGCGCGATGATGGTGATCACATACGGCAGCATCATCAGCAGCGTATGGGGCACGGGGGAGCCGATCGCCTGCAACGTAAGCGACAGCGCCTCGAGAAACCCGAACAGGAAGGAACCCGCAAGCAGTTTTTTAGGGTCCCACTGCCCGAATATGACGAGCGAATAGGCAATGTAGCCGCGCGCCGCCACGATGTCCGTCGTATACTGCGTATACAGGGCGGTGGAAAGATACGCCCCCGCGATGCCACAGAAGGCCGCGCTCACTAAAACGCCCTTCATACGAACGCGGTTGACGTTGATGGCGCGGGTGTCTGCCGCCTTGGGATTTTCCCCGCACGCGATCAGCGCGATGCCGCCTTTGGTGCGGTTGTAGTAAAACGCCATGGCAAAGGCGGCGATGATGGCAACATACACAAAGGCGTATTGGTTAAACAGAATGTTCCCGATCCATGGAATTTGGGAAAGCAGCGGAATGGGCTGCTTGACGAAGGGATCGGTCACATTCGGCAGGGTGGAGGCCGCTCCGTAGAGCACGCGGTAAAAATAGCTCATGGACGCAAGCAGCAGGATGTTCATCGACAGGCCCATGATGGGCTGGTTTACACCAAGGCGTATCACCATGGCCCCGTAAAACAGCCCCAGCAGCAGACACACGCCGATGCCCGCGGCAAGGCCCACCCAGCGATTGCCTGAAAAATGCGCCGCGCTGT
Organism: uncultured Oscillospiraceae bacterium; assembly: GCA_964636405.1. GTDB lineage: Bacteria > Bacillota > Clostridia > Christensenellales > CAG-138 > CAZKGE01. Next base: position 12,673 of record CAZWSI010000012.1, read on the forward strand.
AGGCCGCGAAGGCAGCCGCCGTCATAAAGCCCTCCAGCCCAATGTTCATCACCCCGGATTTTTGCGAATAGGTCTCCCCGAGGCTCGCCAGCAAATAGGGCGTCGTCATGCGGACGGCCGCCGCAAAAAGGGACAGCCAGATGGCCTCCGTCATTGCGCGTCACCTGCCTTTTCTACAGCTACAAGCTTATATCGTGCCAGCATATCGGCGCAAAGCGCGCCAATGAGCAGCAAGCCCTCCAAAAGATCTACGAGCGATACCGGCGCGCCCGTGGCGACCTGCATGGAGATCGCGCCGTTGCGGAGCACGCCAAGCAGCGCGCTGGCTATCAGGATGCCCCACGGGTTCATGCCGCCGAGTCGCGCCACCATGATGCCCGTAAAGCCGTAATTTGTGCAAATGGCCGTGCTGAAACGATACTGATTGGCGCAAAGAGAGGTTGCGCCCGTTAAGCCGCCCACCGCGCCCACAAGCAGAATCACGAACACAATGAGTTTTTTGTTCGCGCGCTCCTTGTATTTATACAGCGACGCGCGGTTGTTCTGCCCAAATACGCTGATACGGAAGCCCAGCGGCGTTTTTTCGATAAACAGCGCCGCTGCAAACAGCAGCGCGAAAAGCAGAAAGCCCAGGTGGATAGACATGCCCTTGACGGCCGTCATCCAGCGCGCGTTTTCAAAGATCTGGTTGGAGTAGTTGAGTCCCTCCCACGACGGCCAGACCTTTTCCACAAGGAAATTCGAGGTGTAGATAAGCACATAGTTCATCATGACGGATACATAGATTTCGCTGATGCCAAGCCGCGCCCGCAAAAGCGCCGTAATACCGGCCACAGCCATACCGAACGCCATTGCAAAAAGGATCTCGGCCGGGATGGCGACCGCCGAGGGAAGCCCCGCAAAATTGAGGCCGATCACGGCCGCTCCGATGCCGCCAGCCAGCACGCACGCGTTCCCGCCCAGAAAGAGGCAGCCCGCCTTGAGGCAGAGCGAGAGTGCAAGGCCCATCATGGCGATGGGGAGCATGCGGTTAAGGGTCTGCGAAATCTGGTATTTCGACGCAAACGCGCCCTCAAAGATCATTACGTAGGCCTTGAGCGGTTCGTCGGTGACAAACAGCATGATCAAGGAATGGAGCAGAATGCACGCCAGCATGCAGACCGCAAAAACGATGGCGCGCTTCCCGGCGGGCACATAATCGGTCCTTACAAATTTGTACCTGTGTTTCAGCATGACTCGTCCCCCGCCTTTCCCCCGACCATCAGCTCGCCGATCTCGCCAATGGGGAAATCTCCTTCAAACACGCCGACAATCCTTCCGTTGTAAATCACGCCGATGCGGTCGCTCAATGCGGTGAGCTCGTCAAGATCCTCGCTGATGAGGATGCAGGCCGCGCCCTTGCTCCGCTCCTCGAGCAGGCGCTTCCAGATAAACTCCACGGCCATCACGTCGAGCCCGCGCGTGGGCTGGGCTGCCGCGATGAGCGTAGGATTCTCGGACAGCTCGCGGGAGAGCACCAGCTTTTGCATATTGCCCCCGCTTAGCGAGCCCGTCAGGTGCGTGAGGTCCGCCGGTCGCACGTCGAAGCGCTCAATCTTTTCCTGCGCGGCCTTGTTGATGGCCCTCCAGTTGAGCAGTCCTCGTTTTTGGAAGCGCTTCTCCTGCTCGTTTCCCATCAGGATATTTTGCGCCAGGGTAAGCGTTCCGACTGTGGCATGCTCGATGCGGTCCTCGGGAATTTCCGCCACCTTCAGCGCGCGCCACTTCCCAAAGGAGCAGTCCTTGGCGACCCTTTGGCCCGATATCGTAACGGCGCCCGCGGCGCAGCCGCGCACAGCCGTGATAATCTCGTACAGCTCGTTTTGCCCGTTGCCCGATACGCCAGCGATGCCGAAGATCTCCCCCGCGCGCACGCTTAGGTCAACGTGATCCAGCTTCTTTGTACCAAAATCGTTATAGGCGTCTACGCCGGATAGCGCCAGCACCGTTTCGCCAAAGCGCCCCTCGGCCTTGTCTGCCTGAATCTCGTAGCTCCGGCCGATCATCATTTCCACAAGCTCTCTGTCGGTTACGTCGTTTACGTTTACTGTGCCAATGAGCTTGCCGCGTCGAAGCACCGTGATGCGGTCGGCGACCTTGCGAATCTCCTTGAGCTTGTGCGAAACGAGTATGACGGTCACGCCCGCGCGCTTCATGTCGAGCACGCGCTCAAGCAGCGCGTCCGCCTCCTGCGGCGTGAGCACGGCGGTCGGCTCGTCAAGTATGAGGATGTTGCTCCCGAGAAACAGCGCCTTGAGAATCTCAAGCCACTGCTGCTCGCCCACGGACAGCCGCCACACGGGAATGTCCAGATTGATCGAGAACCCGTACTGCGCACAGATCTCCCGCGCCTTTTGCCGGGCGCGCTTCATGTCGAGCAGGGGGCCCCTGCCGTAATCGAGTCCGAGCAGAAGATTTTTCATGCCGCTCAGGGTCGGCACCAGCATAAAGTGCTGATGCACCATGCCAATGTTGCGGGCTACCGCGTCCTTGGGGGATTTAAAGCAAACCTCCTCGCCGTTTATAAACATTTTTCCGGCGGTCGGACGCAGATACCCGTAAATGATGTTTGACAGCGTGCTTTTCCCCGCGCCGTTTTCGCCGAAGAGCACGTGAACCTCGCCCCTGTTGATGGAGAGGGTATTGCCGTCGTTTGCCACAAGGCTGCCAAAGCGCTTGGTTATTCCTTCCAGGCGCAGAATGGGAACCTCGGGCGCGAACGTTTCTGGCGCTGCGTTTTCCATGGCGGTCACCTCTTTCCGCTTGGCGGCGCGGCCCCGAGACTGGCCGGGGCCGCGCCTGCCGATTTTTTAGGCTCAGGAATTGCGATCCGCCACATTTGCGGCGTTAGCCGTGACCTGAATCTCGCCGCTCTCGACCTTGGCATAGATCTCCTGATACTGCGCAAGCAGCTCCGCGCTGAGCAACGCCTCGTTGACAACCATCGTAAAGTCGCCGCGCTCCATGTTGGTTTCGTAGCTGAACAGCTCGTAGCCTGAAAGCATCGCGCCTTCACTCCACGAATCCAGCGCGCGCTTGAACACCACGTCCATGTTCATCAGCACCGTGGCGATGCATACGTCGGGAGCCTCCGCGACCTTGTCCTCGCCGCTCCAGCAAGCAAACGCGCCGCCCTCTTGGCAAGCCTCGACCATGCCCGCACGGTCGCTGAAAATCACATCCGCGCCGCCCGCGATCATGGAGTTTGCAAGCTCCTTGCACTTGACCGGATCATAGTAGCTTTCCATGTACGCGCCGGAGAACTTCATGTCGGGCTTGACATACTGCGCGCCGTCGAAGAAAGAATTGCCCTTTACGTTGATATTGGAAAGCGGCATGGCACCGATGTAGCCTACGCTTCCGTTTTCGGAGGCAAGGCCCGCCACCACGCCCAGCAGGAAGGAGGACTGCGGCGCGGTCAGCTCATAGTACGCTTCATTGAAGTTCGGGTCCTGCAAATCGGAGCCCATCTGGATAAAGTACACGTCCTCGTACTCGCGGGCGAGCAAGTGCGTCGCGTCGCGGCCGATGCCGGCGTTGCACACGATCACATTGAAGCCCTGCTCGATGTAGGTGCGGAGGATGTTCTCCACCGTATCGCTCGTGGCCTTCTCGGTGAAGGCAAACTCAAAGGGATAGGAAGCTGAAAGCGCGTTTAATCCCTGATACACCGCCGCGTCCACCGCGTTCTCAATGGTGTTGGAGATGACGAGCGCTACCTTGGGCGCCACGGCGGGCGTTTTGGGCGCGGCGGGTTCCGTGCCCGGCTCCGCTGCGGGAGCCTGCGTGGCTTCAGCGGGCTGTTGCGCGCTCGCAGGCGCGTCGGTGCTCTGGGCGGGCGCGGCGCACGCGCACGCAAAGAGCATCAGCATGGCCAGTACGATACCAATTAGCTTTTTCATTCCATTTCTCTCCTTTATTATTTAGGTTCCTGTATTATTTGAGTTCCTGCTTACGGGGCCGAAGGAACGTCTGTTCCTTATCGTAGTAATACTCCGGCGGAAGCTCGCCTTCCAGCGCCTTTCGCCCCGCCCGGACAAGCGCTGCCATTTCCGCGACGCGCTGCCCGAGGATGAAGGTGCTTTTCAGCACCGCCTCCTCGCGCTCGATAGAGCCGTCGTCCGCACAGCGCGCGCCCACGCCGATGTAGGACTCGGGCATGTCGGAGGTGACGGGGATGTTGTTTTTCACCAAATAATGCGAGTTGAGATAGTTCATCACCATCTCCTGCCCGCCATAATGGGTGTTACCCTGCGTAATCACGCCGCAGGCCTTCATAAAACGGGGCGAAACGCCGTTGTAGCGGCCCCAGGTCGTGGCGCCGATGCGCGCGCAGAAGGCGTGCAGCCCCGCGGGCATAGCCATTTGAAACAGCGGCACGGCATAGATGAGCCCGTCGGCGCGAATCCACTCGTTGGCAAGCTCGGCAAAATCGTCGTCAAGCGCACAATCGCCCGTTTTTCCATGGTACGCGCGGCAGGATTCCTGACAAGGCTCAAAGCGCTTGCCCGCCATGTTGTAAAGCACCGGCGTTCCGCCCACGGAGCGCACGCCCTCCGCAGCCTTTTCACAAAAAGGCGCGGTATGGCTCTTTTTGCGCGGGCTGGCATTGATAATCAATACACGGAGGTCCTTTGCAAGCTCGGACATGGCCTTACTCCTTCCCCTGCGCGGGGACGAGCTTATACTCCTGCTCCATGAGCGCCGCAAGCCATGTGCCAAGCGCGTCGTAGAGCGCGTCGCCCGCCTTTGCGTCCGCCATGGCGGGATCGCCGTCCTGGCCCGGGCAGTTTTCGGGATAATATTGCATGGAGCCCGACGCGATGGGATGATACACCACGCCGCCAAGCGACGGCGAGCCCGAGCAGGCCACCTTTTTCGGCGGCGCCAGCGGCTTGACGTTGGGCACGGCCTTGTCCAGCTTAACCAGTTCCGGGAAGGACGCCAGCGCGCGGGAGGTTTCCCTTGCGCCGCCGTGCCCGTCAGCTATGCCCTCGATGGGCAGAATGCGCTGCTGATCCGGCAGATGCGGAAGGAGCCAGTCCACGCACATTACGTCGATGTTTTCCTCAATCTCCAGCTCCTGCACGGCCATGTGCATGGCGGGTACGTTCCCGTCGTGCCCAACAAGAAATAAAATACGCTTAAAGCCCATGTTGCGCAGGCAGATGGCAATATCCTTCAAAATGGCGTTCAGCGTGGAGGGGCGAAGCTGCACGCTGCCGGGATAGTGCATGGCCTCGGGATGCACGCCGAATGGAACCGTGGGGCCCATGGCAACCGTAATGCCCTTCCTTTTGAGGATGGCGCACGCTCTGCACGCAATTTCCTGCGCGATATAGGTATCGCACCCAAGCGGCAGGTGATGGCCGTGCTGCTCGATGGCGCCTGTGGGTACGATGCACACGTCCGTCTGCTTGAGGATGGCCTCCGCTTCCTTCCAGGTCATCTCCTCCCACAGGGGGATGCTCGTTTCTTTTCTGTACATAGTCAATTCCTCGCTTGTCGTCGCTTGCTTAACTGTAGAGACACACGTCGAAGCCGAGCCCGGCCTCTACGGCCAGCTTGTACGCGCCGTAGCCAACGGCAACGTCGTTTGCGCCCATGCCGAGGTGCACCATGGAGGTACGCTCAGCCGCGCTCTCGCGGCCCGGCTTCTTGCCGCAGACGATCTCGTCCAGGCAGGCGTACGCATCCTTCATGCCAATGCCGTATTGCTTTTCAAAATGATCCACGAAGTTGAAGCTGTCGATCTGGCCGTTTCCAACGACCCATTTATCGGAATTGCGGAACACGGGAATGTCAATATCCCACAGGCAGGTAGCCACGACATGCGCGCCCGGCTTGACCATTTCATCCTTGAGCAGCGGGCCGCGGAAGGTGGTGATCATGCAGATGATGTCCGCGTCCGCGCAGGCCTCCGCCGTGCCGGCACAAAACTGAACCGCAACGTCGGGATACCGCGCCTCGCTGAAAGCCTTAAAGGCTTCCATGGCATCACGGCTCAAATCGCAGATCTTCAGGGTCTTGATGGGGAAGCCGACCTCCATCATCGCCACGAGGTGCTGCTTGGCCTGCGCGCCGCAGCCGATTATCGCGAGCACGGAGGAATCCTTGCGCGCAAGATACTTCGCGCCGATGGCAAACATCGACGCGGTGCGCAGCGAGGTCAGCCAGATGGAGTCCATGATGGCAATGGGGCGAATGGTATCCGGGTCGCTGAGCACGGTCACACCGTTGGAATAGGTAAGGCCCTTGGCGGGGTTGCTCTTGCAGCAGCCGGACCATTTGTTGCCGACGATGTTCAGGGGCTTAATCCACGCCGGATGCGCGAGAATAAAGCTGAAATCATCCGTCCCCGTGTGCGGGTTCATGTCCTGGCAGGTGACCTGCTGCACCTTGCCCTCACCGATCCAGCGAAGTGTGTTCTCCACCATCTCCAGGGACTTTTTCATGTCCCATACCTTCTCGAGATCGCTCTTGGTCAGTATTCTGGTTTTCCATTCTTCGCTCAAGCTCATAGTGTGAATCCTCCTGTTGTGTTATAATGAAAGCCTTTCTGACAAGGCGGGCGAACACGGGTTTGCGGAACAATTCCTCAAAAGAACGCAGCCGGAGCGCGGCTCCGTATGGAAGGTGTGCGAAAGGGGACGGTTCCCCGCCGGTGTTGGGCGGGCAAAATGCGCGCTGCGATTTTCATATTTCTTGTATTGGTTTGCATTATAATATAATTTGTTATAGATGTAAAGTGGTTATTTGTTGTTTACTGCAAAAATATTTGTTTTATTGAACAAATTCATTGTTGCTTAGTGGAATTTTTTCTTGAATTTTTAGGCTTTATACGTTAAAATAAACATAAAGTACGATCGGCGGCCCCGGCGGCGGCCACGCGCACTCAATCCGTACCCGGAGGAGCATTTATGGAACATGACAGGATCGGCACCGGCGGCCCATGTGAGCCGCTCGACGCGCCCGAAAAAGGCACGTCCGATACAAGCTATTTGAAGGTGCGTCAGCTTCGGCGCTCCATGGGCATTACGCTCAAGCAGCTCGCCACGGACTCCACGCTTTCCCTTTCTTATTTAAGCAACTACGAAAACGGCAAGGTGAACATCACCATCAATTCTCTGCGCAAGATCGCAGAGGCGCTCGGCATATCGGTGGCGGACCTCATTACGGACGATCCGCCCAAGGACATTACGCTCATCCGCAAGGAGGATCGTTATGTGCGCATCCTCTACAAGGTCGAATCCGGCACCGCCTTGCAGGAATACCTCATGCGCAACAGCAAGGCCGCCATGCATGTATTGTTCGGCACTCTCCCCCCGCACTCGGATTCCGGCGACCCCTCCTCCCATTACGGCGAGGAGTTTATTCTGTCCACAAAGGGCGTCGTGTCCGTTATGCTCAATAACGCCGTCTACCAGCTCAACGAGGGTGATGCCATCTATTACAACTCCAGCCACTGGCACAAGGTAGCCAACGAGCAAAACACCGAGATCGAGTATCTGCACGTCAACACCCCGCCCACGTATTAATTTGCCGGAGCGCGCCGGCACGGCGGCGGTTTAAGGCTAGGTTAAGCCAATGATGGCCCATGAAGAAAAGCAGACCGTGAAGCTTCACGATCTGCTTTTGCATTCATAGGAACCGCCGCGCTTTGCCCGATTAAAAGCCGAAGTATTTTTCTCTCGAGCGGGCAACGCGGCCGTAGAGCGTCCCCAACACAGCCCTGGCCTCCGACCGCTCCTCGTCCGTGCCCGTTGCGTACTGCTTCATCATACGGCCCTCCTCAAAGCAAAGCTCGTCATGAAGCGGAAAATAGTGTTGCAGCAGGAACGACGCGTACCGCGCAAGCCGCGCTTGGCCCACAATGCGCGGTTCCCTGCTGATGCGATCCACCGCCACGCTGTAGGAGGCTTTAATGGAGTCGATCAGCGCCCGGCGCTCGTTCCGTTCCGAAAACACGATCGTCGTGGCCACCCGCGACTTGGGATTGGTCGGGTAGGAGCTGTGGCTGTCCGTCGCGCCACCCACCGGGTAGCGGAAGCCCTTTTCACGATCCTCATAATAGCGCAGCGTCTGGAACCCGTTCTGCTCATAATACAGCTCGCCGCCCAGCACCTCAAAGGCGTCGAACAGCTTTTGCTCGACCAGATAATCCATAAACCGCGACGGCACGTGGAATACGTTCCGAATCCAGTTCGGATGGGCAAAAATCCCCAGCCCGTTCGCCTTGCGAATCTGCTCGAATATCCATTTGCAGTTGACGGCCGGGAAGCAATCGATCCCCTCGGGAAGCCGCGCCTCCGCGCAAAGCCGCGCCATGAGCGCGTCGTATTCCGCCTGTGTCATCGGCTCGGGGCCGCCGCCGCTGAGCGAATGGAATGCGCGGTCGCTCCCGACCTCCCGCGTTTCAACGCCCTCGATCATCGCGTTGACGCCGTATTCGCCCCCAAAGCTGATGATATGCACCGTGTTGAAGGCGCCGTTTGCGCACGGAAGCTGAATCTCCTCGCCGGGGCAGGCACAGAGCTCCGTGGGAATGCTTTCGCAAAACCGCATCGCTTCCAGCGACGGATAATACCGATGATGATCCGTAATTGCGAGAAAATCGTAACCATAGCGACGATAGTTGGAGGCAACCACCGCGGGCGTTTGATTGCCGTCGGAATAGCAGGTGTGCAGATGCGTATCGCCCTGGAACGGATACCGCCCAACGAGGTCGCCCTCGACGCAATACACGGGAAGCTGCTCGATGAACGCGCCGTCCTCCGCATCGAAAAGACGCAGAAAATATGCCTGCTCGCTGGGAAAGGTATGGGTAAAGGTCAGATTTGCCTGCGCGTCCGTTTTTACCGTTCGCTCGGAAAAATCGGCGGTCAGGGGGAAATCCTCGGGCGCGCCTCCGTCCAGCGCGCAGACGGCCAGACGATACGATTTGTCCGGCAGCAGCCGCGGCCGCATGCCAAGCTGGCGCAGCCAAACCCGCGTTTCCCTGCCTGCGGCAAACACCTTGGGGTACAAGTCGTAGTCCCACTGCTGGTTTTCGTCGGATGGATACTTATAGCCCATGTCGTTTTCGCCCCATTTCCTACTTTTTCTCGTGCGTTTGATAATACGCGTTCCACTCGGTCAATTCGCCGTCGCCCAGCACAATATACGCTTTTTTCGCCACATCCGCAAGGAAATGATCGGAATACGCGTCGCTGTAGAAAGTATCGATATCCCCCGTGTCGTACTGTCTGCGGAAGGCGACAAGCTTTTCCTCACCGATGGCAAACTTGCCGGTGATGCGCCCTGTTTTGGGGTCCATCTCGGTCGCCACCAGATTCTTCAGTCCAAGCCGCTCCATGATCGGCTCCATCAAAAACCGGGGCGTGCCCGTCGCGATTACATCGGACGGCTCCTTGACCTTGAGATACCAGTCCATCATATACCGCTCGGTTTCGTCCCAATATTCCCGCATGAGCGCATGCATATCGGGAATTTTTGCAAGAAGGCGGTATTCCGACTGACGGGAGCGGGTCTTGTTAATTATTTTGTGTTTGAAAAGAAATTCGTTGATCGCGTAATTGACGCGATACCAGAAAAATCCCTTTTTGTGAAACATATAATCGAAAAACCTATCCTCACTGTCCCCAACAAAGATGGTTTTGTCGAAGTCGTAAACGTTCATAGTTCTCCTCACCAACCATTCAACGTTTCAAGCCTGAAACGTTGAACGTATATCATTGCTCCTTCGGCGCGCTTCGCAAGCCCGGCGGGCTCCGTTATAAGACGCGTGAAGAAAGGGGCTCCGGGCGGTATCAGCCGTTCAACCGCCATTCGCTTTTGTCCCGATATTCCACCAGCATGAGTTTGCCGAGCAACCCGACCTCGACGGTGCTGTACAAAAGCATTATTTCACTGATAGCGGGCAACGGCATCGTCATCAGCCCGCACCCGGGTGCGAAAAAGTGCATTTGGGCGGCGTTCGAGCTTGCCCGCGATGCGGCGGAGGCGGCGGGCGCGCCCAAGGGGCTGCTCGGCTGCATCAGCGAACCAACGATCGAGGCCTCGCAGGCGCTGATGAAGCACCGCGATATCGGCGTCATTCTCGCGACCGGGGGCGAGGCCATGGTGCGCGCAGCGTATTCCTCCGGGAACCCGGCCATCGGCGTGGGCCCCGGCAACGGCCCGGCATACATCGAGAAAACGGCCGACATCCCGCTGGCGGTCAAGCATATTATGGATTCCAAAACCTTTGATAACGGAACCATCTGCGCCTCGGAGCAAAGCGTCGTGACGGAGCGCAGCATCGAAGCGCAGGTGATCAATGAAATGCAAAAGCAGGGGGGTATTTCCTCAACGAGGAGGAATCCGCACGCGTTGGCCGCTTCCTGCTGCGCCCGAACGGCACGATGAACCCCCAGATCGTGGGCAAAAGCGCGGAGAAAATTGCCGAAATGGCCGGCATTTCCATCCCGGCGGATACGCGCGTGCTCGTTTCGCGTCAGGCGGAGGTGGGCAAGCGCAATCCCTATTCGCGAGAAAAGCTGTGCCCAGTGCTCGGTTTTTATGTGGAGGACGGTTGGGAACGCGCGTGCGAGCGCTGCATTTCCATTCTGGAAAACGAAGGCGCAGGGCATACGATGACCATCCACTCGCGTTCCGACGCGGTGATTCGCGCCTTCGCGCTGCAAAAGCCCGTTGGAAGGCTGCTGGTCAATACGCCGGGCGCGCTGGGCGGCGTAGGCGCGACGACAAACCTTGCGCCCGCGATGACGCTTGGCTGTGGCGCGGCGGGAAGCTCCTCTACAAGCGACAACATTACGCCCCTCCATTTGATCAATATACGGCGCGTCGCCTACGGCATGCGTGAATTGGAGGCGTTACGCGGCGGCGAGGCGCGCGGCGCAGCCAAGCCGCCCGTCATGGCGAAGCTGACCGAAGATCCTGCCGAAGCGCCGCGAAACGGCGAATTTTCGTCCGTAACGCGCGAGCAGATCGAGGAGATCACGCGCCGCGTGCTTTCAAGCCTGCGCGGCTAAGGCAAAAATGGAAGCAACGGGATTTTCCCGAAGCGATAAACAAAAGCAAAATACAAACAGGAGGAACTGAATATGGCAACGTTACTGGCACTGGGTATGGTGGAAACAAAGGGACTCGTGGGCTCGATCGAGGCGGCGGACGCAATGGTCAAGGCGGCCAACGTCAACCTCATCGGCAAGGTGCATGTCGGCGGCGGCCTCGTCACGGTGATGGTGCGCGGGGACGTAGGCGCGGTCAAGGCGGCGACGGACGCGGGCGCGGCGGCGGCCTCCAAGGTGGGCGAGCTGGTTTCCGTGCACGTCATCCCCCGTCCCCACAGCGAGGTGGAGTTCATTCTGCCGAAGCTCGACAACTGCGACGTGCAGTAAGCGCGCATGAACATTGTCACGGAGGCGACGCTGCGAAGCGCCTGCCCTCTGGGCGGGTGCGAGTACCCTGTGGCGGTCGGCGCGTTTATAACCGAATCGGCGCGCGCGTTTGCCAGGGAGCGCGGCATACGGCTCACGGAAAGCGGCTATGCCGCCATGACGTGGACAAAGCCGCCCGACGGCGGCAGCGCTGCAAAAAAGCCCGAAGCGATGACGCATCTCCGCGCGGGCGAGCTGGTGGCAAAGACCGATCCGCGCATCCGCTTCCGGGGTCGCATGGACAGCTTTCAGGCGGAATTGCTCTGCCTCGCGGCGACGGCGCATCGGGCAAGGGACAGGGCGCTCGTCGATTCCCTTGCGGAGCTGCTTTCTCTCTGCCGGAATATACTCGCCGCCGAGGTAAAGCAAACGCCGCTTCCGCCCTGGACGCTGTTTGGCATGGACGAGGACGCGCTGCATAAGGCATCGCATACGCCGCCGCACCCTGTTCCGGATTACAGGATGGGCGAAACGGCTATGGCGCTCAACCGCCTGCGCACGCTGGCGCGCGAGCTCGAGCTTGAATGGCTCGCCGCCTATGAGGCCGAGGCGCGCCCGGATATCGTGCGCGCGCTCAACCGCTTAAGCAGCGCGATTTATCTGCTTTTTCGCAAAGAGGTGAAGCAACATGGATGAACAGGACATTCGCGCGGTCATTCGGGAGGTGCTCTCAGGCGTAATGGCCGAAGGCAAGCCTGCCGCCGCGCCATCGGAACCCGCGCATAAGGACGCCGGCATCCCTGCCGAGGGGCGGGCCGCCGGAAACGCCTGCCAAGGCGAGATTCCGCTGGAGGTGTCCGCGCGGCACGTGCACTTAACGCGTCAGGCTGTCGAACAGCTTTTCGGCGCGGGCGCAACGCTCACAAAAAAACGCGAGCTAAGCCAGCCTGGCGAGTTTTTAAGCGAGCAGCGCGTCAAGCTTATTACCAAAAAGGGCGTGCTTGAGAACGTGGCCGTGCTGGGGCCCGAACGGGGAGCGGTGCAGGTCGAGCTGTCTCTCACCGACTGCCGCGCGCTCGGCATCGACGCCCCGGTGAACCTCTCGGGCGACTTGACAAACGCCGGGGACGTGATGCTCGCCGGGGACTGCGGCTGCTTCTCCGCGCCGGGGAGCGTGATTGCCGCGCGCGCGCACGTGCACATGACCCCAAGCGACGCGCGCGCCTTTGGCGTACGCGACGGCGAGCATGTGCGCGTGGAGCTAAGCGGCGCCCGCCCCACAATGCTTTGCGACGTGCGCGTGCGCGTAAAGGAAAGCTACGCGCTGGCCTGCCACATCGATTTCGACGAGGCAAACGCGGCGGCGGCGGCCTGCGGCACGCCCGCGCGCATCGTGGGCAAAAGCGATTGCGCGCCCCTCTCCCCCGCCCGCCCGGCGCAGGGAGCGGCGCCCGAGCGGCACGCCGCCGCGTTTGCCGAAAGGCTCGTGACGGAGGCGATGGCGCGCGCCGTCCGCGCGCAGGGCGGCGAGGTGCGGATTCAGAGGGGAACGATCGTTACGCCCGCCGCAAGGGACGTTTTTTCCAACGCGCATATGCGCGTGACCTATGTGGAATGAGCAAACCGGCAACGTATAAGGAGACGCTATGGAGATTGCGACGGTAGTGGGCCATGTTTGGGCCACAAAGAAGGAAGACAGCCTGACGGGCTTTAAGCTCATGGTCGTGCAGCCCATCGGGAACGGCGGCGCGTATGTGGCGGCTGACGTGGTGAGCGCGGGAATCGGCGAACGCGTGCTGGTCGTGAGCGGCAGCACCGCGCGGCGCGCGCTCGGCTCGGACAATTGCTCCATCGATTGCGCGATTGTCGGCATTATTGATTCGCTCGAGGTGGATCGCGAGGCGGCCAAGCGCGCGGGCGGCGACGAAGAAAGCGCGGCAAAATGACGGACTGCTTGGAGCGCATCCGTTCGGCGGGGCTCGTCGGCATGGGCGGCGCGGGCTTTCCCACGCACGTCAAGCTCGCGGGCACGATTTCGCAGCTGATCATCAACGGCCTGGAGTGCGAGCCGCTGCTGGGTACGGATCGTTATGCCATGCGGCACGAGGCGGAAAAGCTTGTTTCGGCGCTGCTCGAAATCCAGGCGGCACGCTCGATTCCGCAGGCGACCTTTTGCCTGAAAAAGACATATGCCGAGGAGCGCGAAGCGCTTAGTCGCGCCATATGCGCGGCGGGGGCGAACGTTGCCCTGCGCACGGTGGAAAGCTATTATCCCGCAGGCGACGAGCAGGCGGTCGTATACGAGGTGACGGGCAAAACCGTTCCGCCGCTGAACATCCCGCTTTCCGTGGGCTGCGCGGTGATGAACGTGAGCACGCTGCTTGCCGCCTTCGACGCGCTGCGCGGAAAGCCTTTAACCCATAGGCTTTTAACCGTCGCGGGCGAGGTGCGAGAGCCTTGCGTTGTGCTTGCGCCCGTCGGAACGCCGTTTTCGGAATGCGTCGCGGCGGCGGGCGGTTCGAAAAGAGGGGATTGCCTCATCGTTGCGGGCGGGCCCATGATGGGCAAGCGCCATGAGCAGACGGAGCTTGACGCGCTGTACACCGGCAAAACCACAAGCGGCGTACTGCTGCTGCAAAGGGAGCGCTACAAATGCGCGTCCGAGAGCATAGAGCAGCTCCGCGTTCGCAGCCGCGCGGCCTGCATCCAGTGCCGAATCTGTACGGATCTGTGCCCGCGTCATTTGCTTGGGCATCCGCTCGAGCCGCACCGCATCATGCGAAAGCTCGCCTGCGAGCGCATGGAGAACGTGCTGACCGACCCTGTCCTGCAATCGGCCGCGCTGTGCTCCGAATGCGGCGTGTGCGAGGTGTACGCCTGTCCCATGGGCTTACAGCCGCGCAGCGTAAACGCGTTGATCAAAAAGGAGCTTGCCAAGGCGGGCATTCGCTATCCAAAGGCCGAAGAAAGCACGCCCCCAAGCCCCATGCGGCAAAGCCGCCTTGCGCCGACAAAACGAATCGCCTCCCGCGTAGGCGTGCTGCCGTATTACGGCGCGCCGCCGGATCGATACGTAGAAATCACCCCGGGCCGCGTCTGCCTCTCGCTGCGGCAGGGAGCCGGGGCACCGTCGGAGCCGATTGTGACCGTAGGCGAGCGCGTTTGCGAGGGTCAGCTCATTGCCACTTGCCCCGAGGGCAAGCTGGGCGCGGCTTTGCATGCGTCGATTCCCGGCGTGGTGCGGAGCGTTGGAGAGGGCATTGTAATCGAACGGGAGAAACGGGAGGACGGCAAATGACGTCGGCAATCGGTTTTCTGGAAACGAACAGCATTGCGCGCGGCATCCAGGCGGCGGACGCGATCTTGAAAGCGGCGGATACGGCGCTCATCTCCGCGCGGCCAAGCTGCCCGGGAAAGTATCAGGTGCTGTTTTCCGGCGAGGTGGCGGCGGTATCGGCGTCGCTTGACGCGGGCGAACGCAGCGCCGAGGGCTATGTCGTGGACAGCGTAGTCATTCCGCGCGTGCACCCGCAGGTGATCGAGGCAATCGGCATGGCGTGCGCCCCGGCGGAGATGCAGTCCCTCGGCGTGATGGAGTTTTTCTCCGTTACGGCGACGGTCTATGCGGCCGACGCGGCGGTAAAGGCGGCTGACGTGCAGTTGCTCGACGTGCGGCTCGGCACGGGAATCGGCGGCAAATCCTTCGTCGTATTAACGGGTGAGGTTTCCGCGGTAAACGAGGCCGTCGAATGCGGCGTCCGCTTGGCCGGCCAAAGCGGCATGGCGTACGAAAAATGCGTCATTCCAAACCCCCGGCCCGAGATTTTTGAAAGCATTTATTAAGCCCGCCGCGGCGAACACGGCTGACGCTAGAAAGGATTTTCCCCATGGAGGAATCCAAGCAAAGAATCATACAGGAGTATGTTCCGGGCAAGCAGGTCACGCTTGCGCATGTAATCGCAAACCCGGACGAGAGCCTCTACCGCAAGATCGGCGCGCGCGAAAACACGCGCGGCGCGCTGGGCATTTTGACCATTACGCCCAGCGAAGCGGCGATTATCGCGGCGGATCTCGCGATCAAAACGGCGCAGGTGGAGATTCTGTTTGTCGACCGCTTTTCCGGCTCGCTCGTGATTACCGGGGACGTGTCGAGCGTCGAAGCCGCCGTCAAGGAGATACTGCACGTGCTCGGCGGCGCGCTGGGCTTTGCGCCCGCGCCCGTCACGCGCTCATGAAGCGCTTTCTGCTCATTGGAAAGACCGGGAGCGGCAAAACCTCGCTCTTGCAGCGCCTGTACGGTCTGAAAATGGTCTATCAAAAAACGCAGACGGCGGAGAGCGTTTTCGCGTCGGTCGATACGCCGGGCGAATATCTGGAGCAAAAGCGCCTCTACAGCGCGCTGATCGTAACGGCGGCCGATTGCGACGAGCTGCTGCTCGTGCAGGCGGCGGACGACCCGGATTCCAGCTTTCCGCCCGGCCTGGCCGCAAGCTTTAACCGAAGCGCAATTGGCGTTGTGACAAAGATGGATTTGGCGCAAGCGGAAACGGAGGCCGCGCGAGCTGCGGAATGCCTGCGCGAGGCCGGCGCGGCGCGCGTGTATTTTGTCAGCGCGAAAACGGGCGAGGGCCTTGCCGCCCTGCGCGCATATGTGACGGAGACTGCGCCTGCCGTGTAAATCTGCGACCTGCAGCGCAGCGTACGCGAACAGGCTATCTGGCCTATCTTTGATTCTGTTCGTTTCCCCTGAAAAAAGGCTGCTTAACGCCGCGAGACGCCCAGAATCTCCCGAGCGACAACTGCCGGGGACACGCCCCTTGCGGAGGCTGTGGAGACGATGCTGTTGTAGGCGGCCGACTCGCTGAGCCCTTTCCTGCGCATGAGCGCCGCCTTGGCTTCGTTTACGGTTGTTTTGTCCGAGCCGCTTTCCACCACGCGCGCGGCAAGCGCGGCAAGCGTGCAGCGTTTTTCCATGGAAAGCACCTGAAGCCGCCGGTATGCTTCGCGCTCCGAAATATCCTGCTGCTCGGCCAGCAGCGCTTTAGCCCGGTCGATCATCTTTTGGTCGGCCAGCTTTTTTTCCAGCAGCGCGTTTTCGGCGCGAAGGCTCTCCACGCGGGCCGCGCCAAACTGCGCAATCTCCAGCACGGGCTGAAGCTGTTTTTTTTCCACTGGCTTTACGATCCAGCCGGAAACGCCCGCCTGCGCCGCCCGCGCGATATTGGCTCTGTCGCTGTAGCCGGAAACGATGACGACGCAACCCGCAAGCTTCTCTGAAAGAATGCTTTCCGCCGCACCAAGCCCATCGAAAACCGGCATGTTTACGTCCATTAAAATCACGTCCGGCCGGACGCGCCTGCTCGCCTCAACCGCGTCGAAGCCGTCTGCGGCGACGCCGTCGACCGAATAGCCAAGCTCCTCGAGCATTTGGCTCAGATCCAGCCGGGCGATGGGATCGTCATCCACCACAATCGCTTTCCGCATCGGCAACCAACTCCTTGACTGGGATAGCCCCATTATAGCGCATCAATGCGAGGCTGTCACCCGCGCGTTGATTAGATGCGCTCGCCTTCAAACGCCCTGCGCCGCAGCGCTTCAAAAAGGAGGCCCGCTACGCCGCGCAGCCTTGTTTTGTAGGGCTTGCCGGCAAGATACAGCCTGCGCACCTCGATGCGCTCGATGTGCTCCGCCACCAGCGGATTATCGGAAAGCACGACAAAATCCGCCAGCTTGCCCGCCGTCAGCGTGCCGCGGCGCGCCTCGTCAAAGCTCATTTTGGCGGGATTGCAGGTGATCAGCCGCAGCGCGTCCAGGCGCGAAATGCGTTCTTCGGGATTGGGGTGATTGACCGCGAACGACATCCCCGCCAGCGGATTGGGCCGCGTGGTCGGGCCGTCCGAGCCGTCGCCCACCAGAATGCCGCGCGCGAGCATGCTCTTGAGGGGATTGAGGCGATCCGTACGCGCCCGGCCGAGTATGCCGCAAAGGTATTCGTCCGGCTCCTGCCGCCAATAGATAAAGGGCGACTGCACGGCCAGGCTCAGCTTAAGCTTGGCGATTCGATCCAGCTGCTCCGGGCTGCACAGGCAGCAATGAATCATCACATGCCGGTGATCCTCGCGCGGGAAATCGGCAAGCGCCGCTTCGTAGGCGGCGATGCACTGCTCGACGGCCGCGTCCCCAATGGCGTGCATCGCAATCTGGAGCCCCGCCCGGTTTGCGGCGATGGCAAACGCGTTTACCTCCTCCTGCGTATAGTAGAGCACGCCGGAATTTGCTGGATTGTTTGCATAGGGCTCCGTCAGGGCTGCGTCCTCGCTGCCAAAGCATCCGTCGAGCGCAAGCTTGAAGCAGCCGCCGATCCGCCGCATGTGGCGGCGCTTTGCCGCATCCACATCCATGGTCTGGAAAAAGATCCTGTATGCCTGCGGCAGCGCGGGCGCGAGCAGATTGATCATATCCACGTCGAGATCCTTGGGAAAGCCGACGCCCTCCACATTGTGTACCAGCGAAATGCCGGCCTTGGCCAGCGAATCCGCGCCCACGCAGAGCCCGCGCACGATATCGAGCGTGGGAATCATGGCGGTCACCTCGTTCACGCCCGCAAAGAACGCGTTCTGGTAAAGCCAGCCCGTATCCGCGCGGCAGCCAGGATCGGCCTTCACCCGCTCGGAAAGGAGCGCGAGCAGCGCGCTGTTTACCACCGCTGCGTGCCCGTCGTATTTGATGATCATCAGCGGGCGGTCCGTCCACTCGTCCATGTCCCGCCGCGTGGGCAGACGGCGCTCCTCCACCGTGTGCGCCGAGCAGCCGTAGCCAATGAGCACCTTTGCCTTGTTTGCGCGCGCCGCGTACGCCCGCACGATGGATTGCGCCTCGGCAAAATGCTTGACCTCCATGAGATAAAACGTGTTTTCAAACACGCACAGCGATTCAAAATGCATATGCGTATCGCCAAATCCGGGCGTAACGGCAGCGCCCTCCAAATCAACGCGCCTTGCGCCCGCGTACGCGGCGGGCAGCTCGCTTTCGTCGCCGATCCACGCGATATGGCCGCGCTCCACCGCCATGGCGTTACAGATACGGTTTTCCTCCTCGCAGGTAATGAATGTGGCGTTGACATACAGCTCCATGCGACTGCCTCCCGGTATAAGATTTTGTAAGTTGTTTTTGCCGACGTACAGACTGATAGCCTGTATAAATGATTATAGTATGAAAGGCCTTGCGCCGTCAAATGCGGAAACGGCGCCCGCGCCGGAGGCCGAAGGCGTGCCGCTATGCCCGTTTTCGTAAGGCCGTTACGCTTTTTCGTTGTAGCTCTCGATCACCATGCGGACGCTCCTTTTCCGCGCGGCGCCCAGAATGCGATAATCCGTAACGAGCGCAAGCTCGTCGGCGTTGAGATCGCAGCTTTGCACGGGTTCCGAGCGGTGATCGATCTCCGAATGCCCGATTAGATAATCGACCGAAGTATCGAAATAATCCGCTAGCCTGATGAGCGTGGCAATATCCGGCTCCACACCGTGATTCTCGTATTTATTGATCGATTGCTGGCTCACCGACACGGCGTCCGCCAGATGCTTCTGGCTTACACCCGCCCTTTCGCGCAGCTTTTTTAAGTTCGCAATCATTCTTTTTTCCTCGTTCGGCTCCATCATAACTAAGTTTGGGCGTTGTGAAAAAAACCTATGCTTAGTTATTTACAACAACCGATCGTTGTTATATAATTCGCATATTCGATCTTATACCCGCTGTGTGGCGAAAAACGGAACGTTTCCGCAAACAAAACGTAAAGCTGCGCATTGGCAGGCGCACCGTCAAATCTTGGGAAGATTTTTGGGGGAAATCGGAATATGGAAACAACCGACATTGATGGCCGTAACCGAGACTGCGCGGCCTATTCCCGTTCTGGCGCGGCAAGGGAAGCGGAAATCGCGCTGCTCGGCTCTATCCCGCTCGAAAAGCTTGGGGAATTGGGCTGGCAGTACGACGAAGCGGGCGTGAGCTACATTATCGTGCTTGAATACGAGCTGGCGGGGCGGCTCAGAATCGCTTTTACCGAATCGCGCGGGCTTGCGGGCACGGACGCATGCCGCGTGTATCACTCCTTTACCTGGACTTGTATGTTTCAAACGACCAAGCAGGCCTTCGCAAGGGGGGAAACAGAGCATTTTATTCCGACGCTGGACGCGCTGGCCGACGCGCGCGTGCTGCGCAAATACCAAATCTCCAAATTAGAAGACCGGCTGCGCGCGCTTGCGCTGCCCGTTTTGCCGCATAGCTTCAGTAAATTTGCAAGCAACGCGGCCACCACGAACCTCATGGTCAAGCGCCGGGCGCTGGCCGAATACTATGTGGACATGGTGCCGGCCGCATACCGCGTATACTGCGGCGAGCTGACCGGCGCGTTCCGCGAAAAAACGCCGGCACAGTAAACGGCGTGCGAAAGCGGGCCCATGGAACGCACCGTCCAATGAAGGGTATGGACGGCATTGATTGGAATGGGAGCGGCATGCGGCTCAGCTCCGATGCGCGTTTCGATATGCCAAGCACGTCCTCCTCCGCACGCTTCCCCCGCATATAAGCGGGCGATATCGAGCCTGACGCCATTGCTGTGGGCGGCAGCGTCACATTCGCATGGGAGATAAGCCGAAACACGTCCTTCCGTCCCAGCGCTTCTCCATGCCCATCCAAATCGTTTTGGCCGTGCGCGCATTTTTGCCGCACGGCTTTTGCTTTGTTTGCGCAAGGCCGCTTGCGTTGTACACGGCTTTGTCACGCGTAAAATCTTTGCTGACAGGCGCGGAAGACTCTGCTATACTGTGTTCATATAGCGTCAGTAATGGAGGGGTTTCGTATGATGCTGTCCGGCGAGGAGCAGACGAAGGCGGAGATTACCCGATCCGTTAAGGAAATGATGGGCACTACGCCCGTTTCGAAGATCCGCATGCGCAGGCTCTGCCGAATGGGCGGCATCCGCCGCCGCCAACTCCGCTATTTTTTTCGCAACAAGCAGGATCTGCTGGAATGGGTCTTTTATTCCGAGCTGTTGCCCCAGCTTTTGCGCTGCAAGGGCGACAGCGACGCGTTTTTGACCCAGCTTTGGGCATATTTATACGAAAACCGGGCCGTGTATCCCGCCGTGCTCGCTTCGGAACGGCGCAACGCCTTTTTGCGCAGCTATAACAAGGTGGCCCCCCTTCTGGCGAAGGAATTCGTCCTCTCCCGCTATGCGGACAACGCGTTAAGCCGCGACCGGCTCGCGGACGCGAGCGCGGTGCTTTCCGGTTGCTTTCGCGAGGCGTTGTTTGCCTGGCTCAGCGAGCCCATGCCCAAGCCGCCCGAGGCCTTCGCACAAAGCTGCCTCGCCGCGCTCGATTCCTACGCGGATCTCGCGCAGTGCTTCCAGCCCGCATCGGAGCAGGCGTTTTAGTCCCCGTTTCCGTGGGGGGCGCCTTTGCGCGCAATCGCTTTAAAGCTACGACAGGAGGATGGGATTCATGGAAAAGAAGCCAAAGAAAAAACGGGTTGGACGAATTATATTGCTGGTGTTCCTCGCGCTGCTGCTTTTGCCGCCAGCCGCGCTTTACGCGTACCTTTCCATCGATCACTTCCATATCGACGCGCTGCGCGAGGGCTATGACCGCGCCGCGCCTTATGCCGGAACGCCCGCTTACCGGGACGACGGGTACGTGGAGCTCGCGCTCCGCGCCGAGGATGTGTATTGGCTCATAGACGAATACGACGCGCTCGCGGAGCTGGATATCCCGCTCATCGAGCTTCGCGGCTATGCCATAGAGCTGGGCGCTGCGGAGCTGACGCTCTACGCGCACATGCGCGCGCTGCGTTTTGTTTCCTTGCCGATCAAGGTGACGGCGACGGTCAAATCAGGCGAGGAAATCGAGCTCGCCGTCGAGCGCATCCAAATCGGCTCCTGGATTGAAGTTCCGCCGGAAAAGCTGGAGAAATACGGTCTGGAAAGCAGCTATACCATCGGATACAACGATTTGTTCGAGGGCGCGGACATTCAGGCTGTACGCTTCGAGGACGGACAGATTCGGATTACCGTTCCGTTTCTTTCCGATTTTTGCAAGAACATAACGCCCAACGCGACCGCCGACACCCTGCTGCTATATGGCGTTGAGGCGGACGAAGCCATTGCCGCCGCCTCCGCCTGCTACCATACGGCGGATTCCAAGGCCAGAAACGACCTGCTTTGCACGGCAGAGGCAGGCTCCGCGCAGCACACGGAAGCGCTGACGCGCCTGCTCGCGCTGTGCGACGCGGAATCGGCCGAGGCAGCCCTCCATACGCTCACCTCCTTTGAAGCGCACTTTATCCTGCCCGTTTCAGAGGCGAAGGTCGCCCAGGTGCGCGCCGCGTACACGAAGCCCATCGCCGATTATAACGCGAAGCTGGAAACCCTGCTCAACGGCCTGCGTGAAAAATACAAAGCGCTGGAAATAGAGCTCAGGCGCGACGCGTATATCGACACAAAAACCGGCGAGCCGCTCTCGCTTGGGGCACTGTGCCCGGCGCTTAACCTCGACGACGCGCTTTGCCGCGTGATGCTGCTGACCGCCACCGAAACCCGCAAGGCGGCCTCCGCAGCCGGTATGCCGCTCTTTTCGGACATTCCCAAAAGCCGGGGACTCAAGCTCGACATGGCGCTCGACTACATGTCCTACGATATCGGCGCCATGCTGCCCATGCCGGACGGCTCGACCGCCATGCTGTATTATGCCTCCACGGGCGAGCTGATTGTACAGTGTCTGCCTGCGGAAACGGCGGAGAGCGTCCTTGCCCGATACCGCACGCCAAGGGTGCTCAATCTGGACGGCGCTGTCTTTAGCACGCGGCGGACGGTGCGGGAAGCGCCCGCGCCGGGCCTGAAGCCCTATATCGTATTTTTGCCCCTGGATGTGGAGGCTGTTTACCGCGCCGAGAACAAATAGACTGCCCGGCCTGACCTTTGCTCTTGTTTGCCCCGAAACGGATGACTTGCTGCGCATTTGCGCACAGGCTGTAGCTTTGCTTTTCGGAAGAAAAGGAGGCGTTTTATTGTGCGCTTGTGCCTTTTTGCACCTTGGTTTATAATAAATGAATGAAATAAGAGGCCTTGGAGGTGCTGTGTCATGCTATCCAATCTGCCGCTGTCCGGCGTGGTGGTCATAGCGGCCACCGTCACGTTGTTTGCTTTCGCGTTGATTCTGCTTTTCCGCACCTACGGCCGCTACCGCCGCCTGCAAACGGAGATTGGCGGCGGAAAGCCGCTTCCCAAGGGCGGGTTTTCCGACGCGGTGAGTCAGGACTATATCCGCGCCTACCGCGAATACGGGGACAATACCAATACGCCCGCCATCATCAACAGCGCGGTGAGCGCGAAGCTGGGCGGCTTGCTCATGGCGGAGCGCTTTATCAACAACGCGGTGTCTCTCTTTGTCACGCTTGGGCTGTTTGGCACCTTTCTGGGGCTGTCGCTATCGGTCGCGTCGCTCACTGAGCTGCTGCGCTTAAGCGGCTCCGAGGAGTGGCTCAGCATCCTCAACAGCGTGGGCGGCGGGCTGATGTCCTCGCTCGCGGGCATGGGCGTGGCATTTTACACCTCGCTTGTGGGCGTGGCATGCGCCATTCTCTTTACGCTCATCCGCACGGTATGGAACCCGCAGGCCCAGCGCGAGGCGCTCGAAACGCGCACGGAGCTGTGGCTCGACCACGCCGTCGCGCCGGGGCTTGAAACGGACTTCGCCCGCGACGACGAAAGCCGCTTGCTCCAGCTAAAGGACGAGCTGCGCGCGCACGCCGCCAGCGTGGAAAAATCGCTCAACCGCTGCACGGAGGCGCTTTCGCGCACGCTGGGCGACACGACCCAATCTCTTGGCCAAATGATCGAATCCAGCAAGGAGCCCATCGGCGTATTTTACGAAACGGTGAACTGCTTCAACGAAAACGTGCGCGACTTTTCCCAGTTTAACTACGAACTGCGCGGCAATATTGAGCGCATGGACGTAAGCTTTCGGGATTTGACCTCCTCGATGCGGCAGGTCGCCCGCAAGCCCGAGGGAGGGCGCGGAAATGAAACGCGCTAGGGCCGGCTTTCGCTCCGAAAAGATGGTGACCGTCCCGGAGGGCGAGCAGGGCTTCTGGCCCTCCTACGCGGATATGATGAGCTCGTTTGCGCTCATTTTGTTCTTCCTCATGCTGATTGCATATCTGCAAAACCTCATTACGGGCAACCAGCTCATAAGCACGCAGGACAGGCTTGCCGAAACGGAGCTGCTTTTGCAAAACACCCAACTGACCCTGGCCGATACGGAGGAGCAGGTGGCACAGGCGACAAATGAACTCGCGCTTTTGACCGCCGACCTCGAGGACTCCCGGCAGGCGCTCGTCTTGCAGCAGGAGGAGATGGCGCGTTACGCGGCGACCATCGCGGGCCAGACCGTAACCATCCGCGAGCAAGAGACACAGATTGCCTCGCAGGCGGACTATATCGCCATCACCACTGAGGAACTCACGCGGCTGCGCAGCCAAATGCAGACCATCGCGCTCTTCCGGCTGAGCGTGCTCGATCAGATTAAAAGGAGCATCGGCGCTTCCCTAGGCGACGAAAGCAAGGTGAGCGTGGGCGAAAACGGGAGCATCATCTTAAGCGACGGCCTGTTTTTCGACTATAACTCCGCCCGCATCAAATCCGACAGCTACGCGCTGCTGGGACATTTGACCAAGGCCTTTACCGCTTTTTTGAGCGACGCGGAAAACGCCAAATATGTGGACAGCATCGTCATCTCGGGGCACACGGACAACAGCGGCACGGACGCGCGCAACCGCTCGCTTTCCACCGAGCGCGCAAACGCCGTGCTGGACTATCTGCTGGAGAAGAACAGCGCAGCGCTCGCGCCCTACGCGCCATTCTTCTGTGCGGCGGGCTACGGCTCGACCCGGCCCGTGGCCGACAACGCCACCGAGGCGGGCCGGAGCGAGAACCGGCGCATCGAGATCTCCATCATCCTCAAGGACGAAACGGTGCTCGAGATTGTGAACGCGTATCTGGCGCAGGAAATGCCGCTGGCCGCCGCGTCCCCCTCGCCAGCCGTCCCCGCCGCAACGCCCGCGCCATAGAGCGCACCGGCCAAGCACAGCCCAGCCCCGCGCCCCGCAGGCCGCGGGGCTTTTTTTTGCGGGCCGCCCTTGCTTTCCGAAAACGCACACGGCGCTTTCCGAATGAAAGCGGCATCCACACACACAATGCGCGCGCAGATCCGCCGCAAGCCGCGCGTGGGGCCAGATCTGCGCGGGCGTTTTTTTCGCAAAATAACGCTGGACAGCGTCGGGCGGACGCGTTATAATAGCCGTGCGTTATTTTTTTCATTGAATAACGCACTGGGAACAGAACGGAGTCGTTATGCACGAAAGATTGAAGCGAAAAAGCCACGATTTTAGCCCTGCCGCCAGCCGCCGCATGCTGTGGCTGCTCGGCGGGCTGCTCGGCGTTTTGTTTCTCGCATCCTTTTCCATCGGCCGTTACGGCGTGCCGCTTACCCAGGTCGTCCGCATCCTGCTTGCGCGCGTATTTCCGCTCGCGCAGACCTGGACAAGGGAAATGGAAACGGTGGTGCTTAATATCCGGCTCCCGCGCATTGTCCTTGCGTGCCTTGTGGGCTGCTGCCTTTCCGCCGCCGGGGCCGCCTACCAGGGCGTGTTCGTCAACCCCATGGCCTCGCCCGATATTCTCGGCGCGTCGAGCGGGGCGGCGTTTGGAGCGGCGCTGGCCATACTTTTGGGCGCGTCGAGCCGCATGATCACGCTCTGCGCCTTTGCCGCGAGTCTGGTGTCGGTATGCGCAGTTTTCCTCATCGCGCAGCGTGCGCCGGGTTTACGCGTGGTAAATCTCATCCTCGCGGGCATTATGGTGGGGTCGCTCTTTTCCGCGGGCGTCTCGTATATTAAGCTTGTGGCCGATCCAAGCAACCAGCTCCCGCAGATTACCTATTGGCTCATGGGGAGCCTGTCCGGCGCGAAGCGCGCGGAGGTAGGCTTCGTGCTCGCGCCCATGGCGCTGGGGCTTGCGCCGCTGCTCCTCCTGCGCTGGCGGCTCAACCTGCTCACCCTCGGCGACGAGGAAGCGCGCACGCTCGGCGTGAACGCGAACCTTCTGCGCCTTATCCTCGTCGTGTGCGCCTCGCTTGTTACGGCGGCGAGCGTCTCCGTATCGGGCATGATCGGCTGGGTGGGGCTTGTCATTCCGCATCTGTGCCGCAAGCTCGTCGGGTGCAGCTATCGCTACCTGCTGCCCGCCTCCATGCTGGCCGGAGCGGCGTTTCTGCTCGTGGTGGACAACGTATCGCGCAATCTGCTCGCGGTGGAGATTCCCATTGGCATTCTCACGGCGCTTATCGGCGCGCCGTTCTTTATTTACCTGATTTGCAAACGGGAGAAAACGCTGTGAGTATCGTGGTGGAAAAACTGGGCTTTGCCTATTGCACGCGCGCCGTGCTCACGGACGTAAGCTTTTCGGCGCCGGACGGGCGGCTGCTCGCCCTGCTCGGGCCAAACGGCGTGGGAAAAACCACGCTCTTTCGCTGCATACTCGGTTTGCAGCGCCGCTACACGGGCCGCGTTGTCATCGACGGCGCGGACGCGCGCACGCTCTCTCCGCGCGAAACGGCTTGCCGGGTGGCGTATATTCCGCAATTGCACGCCCCGGCTTACGGCTATTCCGTGCTGGACATGGTGCTGATGGGCGCGTCGCACGGCATATCGCCCCTGTCCATGCCGGCCGCGCGGGAAACGCGGGCCGCCATGGACGCGCTCGCGCGGCTGGGCATGGATCAGATGGCCGATAAGAACGTAACCCACCTTTCCGGCGGTGAGCAGCAGCTGGTCTATATCGCGCGGGCGCTTGCGCAGCGCGCCAAAACGCTCCTGCTCGACGAGCCGACGGCCTCCCTGGACTACGGTAATCAGGCAAACGTGCTGCGCGTTTTACGTTCGCTTGCCGACGACGGCTATGCCGTCGTGCTCTCCACGCATAATCCGCAGCACGCGCTCCATTGCGCGGACGACGCTTTGGCCCTGTACCAAGGGCGCGTGGAAGCATTCGGCGGCGCGCGCGCCGTGATCGACGCTGCGCTGATTGAAAAGCTCTACGGCACGCATGTAACGCTGGTAGAAACGGAAAACGGCCCCCTCCTCTCCCCCGCCGTTGAAAGGAGGCGGAGCTGATGTTTCTCTGGAGCGAGGAACAAATCCGTTTTTTGCGCGACGCATCGGAAGCGGTTCCGTTCAACGACACGCTCGCCGCGCGCATCGCGCCCCTGATCCCGCAAGGCGCGCGGGTGTGCGACGCGGGCTGCGGGCTGGGTTACCTTTCGCTCGCCCTCGCGCCGTATTGCGCGCGCGTTACGGCTGTGGACCGCGCGCCCGAGGCGCTTGCCGTACTCCGGGAAAATGCGCTTGCGCGCAAAATCAGCAACATCGAGCTCTGCGAGGGCGACGCGTTCGCCCTGCCGGCGGAAATGCGCTTTGCGCTCATGACGTTCTGCTTTTTCGGGGGCGTGGAGGAAACGCTCGCGTGCGTCAAGCGGCATTGCACGGGCAAGGCCGTGCTCTTTAAAAAGAACTGGACGACGCACCGCTTTACACTGCGAAGCGTCGCGCTGGAGAAATTCACCTTTGAGACGACCTGCCGCGCGCTTGACGCGCTGAACGTGCCCTATGAAAGCGTGTCCTTTCCGCTGGAAATGGGGCAGCCCTTCCGCTCGCTTGCGGACGCGGCGGCGTTCTTTCGGCTGCACAGCCGCGAAATGCGACCCGGCCCCATCACGGAAGCGGATATCGCAAGCCGGCTTACGCGCACGGATTCGTCCGAATTTCCCTATTATCTTCCGTCAAACCGCCCGGTGGGCATGATCACGGTGGACGCGGGCGCAATTCCCGATGCCATAATATAGCGAAATCTTGAGGACTGAGAACATGAAAAGAACCCTTGCTTTCCTGCTCGCGCTGCTGATGTCGACCGCGCTTTTCGGCTGCACGGCGCAGCCCGTGCCCGCCGCGGCCGAGACTCCGGCCGCTACCGCCGAGCCCGCGCCGGAGCCAACGACCGAACCCGAGCCGACCGCCGGGCCCGCGCCTGAAACACGGACGTTTACCGATTCCGCCGGGCGCGTGATGGAGCTGCCCGCACAGCTCAATAAGGTGGCCGTATCCGGCCCGCTCGCGCAGATCGTGCTTTTTGCCCTCTGCCCGGACAAGCTCGTGGGCGTGGCGAACGCCTGGGACGAGAGCGCCAAGGACTTTTTGGACGATAGGTATTACAATCTGCCGGAGCTTGGTCAGCTCTACGGCGGCAAGGGCGAGCTGAACCTGGAAACGCTGCTGCATAGCGGCGCGGAGATCGTCATCGACGTGGGCGAGCCCAAAGCGACCGTCGCGGAGGACCTTGACGCGTTGCAGGAGCAGACCGGCGTGCCCTTTGCGCATGTGACCGCCACCACCCAAACCATGGGCGAAGCCTACCGCATGCTTGGCGCGCTTCTTGGCATGCCGGACGAGGCGGAGGCGCTGGCGGCCTATTGCGAGCGCGTGTACGCGTCCACGCTGGAAATCGCGGGCAGCGTGGAAAAAACGGATTTGCTCTATATTACGGGCGACGCGGGGTTGAACGTGATCGCGCGCGGGAGCTACCACGCGGAGGTGATTGACCTGCTCTCCAACAACCTTGCCGTGGTGGACACGCCCTCGAGCAAGGGTACGGGGAACGAAACGGACATGGAGCAGCTTCTCTTGTGGAACCCGGACGTAATCCTCTTTGCCCCGGAAAGCGTGTACGCGTCCGTCGGCTCGGACCCGGCGTGGCAGAGCATGAAGGCGATTCATGAGGGCGCGTATTACGAGGTTCCCTTCGGGCCCTATAACTGGATGGGCTTCCCGCCCTCCGTGCAGCGTTACCTGGGCATGCTGTGGATGGCGCGGCTGCTTTACCCAGAAACGGCGCAATACGACCTGTACGCAGAGGTTGCGGAATATTTCCGGATGTTTTATCATTGTGAAATCACGCGGTCGCAGTACGACGCGCTTGTTGCTAACTCCATCGTCGCGCAGGCCGCGCTTGCGCCCGCCGCGTGAAAGACACGCGCAGAAGCGCGGCGCGGTACCGTTTGGCAATCGCGCCGCGCCCCTGGTTCCGATTTTCAACAAGGAGGATCCCCATGACCCGGCCACGGCATATCCTGATCTGCGGAGAACGCGGCGCAGGCAAAAGCACGCTGATTGCGCGACTCCTTGCCGAAAACACGCGTCCTGTTTACGGCTTTCTCACCAAACGCCTCGCGGCGGACGAAACGGGCTTCCACCCCATCTACATCCATCCGGCGGGCGCGGAAAAGCGCGCGCACGGGGACGAAAACTTAATCGGCACGTGCGACTCCAGGGTGCATAACGTGACGCTCGAGGTGTTTGATACGCTGGGCGTGGAATACCTGCGCGCGGAGCCCTCCGGCGTGCTCGTGATGGACGAACTGGGCTTTATGGAGGCCGGGGCAGCACGCTTTGTCGAGGCGGTCTTTGCCGCGCTTAACGGCGATATCCCGGTTATCGCGGCCGTGAAGGCACGCTTTGACGTGCCCTTTCTCAACGAGGTGCGCGCGCATGAAAACGCGGCTGCGTACACGATCACGCCGGATAACCGCGACGAAATATACGAAGCGCTGCTGCCCGTCATACGCGGCTGGAATGCGGAGGGGCAAGCTTAACCCAGCTCCGGCTTGTGCGAACGGGTCAGGGCAAGCATCTGCATGGAGAAAAGCACGTAGGGAAAGGACTCGTCGTTTTCCGGGTCAATGTGGAACAGCTCCTTGATGCGGTCCAGCCGGTAGAGAAAGGTGCTGCGGTGGATGTAAAGCGCCTTGGCGGATTGCAGGGCGTTGAAGCGATTGTTTACATAGCATTCCAGCGTACGGTAAAAATCCGTGCCGTGCTCCTCGTCGTAAGCGCGCATGGCCAGCACGCCCTGGGCGCATACGATGTGCGTAGGCAGTTCGCGGACGGACTGCTCCACCAGATAGTGCAGCGCGATATCCGAAAAGCGGAGAATCCACCGAAACGACTGCGGCCTGCAAACATATTCCAGCGCGATGCAGGCCTGCTTATAATAGTAATACATATCCGATATGCCTGAAAACGCGCCCGATACCCCCGCCTTGAGATAATGATCCCGAACAAAATACACAAGCTTGCCGATTACATCGTCCACATCGCCGCCAAAGCGGGTCAGGTTGACGATGAGCACCGCCGCGCCCTCGTGCTCAAAGGCGCAGCTTTCGGGCAGCAGGGATTCAAATTGATTGCAGATCAGCTTGACCGAGTGCGTTTGGTGCTCGAAGGTGGAGATGCGCACGGCCACACAGCAATAGCTGTGCTTCGGCAGCCAGTCCAGCTCCGCAAGCCCGTTGATAACCGGAATATAGTCCACCTTTTCATTGGAAATGGCGCGGCGCAGCAGCGACTCCGCCCGAAACTGGCGCGCATCGGAGAGCGGCGCGCGGCGCAGATCGAGCCGTTCGCGCATGAGGTCGCGCACGCAGGCGGCGGCCTGCTCAAGCAAAAACGCGTCTCCGGGTGAAAAATCGCAGGCCAGATCCTGCGCAAGCAGGCGGCAGGCGGGTTCCTCGCCAAAGTGCGCGTTTGCGCAGAGGAAGCGCGCGCCGCTTGCGGGCTCTCTGAACACATAGCAGTTTTCTAGCTGCGCGAAGCCCTGAAAGCGGCTGTCCGTTTTGAGGCGCTCGAGGGTTTCATACGAAATGTCGGAGCACGCGCCCTCGCCCGGCACGGGCGGCGGCGCAACGCGCGCAAGCACGGAGCCGTCGGAGGCAAGGAGCGCCAAAGGATTCAGCAGCGTCTCCGCCGCCGCCGAAAGCAGCTCCGCAAGCGCCCCGCCGCCAGCCGCCCCGCGCATGCGCGCAAGCCACGCGTCATAGCGGTCAAACACCGCGTGCAGCTCGTTTGCCACAAGCAGCGCGTCGGTTCCTGTCGGCAGCTCCGCTACCGGGCAGAACGCGCCCTTTAGCATGCGCGCCGCGTCCCCTACGGCAATGAGCAGCAACGGAAGCTGCACGGCCGGGAAACGCTCCGCCGGATCGTCGCTGGTGAGCAGATAGCACGCGCCGCGGGTTAGCTCCATGCCCGCGCGGTAAAACTGCGGGCGGGACACGCAAAGCCCCTCCGGCACGGAGCGAAGGAGCGTACACGCATAGCGCGCGGACAGCTCCCGCAAAAGAATGGCGGCGCTGAGCAGCAAGGGATCGCCTCCCGTCTTGGTTTTCTTTAATGCTACAAATTGTATGAGCACCGCAAAAAATTGTCAATAGATTGTCGGATTTCGATCTTGACAAATTCTTGGTATACTACTAAATGAGAATTTAGATTCAAATCCATTCTGCGAGGTATATGCAATGATCATCATTGGCGAAAAGCTCAACGGCTCCATTCCGTCCGTGGCGGAGGCTATCGCAAAGCGCGACGCGGACTTTATCCGCGCGCGCGCCAAGCTACAGGCGGAGGCAGGCGCGGACTTTCTCGACGTGTGCGCGTCCGTCGAGGAAAGCGCGGAGATCGAGGCGCTATGCTGGATGCTCGGCCTTGTGCAGGAGGCCGTCGATACGCCCATCTGTCTCGACAGCCCCAGCCCGCGTTCCATCGTAGGCGCGCTGCCCTTCTGCAAAAAACCGGGACTGGTTAACTCCGTGTCCCTCGAGGGCGACAAGATCGATACCGTGTTCCCCGTGATTGCGGAAACAAAATGGCAGTGCGTGGCGCTGCTTTGCGACGATCACGGCATCCCCAATTCCGTCGAACGGCGCGTTGAGGTCTTCAACGGCATCCTCGAACGCGCGAAGGAATACGGCGTTGCGCCCGAGCGGCTGTATATCGATCCGCT
This sequence comes from uncultured Oscillospiraceae bacterium, assembly GCA_964636405.1. Classification (GTDB taxonomy): domain Bacteria; phylum Bacillota; class Clostridia; order Christensenellales; family CAG-138; genus CAZKGE01. Next base: position 44,032 of record CAZWSI010000012.1, read on the forward strand.
GGTGGTCACCCTTTCCACCGACGGCGCGGCGCTGACCACCTTTGCCGCCTGCTGCCGCGAGATTAAGCGCATTGAGCCCAAGGTGCATATTACCAGCGGCTTATCCAACATCTCCTTCGGCCTGCCCGTGCGGAAAAACATCAATCAAGCGTTTATGGTGCTCGCCATGCAGGCCGGTATGGACAGCGCCATTGTCGATCCGACCAACCGCGATATGCTGGGCATGATATACGCCACGGAGGCCCTGCTTGAAAACGACGAATACTGCCTTGACTACATCGGCGCATACCGGCAGGGCCTGATCGGCCCCGTCAAGAAATGAAAATAAATAAGCGGAGGAAAAGCATGATGTCCAAGATCACTGAAATTTCGGAAGCCGTACAGGCCGGCAAGGCCAAAATCATCGAGGGTTTGGTTCAGGAGGCGCTCAGCGAGGGCGCGGATCCGACCGCCATCCTCAACGAGGGCATGATCGACGCCATGTCCATGGTGGGCGAGCGCTTTAAGAACGGGGACATTTTCGTGCCCGAAATGCTCATAGCCGCCCGCGCCATGAAAAAGGGCGTGGAGGCGCTCAAGCCGCGCCTTGCAAGCGGCGAGGCGGGCGCGCACGGCAAGGTGATCCTCGGCACCGTCGCGGGCGATTTGCACGATATCGGCAAAAACCTCGTCGGCATGATGATCGAGAGCGCGGGCTTCGAGGTGATCGACCTTGGCGTAGACGTGCCCATCGAGAAGTTTATCGAAACCGTGAAGGACAACCCGGATGTGAAAATTGTTGCGCTTTCGGCCCTGCTCACCACCACCATGCCCGCCATGCGCAGCACCGTAAAGGCGCTTGCCGATTGCGAGAATCGCGGGAGCTTTAAGGTGATGGTAGGCGGCGCGCCCATTACGCAGGCGTTTGCCGACGAGATCGGCGCGGACGGCTATTCCGCCGACGCGGCCAGCGCTGCGCAGCTTGCCAAGACGCTCGCGGCGTAACGCGCATGACCTGCAAACTGCGCATCCTGCCCGCAGGAACGGTTCTGACCGCCGTGGAGGGGCAAACATTGCTCGACGCGCTGCGCGCGGGCGGCCTATTCCCCGACGCGCTCTGCGGCGGAAACGGCAAATGCGGGAAATGCGCGGTGGACATTATAGCGGGCATGCGGCCCGGGCGGTATCTGGCCTGCCAAACGATCGTTGGCGGAGATATGACCCTCGCGCTGCCCGAAGGCGCTTTCCGGCGCGCGGACATGCCACAGAGCAGGCTATTGGGCGCACAGGGCGGCGAGCCGCCGGATGCAATTGAAGACGGCGGACTTTACGCCGTCTTTGATATCGGCACGACAAGCCTCGTATGTCTGCTGCTCGAGCAAGGGAGCAATCGCACGCTCGCAGCCGTATCCGGGGCGAACCCGCAAGCGGCCTACGGCGCGGACGTGATCTCTCGCATTCAATACGCGGGCAGCAGCGGATTGGAAACATTGCGCCAAGCCGTGCTGGATGGCCTAAACGCGCTGCTTGCGCTTGCCGCGCGCGAGGCGGGCGTACGGCCCGAGGCAGTGACGCGCGTTTGCCTGGTTGGCAACAGTTGCATGCACCATCTCTTTTTTGGACTGTCACCCGACACGCTGGGCCGCGCGCCCTACGCGCCAATCGTGCGCGAAACTGTGATTCAAAACGCGCGCAAGGCCGGGCTCTGCGCGCATCCGGACGCGGAGCTTGTGTTTTTGCCCCTGATCGCTGGCTTTGTGGGCGCGGATACGGTGGGCTGCCTGCTTGCGGAAGGCTTTGATTTGCGCGCGGCGCCCGCACTGCTCATCGACATCGGTACAAACGGCGAGCTGGCGCTCACCGACGGCAAGCGGCGCTTTGCCTGCTCCACAGCCGCCGGGCCCGCCTTTGAGGGCGCGCGCATCCGCTTTGGCATGCGAGGCGAAAGGGGCGCAATCGATCATGTGCGCTTTGATCCGAAAGGCGGCGCGCTGCAATGCTCCGTCATTGGCGGCGGCGCGGCGCGGGGCCTCTGCGGCTCGGGGCTGCTGGACGCGGCGGCCATGCTGCTTGCGCTCGGCGCGGTAGACGAAACGGGCCGCATGCTTGCCCCGAACGATTGCGGCGGTCTGCACCCGGCGCTTGCCGCACGCATGACGCTTTTCGAGGAAAAGCCCGCCTTCGCGCTCGCGTACGCGGGCGAAAACGGAGCGGAAACCGACGTTTTACTCACCCAGCAGGACATTCGGGAATTGCAACTGGCCAAGGGCGCGCTCGCGGCGGGCATTCGCCTGCTTGCGCAAACGGCCGGGCTGGAAATCACCGATATCCGCGAGGTGCTTTTGGCCGGGGCCTTCGGAAGCTTCCTGACGGTAAGCAGCGCCTGCGCAATCGGGCTCATTCCAGCGGCGCTCGAGGCGCGCACGGCGGCCGTGGGCAACGCGGCGCTCTCCGGCGCGCGGCTTGCGCTCACCCTGGCGGACGGGCTTTCGCGCGCGGAGTCGCTTGCTGCGGATACGGCGTTTGTGGAGCTGGCAAGCTGCCCGGCGTTTCAGGACGTGTTTATCGACGAGCTGGCTTTCCCGTCCCGAGCGGGCGCATAGGAGGAAAACGCGTGCGCTACGAACTCATTACGGAGATTTTTAACCTTTGTTCACGCAACCAAATGCGCGACGTATCGGTTGCGGATGTGGAGACGAACGATCCGGCCGCCTGCCTTGCCGGGATATGCCGCGGGAAAGCGGTGCAAATTACCGAGGAGGCGGGCAAGGACGGAGTCCGCGTGTTCTGGGTGGACGATGCAGGCGTGCGCGCCCGCTACAGCTTTACCCCGGACGAGTAAGAGAACGGAGGAAGCATCATGCATATTTGTGAGCTGTTCAAAAAGAAAACGACCTTTTCGCTTGAGGTGTTCCCGCCCAAGGCGGAGCAGCCGCTCGAGCCCGTGCTGGAAACCCTCGACCGGCTTTACGCGTACAAGCCCGATTTCGTAAGCTGCACCTACGGCGCGGGCGGCAAGAACAAGGGCCGCAACCTCGAGATCTGCCGCGCCATTCTTGAAAGCGGCAAGACCGAGGCGGTCACGCACTTCACCTGCATCGGCAACACGCGCGCGGACATTGACCGCAGCCTCGACGAATACCGCGCGGCGGGCATTGCCAATATGCTGGCCATGCGCGGCGACCTGCCTGAGGGCTGGGAGGGCACGCGCGGCGACTTTGCCCACGCGGACGGTCTGATCGCCTATATCAAGGCGCGCTGCCCCGCGCTCTGCCTTGCTGCCGCGTGCTACCCTGAAAAGCACATTCAGGCTCCCAGCATGGAGGCCGATATCGCCTATCTGCGCGGCAAGCAGGACAGCGGCGCGGAGCTGCTGATGAGCCAGCTTTGCCACGATGTCCCGGCCTTTGAGCGCTTTCTTGCGCGCATCCGCAAGGCGGGCGTGACACTGCCCGTGGTGGTGGGCCTCATGCCCGTGCTCAGCAAGGACGCGATCATTCGCATGACGCTGATGAACGGCTGCTCCATCCCCGCCGAGCTCGCGGCGCTGATCGGCAAATACGGCGAGGACCCGGCGGCCTTTAAGGCGGCCGGCAAGGAATATACCGCAAAGCAAATGTTCCGCTATATCGACGCGGGCGCAAACGGGCTGCACATCTATACGCTCAACCGCCATCAGGACGTTGCCGACATTCTCGACATGAGCGGCCTGCGCAGCGCAGTGAAGGAGTAAACCATGACGCCACGTGTCATCGCGGTCGCCGGCAAGGGCGGCACAGGAAAAACGACCATTTGCGGCCTGCTCGTCGAGGCGCTTTGCCAGGCGGGGCTTGGGCCCATCCTCGCCGTGGACGCAGACCCCAACGCCAACCTCAACGAGGTTTTAGGCGTGGAGGTGGAGACGACGCTCGGCGATATCCGCGAAAACATCGCCCGGGCCGATATGGCGGATCCCAGCCCCATCCCCGTGGGCATGACCAAGCAGGAATACGCGGAGTTCATGTTCCAATCCGCCCTCATCGAGGGGGACGATTTCGACATGCTCGTGATGGGCCGCACACAGGGCAAGGGCTGCTATTGCTATGTTAACGGCGTGCTAAAGGCGCAGCTCGAAAAATACGCGGGCAATTACCGCACGCTCGTGGTGGACAACGAGGCTGGGCTCGAGCACATCAGCCGGGGCACCCTCCCGCACATCGATACGCTGCTGCTTGTTTCAGACTGCTCGCGGCGCGGCATCCAGGCGGCGGGGCGCGTGGCCCGTATGGTGGGCGAGTTGAAGCTCAACCCGCAGGAGATGCTGCTTATCGTCAACCGTGCGCCGGGCGGTGTGGTAGACGCGGGCATTCTCGAGGAAATCGAAAAGCAGGGGCTTTCGCTCTGCGCGGCGCTGCCTAACGACGAGCTGGTGTATCAATACGACTGCGCGGGCAGACCCACGTCCAGAGTGCCGGAAAGCGCCGGAATCAAGCAAGCGTTTTTTGCGGTGCTGAATCGGCTTGGAATATAAACAGGGCACAATTTACGGATACGGAGGACGAACGAATATGCCATTTGTCAGTAAACCCCAGCGCTTTGCCGCGAGCATCCACAGCGTGGAGCTCGGCACGGGCGAAAAGCGCATTACCCTCGGAGGCGAGAACGTTTTCCCATTCTACGCCTTCGACGCGGCCATTGCCAACGCGCCGCGCGTAGGCGTTGAGATTTCGGATCTGGGCCTCGCGGGCTGCCGCATTCCCGGCATTCTCGCCTATTACGAGGGTGCGGAGGATGTGCCGCAGCTTTGCAAAAAAGCGGCCGACATCCCCAGCGCGGGCTTCATCTGCCTGCGCTTCGACGGCGCGGATCCCGGCGGAGAAAACCGCTCCGTAGAGGCCTGCGTGGCGCTTGCCAAGGCCGTTTCCGAAGCGGTCGAGCTGCCGCTCATGTTCGCCGGCTGCAAGAATACGGAAAAGGATTCGCAGCTCTTTTGCGCGCTTTCCGAGGCGCTTGCCGGGAAGAACATACTCGTTCTCTCCGCGCGCGAGGAGGATTACAAGGCCGTGGGCGCGGCTGCCGGGCTTGCCTACGGGCAGAAGGTGGGCGCGGAATCCGCCGTTGATATCAACCTCGCCAAGCAGCTCAACGTACTGCTCACCCAGCTTGGCGTTCAGGGCGGCTCCATCGCCATGAACTTGGGCTCCGCCGCCGCCGGCTACGGCTTTGAATACGTCGCGTCCACCATGGATCGCGTACGCTCCGCCGCGCTCGCGCAAAACGACGCCATGCTGCAAATGCCCGTGATAACCCCCGTGGCCGCCGAAACCTGGGGCGTGAAGGAGAGCGTGATGGCCGAGGATGAGATGCCCGAATGGGGCGATATGGAGCAGCGCGGCATTCAGATGGAGCTGGTCACAGCAGCCGCCTGCCTGGCTTCCGGCTCCGACGCGGTTATTTTGCGCCACCCGAAATCCGTCACCAAGGCCGCCGCGCTGATCGACGCGCTGCTCGCGTAAGCGCGAAAAGGAGGAATTACCATGGCACTGAAAGGCTTGGATATCTTTAAGCTGACCCCCAAAACCAACTGCAAGGACTGCGGCAGCCCCACCTGCATGGCCTTTTCCATGAAGGTGGCGCAGGGCGCGGCCTCCATTGAAAAATGCCCGCATCTTTCGCCCGAGGCGCTGGCTGCCCTCTCCGACGCAACCGCGCCGCCCATGCGCACGGTTGAAATCGGCACGCGTGACAACGCGCATACTCTGGGCGGCGAAACCGTGCTTTTCCGGCACGAAAAGACGCTCGCGCACAAGAACCTGTTCGCGGTCGCGCTCTGCACTGCCATGACGGACGCGGAAATCGACGCGAAGCTCGCGGAGATTGCGAAAATCGACTATGAGCGCATCGGTGAGCGCATGTATGTGGAGCTTATCTATGTAAATTATCGCTTGGAGGACGGCGAAGCCCGCTATGCAGAGCTTGTGCAAAAGGCCATGGGCCTTGGTCGCACGCTCGTGCTGGGCTGCACGGACGTATCGGCCGCCAAGGCGGCGCTGGCGCTCTGCGGCGCTGGCAAGCCCGTGCTCAACGGCGCAACGGATGAAAACTACGAGCAGATGAACGCGCTTGCACAGCAATACGGCGCTTCGCTGGGCGTGCGGGCGGATTCGCTCGACGCGCTTCACGAACTCGCGGCCAAATTGGAGGCGCTGGGCAACAAAAACCTGCTGCTGGATGTGGGCGCTTCCTCCGTCAAGGACGCGTTCCGCAACGCGGTGGAGATTCGCCGTGCGGCGCTGCTTGGCGGGGATCGGAGCTTTGGCTACCCGTCCATCGTGCGCATTTCGCAGCTTGCGCGGGGCGATATGGAGACGCAAGCCATGCTCGCGGCCATGTTCGTGCTCAAATACGGCTCCATCCTCGTGCTCGAAGGCATGCGCTATTCGGAGGCCCTGCCCCTCTACGGTCTGCGGCAAAACATCTATACCGATCCCCAAAAGCCCATGAAGGTCGCGCCGGGGCTTTACCCGCTCAACGGCGCGGACGAAAACGCCGTGTGCGCCGTGACCTGCGACTTTGCGCTCACGTACTTTATCGTATCGGGTGAGATCGAGCGCAGCGGCGTGCCCGTGAACCTCTGCATCACCGACGCGGGCGGCTACTCCGTGCTCACCGCGTGGGCTGCCGGCAAGCTTTCCGCCTCCTCCATCGCAAAATTCGTGCAGGAATTCGGCGTGGAACAGAAGATCAAGAACCGCACGCTCATCCTGCCCGGAAAAATCGCGGTGCTGAAAGGCGAGGTTGAGGAAAAGCTGCCCGGCTGGAAGGTGCTCGTCGGGCCTAACGACGCGATTCAGTTTGTGAAATACCTCAAAGAAATGTAACGACGCAAGGAGGACGACATGAGCAAATTTATCACCATCGGCGAGCGGATTCACTGCATTTCCCCTGTAATCCGCGAGGCCATGAACGCCATGAACCCCGAACCCATCCTAAAGCGCGCCAAGGAACAACTGGACGCGGGCGCGACCTACCTTGACGTGAACATCGGCCCCGCCGAAAAGAACGGGCCTGCGCTCATGCGCTGGGCGGTCACGCTTTTGCAGCAAAACCTCGACAATGTGCCGCTTTGCCTGGATACGGCCAACCGCGCCGCCATCGAGGCAGGCATCTCCGTTTATAACCGTGCCAAGGGCAAGCCCATTGTCAATTCCGCCGACGCGGGCGACCGCATCGAAAACGTGGATCTGGCCGCGGCAAACGACGCCATCGTGATCGCGCTCTGCTCCAAGGCGGGCGTACCCGCCGACAACGACGAGCGCATGGCCTATTGTCAAGAGCTCCTTGAGCGTGGCATGGAACGCGGCATGGACCCTTCGGATCTGTGGTTTGATCCGCTGTTTCTCGTTGTCAAGGGCATGCAGGACAAACAGCAGGATGTGCTGGAGGCCATCAAAATGTTCTCCGACATGGGCTTTAACACCACGGGGGGGCTTAGCAACGTATCTAACGGCATGCCCAAGGAGATTCGGCCCATCATGGATTCCGCAATGGTCGCCATGGCCATGGCAAACGGCCTGACCTCCGCTATCGTAAACCCATGCGACAGGCGGCTTATGGAGACGATTAAGTCCTGCGACATCATTAAGAACAACAACCTTTACGCGGACTCGTACCTCGAACTCTAACGGGCCTGCTCGCCCACACAAAATAAGGCGCAAGCCGAATAATGCAAGGAGAATTGTATGAGCGTACTGACTGATTTGATCTATGCGGGCTCCAACGCGGTTGCGGGCCTCACCGAGGGCGCGGTTAACGACGCCATCGCAAAGCACGGCGCGGATACCAAGGTCGCTTTCCCGGACACGGCGTACTTCTTCCCCACCATCTTTGCCGCGACGGGCGTAAAGGTGCAAAAGCTGGGCGATCTGCCCGCCTGCGTCGGCGTGCTCAAGAGCCTGATTACAAACAAAGCGGAGCTGGGCGACGCGCTGAACGCGGGCCTTGCCACGGCGGTCGGCGCCGAGATCCTCGAGGGCCTCAAATTCGCGGGCGGCGCGAACTCCTACGAAAACGAGGGTGGCATCGGCTTTGTGCCCGATCCCATCATCCGCTCCCTCGGCGTGCCGCTCGTTACGGGCGATATCCCCGGCGTGGCCGTGGTGCTCGGCAAAGCGGACAACCCCGCCGACGTAGAAAAGGTCGTGAAGGATTACCAGTCCAAGGGCATCCTCACCTTCCTCATCGGCGACGTGATCGATCAAATCGCGCAAAGCTCCGTGAAGGTCGGCCTCGAATTCCGCGTGGTGCCGCTCGGGCACGACGTAACGGCCGTGATCCACGTGGTCACCGTAGCCATCCGCGCGGCGCTCATCTTCGGCAATGTGCAGGCGGGCGATTTGGGCGGCCTGCTGGCCTACACCAAGGCGCGCGTGCCCGCCTTTGTCAACACCTTCGGCGCGCTCAATGAAGTGGTCGTGTCCGCGGGCGCCGGCGCAATCGCGCTCGGCTTCCCGGTCATCGTGGACGTAGACCTCGGCGAGAATCAGGTTCCCGGCGCGCTCGTGTCCGTTACGGATCACGACAAGACCGTCAGCACCTCGCTCGAGCTGCGCAACATAAAAATCAAGGTTAAGGACCTGCCCATCCCGGTGGCGTTCGCGGCGGCGTTTGAGGGTGAGATCATCCGCAAGAACGATATGTACGCGGAATTCGCCTCCAGCCACAATCCCACCTGCGAGCTTGTGATGATGCGTGAGCCCGGCGAAATTGAAGATCACAAAATCACCGTAATCGGGCCGGATCTCACGGGCGAAGCTCCCCTCAAGCTCCCGCTGGCGACCATCGTGGAGGTTGCGGGCAAAAAGATGCAGCACGATTTTGAACCGGTTATCGAGCGCAAGATTCACCACTGGTTCAACTACATGGAGGGCGTGATGCACACCGGCCAGCGCAATCTTGTGCGCGTGCGCGTGAGCAACGAGGCGGCCGCCAAGGGTCTCAAGCTGGCGCATTTTGGCGAGGTGCTTTACCACATGGTGATGGACGAGTTCGACAGCGTGGTCGACAAGTGCCAGGTTACGCTCGTGACCGACCGCGAGCAGGTGGCCGCGCTCCTCGAGACGGAGGGCATGCCCCGCTACATCGCCCGCGACGATCGCCTTGCCGCCATGAACGACGAGAGCGTGGACACCTTCTATACCTGCATCCTCTGTCAGTCCTTCGCGCCCTCGCACTGCTGTGTCGTCACCCCGGAGCGCCTCGGCCTCTGCGGCGCGGTGAGCTGGCTCGACGCAAAAGCCACCAAGGAGCTCACCCCCACCGGCCCCTGCCAGCCCATCAAGAAGGAAGGCTGCATCAACGAGAAGGCCGGCATGTATGAGGAGGTCAACAAGGTCGTCGGCGAAGCCACCCACGGCGCGGTGGAGCGCGTTACGCTCTACTCGCTCATTGAAGACCCCATGACGAGCTGCGGCTGCTTTGAGTGCATCTGCGGCATTCTCCCCGAGGCCAACGGCGTGGTCATCGTCAACCGCGAGTACAAGGGCATGACCCCCACGGGCATGACCTTTGGCGAGCTGGCCAGCATGACCGGCGGCGGCGTGCAGACCCCCGGCTTTATGGGCCACGGGCGGCACTTTATCGCCTCCAAAAAGTTCATCAGCGCAGAGGGCGGACTTGCCCGCATCGTATGGATGCCCAAGGAGCTGAAGGACGATGTGGCCGCGCGCCTGAACAAGACCGCCAAGGAGCTTTACGGCATCGACAACTTCGCGGACATGATCTGCGACGAGAGCATTGCCACCGAATCCGAGGCCGTCTGCGCGTTCCTCGCGGAAAAGGGACACCCGGCCCTTGCCATGGACGCTCTGATGTAAATGGCAAACCATACGGTAACCTTCCAATTCGAGGGCGGCGGAGAGACCTCTATCTCCGCCGCCCCCGGCGAAAATCTTCTCGCGCTGGCCCAAAAGGCTAACGTGCCCATTGACGCGCCCTGCTCCGGCAACGGCAACTGCGGCAAATGCCGCGTGCGGCTCCTTTCCGGCGGCGCGCAAAGCGAAGAAACGCGTCATATCACGCCCGAGGAATTTGCTGCGGGCTGGCGGCTTGCGTGCGGCACGGCGGTGCGCGGTGACGCGACGTTTCTTGTGCCCGACATCGCCTCGGCCTATCGGGGACGCATGCGGGTAACCGATCTCTCCTCCGGCGAGGAGCTTCAGATTTTTGAGCAAACCAAGGCGGCGCTTGCGCGCGCGGGTCTGGACTTTTCACCCGGCGTCGCGCTTGTTCCCCTCGCGCTTGCGCAGCCTTCGCTTGACGATCAAACGCCCGATTGCGAGCGTGTACGGCGGGCTGTGTGCGCCGCGACGGGCGTTACCAATGCGCGCGTGCCGCTTTCCGTGCTGCACACGCTGCCCGAAGCGCTCCGGCGAAACGGCTTTTCCTGTGCGGGCGTCGTGCGGCGCGAGGCGGACGGAAGCGCAACGCTCCTTTCGCTGCGCGCGAATACTGCGCATACGCCCATTTGCGGGCTGTGCGTGGATATTGGCACCACGACCGTGTCCGCGCTGCTGGTTAATCTTGAAACAGGCGCGCTTCTGGCCCGGGCCTCCTCCGGCAACGGGCAGATCCGCTACGGCGCGGATGTGATTCACCGCATTGTCGAGCAGCAAAAGCCGGACGGAAAGCGCCTCTTGCGCGACGCGATCGTGCGCGAAACCCTGCTCCCCATCTGCGAAAGACTCTTTGCAGCCGCGAACGTGACGCAAGACGACGTATTCTCCGCCGTCATCGCGGGCAACACGACCATGCTGCACCTGCTGCTTGGCGTAGACGCGAACCCCTTGCGCACGGAGCCCTATGTGCCCGCGTTCTTTACGCTCCCTCCCCTGCCCGCCGGAGAGACTGGCCTCCCCCTGCATCCAGAGGCGCTGCTTACCCTTGCGCAGAACGTGGGCAGCTATGTGGGCGGCGACATTACCGCAGGCGTCTTGGCCTCCTGCGTGTGGGCGGAGGATACGCTTTCCCTCTTTATCGATTTGGGCACAAACGGCGAGCTGGCGCTTGGCAACCGGGACTTTCTGCTTTGCTGCGCGTGCTCGGCCGGGCCCGCCTTTGAAGGCGGTGAGCTTTCCTGCGGCATGCGCGCCACCGACGGCGCCATCGAGGCCTTTTCGCTGGAAGCGACGGGCTGCGCGCCCCTTTTGACCGTGATTGGCGGGGGCAAGCCCGTGGGGCTTTGCGGCTCTGGCATGATCGACGCAATCGCCGCGCTGTTTTCGGCGGGCGTGCTCGACGCGCGGGGGGCGTTTGTAGCGGGCGACCCCCGGGTGCGCTTTGATGATACTGGCTTTGGCCGCTACGTGCTCGCCGAGGCAAGCGAAAGCGCCACCGGGCGCGAAATTGCCCTGACGCGCGCGGACACGGACAATTTTATCCGCGCAAAGGGCGCGATCTTTTCCGCGATTACCACCATGCTCGAGCAGGCCGGGCTTTCGATAACGGATATCGGCCGAGTGCTCGTGGCGGGCGGCATCGGCAGCGGCATCAACATGCGCAGCGCCGTGACCATCGGCATGCTGCCCGATCTGCCGCTTTCAACCTACCGCTACATCGGCAACAGCGCGCTCACCGGCACGTATGCCATGCTTTGCTCCGTGGACGCGGCCAGAAGCGTTGCAGACATCCAAAACGGCATGACCTATCTCGAGCTTTCCGCCGTGCCCGGCTATATGGACGCGTTTGTCGCGGCTTGCTTTCTCCCGCACACGGACGCGTCGCTTTTTCCCAGCGTTTCTAATAAGGAGGCACGCGCATGAGCGAGCTGCCCTACGGCAAAAACAACAAAACGGACGTCCCCTATCTGTACTATCTGCAAAGGTACGAAAAATGCGACCCGGCGGAGATTGCTGCGCGCTGCTGCCTGCCCTATGACGCGGAGCGCCGCGCCTTCTGGCTGCATTATCTTGGGCGGGATTGTCTTGCCTTTTGGCCAACCTTCTCGCTGCTGGGACTCGAGGATTTCCCGGCGCTACGGAGCCCCGGCTCGCAATTGCTCCTGCTCCGTCATCTGACCGAGGGCTGGAATCTGCCCGCCTCCGGGAAGTTTTTAAGCTATCGCGAAATGCCCTGGGGGAATGTGTACGACCAGAATTTTCAGGGCCGGTGCCTAAAGCGTCTTGCGTTCACCTTCGGCTTCCGCGTGCCCGTATTCGAAAAGCTGATGATCTCGCTGGGCGCGTCAACGTGCGCGGGCGGCGACGCGGGCTACGAGCTGGCGTTTCTAAGCGGACTCTCGCTCCGCCTGTTCCTCTGGGGCGCGGACGATGAGTTTGCCCCCGCCGCGCAGATTCTCTTTTCCGACAACTTCTCCTTTGCCTTCTCCGCCGAGGACATGGCCGTGGTGGGCGACGTGCTGATCGACGCGTTGAAAGAGCTGGCTGGCTGACGCACATAAGCGCGCTTTTAAGCACGTTGTTAAAGCTAAACCGCAGCGACGGCTGCTCCCATCATGCGCCCATAAAATGGTTCCCTCTTTCGCGGCATGATTTGTCGCATCGTTTTTTCCAGAGTATGGTATACTATGTATCATCGCAGAAGCAGGAGGGTATCGAGCATGGGTTACAAGAGCGATATTGAAATTGCGCAGGAAACCGCAATGCTGCCCATTTCGCAGGTTGCGGAAGCGGCGGGCATTAACGAGCGCTATCTGGAGCTTTACGGGCGCTACAAGGCCAAAATCGACTATCAGTTGCTTGCGGACAGCCCCGCAAAGGACGGCAAGCTCATTTTAGTGACCGCGATTACCCCCACGCCCGCGGGCGAAGGCAAAACAACCACCACCGTGGGCCTTGCCGATGGGCTCAGGCGCATGGGCAAAAAGGTGTTTGTCGCGCTGCGCGAGCCCTCGCTCGGGCCCGTATTCGGCGTAAAGGGCGGCGCGGCGGGCGGCGGCTACGCGCAGGTCGTGCCGATGGAGGATATCAATCTGCACTTTACCGGCGATTTTCACGCCATCGGCGCGGCGAATAACCTCCTTGCAGCCATGCTGGACAACCATATCTATCAAGGCAATGCCCTGCATATCGACCCCAAGCGCATCACCTGGCGGCGCTGCGTGGACATGAACGACCGGCAGCTTCGCTTTGTCGTGGACGGCCTTGGCGGACGCGTAAACGGCGTGCCGCGCGAGGACGGCTATGATATTACCGTGGCAAGCGAAATTATGGCCGTGCTCTGCCTCGCGCGCGACCTCCCCGATCTGAAAGCGCGGCTTGCCCGCATTATCGTGGGCTATACCTACGACGAAACGCCCGTGACGGCGAGCGATTTAAAGGCGCAGGGCGCGATGACGGCGCTGCTAAAGGACGCGCTCAAGCCCAATTTGGTGCAAACGCTGGAGCACACCCCCGCCTTTGTGCACGGCGGACCGTTTGCGAACATTGCGCACGGCTGCAATTCCGTAACGGCCACGCGCATGGCCATGCGCCTTGCGGATTATACCGTGACCGAGGCGGGCTTCGGCGCGGATCTCGGCGCGGAGAAGTTCCTCGATATCAAGTGCCGCATGGCAAAGCTTACGCCCAGCGCCGTCGTGATGGTGGCCACCGTGCGCGCGCTCAAGCTCCACGGCGGCGTGCCCAAGCAGGACTTGGGCGCGGAAAACCTCGAGGCGCTTGAAAAGGGCCTTCCGAACCTGTTGCAGCATGTTTCCAACATCACCCAGGTATACCGCTTGCCCTGCGTGGTGGCCATCAACCGCTTCCCGACCGATACCGAAGCGGAGCTGGCGCTGGTGGAGGCGCGCTGCAAGGAGCTGGGCGTAAACGTGGCGCTTTCCGAGGTGTGGGGCAGGGGCGGCGAAGGCGGCGCAGCGCTGGCCGAAGAGGTTGTACGCCTGTGCGAAATGGATCATGAGAGCTTTTCCTTCAGCTATCCGCTCGAAGCCTCCATTGAGGACAAGATCCGCATGATCGTGCAAAAGATTTATCACGGCAAGGATGTGCAATTGCTGCCCGCCGCCAAAAAACAGGCGGAACAGCTCACACGGCTGGGCTTTGGGGCGCTGCCCGTATGCATGGCGAAGACGCAGTATAGCTTTTCCGACGATCCGCTGCTGCTGGGCGCGCCGGAGGGCTTTACCGTGACCGTACGCAATATCAAGGTGTCGGCAGGCGCGGGCTTCCTTGTGGCGCTCACGGGCGATATCATGACCATGCCGGGTCTGCCGAAGATTCCCGCAGCGGAGCGCATCGATGTGGACGAAACGGGGAAAATTTCCGGTCTATTTTAAGCGAATAAGGAGGATACCATGAGCTTTCAACTGGATTCCTGCAAAGATTTTACCACGGTGCTCGCTTCCGCCGCGCCTACGCCGGGCGGCGGCGCGGCCAGCGCCTTTGCCGCCGCCATCGGCACGGCGCTTGGGAATATGGTCGGCAGTTTGACCATCGGGCGCAAAAAATACGCCGCCGTGGAGGACGAAATGATTCGTCTCAACGAGCGCGCCACGGCGCTTTGGCAAGCGTTTTTGGAGCTCATGGACGAGGACGCGGCAGCCTTCACGCCGCTGGCGGAAGCGTTCAAGCTCCCCGAGGATACCGAGGCGGCGCGCGCGCACAAGGCCGATGTGATGGAGGGCGCGCTGCGCTTGGCCGCAAGCGCACCCATGCGGGTTTTGGAGCGCTGCTGCGAAGCAATTGAGCTGATCGAGGGCTTCGCGGAAAAGGGCACGATTGTGGCGCTTTCCGACGCGGGCGTGGGCGCGCTGCTCTGCAAGGCGGCCATGCAGGGTTCGGCGCTGAACGTATATATCAACACCAGCTCCATGCGCGACAAGGCCTGCGCGGCAGAATTAAACGCCAGGGCCGACGCGCTGCTTGCGGCCTTCCTCCCTCGCGCGGACGCAGCCTACGAAAAGGTGCGCGCCAAATACCGGCCGGAGGAGGCGTAGCATGGCCGTTGTCTGGAAGGGCGGCGAGGTTGCCGCAGCGCTCAACGCGCGCATACGCGCGGACGCTGAGCATCTTGCCGGAAACGGCGTAACGCCGACGCTCGCTATTTTGCGAATTGGCGAGAACGACGGCGACATCGCCTATGAACGCGGCGCGGAAAAGCGCGCGGCGGCCGTGGGCGTAGCCGTGAAAAAGTGCCTGCTGCCCACCGGGAGCACGCAAGAGGACGTCCTTTCCGCCATCCGCGCGCTCAACGCGGACGAAACCGTGCACGGCGTGCTCATTTTCCGGCCGCTGCCCGCGGGCGTGGACGACAACGCCGTGCGAGCGGCGCTCGACCCCAAAAAGGATGTGGACGGCATTACGGACGCGTCGCTTGCGAGCGTGTTCGCGGGCGCGGGCGCTGGCTTTGCGCCCTGCACGGCGCAAGCCTGCATGGAGCTGCTGCAATATTACGGCGCACCGCTTTCGGGCGCGCGCGCGGTTGTGGTCGGGCGCTCGCTCGTTATCGGGCGGCCCGTGGCCATGCTGCTTATGCGGCAAAACGCGACCGTAACCATTTGCCACACGCGCACGCGGGAGCTGCCCGCCGTATGCCGGGAGGCGGATATCCTGATCGCCGCCGCGGGCAGCGCGGCCATGCTGAACGCGGACTATGTGCGGCCGGGACAAAGCGTGCTGGACGTGGGCATTAACTTTACCCCCGACGGCAAAATGGCGGGCGACGTGGATTTCTCGGCAGTGGAGCCCATCGTTTCCGCCGTTACGCCCGTACCGGGCGGAGTTGGAAGCGTGACCACCTCCGTGCTCATGGCGCATGTGGTCGAGGCCGCACGGCGCAGCGTTCAATAGCGGCAACGCCCGAACCGGGCTTTGCTCCGCGACAGGCCGCTTCACCGAGAATTCACTTTACAAAGCCGCACGCCCCCTTTCTATGCGCCCCCCGGATATGGTATAATATGCGCGGTAGCTTGCTATCGCAAGCTGAAATACTGCGTTTTCCCCGCCCTGACGGGCGGGATGCGCCATTGGCTGCTGCGCAAAAACGCCCTTGCAAGCAAGCGTTTTTGCTTATGGTATAATGTACGCGATGCCGGTATTGTTCGGGGGGATTTGCATGAAAGCTTTGTTTTTAATACTCTTTTTGATGGACGCGGCGCTGCACCTAATGGCATGCCTGCCGCTTCCACGGCCAAGGTGGGCCCTGGTGCGCGTGACAAAGGCCCTGCTCATTCCGCTGCTGATTGGCTGCTATTGCTTCTATGCCGGCGTGCCCTCGCCGCTGATTGTTCTGGCGCTGTGCTTCGGTTTTTTGGGCGATATGCTGCTGCTTTTTCCGGGGAAGCTTGGATTTTTCGCGGCGGGGCTCTGCGCCTTTGCGGCGGGGCATGTGTGTTACACCGCGTACTTTCTCGGACATTTGGGCGGGAGGCCCCCGCTGGCGCTGGTTGCCATCGCGCTGCTGGTATACGCGGGGCTCATATTGCTTTCCATATACCTGCAAGCGCGGTATTTTCCGGCGGCGCTGGCCATCCCCTGCTGCGCGTACATGGCGCTGATTTCTCTTATGAGCCTCTCCGCGCTGCTCTTTGCCGTGACCAACGGCGGCGCAGCGCCCGTTTTCGTGTGCGTCGGCTCGGTGCTTTTTATGGTTTCCGATTCCATTCTCAGCGACGAAACCTTTCATCGCGCGCGGCCGCTGGGTTCCTTTGCTGTAATGAGTACCTATATTCTCGCGCAGGCCTGTATCGCGTTCGGCTGCGCGCTGTACGGAGGCGGTATCTAAATTGGAGCTTGCAATCCTGATCCTCGTGGGCGCGCTCATCGTGCTGGCGGCGCTGAACCTCGCCTTCACGCTCAAGCGCGGCGGGGACGCGCAAAAGCGCGACGTGCTCGATAAGGAGCTTTTGCGTTCCCAGTCCGTTTTGCGGCAGGAGCTTACCTATACCGTACAGAGCTCCGTTTCCGCGCTGGGGCAACTGCTCAGCGAAAACCAGCGCAGTGCGAGCGCGCGCACGGAGGCGCGCTTTTCCAGCCTTGAAACCGCCAACGAGCAAAAACTCGAGGCCATACGGCAGACCATGGAGCGCCGTTTAAGCGCCATTCAGGCCGATTCCAACGCCAAGCTCGACGAAATGCGGCAGGTGGTGGATGAAAAGCTCCAAAAAACGCTTGAAACCAAGATGAACCAGTCCTTCCAGCTCGTCAACGAGCGGCTGGAGCAGGTTTACAAAGGCCTTGGCGAAATGCAGGCGCTCGCAAGCGGCGTGGGTGATCTCAAAAAGGTGCTTTCCAACGTAAAGACGCGCGGTATACTGGGCGAAATCCAGCTTGGGGCAATTCTTGACGAGATCCTCTCGCAGGATCTATTTGAGCGAAACGTCACGACGCGCCCGGGCAGCGCGGAGCGCGTGGAATTTGCCGTGAAGCTTCCTACGGAGGACGGACAGCGCATCCTTTTGCCCATCGATTCCAAATTCCCCGGCGTACTGTACGCCGCCTTGCAGGATGCGTACGACGCTGGCTCGGCGGAGGCTGTGCGTGCGGCCGTTGCGGCGCTGGCGGCGGAGATAAAAAAAGAAGCCAAGGACATTCGCGATAAATACGTGGAGCCTCCGTACACCACGGATTTTGCCATTCTCTTTCTTCCCTTCGAGGGGCTTTACGCGGAGGTGGTCAACCGGGGGCTTGTGGAGGAGCTGCAAAGGAGCTATCGCGTAAACATCGCGGGCCCCTCCACCATGGCCGCGCTGCTTAACAGCCTGCAAATGGGCTTCCGAAGCTTTGCCATCCAGAAGCGCAGCTCTGAGGTGTGGCAGGTGCTTGGCGCGGTCAAGACCGAGTTTGATAAATTCGGGGCTGTGCTGCAAAGCTCGCAAAAGCGGCTCACGCAGGTAAACGAGGAGCTGGATTCGCTTATCGGCACGCGCACGCGCTCCATCGTGCGCAAGCTCCGCGACGTGGAGCGTCTAGGCGACGCGCCCGCACGCGCGCTGCTTACCGGCACAAACGGGGCCGGCGACGCGGATGGAAGCTGCGATAACGAGGATGCGTAAAGCAAGCGGCGCGCCGCCTTGGCAGCATCGACCGGCGGGCGGAAAAGGCCGGGGGCATTCGTGAGCCGCAAAACCCGCAACAAAAGTTCTCTTTCCATAAAGCGAAGGGTGTGCTATATTTAAAGCATGGCAAAGGTAAAGACATTTAGATTTAAACCGCGCTACGCGATATTGATCTTCCTTGTGACCTTCTTTGTTTTGGGCGGCGTGTATCTTTCGCAGCAGACGACCCTCAAGTCCATCGCGCTCGAAAAGGAAACGCAGCAGGCCGCCCTTGACGCGCTCAAGGTCGAGGAGGAGCGGCTTGAACGCATGCTCGAGTATATGAACAGCACCGAGTACCTCATTCAATACGCGAGGGAGAAGCTCGGCTACGTATTCCCGGGCGATATCAAGTTTTACACGGAGTCCGCCGGATGATCCTCGTCGTGGATATCGGCAGCAATTCCATACGCACTATGACGGCCGAACGCGCGGAAAGCGGGTTCGGTTTTTCGTGCAAGGCGGTATACACGACGCGCCTTGCGGAGGGGCTGGACAAAACGGGGCTGCTGAGCCAGGCGGCTATGCGGGCGACGCTTGCCGTGCTCGCGGACGCCGCGGCCCTTGGCCGCGCAAACGGCGCGGCTCTTTTTGCATACGCCACGAGCGCCGTGCGGGACGCGGCAAACCGCGCGGATTTTCTCTTGCGGGCGGAAAGCGCCCTTGGCGTGCCGGTGCGCGTGCTCTCCGGCCGTGAGGAGGCGCGCTACGCCTATCTCGGCGCAACGGCGGGCACGGGCGCGCTGATCGACATCGGCGGCGGCAGCGCGCAAATTGTGACGGAAACGAATGCTGAAAGCTTCCCCATCGGCTGCGTGCGCGCAAGGGACTTTGGTCTTTCTTGTGCGCAAGACGTCCTCTCCCCCGCCGCCTGCCTGGAGGTTTCCCGCTGGGTGGACGCGCGGACGGACGCGCTGCGCGTGCGCGCCGCACGCTGGACGGGCGTGGGCGGCACAATTACCACGCTCGGCGCGCTTTCGCTCGATCTGCCGGCATACGATCCGGCCCTTGTCAGCGGCGCGGCGCTTACACCGGAAGCGCTTGCCGCGCTCATTGCCAAGCTCAACAAGCTTGGAGACGCACGGCGCGCGCACCCGCTGCTTACCCAACGGCACGATGTGATCGTATGGGGCGCGCTGGTGCTTGCGCGGCTGATGGAACGGCTTTCCGTGGATGCGCTTTTTGTAAGCGACGCAGACGGCATGGAGGGCTACGCCATGGAGGTGCTGGGCGGCCGTCCATAGCAATTCAATGAAACGGAGCATACGCATGATACGACTTGAACCCGTTACTAACCGAACCTTTCGAAAGATTGTGGATATGAAGCTGCCGCCGGAACAGAGCAAGTTTGTTGCGCCCAACGTGGTTTCACTTGCGCAAGCTTGGCTTTACAGGGATGAAGCGCGGCCCTTTGCCGTCTGCGACGGCGACGAGCCGGTGGGGTTTATGATGCTGGACTGGGACGAAGGTGAGCGCACCGTGGGTATCTGGCGCTTTATGATCGCCTTCGAGCATCAGCGCAAGGGCTACGGTCGAAGCGCCATGCAGGCCGCCGTGCAGCTTGTCCGCGAAAGCGGAAAATTCGATCTGATGCATCTGGATTTTGTGCCCGGAAACGAGGGGGCGCGCAGCCTGTATTACGCCATGGGCTTTCGGGAAAACGGCGATATCGAGGACGGTGAGATCGTGATGACGCTGCCGCTGACCGACGACCCGAAGCTGGGCATGCTCACCGCGGACGATGAGGATATGGACGGTTTCCTTGCCGTCATCGAATCAGAGGCAAAGGCGGGCAATCCCAGCGCCGAGGCGTTTTCGGATACGGAGGCGCTGAAAACGGCGGTTGCGGCGGGGCGTGTGAGACGCCTCACCATCATGGGCAAAACGGTCGGCCTGGCGTTGGACGGTGCTATTCTGATCGCGCAAGACAGCATGGCATATTATGAGTCGGCCGCAATGCAGCTTATTGACTCGTAAAACGCGCAAAGAACGCCTGCCGGGCTTGATCCCCCGGCAGGCGTTTTACTGTTCGCATGGCTTTATTGCTTTGCGCTCTCCAGAAAAGCCACAAGCGGCTCGATGGCGTGGCGCACGCTGCCCTCCGCAAAGGGATTGCGAAGGTTTGCGGCCTTAAGAAGCTCGAGATAGGGCCGGCTTCCGCCCAGCTTGCAGAGATTGAGGTAATCCGCCCACGCGGCCTCGCGGTTTTCCTTCATTTTCCCGTAGAACTCGAACGCGCCCATGGAGGCCAGGGTGTAATCGATATAGTAGAACGGGTACATGAAGATGTGGAGCTGCTTAAAGAAGAACGCGCCCCGCTCGAACACGGACTTGCCATCGTAATCGCGGCCGGGGAGATACTTCTTTTCGAGCTCACGCCACAGCGCCTTGCGCGCAGATGGCGTCATATCGGGCTTTTCGTATACGCGGTGCTGGAACTCATCCACGCACACGCCGTAGGGCACGAAGGTGAGCGCCTCGGTGGTATGAAGCCGCTTATATTTGAGCGTATTCTCCCCGAAGAACTTCTCCATCCACGGATAGGTGAAGAACTCCATGGACATGGAGTGAATCTCATTGACCTCCGAGCTGCTGGAAAGATACTCGGCAAGCGGCTGCTCTTTGCTGGATTCGTAGATCTGGAACGCGTGGCCCGCCTCGTGGGTGAGCACGTCCACGTCCCCGCTCGTACCGTTGAAGTTGCTGAAAATGAAGGGCGCGTTATAATCCGGCAGGAAGGTGCAATACCCGCCCGCGGCCTTGCCGGGCTTGGTTTCCAGATCCATGAGCCTGCGGTCGCACATGAACTGGAAGAATTCGCCCGTTTCCGGCGAAAGCGCCTGATACATCTCCAGCGCCTGCCCCTCCATAAAGGCGCGGTCGCCAATGGGCGTGGCGTTGCCATCCGGGAAAAGGAAGGCCTCGTCGTAGAATTTGAGCGCGTCCAGCTTAATGCGCTTGGCCTGCTCCGCGCGAAGCGCATTGCACACGGGCACGAGATCGCGCGCCATCTGCTCGCGAAACTTTGCCACATCCTCGGGGCCGTAGTCCGTGCGGCCCATATTGAGGTAAGCGAGGGGAATAAAGCTGTCGTAGCCCATCTTTTTGCCCATGCGGTGGCGAAGCTTGACGAGCTTGTCGTACAGCTCGTCGAACTTCGCCTCGTTGGCTTCAAAGAAGCCCGCGTACGCATCGTACGCCTGACGGCGCACCTCCCGATCGGGGGATTGCATGAGCTTGGTAATGCCCGGCAGATTCCGCTTTTCACCAAGCAGCTCCACCTCGCAGGAGGCGAGGAGCTTTTGATACTCGCTGCGGAGCTTGTTTTCCCGGATCATGGGCAAAATGAGCTTTTTATCGAAGCGGCGCAGCTCGAGCTCGGCCAGATTCTTGATCTGCTGGCCGAATTCATCCAGATATTGAGGGAGGAAGCCGCTTTCCAGAAGGGTCTTGTAATACTTCAGAAAGACCGGCATGACCTTGGGCATGGAGGAATCGAAAAACTTCTGCTCCTCCTCGTAGAACTTGTCCTTCGTGTCGATCGTGTGGCGAATCTCCACCAGCGTTTGGGCAGTGAGCAGGTGCTTGTAGGCCGTTACGACCTCCGCTATCGCGCTCTTAAAGGCTGCGTAGTCCGGCGCGTTCTTCATGCGGCGGATGCCCGCCTTGACCTGCCCCTTCAGCTTGCTCAGCTCCGGGCGTGTGTACTCGTACTCAGAAAAAACCATTCTCATCCTCCTTGTTTCACTAAACTCGTAATCGTCTCCCCAATAAAGGCCTGCCCCGCTTCCGTAAGATGCAGTCCGTCTTCACATATAAAGCTGTCCATGCGGTGGTCGGCAAGGCAAACCTCGCGCACCGGCAAAAGCGTGCATTCCTTAACACGCGAAACCTCCTTGACGATATGCGAATATAGCTCCTGAAAGCGGTAAATCTGCTGCGTATCGCCCAGCCACTTCAAGATATTGGCCGCGTTGAGCCGGTCGCCCACAAGAAAGCGAAAGTATTTTTCCGCGTTGATGGGCGGCAGCGTCATCAAAATGGGCTTGATGCCAGCCGCACGCACGGTATCGACCATTTGGGCAATGGTGGCGTAGAATATCTCGGGGCTGGTGGCCGGCTCATGCCGCGCGTCCGGGTTTTCCGAAATGGCCGCCCAGTCATAGTTGCAGTCGTTCCCTCCAAACTCGATGAGCGCCGCGTCCGCCTTCAGCCCCGCGGCAAGGTCGCGCCGCATGATCTCCAGTCCGCGCGGCGCAGTAAAGCCGAAGCGCGCGCGGTTGTTCACGCGGACGCCAAGCGCCTGCATAACGACGTCCGCAGCGGTGTGCGCGGCGGACACGTGCCGCTTGCGCTGCTCGTTCCAGATCACGCCCTTGCCAAGGGAATCCCCCCAGAGCACCACGTTTTCGGAAGCCCGTTCCATTTTCAGCCACCTCGAAATACGCCTATTATGCGGCGCGCGCTGCAGCTCGCCATTAAGGACATTATAGCATTCGAGGCGTGCACGGCGCATATCAAAATGTGAAATTCCGGCAACATAAAGCGCGGCGCGGCTTTCCAGCCGCGCCGCACATTGTCCAGCGCTTACATTTCGTTGAGCTTTTTGTAGTAGTCGATTTTATCCAGCGCTTCCTTCTCCGCGCGGTCAAAGAGCTGCTCCGCCACCTCGGGGAACTGCTTTTTCAGCGAAGAATAACGGGTCTCGCCCAGGATAAAGTCCGAGAAGCTCCCGGTCGGGGCCTTGGAATCGAGCGTGAAGGGATTCTGGCCCGCTTCGCCCAGCTCGGGATTGTACCGATACAGCGGCCAGTAACCCGCGTCGACGGCCTTCTTGGCCTCGAGCTGGCTGTGACTCATATTGATGCCGTGGTTGATGCAGGGCGCGTACGCGATGATGATGGACGGGCCCTTATACGCCTCGGCCTCGGTAACCGCCTTGAGGAGCTGCGCGGGATTTGCGCCCATGCAGACCTTGGCCACGTACACATAGCCGTAGCTCATGGCCATGAGGCCCAGATCCTTCTTCTTGGTGCGCTTGCCCGCCGCGGC
>CAZWSI010000013.1:0-60985 GCA_964636405.1 uncultured Oscillospiraceae bacterium
TGCCCGAGGGCGTGGAGATGGTGATGCCGGGCGACAACATCGAGATGAAGATCAATCTGATCACGCCAATCGCGATCGAGGAAGGCCTGCGCTTCGCTATCCGCGAGGGCGGCCGCACGGTCGGTTCGGGCGTCGTGACGGGGATCATCGAGTAAGGTACGGGGAACGGGGAACGCAAGGGGCAGAGCCCCTTGACCCCGCCCAAGGGATTCAATGCCAAGGCTGAGAGCCTTGGCGATGCCCTTAAGAATCCCATGGAATCGCCCTAAAAGCAAATAGACAAAGACTCGGCCCGGCAATATTTCGCCGGGCCGAGTTGCTTTTATGGGCAAAGACCAAGGCTTGCGCGAAAAGCGCGGCCGTTACAGGATCTTGCTGAGGAATTCCCTGGTGCGCGGGTGCTGCGGCTGCACGAAGATCTGCTCGGGCGTGCCCTGTTCCACAATCTGCCCGTCGTCCATAAAGAGAATGCGGTCGGACACCTCGCGGGCAAAGCCCATTTCGTGAGACACGATCACCGTCGTCATGCCCTGCTGCACAAGCTTTTTGATGACGGCGAGCACCTCGCCCACCATTTCGGGGTCGAGCGCGGAGGTCGGCTCGTCAAAGAGCATCACGTCCGGCTCCATCGCCAGCGCCCGGACAATGGCGAGCCGCTGCTTCTGGCCGCCGGAAAGCTTGCGCGGGTACTCGTTCGCCTTCTCCGTCAGGCCCACCAGCGCGAGCAGATCCTTTGCCTGTGCTTCGGCCTCCTGCTTCGTCTTCTTCTTGAGCAGCACGGGCGCCATGGTGATGTTCTCCAGCGCGGTCATGTGCGGGAATACGTTGAAGTGCTGGAACACCATGCCCATCTTCTGCCGGTAAAGATCCACGTTTACGCCCGGCGCGTTGAGCCGCACGCCTTCAAAGTAGACCTCGCCCGCGTTGGGCGTTTCCAGCATGTTCAGGCAGCGCAGAAAGGTGCTCTTGCCGCCGCCCGACGGGCCAATGATGCTGACCACCTCGTTGCGCGCGATGGTTTCCGTAATGCCCTTGAGCACGTGCACCTCGCCAAAGCTTTTTGTCAGATTCACCGTTTTAATCACCGGCCTTCAGCCTCCTCTCGAATGCGGCGACGCACTTGCTGAGCGAGAACGTCACGATAAAGTAGATCGCGCCGACGATGAGCAGGCACTCAAAGCCGAGGTAGGTGATGCCCTTGACCGTGAGGTACGAGGTCATCAGATCGCCCACAAAGAAGGTGGACGCAAGCGACGTTTCCTTGATGATCATGATAAACTCGTTGCCCAGCGCGGGCAGAATGTTCTTGACCGCCTGCGGCAGCACAACCTTGAGCATGGCCTGTGCCTTGCCTAAACCCAGAGAGCGCGCGGCCTCCGTCTGACCCGGGTCCACGGCCTGTATGCCGGAACGGATGACCTCGGAAACATACGCGGAGCTGTTGATAATGAGCGCGATGGTGATGCTCCCAAACGTGCTCAGCCCCAGCGCTGGGAACATGAGCGGCACAATGAAATACCCGATATAAAGCTGGAGCAGGATGGGCGTGCCGCGGATCAATTCCACAAACGCCGTCACGATGAAGCGCAAAAGCTTGAAGCGTGACATATTGGCCAGCGCAAGCAGCGAGCCGATGATCGCGCCGAAAAACACCGTGAGGGCCGAAAGCAGCAGCGTAATGCTCAAGCCCTTAATCAAAAACACGTCCCAATACTGCGACATGATCTTGACGAGGTTTTGCATAACCGATGTAAAAGTCAAAATGGCCTCCTTTCGCCTTTACAGGGAAAAACGCCGGGGGAAGCGGGCCGCTCCCGCCCGGCGTTGAAACGCGCGCTTCGCTTACGCCTTAGCCGAGGTTGCCGAGGATGGGCTTTTTGTCCGCATCGTAGCCGATGATGGGGTTGCCGTCCGTGTCGTAATCGAGGATGGCGTTGCCGTCGACATCGTAGGAGATTTCCGCCGCGGTTTCGATGCCCGCCAGCGCCTTGGCGTCCTCATACCAGCCGGTGTAAAGGTCGGCGGCCATGGCCTTTGCCAGCAGCTCGTTTACTTTGGCCAGCAGCTCGGTATCCTGTTTGTTGAGCAGAATGACGTTGTTTTCATATTTGGGGTCCACGTCGAACTGGAAGCCCGAGAAACCGATCTCAGGATTGTTGACCATGATGGCTTCTCCGTTGCCCTTTGCCACGGCCAGCGCCTGAATCTTGTCGGTCTTGAGCGCCAGCACGGCGTCGTCGATGCTCTTAAACTGCATGAGCGTGATATCGGCGGGCAGCTCCTCGTTGCAAAGCTTTTCCTGAAGGGAGGTGGCCTGCGCGCCGATGGTCATGCCCGCAAAATCGGCTGCTGAGGAGAAGGCACCCGCCTGATCGGCCTTGGTGATGATCACCTGCTCGGTTTCGTTGTCGCCGGCGATGTAATAATCGGAGATGCCGAAGTTTTCTTCACGCTCGGCCGTCCAGGAGTAGCCGGAGATGGACATGTCCACCGTGCCGGTCTGCACGGCCATCTGGCAGGCGGAAAAGTCCATGGGCTTGAGCTCAAGCGTGAGGCCCATTTCGGCGGCAAGATAATTGGCCAGCGTCACGTCGAAGCCGACGAACTGCTCCTGACCGGATTTGGAGGTGTCGCAAAATTCCATGGGGCCAAAGTCGGGCGAGAGCGCAACGGTGAGCACGGTCTTTTCAGTGGCCTTCTGGGCGCAGGCGGAGAAGGCGAGCAACAGCATGAGCGCCAGTGTAAGGGCAAAAAGCTTTTTCATTTTCATTTCCTCCAGCAAACATTTCTCTTCTTTCGGGCCATTATAGACGCATAGTTATACAATTGTCAATACATTTTTGAAAATTTTCTTTACATTATTAAAACGCTTGTATAATTGGATAATTACATTATGTAAAAATCAGGAAATGAATAAATGAATAGAAATATACCATGATATGCGTGGATTGCGCGCGGCGTGTGCGCCCAAAAAAACGAACCGGCCAGGGGAAACCTGCTTTTGAGGCTCCCGGGGCCGGTTCGGTGCTTAGTGGCAAAAGAGGGGCGTCAGCTTTCCGCAAGCGCCTCCAGCCGCGCGCGCACGGCTGCGAGGAACTGCCGGGTACTTACGGCCTCGGGCCGTTCGCCCTCGACAAGGCCGACGAGATCCTTGGTCATTACGCCGTCGTTGAGCGTTTGAATGGAGGCCTGCTCGAGCTTCTCGCCAAAGGCGGCAAGCGCCGGAAGGCCGTCGAGCTCGCCGCGCTTTTTGAGCGCCCCGCTCCAAGCGAAGATCATGGCCATGGGATTGGTGGAGGTTTCCTCGCCATCGAGATATTTATAGTAATGGCGAGTCACGGTTCCGTGCGCGGCCTCGAACTCGTATTTACCGTCCGGCGAAACGAGCACGCTCGTCATCATGGCCAGCGAACCGAAGGCTGTGGAGACCATATCGCTCATCACATCGCCGTCGTAATTCTTGCAGGCCCAGATATAGCCGCCCTCGGAACGGATCACCCGCGCCACCGCGTCGTCAATGAGCGTGTAGAAATAGGTAAGGCCCAGCGCTTCAAAGCGCGCCCGGTAGCTTTGCTCGTATTCCTCGGCAAAGATATCCTTAAAGGTATGGTCATATTTCTTGGAGATCGTGTCCTTGGTGGAAAACCACAGATCCTGCCTGGTATCGATGGCGTATTGGAAGCAAGCCTTCGCAAACGAACGGATGGAGGAATCCTTGTTGTAGAGGCCCTGAATCACGCCCGGGCACTCAAAATCATAGATGGTCTGCCGGTAGGACGCGCCGTTTTCGCCCGTAAAGACCAGCTCGGCCCGACCCTTTTCGGGCACGCGGTATTCGCTCCCCCTGTACACGTCGCCATAGGCGTGGCGGGCGATGGTGATGGGCTTTTTCCAGTTTTTGACCACGGGCTTGACCGAATCGATGAGGATGGGCGCGCGAAACACCGTGCCGTCGAGGATGGCGCGGATGGTGCCGTTGGGGCTTTTCCACATTTCGCGCAGATCGTATTCCTTCACTCGCTGCGCGTTGGGCGTAATGGTCGCGCATTTTACGCCCACGCCGTGCTTTTTGATGGCGTTTGCCGAATCGATGGTGATCTGGTCGCCCGTTTCGTCGCGTTTTTTCAAGCCCAAATCGTAGTATTCCACGCGAAGCTCCACAAAGGGCGCGAGCAATTCCTCTTTGATCCACTGCCAGATGATGCGGGTCATTTCATCCCCGTCGATCTCCACGAGGGGGGTCGTCATTTGAATCCTGTCCGCCATGCGCTGCTTCCTTTCCGTTGCTTTTATTTTGCTTCGGCTGCCTGAGCGGCGGCCGCGTAATAGTTCATAAGCGACCCTTCGAGGATGATCGTCTTCTCGTCGGGCGTTAGATTTTTCACGTAAAGCGTCAGCTCGTGCACGCCGTCCTTTGTGATGACTCTGGCGGGGATTTCCTCCCGACCGGCCGCAATGGCCGCGCGCACGCCCGGCACAAAGACGAGATCGCCGCTCTCGTAGGGGAAGGGCGCGCCCTCCGCGAGCGTAAAGGGCACGATGCCCCAGTTGATGCAGTTGGAGCGATAGCGCTTGGTGGCGTATTCATAGCAGATGTTCGCAAAACCGCCGAGCACCTTCTGGCAGGAGGCGGCCTGCTCGCGCGCGGAGCCGTCGCCCGGCCGGTTGGCAAACACGCAGGAGCCGAACTGGGTGTGGGCAAGCGTTTCCGCGGGATCGGGCGCAACGCGGGCAAGCGCCTCGAGAAGCCGGGGCGGATTCTCGCCCGCCCGGCGAGCGTCCTCCAGCTTTTGCGCCTCCTTGCACAAGCCCACGTAGGCAGGCACGCGCCGGGAAAGCGCGAATTCCGCGAGCTTGAGCGGGTTGCTGCGATACGAGCTCGTTTCGCCCGAGGGAATCAACTCGTCGGTCGTGGTCACGGGGTCGCGGATAACGGCCGTGAGCGCGAGCAGCAAATTTTCGCCAAGCGGGAAGATAGAAGGCCAGTTGGTGATGTTGGGCCCCAATATAAGCTCCGTTTCGGGCTGCGGGCGTTGAAAGCCGTTGTATACGCGTTTTTCGTAGACCGTCTTGTCATAACTGTATTTCTGGCCGCCCACGCAGCTTTCGCATTCGCTGGCGGGGGTAATCGCGCCGCCGTGGCGCGCCGTAGCCGCGATGGAGCGCGCGTCCATGAGCGCCACGCCCGCAAGCTGCCCCTGCCCGGGCTTGGAGCCTTCGCGATTGGGGAAATTGCGCGTGGCGTGACGGATGGACAATCCGTTGTTTGCCGGCACGTCGCCCGCGCCGAAGCAGGGGCCGCAAAACGAGGGCTTGATCACCGCGCCCGCCTGCATAAGCGCCGTCAGCACGCCGTTTTTGGACAGCGCAAGACTCACCGGCATGGAGCCGGGATAGATGGAGAGGGAGAAGGGGCCGTTGCCGCAGCTTCCACCCTCAAGGATCTTTGCCGCGTCGCAGAGATTGTCGAACAAGCCGCCCGCACAGCCCGCGATGATGCCCTGATCAGCCCAGAGCCTGCCGTTCTTCCATTTGGGAAGAAGGTCGAGCTGCACCTTGCCGCCGAATTTCTTTTCGGCTTCCTTTTCTACGCTTCGGAGGAGCTCCGGGGCGTTCGCGTTCAGCTCGCGAATGGAGAACGCGTTGGAGGGGTGGAAGGGCAGCGCGATCATGCACTCGATTTTGCTTAGATCCAGCTCGATTACGCTGTCGTAGTACGCCGCGCGACCCGGCTCGAGCGTTTTGTAGACCTCGGGGCGGCCGTGGACGGCGTAATACGCTTCCACAACGCCGTCGGTCTGCCAAATGGAGCTGAGGCAGGTCGTTTCGGTGGTCATCACGTCGATCCCGTTGCGGAAATCGATGGGAAGGCTCGCGATGCCCGGGCCGACAAATTCGAGCACCTTATTGTTCACAAAGCCGCTTGCGAAGGTTGCGCCCACCAGCGCGATGGCCACGTCGTGCGGGCCTACGCCGGGCCTGGGCGCGCCGGTTACGTGCACGAGCACCACCTCGGGCGCGTCCACGTCGTAGGTGTTCTTTAAAAGCTGCTTGACCAGCTCCGGGCCGCCCTCGCCCACGCCCATCGTGCCCAGCGCGCCGTAGCGGGTGTGGCTGTCGGAGCCAAGGAGCATTGCGCCGCACGCCGCGAGCTGCTCGCGCGCGTAGGTATGGATCACGGAGAGGTTTGCGGGCACGAAAACGCCGCCGTATTTTTTGGCGGCCGAAAGCCCGAATACGTGATCGTCCTCGTTGATGGTGCCGCCCACGGCGCAGAGGCTGTTGTGGCAGTTGGTCATGGCGTAGGGCACGGGAAATTCGGTCAGGCCCGACGCGCGCGCGGACTGGATGATGCCCACATAGGTGATGTCGTGACTTGCCAGCGCGTCGAAGCGCAGGTGGAGCTTTTCCGGGCTTTCCCCCGTGTCGTGCGCGCGCAATATGCCGTACGCGATGGTGCGCTCACGCCCCTCCGCGGGCGTCGGCAGACCCTCGCCGCCGGAGACGAGCGCGCCGTCAACCAGATACGCGCCTTCCTTCCTCAATTCGAGCATACCATAGCCTCCTTGCCAAGTTCCAGATATGCATAATGATACACGGCTTCCCGCTTCAAGGCAAGCCTGATTTTGCCCTTTTGGAAAGGAATACCCCCATCCCGGCATTCCTGTATACACGCACACTGCCGCGCCGCGCGCGCCACGGGCGGCGCGGAACCGGCGCGCGCGCGCCCGGCATGAATATATATGCGAATACCGAATGATTATACGCCCGGCATGCCGCAACGGAAGCGCGTCGGCGCCGGCCCGCGCGACGCCGGCGCGTAATTTTTATGCTTTGTTCAAACAATAGCCACACTTGGCTGGTATAATTAAACCACTTTACGGGCGGCGCTTGGCCGCCCCCATGAAAGGGAACGCAGGATGCAGCTTTTTTTCCGCAAATTGCGCCGCGGCTTTCGCAGGTTCTGGAGGAGAACCAAGCCCGGGCTCGTTTCCGCAACGCGCGCAACGCTCCGGGGCGCGTATAAGGGCACGCAGGCCCTTGCGCAGCTTCCCTCGCGCACCCTCCTCATGTTCGGCAGCGCAATCAGCTTTGTGCTTGTCTCGATTATTCTGCTCGTCATCGTCCTGCCGGGCGCGCCCTCCAGCGCCGAGGGCGTACAGACCGCGTTTGCCATGGACGGCATGCCGCAATCCGCCGTTACGCCCGATCCCTTCGCGCTCAATCCGTCCCAAACGCCCGATCCGAGCGGCGCGGGCGGTTTAAGCGAGGGAGACGACGCGACAAACGGCGCAAAGAGCGGCGCCGATACCACGGCGCAGCCTTCGGACACGCCCTTTACTACCCTGGAGGAGGGCGACGACGGCGCGATCGTGACGGAGATTCAAATCAGGCTCATGGACCTTGGCTATATGGATTCCGACGAGCCGACGGAGCATTTCGGCCCCATCACGAAGGGCGCGCTGAAAACCTTCCAAAAGCATAACGATCTCTCCGCGGACGGCATCTGCGGGCTGGAAACCTATACGCTGCTCATGAGCGGCGACGCGAAGGTGTACGTCATGCAGCAGGGGGACGAGGGCGACGACGTGGAGGCCGTGCAGCAGCGGCTTTACGAGCTCGGGTATCTTTCCGAGAGCAACGTCATCGGCAATTTCGGCGAAAAGACCTCCGCCGCCGTGAAGGATTTTCAGGCGGCAAACAAAATCAAGGACGACGGCAAGGTCGGCGGCAAAACGCTCGAGGCTCTCTACGGCGAGGACCCCGTCGGCAAAACCTTCAGCTACGGCGACGAAAGCGACGAGATCCTCGTTTTCCAAAAGCGTCTCAAGCAACTGGGCTACATTACCTTTAAGCCAGACGGCGTGATGGGCCGCGCCACGGTATCGGCCATCAAGGCTTTCCAGGAGGATAACGGGCTGTTCCGCGACGGCACCATCGGCCCCGCAACCCGCGCGCTGCTGCTTTCCGGCGATGCGCAGAGCAAGGTCGTGCAGCTTGGCAACTCCGGCTCGGATGTTGAGGCCATCCAAAAGCGCCTCATCAAGCTCAATTACCTCTCCGGCAGCGCCACGGGCTATTATGGCGAGCTGACCGAGCTTGCTGTGCGGGCGTTCCAAAAGCGGAACGGCCTTTCCGCCGACGGTAAGGTGGGCGCGTATACGCTGGAAATTCTCAATTCCAGCAACGCCAAAAAGGCCAGTGCCACCGTTACGCCCAAGCCCTCGACCACCTCGTCGGGCAGCGGGTCTTCCACGGGCGGCGGCACCACAAGCGGCGGATCCTCGACGGGCGGCGGCTCGTCCTCCGGCGGTTCCGTTGACGTTTCGGATAAGAGCGGCGTGGAAAAGCTCATCGCCATTGCGGAAGGCAAGCTCGGCTGCAAGTACGTACGCGGCGCGAAAGGCCCCAATACCTTCGATTGCTCCGGCTTTGTATATTGGTGCTTAAGGCAATCGGGCGTGAGCATCAGCTATATGACCTCCATTGCCTGGCGGAGCACGAGCCGCTTTACGGAAATTACCAGCATGAGCAATCTCAAGCGCGGCGATATTCTGGTCTTCTCCGGCTCCACCATGGCCTCGGGCCACGTGGGCATCTATCTTGGCGGCGGGAAGATGATCGACGCAAGCTCCGGCGCGGGTCAGGTGCGTCAGTCCAGCTCCGTGCTGAAATCCGGCGGTTACTGGGAGAATCACTTCCTTATGGCGTACCGGGTGTTCTAACACCCTTGGGTTCCGGGCGTCCCGGCGGTATATTGCCGCCGGGCGCTTGCATACGATGTGACAGCCTGCTTTTGCTATGATGGGGGGATGCGTTTTGCGTAGGCTGACCGCGCTGCTTTTTGCGGCGGCGTTTTTCACCGCCGCGTTCCTCCTTGCGCCCCGGAACGCGGCGGCGCTTGACAAGCTCAAAAACGAGGATCCCGAAAAATACTACGTTTTGCTCGATCTCAACAACCAGATCGTCACCGTATACGAGCGCGACGAAAACGGCGCGTATACAAAAATCGTCCGCCAATTTCTCTGCACCACGGGCCGGACGGAGATTGATCCCAACGACCCCGAGGACCTTGGCACGCCCACTCCGCGCGGCGTGTGGAAAATGGGCGGCCGGGAGCGCTTCGGCAAGTTCGCCAACTTCGGCAGCGAATACGCGCGCTATTGGACGCAGATCGTCGGCAGCGTGTATTTTCATTCCATCATGTTCGGCAACCGCACCGTGGAAACCATGAAGCGCAGCGCCTTTTCCAAGCTTGGCAGCAACGTGTCCCACGGCTGCGTGCGGCTCTATGTGGAGGACGCGAAGTGGCTCTATTATTACGCCTGCCCGGGCACGACCATCGAGGTATCCACCAGCGAGAAATCCAACCGCACCCTGAAAAAGGCGCTCAAGACCTCCCTGTCCTTCGCGGAATACAACGCTCTGCAAAAGGGCTTTTACGACGAGCCCGCGCTGCCCA
This sequence comes from uncultured Oscillospiraceae bacterium, assembly GCA_964636405.1. Lineage (GTDB taxonomy): Bacteria > Bacillota > Clostridia > Christensenellales > CAG-138 > CAZKGE01. The sequence goes on from CAZWSI010000013.1 coordinate 9,464, forward strand.
ACCCCGTTTGCTATGTTACGGTGGAAAACGCGCGCCTGCGCAAGGGCTGCGGCACGGATTTCAATACCGTCAGCAAGCTCCCGGTGGGCGAAACGCTCGAGGTGCTCATGGAGGGCGAGGCGTGGGTGAAGGTGCGCTATGGGAAGCGCGAGGGCTATGTGCGGCGCGGCTACGTATCCATGCTTGAAGGCGAAATGGACACCCGCGAGGACGCGACGCTCGTGCGCGAAACGACCTGGCTGCAAGCCGAGCCGAAATCCGGCGCGGAAACCATCGTAAAGGTGCCCACCGACACCTCCGTCAAGGTGCTGGAAACGCTTGACTCCGGCTGGACCAAGATCGAGTATTGGAACGAAACGGGCTATGTCCGCTCATCCCGGCTCCGCGCGGGCTGGGGGAAGGATATGGGCTGAAACCGGCGCGTTTTTGCGATAAAAGCTACATTTCCATAAAAAGTTTGAATTGCGTAAAACAGATACCATAATCTTCCCGTACAATAGCTCTAAAGAGGTGATATCCATGGCAAAAATTTATATGATTACGGGCGTTGGCGGACATTTGGGCAATACCGTCGCGCGAAAGCTTTTGGAGGGCGGCGAGACCGTCCGCGGCTTTGAGCGTCCGGGCGCGGACGTCACCATGCTTTATGGCGAGCGCATCTCCATTGTGCGGGGCGATATCCGCGACAAGGCTTCCCTCGAGCCGCTTTTCTACGGGCTGAACCCGGAGGACGAGGTGATCTTTATCCACGCGGCGGGCATCGTGTCCATCGCGAGCCGCTACGACCGCGCGGTCGTGGACGTGAACGTAACGGGCACGGGGCATGTGGTGGAGCTTTGCGAGGCGCACCATGTCAAAAAGCTGGTGTACGTAAGCAGCGTGCACGCCATCCCTGAATTGCCCGCAGGCGCGACGATGCACGAAATCGATCTGTTTTCTCCCAACAATGTGGAGGGACTTTACGCCAAGACCAAGGCGGCCGCAACCCAGCTTGTGCTCAACGCCGCGCTGCGCGGCCTGGACGCGACGGTGGTGCACCCCTCGGGCATCATCGGCCCGAACGATTACGGCAAGGGGCATTTAACCCAGCTTGTCAAGAGCTTTCTCAACGGAAGCCTCTCCGCGTGCGTGGAGGGCGGCTATGACTTTGTGGACGTGCGGGACGTGGCCGAGGGCGTGATCGCCGCGGCGGAAAAGGGCAAGCGCGGCGAGTGCTACATTCTCTCGAACCGCTATTATAACGTCAAGGATCTGCTGGGCCTGCTGGCCGACGTAACGGGCGTAAGGCGCATCAAAACCGTGCTGCCGCTGTGGTTTGCCAAACTCACCGCGCCCCTGGCCGAGCTGTATTACAAGCTCCGCCGCGAGGCCCCGCTTTTCACGCGCTATTCGCTGGAAACGCTCACGGCCAACGCCCGCTACAACAACGAAAAGGCGCGCCGCGAGCTGGGCTTTTCGCCCCGGGACATGATGATGACCCTCAAGGACACGGTGGCCTTCCTCAAGGGCGAGCGCCACGTGCGCGTGCGCGGCGGAAAGCCCAACGGCAGCCGCGCGGCCGCCCTGTAACGGGGGAAGGGCTGGCTCAAACGCTTTTGGGGCCGCGCCGGACGCGCGGCCTTTTTGTACAATCGGCTCGCAGGCGACGGTCACAGGCGGCGGTTGCGACGGCCGCCAGAAATAAATCTTGACGCGAAAAAAATCAATCGTTATAATGGCAAAGTATTTTTATCCGATAATGGGTGGCGGTGGGCAACCTGTTATCGGATACACTTTTTTGGAGGTATATTATGTGCGGTATTGTCGGCTACACGGGAAAAAGCGACTGCGTAAGCATCCTGACAAACGGGCTCGAGGCGCTGGCATACCGAGGGTACGATTCGGCGGGGCTTGCTGTGTGGGACGGGAAGGAAATCGCGCTGCGCAAGGCCAAGGGCGCGCTGGAGCAGCTTGCCGGGGAGCTTCAAAGGCAGCCGCTTGCCGGGCGCTGCGGTGTGGGGCACACCCGCTGGGCTACGCACGGCGAACCGTCCTTTGTCAACGCGCATCCGCATACGGACGGTAAAAAAAGCCTCGCGCTGGTGCATAACGGCATCATCGAAAACTATCTGAGCCTCAAAAGCATGCTGGAGGAAAAGGGCTGCGTCTTCGTTTCGCAAACGGACACCGAGGTTGTCGCGCAGCTCATCGGCTATCTGTACGCCGGGGATCGGCTTGGCGCGCTTTCCGAGGCCATGCGGCTGCTGACCGGCTCGTTCGCGCTGGCCATCCTCTTTGCCGACGACCCGGACGCGGTCTACTGCGCCTGCAAGGACAGCCCCATGGTGGTGGGGCGCGGGAAGGACGGCTCGTTTGTGGCCTCCGATATTCCCGCGCTTTTGCCGCACACGCGCGACGTATGCTTTATGGACGACAGGCAGATGGCTGTGCTGCGCGCGGACGGCATTACATATTACAATGAATTCGCAAGCCCAATTGAAAAGACGACGACGCATATCGATTGGGATGTGGAGGCCGCGCAGAAGGGCAGCTACGCGCACTTTATGATGAAGGAGATCTGCGAGCAGCCCGTGGCCTTCCGCAAAACGCTCGAGCAATACGCGGTGCTTTCCGAGGGCAGGCTCAAATCCGACATGTTCCCCTGGAACGAAAAGGAGGCCAAGGCTCTAAAAAAGCTCCGCATGTCGAGCTGCGGCACGGCCTTCCACGCGGCCATGCTCGGCAAGAAGTTTATCGAGCGCATGGCCAATCTCCCCGTAGAGGCGGAGATTGCCTCCGAATTCCGCTATGGCGACGCCGTGCTGCAAAGGGGCGAATCGCTCCTGGTCGTGTCCCAGTCGGGCGAAACGGCGGATACCATCGCCGCCATGCGCATGGGCAAGGCGGCGGGCTGCCGCACCGTGGCCGTGTGCAATGTCATCGGCAGCACGATCACCCGCGAGGCGGATCACGTATTGTATACCTATTGCGGGCCGGAAATCGCCGTCGCCGCGACGAAATCCTACCTTATGCAGGTGCTGGTGCTGTATTTAACGGCGCTCGATCTGGCCGTCAAGCGCGGCGAAATCGGCGCGGAGGAATTAAGGCAAAAGCTTGCGGAGCTCGAAACCGTGCCGGCCCGCATTGAAAAGGTGCTGGAGGACCGCATGCGCATCCAGTATTTTGCGAGCAGGAATTTTGCCGTCAAGCATGTGTTCTTCATCGGTCGGGGGATCGACTATGCCCTCGCGCTCGAGGCCGCGCTCAAGCTGAAGGAGATCTCCTATATTCATTCCGAGGCGTATGCGGCGGGCGAGCTCAAGCACGGCACCATCGCCCTCATCGAGGAGGGGTCGCTCGTGGTGGCGCTGGCCACGCAGGAGGCGCTCTTGCCCAAGATTGCCAGCAACATGGAGGAAGTCAAGGTGCGCGGCGCGCACGTTCTGGCGCTCACAAACGGGGAGTGGGAGGGCGCGCGGGGCCATTCGCATGAGCAATGGAGCATCGAACGCGTGGACGATACCATCGCGCCGCTGGTTGCCATCGTGCCTATGCAGCTTTTGGCCTATTATCTGGCCGTGCAGAAGGGCTGCCCTGTCGATAAGCCGCGCAACCTCGCCAAGAGCGTGACGGTGGAGTGAGGGCGGCGGCATGACGAAGTTTATTTTTGTAACGGGCGGCGTGGTTTCGGGCCTGGGCAAGGGCATTACGGCTGCGTCGCTGGGCAGGCTGCTCAAGGCGCGGGGCTTGAAGGTGGCCGCGCAGAAGCTCGATCCCTACATCAACGTGGACCCGGGCACCATGAGCCCGCTGCAGCACGGCGAGGTGTTCGTAACGGACGACGGCGCGGAAACCGACCTTGATTTGGGCCACTACGAGCGCTTTATCGACGAGGATTTGAACCGTTATTCCAATTTGACCACCGGCAAGGTGTTCTGGAACGTGCTCAACAAGGAGCGCGAAGGCGCGTATCTGGGCCAGACCGTGCAGATCATTCCGCACGTGACCGACGAAATCAAGCGTTTCATCTATAGCGTAGGCAAAAAGACGGACGCGGACGTGGTGCTCACCGAGATCGGCGGCACCATCGGCGATATCGAAAGCCAGCCCTTTCTTGAGGCCATCCGGCAGGTGGGATTTGAGCAGGGCCGGGACAACTGCCTGTATATCCACGTCACGCTCGTGCCGTACCTTGCCGGCTCCGGCGAGCATAAATCCAAGCCCACGCAGCATTCTGTCAAGGAGCTGCAATCCACGGGCATTACGCCCGATTTAATCGTTTTGCGGGTGGACGAGCCCACCGACGAGAGCCTCAAGCAGAAAATCGCCCTGTTTTGCAATGTGAAGCGGGAATGCGTGATTGAAAACCGCACCGTGCCCGTGCTCTACGAGGCCCCGCTCATGCTGGAGGAGCAGCGGCTTTCGGCGGTGTGCTGCGAAAAGCTCGGCATCTCCGCCCCGGCGCCCGAATTGCGCGAATGGAACGCCATGCTTGCGCGCATTCAAAACCGCACGGGCCGCGTCAAAATCGCGCTTGTGGGCAAATACGTTAAGCTCCACGACGCATATCTGTCCGTGGCGGAGGCGCTGCACCACGCCGGGTACGAAAAGGGCTGCGTGGTGGAGATCGACTGGCTCGACGCGGAGCGCGTTACGCCCGATACGGCCGAGGCGCTGCTTTCCGGCGCGGACGGCGTGCTCATCCCCGGCGGCTTTGGCCAGCGCGGTGTGGAGGGCATGATCGAGGCGGCCCGCTTTGCACGCGCGCGGCGCGTGCCCATACTGGGCATTTGTCTTGGCATGCAGGTGATGGTGATCGAGTTTGCCCGCAGCGTAGCCGGCCTTGACGGCGCGCATTCGGGCGAGTTCGACCAAGCCAGCCCCCACAAGGTGATCGACCTCATGCCCGAGCAATACGAAACCACGCAGATGGGCGGCACCATGCGGCTGGGCAGCTACCCTTGCACGGTGAAGCCGGGCACGCTGCTTGCGCGCTGCTATCAAAAATCGGAAATTGCCGAGCGCCACCGCCACCGTTACGAATTCAACAACGCATACCGCGCCGCGCTGACGGGCGCGGGCCTCGTGCTCGCGGGCCAATCGCCGGATGGGCGCATCGTGGAAACGGTGGAGCTTAACGCGCACCCGTTCTATATGGGCGTGCAGTTCCACCCCGAGTTCTTATCCCGCCCCAACCGGGCGCATCCGCTGTTTTGCGGGCTTGTGGAAGCGGCGCTTGCCGCGCGGGCAAAATAGAGCAACGGGCCGAAGGGCCGGGAGAAGCAAAGGAGACGCGTGCGCAATATGCATAACACAAAGCTGATCGTATTCGATTTGGACGGAACGCTGGCGGACACCATCGGCGATATCGCATGCAGCCTCAACGCGGCGCTTGCCGGCTTGGCCTACCCCACGCTGAGCGAGTGGGAGGTGCAAAAGCTTGTGGGCCACGGCTTGCGGCAGCTTTGCAGCGACGCGCTCCCCGAGGAGAAAAAGGACGATTCGCGGCGGGTTTTCCGGGCGCTGGAGGCGCACTATTCGGAGCACTGCTGCGATCGTACGCGCCCCTACGACGGCGTGCAGCGGCTGCTTGTCAAGCTCCGCGCCGCGGGCAAAACGTTGGCCGTAGCGAGCAACAAACCGCACAAAAACGCCATGCAGGTAGTAAACGCGTGCTTCCCGCGCGACAGCTTTTCCATGATCCTCGGCAGCATGGATAAATTCCCCAATAAACCCGCGCCCGACATGCTGCGATTTATCATGGACTATTTCTCCGTTTCCCCGGAGGAAACGCTCTTTGTGGGCGATTCCGAGGTGGACGTAGCCTTTGCGAAGAATGCGGGCGTAGATTGCATAGCGGTATCGTGGGGCTTTCGCAGCCGCAAAACGCTGCTTGCGGGCGGCGCAAAGCGCATTGCGGACGATGCGGAGGAATTGCTCGCGGCCATTCTGAAAGAGGGATAAGCGTCGGAAACGGCGTTTTCGAGTCTGACCGCGGCAATACGATTTTGAGCCCTAAAGCACCGAAGCGTCCCTCGCCCCCTATGCGTCGCGCAGCGTGACCTCCACAACCGTGTCCGCCGCGTCCGGCAGCGAGACGCCGTCCCCAAGCCGCACATGCACGGTGTCGGGATAGTTTGCGGCAATCCAGCCGCGGTCTGGCGCAAGGTCTGCGCCGTCACCCAGAAGACGGATGCGCGCGAGGTCTGCGGGCCGCACGCCGGGCAGGGGCGCGGGCCCCAGCGGGGCTTCGAGAAAATGATAATAGAGCCGGTTTCCTCTTTTGGTCAAACGTCCGTACTCGGGTCTGGGCAGGCCGGCGGACCCGCAGCCGTATATGCTCTCGCCGTTCCGATGCATCCATGCGCCAATATCGCGGAGAATGGCGAGCGATTCGGCGGGTATGCGGCCGTGCGCATCCGGGCCAACGTTCAGCAGAAAATTACCGCCCTTGCTCACGCATTCCACAAGCTTGCGCACAAGCAGCGCGGCGGGCTTGAAGGCGCGATCCTCCGCGCAGTAGCCCCAGTGACCGTTCATGGTCGCGCAGCTTTCCCATACGGCCGTGCGGCCGATCTCGTCGCGAATTTCGCCGGGCGGGATGATCTGCTCCGGGCTGAGGAAATCCCCGCTGTAGGGCTTGGGCTCCTCGCGCAAAAGCGAGCTTGCCCGGAAGCCCTCGCCGCTCACCTCGAGCCGGCTGTCGATGAGCGCGTCGGGCTGATAGCGGCGAATCATGCGCACAAGTTGAGACGCGCGCCAAGCCTCGCCGCGCAGATCGTCGTAGGAATAATCAAACCAGAACAGGTCGATCTTTCCGTAGCGCGTGCACAGCTCCTCCACCTGCCCGTGGAGATAGCTCAGATAGCGCGAAAAATCACGGTTTTCGTTGCCCTGCGCGGGGTCGTTTCGCAAGGGATGGTTTCCGTCGCCATGGTGCGGATAGTCCGGGTGCTGCCAATCCAGCAGCGAATAATACAGCCCCACGCGGATTCCCTCCGCGCGGAACGCTTCGAGAAACGCGCGCACAAGGTCGCGTCCCGGCCCGAAATTCGTCGCTTTATAATCGGTTAAGTCGCTGTCAAAGAGGCAAAAGCCGTCGTGGTGCTTGGCTGTGAGCACCGCGTAGCGTATGCCCGCGTCTTTGGCGGCCCTTGCCCACGCGGTCGGAGCAAAGGCCGACGCGTCGAAGGCCGGAAGCGTCGCGTCGTATACCGCGCGCGGCATTTCCTCCTCGCTGCGCACCCATTCGCCGCGCCCAAGCGCGCTGTACGGGCCCCAATGGATAAACAGGCCGAAGCGCGCCTGCGTAAACCACGCTACGCGCTTTTCGTACGCCTCGCGGTCAAACACGGCTCAAGCCCCCTCAATCTACGAAATCGAATTCCCATTCGCCCAGGCGGACGGAATCGCCCTCCTTCGCGCCCATTTCGCGCAGGGCGGTGATGATGCCCGTTTTGATGAGCAACTGCTGGAAGCGGCGCATGGAGCTTTCGTCGTTCGGATCGGTGGTGTCAAGGATACGCTCCACCTCGCCGCCCGTTACCACATACGCGCCGTCGTCCCCGCGTCCCACGGAAAAGCCGTCCTCGTATTGCGGGCCCTCGGGGAACGCCTCCTCCTCATAACGGAGCACCGGCGGAAGCGCGTCGAGCATGGCGAGCGCCCGGTCGAGCAGGGGCGCAAAGCCCTGCACGGTCGCCGCGGACACCGCGAACACCGGCGTATCCGGCTCGAGCGCGGCCTTTAGGCGCGCGATATTTTCCTCCGCACCGGGAATATCCGTTTTGTTGGCCGCCACGATCTGCGGCAGCTTGGAAAGCGCCGGGGAAAACCGGGCCAGCTCCTCGTTGATTTTGTGAAAATCCTCAAGCGGATCGCGCAGCTCGGAGCCGGACGCGTCCACAACGTGCACAAGCATGCGCGTGCGCTCGATATGGCGCAGAAAATCGTGCCCAAGGCCTGCGCCCTCCGCCGCACCCTCGATCAGGCCCGGAATATCCGCGAGCACAAAGCGCCGTCCGTGCCGCTCCGCCACGCCCAGATTGGGCGTGAGCGTGGTAAAGTGATACGCGGCAATCTTGGGCCGCGCGGCCGTCAGCACGGACAAAATGGTGGATTTGCCCACGGACGGCAAGCCCACAAGCCCCACGTCCGCAATGGTCTTCAACTCCAGCGTAACCGTGCGCTCGAGGGTCTTTTTGCCGGGCTGGGCAAAGCGCGGCGCCTGATGCGTGGGGGTTGCAAAGCGCGCGTTGCCGCGGCCGCCGTTTCCGCCGCGCAGCACAAGCTTTTCCTTTCCGTCCTCGTTCATGTCGGCCAGCACCGCGCCCGATTCCTGCTCGCGCACGAGCGTGCCCACGGGCACGGCAATGCGCAGCGTCTCGCCGTCCCTGCCATGGCAAAGCTCGGCGCGCCCCGGCTCGCCGTTTTGGGCGCGAAAATGGCGGTTGAACTTAAAATCGAGGAGCGAACCCTGACGCGCGTCCGCGACAAACACCACGTCGCCGCCGCGTCCGCCGTCGCCGCCGGAGGGGCCGCCCCGATTCACAAATTTCTCGCGATGAAAGGCGGCGCATCCGTCGCCGCCGCTCCCTGCCTGAATCACAATGTTGGCCGTGTCAACAAACTGCATGGGCGGCCTCCTTTTTTCGTTCCGTCTCACAAACCTCGCGCACGGGGCAGAGCTCGCATTTGGGCCGCTGCGCGGCGCAGACCTCGCGCCCGTGGTAAATGAGCCAATGATGGGCCGCGCCCCAGTCGCTTTCGGGAATCGCTTCCATGAGCTGCCGTTCAGTCTTTTCTACGGTGGTCGCTTCCGCAAGGCCGATGCGGTTTGCCACGCGGAACACATGCGTATCCACCGCGATAGCCGGAATGCCAAAGGCGTTTGACAAAACGACGTTCGCCGTTTTGCGGCCCACGCCCGGAAGCTGCGTGAGCGCGTCCCGGTCGGCGGGCACCTCGCCGCCGTAATCCCGGCAGAGGATGCGCGCCGTTTCGAGAAGGTGCCTGGCCTTGACGCGGTAAAAGCCGCAGCTTTTCACATAACCGCAGAGCGTTTCCTCGTCGAGCGCGGCCATGGCCTCGGGCGTATTGCACGCGGCAAAAAGCACCCGCGTAACCTTGTTGACCTGCTTATCCGTGCATTGGGCGGAGAGCATGGTAGCCACAAGCAGCTCGTAGGGGGTGCGGAACTCGAGCGCAGGCTTGGCGTGCGGATAGGCCGCCGCCAGGCGCGCGAGCGCTTTTTGCTTTCCGGCTTGATCGAGCATGGCTTCTACGCTTTAATCTTTCCGTTGTATTTGTTTACGATAATATGGGCCATGGACAGCGCGTAATCGAGGATCTCCTGTTCGCATTGCCCCTCCAGCATGATGCGGAGGAGCGGCTCCGTGCCGGAAGCGCGCAGCAGCACCCGTCCGTTGTCGCCCAAGATCGTCTCCACCTCGGCCTTGCGCGCCAGCAGGTCGCAGTCCTCCATGGCGCTTGCCTTGTCCACGTTGCTCACGATCACGTTTACCAGCACCTGCGGATATTCGGGAATCTCGCTTGCCAGCACGGAAAGCGGCTTTTTCGTTTCGGCGACGACGTTGAGAAGCGAAATGGCGCTCATCATGCCGTCGCCCGTGGTGTTTTTGTCGAGCAAAATGATGTGGCCCGATTGTTCGCCGCCGATGGAAAAGCCGTTTTCAAGCATGTTTTCCAGCACATAGCGGTCGCCCACCTTGGTTTCGGAAACTTGAATGCCCGCTTGCAGCATGCGCTTTTTAAGGCCCAGATTGGACATGACGGTGATCACCAGCGTGTCCTTATTGAGCGTGCCCTGCGCCTTCATGTGCAGGGCGAGAATGCCCATGGCCTGATCGCCGTCCACAATGGCGCCGTTCTCGTCGGTCGAAATGAGACGGTCCGCGTCGCCGTCGAAGGCGAAGCCCACGTCCGCGCCGTGCTGCACAACCATCTGCTGGAGGCGCTCGGGATGCGTGGAGCCGCAATCGTCGTTGATATTCGTGCCGTCGGGTGCGCAGGCGGTCGCCACGACCTCCGCGCCCAGACGGGAAAAGACCTTTTCCGCCACGTTGGAGGTGGCGCCGTTGGCGCAGTCGAGCACGACCTTGAGGCCCTCAAAGCGCCCGGACGACTGGCTGACCAGGAAATTGACATAGTCCTTCGCGGCGCGCGGCGCGGGGATGATCGTGCCCACGTCCCGTCCCTCGGGGCGGGGCAGCGCTTCGCCGGATTTGATGATCCGCTCGATGCGATCCTCGGTCTCATCGGAGAGCTTAAAGCCGCGCGCGTCAAACCACTTGATGCCGTTGTACTCCATGGTGTTGTGGCTTGCCGAAATCATCACGGCCGCGTCCGCCTCATAACGGCGCACGAGGTAGGCCATGGCCGGAGTGGGCAGCACGCCCACGTCCAGCACGTCGCCGCCCACGGAGCAGATGCCCGCTGAAAGCGCCGCGCCCAGCATGGGGCCGGATTTGCGCGTGTCCATCCCCACAAGAATTCTGGGGGAATGCACTTCGTTGGCCAGCACGTATGCGCCCGCCGCCCCGATGCGAAACGCCAGCTCACAGTCCAAATCGCGGTTTGCAATGCCGCGGACGCCGTCGGTTCCAAACATTCTTCCCATATACTTCATTCTTCCTTTCGTAATCGATCTGAGGATATCCGCCCTTCCGTCCGCGTGTGGCGGGCGGTTGGATGAAATTCGATTTATAACCCAGCAAGGGCTTCGAGCGCGCTTGTCGCGGCCACTGCCCCATCCGCGCAGGCGGTGACAACCTGCCTGAGCGGCGTTACGCGCGCGTCGCCCGCGGCAAATACGCCGGGGATGCTCGTTTCCATGCGCGCATCCACGGGTATGGCCGCGCCCGCCTGAAGCGAAAGCGCCTCCGTCACAAGCGCCGTGCGCGGCTCGATGCCCACAGCCGCAAACACGGCGGAGACCGTCAGCACGCGCGTTTCGCCCGTTTTTTTATTGGAAACGGCAATTCCAGAAAGCGCCTGTTCGCCCTCAAGCCCAGTCAAGACGGAATCCCAAACAAACTCGATTTTCTTTTCCGCAAAGGCCGCGTCCTGCAAAACCCGCGCGGCGCGGAGCGCGTCGCGCCGGTGCACCACATATACGCGTTCGCAAAAGCGCGCCAGATACAGCGCGTCGGACACGGCGGTATCCCCGCCGCCCACGACCGCCACGGGCTTGCCGCGAAACAGCGCGCCGTCGCACGTGGCGCAATACGATACGCCCGCGCCGGTTAATTCCTCCTCGCGGGCAACCTGCAGCTTGCGCGGTGTTGCGCCCATGGCGAGGATAACGGCCTTTGCGGTCAGCTCCCTGTCGCCCGCCTTGAGCCGCTTGGGGTTTCCGGCAAGCGAAAGCGCCTCCACGGCCGCGTATTCCAGCGCAAGGCCAAAGCGGACGGCCTGCTTTTCCAATTTGCCCGCCAGATCAAAGCCCTCCACGCCGTCCTCAAAGCCCGGATAATTCTCGATCAAGTGCGTTTTTGTGGCCTGTCCACCGGGGAAAAGCTCCTCAAAAAGCACGGTGCGCGCGCCGCCACGCGCCGCGTACAGGCCCGCGCTCAAGCCCGCGGGGCCGCCGCCGATAATGGCGATATCCCAATCGTTTTCCATAGCATGCTTCTCCGGCGCGGGTAGATTTCTCTCGTAAACCGCACATTTAGTATACAATATTTTACCCGCGTATGCAAATGATATATGTGCGCGGCAAACGGCGGCCGCACGCAGGGGAGGCGCGTTTCTTTTTGGAAAGAAAACGCATTGAAAGAAGGGGAAGCGTCCCGTTTGCGCACAACGTACAATGCGTTATATAATGCATGCAAATGAGGCGCAGGGCCTGCTTGATAAATCATGTTAAGGAGCCAATACTAATGAAGGTTTTGCTGATTAACGGAAGCCCGAGGCGGGAGGGGAACACCTATATCGCCTTGAAGGAATGCGCGGCGGAAATTGAAAAATACGGAGTTGAAACGGAGCTGTTTCATATCGGCAACGGGCCCGTGCGGGGCTGCATCGCTTGCCGCGCCTGCGCCAAGACGGGCGCGTGCGCGTTTACGGACGACGTGATGCCCCAAATGCTCCGCAAAATGCAGGAGGCGGACGGCATCGTGATTGGCTCGCCGACCTATTACGCGGGCCCGAACGGAGCGCTGTGCGCGCTCCTCGACCGGGCGTTTTATTCCGGCCAGGAATCGCTGCGCTATAAGCCGGGCGCCGCCGTGACCGTTTGCAGGCGGGGCGGGGCCTCCGCCGCGCTGGATCGCCTGAATAAATACTTTACGATCAACGAAATGCCCCTGATCACCTCGCAATACTGGAACATCGTATACGGGCGGGAGGCGGGCGAGGCGCTGCTGGACGCGGAGGGCCTGCAAACGATGCGTACGCTGGGAAAGAACATGGCGCATGCCGTGCGCGCGCTGCATGCGTCGGCATGCCCGGCGCTGGAGGAGGCGCACGCGCGCACCAGCTTTATTCGCTGAACGCGGCAAAGAAAGACGGCGACGCATAAGACGCCGCCGTTTTTTGGCTGTGAAAAAGCGCCGCCCTACTCGGCGCGCCGCTTGCCGCTTACCTCGTCAAGCGTAATGCGGTAGATGTCGAGCGCCTGGGTCACGGCCGGGTCGAAGGGGTAGCCTTCAAAGCCGCAGTGCCGCAGAATGCACGACAGCGCATGGAGGGCCTCTCTGCCGGTCACGCGCTCCGCCGCGCCAAAGCCGATTATGCTCTCGTATACGCAGGACACGCTTTTGCCCGTATCCACAAAGCGGTGGCAGAGATCGGCCTCCACGCATACGCGGTTGTTTTTCTCAAGCAGCGCATGCTTTTTGCCGGCGTTCGCGCCGTGGATATAGAGCGTCAGCTTGCCGCCCTTCGCCTCATAGCCGAAGGAAAGCGGCACAACATAGGGATACGCTTCGTCAAACATGGCCAGGCGTATGGTATCGCAGCGGCCCAGCACGTCCACAATTCCCTCAAAGCTCGTAATTTCCCGATCCGACCGCCGCATATCCCCGCCTCCAATTTTTGTTTTTATCAGCATAGCACACGGGGCGGCCGGGCACAAGGTTACATTGTAAGATTATTGCGCGAGCGGGATGGTGATCGTCCAGCCGTCCGGGTACTGCGTTTCGCGGTGGGGTCTTCGCCGCCCGGCCCGGTCGTATAGAATTCGAACGGGCCGCGCATTTTACTGCAAGGACGGGAAAAAGATATCGGTTTTGGATTGGGTATAGCGCATTGCCTTTCCCGCCTGGGTTTGATATACTAAATCGGTATTTTGCCTGTATGAAAGGAGCAGTTTTCTGATGTATCCCATCGTAAAACGGCGCGCGCTGCATGAAACAGTCACGCTCATGGAGGTGCTTGCGCCCAACGTCGCGCGCAAGGCAAAGCCCGGCCAATTCATCATCCTGCGCATCGACGAGCAGGGCGAGCGCATTCCGCTCACCATCGCGGGCGCGGACAAGGAGCGCGGCGTCATTACCATCATTTTCCAGAAGGTGGGCGCGACGACCCGCCGCCTCGACGAAATGCGCGAGGGCGACGCGCTGCGCGATTTTGTCGGCCCGCTCGGCAAGCCCAGCGAGGTGGATGCGTGGATCGGCAAAAAAGTGGCCGTCATCGGCGGCGGCTTGGGCATCGCAATTGCGTATCCCCAGGCAAAGGCGCTGCACGAGGCGGGCGCGGACGTGGATATCATCGTGGGCTTCCGCAACACGAGCCTGTTCATCCTCGTGGACGAGCTGGGCGGCGCGTGCAATAACCTCTACGTCATGACCGACGACGGCTCCAACGGCCACCAGGGCTTTACGACCACCGCGCTCGAGGAGCAAATCAAGGCGGGCGTGAAATACGACTGCGTGATCGCCATCGGCCCCATGGTCATGATGCACGCGGTGTGCAATCTGACCAAGCAATACGATATCCCCACCATCGTCTCCATGAACCCCATTATGATCGACGGCACGGGCATGTGCGGCTGCTGCCGCGTGACGGTGGACGGCAAAATGAAGTTTGCCTGCGTGGACGGGCCTGATTTCGACGGCCATCTCATCGACTGGGACGAGGCCATTTCACGCAGCCGCGCTTACAAGGCCGAGGAGCAGCTTAGCATGGAAAAGCACGCGTGCAATTTGACGAACGAAGCGCTTCAGTTGAATCGTGGAGGTGCGAAATAATGGCGAATATGAGTTTAAAAAAGCTTCCCGCCCGGGAGCAGGCGCCCGATGTGCGCAACAAAAACTTTTTCGAGGTATCCCTGGGCTACGACGAAAGCATGGCCATGGAGGAAGCCGCCCGCTGCCTGCATTGCAAGAACCAGCCCTGCGTATCCGGCTGCCCCGTGAATGTGCGCATCCCGGAATTTATCGCGCTGGTGGCCGAGGGCAAGTTTATGGAGGCCTACGAGATCATCCGCTCGACCAACGCCCTGCCCGCCATCTGCGGCCGGGTCTGCCCGCAGGAAACCCAGTGCGAAAGCAAATGCGTGCGCGGCATCAAGGGCGAGCCTGTGGGCATCGGCCGCCTCGAGCGCTTTGTGGCCGACTATGCCATGGCGCACGGCGCAAGCCCCGCGCAGCCCGCTTCCGGCAACAACAAGCGCGTGGCGGTTGTCGGCTCCGGCCCTGCGGGCCTCACCTGCGCGGGCGATTTGCGCAAGCACGGCTATGACGTAACGGTTTTTGAGGCCCTGCACACGCCCGGCGGCGTGCTCGTGTATGGCATCCCGGAATTCCGTCTGCCCAAGGCGCTCGTGCGCAAGGAAATTCAAACCCTCGAGGATATGGGCGTAAAGATCGAAACGAACATGGTGATCGGCCGCTGCGTTTCGCTCAATGAGCTGATGGCTGAGGAGGGCTTTGACGCGGTGTTCGTCGGCTCCGGCGCGGGACTGCCGCGCTTTCAGGGCATTCCGGGCGAGAATCTCAACGGCGTATATTCCGCCAACGAGTTCCTCACCCGCATCAATCTCATGAAGGCCTATACCTTCCCCGAGGTCGATACCCCCGTGCGCGTGGGCAGGAATGTGGCCGTGGTCGGCGGCGGCAATGTCGCCATGGACGCGGCGCGCTGCGCCAAGCGCCTCGGCGCGGAGAACGTGTACATCGTGTATCGCCGCAGCGAAACGGAGATGCCCGCCCGGCTCGAGGAGGTGCATCACGCCAAGGAGGAGGGTGTGGAATTCCGCATGCTCACCAATCCTGTGGAGATTCACGGCGACGACAAGGGCTGCGTGACCGGCATGACCTGCGTGGAAATGACGCTCGGCGAGCCCGACGCGTCCGGCCGCCGCAGGCCCGTTGAAAAGGCGGGCAGCGAGCGCCTGCTCGACGTGCAGACCGTCGTAATCGCCATCGGCAACAGCCCCAATCCGCTCATTAAGGATACAACGCCCGGCCTTGCTACCCAAAAATGGGGCGGTATCATTGCCGACGAGGAAACGGGCGCGACGAGCAAGCACTTCGTCTACGCGGGCGGCGACGCGGTTACGGGCGCGGCCACCGTTATTCTCGCCATGGGCGCGGGCAAGAAGGCCGCCGCCGCGATTGACGCGAAGCTCTCGGAGTAGGGGACGGGGAACGGTTGGGCACGGCCGAGGTGCGCCGGGGCTCTGCCCCGGGCCCCGCTTAAGGGATTTTATCCCTTAAGAATCCCATCTCTGACCGCGTTTTGTGCGGGTGCTTTAGCTTGTGTCTATAAGAACAACTTGGCCCGGCAAACTTTTGCCGGACCGAGTCTTTGTTTATTCACTTTTAGGGCGATTCCACGGGATTCCCAAGGGATGAAATCCCTTGGGCGGGGTCAAGGGGCAGCGCCCCTTGCGTTCCCCAACGCCCCGTATCGTTACCGACAAGATTCGATCATAGCGAGGAGGTTTTCGCCGCGCGCGCCCATGGGCGCGCCGCCGCCAGCAGAGAGGAGGAGGCCGCGGGCGCTGCCGTTTTCGGCAACGTAAGAAGCGATACAGTTATCGGCAAGCCGTCGCACGGCTTCCGGCGTTTCGTTGGCAAGCGCCATGGGCGGGATATTGCCGATAATGGCAACGCGGCTTCCGAGCATGCGGCGGATGCGCGCGATATCCTTCTTATGGGTGGTGTTAATCGCGTCCACGCCCATGCGATCCACAAAGGGGTAGTACGCATCGTTATCCGTATCGTTATGGAAAATATGCAGCAGGCCGGGAAACGCGCCGAACAGCTCCGCAAAGCACGGTTCCGCGAATTCCTGAAAATCCTCCGCGCCAAGGAAGCCGCACACATCGTCGAGCACCATCACGGCCTTGGCGTTTTTGACGTTTTCAAGCTGCAGCGCGAGCCACTGACGGCTTACGGCCGTCGTAACCTTCAAAAGCGCGCGCACCGCGTCGGGCTCAATTTTGATGCCCACCATCAGCTCGGTAAGCGAAAGCAGGTGCGACGCAATGGTAAACGGCCCGCGTGCGCAGACCATGGTATAGTCCTCGCCGAGCGCCTGTATGCGGGGCTGCAGACCGTGCTGCAGGCTTAAAGCGAGCGGCGTGAGGCCGCTTTTGCGCAAATCGGGTACGGCGGGCGCGCCGGACTCCGCCAGCTCGTCAATGCTGCTGTAAATGTGGTGCACCACGGGCGGCGCGTCGTTGGAAAAATCGATTTTGCAGCCAAACGAGGCGGGCTCGGTGGCCATGCCGTATTCCACCCACCAGTCCGGCAGCAGCAGCAGCCCGGGAAAATCCCGGCGAAGGCGCAGATAGCTTTCAAACCACAGCTCCGACCGCGCGTAAAAATCGACGTTCGTCATGCCGTAATAGCCGGGCATCCATGGACTGTCCACAATGAGTGCGGGGGACACAGTCTCGTTCCTGCCAAGAACCGCGTTTTCAAATTCGTTCCATTGCTGCTTGTTCATTCTTCTCCTCCCGGCGTTCGCCTTAGGCGTTTTATGCTGGAATTAAATCGAGCATAGGAAAGTGCTTTCATATATCGGGCGGAAACGAGGGGGGCCGTTAAAGCGTGCTCGTCCTTGGTCGCGCCGCCGCCATCCGTTGATATTCTACAAGATAAAAGGAAAAAACGCAATGGGCATTCCGGAAGGCGGGCACGAATTTTTTTTAGCGTTGCCTCGCTTATGAGCTGCCCAAAGCAAAATGGCTAAAAGAATAGAAAGCGCTTTCATAGATGGGATCAAGATTTTGGGAAAGCAAACGGTCGGGCGGCTTGCCGCCTTTCAAACACGCCGCTTGCCGCCAAAAGCGCCTCTTGCCGCTATTGACCCAAAACGGGAATCGTGGTAAACTAATCAAATTATAAGTAGAAGTATCTTCAAAACAAAATTTCATGGGCAAGACGATCGAAAGACCGTTCGCGCAAAGCCATAGGGCCTTCGCATGATACGATGCATGGCAGCCGGTTGCAAAGGACAGTATCCGCCGATTCAGCAGCGCATGAAGAGACGGATGCTTTTTTGCTGATTTCCCGATACGGGGTTTGCCAGCCGCCCTTCAAGGCGGGGAAGGGGTATAAGACGGTCAGCCGATTGAAAAACAAAAGGAACGGGGAAGCATACAGGCGCGACATCGCCTGGAAAACCGTCGTACTCGCGCTCCTGCTTGTCGCGGTGTTCGCCATACTGGTTTGGAACGCGTTCGATTCCGACGCGGCCGCTTCCGTCATTACGCTGGTTACGCTGCTGATGGTTGCGGCCATTGTCGCGCTGGAATGGCGCAGCACGGAGCGGTCGCATGAGGAACAGCTCCGCATGAAGGCGAGCAACGAACGGCTCAACCTTGCCTTGCGGAACATGACCGCCACCATCTGGGACTATGATCTCGCGGCGCGCCAGATCCTCCAAACGGAAGGCTCGCAGGAGAAGCACGGCTTTACGAGCGCTGTGTCCAACGTGCCGGAAAGCCTGATCGAGTGCGGATATGTGCATCCCGACAGCGTGGACGCTTTCCGCGCCATGTACGATAAGCTTTTTGCCGGAGAGCCGCGCGCGGAGGGCGTTTTCCGTATGCGCTCGGCGGACAGGGAGGACTGGTGGTATGAGCACATCCAGTATGTAACCCTGTTTAACGACGCGGGCAAGCCCTACCGCGCCATCGGCATAGGCCAGGACGTGACGGATAAGCAGCGCTTGGCGGCGGCGGCCGAGACTGATTCGCTCACAGGGCTGCTTAACCATAACGCGACGTTGGAGCACATCAAGCGCTTGCTTGCCGCGGAGGGCGAAGCGGGCATCGGCGCGCTGTTTATTATCGACCTCGATTATTTCAAGCAGGTCAACGATACGCTGGGCCACCAGACCGGCGACGAAACGCTTGCGCGCATCGCGGGCATCATACGGGAGTCCTTCCGCTCCGAGGATGTGGTCGGTCGCATCGGCGGGGATGAGTTTATGGTGTTCCTCTGCCGCGCGCCGCACGCCGATATTATCCGCAAAAAGGCGTGCCAGCTCATTCAGGCCCTGCAATTCCACTGCGGCGACGGGAACACGGGCGTTGCGCTCTCCGCCAGCGTGGGCATTGCCATCCGAAACAGCGGGGATAGCTTTAGCACCCTTTACCAGCGCGCGGACACAGCGCTGTACGCGGCCAAGGAGAAGGGCCGCAATCAGTACTGCATCGATGCGCGGGCCTTGCCGCCCCCAAAAGCGGAGGCGGCTGCATGCGCGGAGGCGAACCGGCCCGGGGAAGCTTTTCGGGCGGACAAGAGCCTCTCGCCCATTCAGCTTCAGGCTCTGCTCGAGCACATGGACGGCGGCGTTCTGCTTTTTGAAATCGGCGAGGCGCTGCGCATCCGCTATTTGAGTCCAAGCTTCTATAAATTTACCCATATTCCCATGGATGCGCCCAATGTGGACGGCGTCGATCTGCTGAGCATGGTGGAGGAGCCGGATCGCTCGGCGCTTGTCGAGCGGCTGCGCGAG
This sequence comes from uncultured Oscillospiraceae bacterium, assembly GCA_964636405.1. GTDB lineage: Bacteria > Bacillota > Clostridia > Christensenellales > CAG-138 > CAZKGE01. The sequence goes on from CAZWSI010000013.1 coordinate 28,379, forward strand.
GGCGCGCGGACCGATACCCCGGTGGATTTTTCCTACCGCGTCGTCACCTACCGCGGCGCGCAGACCTGGCGGCACATCCGCGCGGTGCGCATCCGCCGCGAGGAGAGCGGCAATCCCATGATGATCGCGGTCATTACGGATATTACCGAGATAAAAAAGACCAGCGCCATGCTCGACGCGATTGTGGAGCATTCTCCGCTGGGTATAGGCGTGTTCGATCTTTCGCACGGCTTCAAGCCCGTGTTTGTCAACCGAGTGCTGCTGCGCATGTTCAACTTTGGCGAGGAGGAGTTCTTTGCCAAGGCCGGCGCAAACGCGCTTTCCATGGTCGATCAAAAGGATCTGCCCATGGTGCGCGCGCTGATCGACAAGGTGGGGCAGGGCGACGGTCGCGCGCCGGAGGAAATTGTATACCATCCGGCCGAGCGCAAGGGCATGCCCCGCAGGAGCATCCGCGCAAACGGCCTCAGGATTCCCGGCAGCGTGGGCGAAACGCTCGTGCTCGTCATGTTTAACGATATTACCGAGCAGGAAACGGCTCTGCCGCCCGCCGGAAAGGCCCCGGAGGAGGTTGCGCGGCCTCAAAAGCGCAGGATTCTCATTGTGGACGATAGCGAGGTCAACCGTGGGGTGCTGCGCAGGATTCTCGACTCGGAATACGAGGTGCTCGAGGCGGAAAACGGCAATGAGGCGCTGGAAATGCTGAGCTATTCCTACGAAACGGTGTCCGCCGTGCTGCTCGACCTGATCATGCCCGTGATGGATGGCTGCGAGGTGCTTGCCAAAATGCGGGCTGATATCAACCTCTCCAAAATTCCCGTGATCGTCACCTCCGGCAGCGCCCAAACGCACACCGAGGTGAAGGCGCTTTCGCTCGGCGCGAACGATTTTATTGTCAAGCCCTATAACCCCGCCGTCATACGGCACCGTCTGGGCAACACCATCAATCTGCGCGAGACTGCGGCCTTTGTCAACGCCGTGGAGCGCGACGAGCTGACCGGGCTTTACAGCAAGGCGTTTTTCTACAAAAAGGCGGAGTCCGTCCTCCGCGCCCATCCCGAGCGGAGCTACGATCTTGTCTGCTGCGATATCGAGCGCTTCAAGCTGGTCAACGAGCTCTTTGGCGAACGCATGGCCGATCAACTGCTCCAGCACGTTTCCAGCCTGCTTGTGCGGCAGGTAAACGGCGGCGGCGTATACGGGCGTATCGGCGTGGACAAATTCGCCTGCCTCATCCCGCACCGCGCTGGATACGCGGCGGCGGTTTTTGAGGATATCGCGCGGAGCGTCAACGCGTTCCCCATTTCTTTCAATATCAGCCTCTGCTACGGCGTTTATGTCGTGGAGGACGCCTCGGTGCCCGTCAGCACCATGTGCGACCGCGCGCTTACGGCCTGCAATTCCGTCAAGGGCAAGTACGGCGTGTATTACGCCTATTATGATGACGCCTTTCGCAAAAGGCTCCTTGCCGAGCAGGTCATCCTCGACAGCATGCGCCAGGGCCTTGCCGAGCGGCAGTTTCAGGTGCATTACCAGCCCAAATACAGTCTTGCCACGGGCGCGGTGGTGGGCGCGGAGGCGCTGGTGCGCTGGCAGCATCCCACGCGCGGCTTCATGCCGCCGGGCGAGTTTATTCCGCTCTTTGAGCGCAACGGCTTTATCACCGATCTGGATCGATACGTGTGGGAAACGGTCTGCGCCGGCATAAGCGATTGGCTCCGGGCGGGCCGCACGCCGCCGCCCATATCGGTGAATGTGTCGCGCGCCGATCTTTATAATCCTGAGCTTGCGGCTATCCTTGCCGGATTGCTGGACAAATACGGGCTTCCTGTGGAGCTGCTGCACCTCGAAATTACGGAAACGGCCTATACGGAGGATTCCGAGCAGCTTGTCGGCGCGGTGGAGCGCCTCCGGGCGCTGGGCTTTATCATCGAAATGGACGATTTTGGAACGGGCTATTCCTCTCTGAATATGCTTTCCGAGCTGCCTATCCATATTCTTAAGCTTGATTTGCGCTTTATCCGGCCCGAAACGGACGATTTCCGCAAGGCAAACGTGCTCGAGGTGGTCATAGATCTTGCAAGGCGGCTCCGCCTCCCCGTGGTAGCGGAGGGCGTGGAGACCGCCGAACAGGCGCGCGCGCTGCGCGAAATGGGGTGCGATTATGCGCAGGGCTATTACTTCGCGCGCCCCATGCCGCGGGAGGATTTCGAGCGCCACCTGCTGGAGGCCAGCATGGAAGCGATGCCCGCTTTTCTGCGCGCATAAAAAAGGCCGGGCTTTCCGCCGGCGCGCAGGATCAATGCGCGATAACGCATGGCTTGCGGGCGTATCAACTATAGCGATCGACCAGCGTTTGCAGCTCCGCCTTGCTCAGGCCGAAGAAGCGCCGCACCGATTCGAGCGCGTATTCCGGGCGCTTTTCAACATTGTGGCGGAGCTTGGCCACGTTCTGCTCCCATTCCGAAACGCTGCCCGGCCGGCCCCAAAGCCGGATGTGGCGCGCCATTTCGGGGCGCATTTCGTCTGCAAGCGCGTCGAGGATGGCGGTGAGGCGCGCCGGAGCAAATTGCGTGACAATAAGCTCCACATAGCGTTCCGCAGCCATGGCCCGCCAGGCCGCGTTCTTGTTCAGGCCCACGTAGATATCCATATATGTCAGCGAGCCGTTTGCGGAGGGCACGCCGCTTTCGTCGAAATAGTTGCTGATCATGCTACCCGAATACCCGCTCAGGCCGAAGTCGAGATCGTAATAGATCGGCCGCCACTTGACGGCATAGTCCGTGGTACGCCAATACTTCTGATTGAACATGTCCGTATTGTTGAAGTAGGTCTGCGCGATCATATAATCGGTAAAATACTGCACGTCCACCCACTCCGCAAATTCCGCGAAGGTCGCGTCGCTTGCCAGATTCCGATTCACGGCAAACGCGCGCACGCGCAAAAAATCGTCGTTATTGCCCTGCAGCGCAGCCGAATTGCGGCGGATGATCTCCACGGTGTCCGTATCCACGCCGTAATGGGTGTTGAGATAATCTTTGTTTAAGTCCTCGATCAGGTCGTAAATGCCGTGATACGCGCCGTTGATGTATACCACCGTCAGGCGGGTCTGCTGATTTTCAATGTGCATGCCCTGCACGGCGCGGGAAAAAAAGGTGTCCTTGAGGCGGCAGACCGACATGTCCTGTCCGCTGTTGCGCAGCGCGAGCGCGGAAAAGGTATGAAGGGCGCAGTTTTCAAAGAAGGGATAGGTCACGCTGCTCTGGCCGTACGCCGCGCGCAGATGGATGGCCATAGAATGCTGCGCGTAGCCCAGGGTGCCGGAGCCCTTGGCGTTGATGCCCGCGTCGAATTCCACGCCCAGCGCGCCGTCCTTTTCAAAGAACTGAAAGGAGGCCTTTCGCTCGGGCTTATTGAACTGCGTGGCGTTCCACACGGTTTTCAGATCGGCGGGGTCGGCCATGAGGGAAACCACGGGCATCGTGTGCGGCGTCTCAAACAGATAGGTAACCGACGCGCATTCGCTCGGCAGCACGCCCGGCGCGTAGGCCTTCGCGCGCAGAACCGTATTGCGGGAAACGGAGATGGGCCCCTCATAGAGTGTATCGCGGGTGCTGGGCTCGCTCCCGTCGGTGGTATAGTAGACGGACGCGCCCTCGTTCCTGCAGGAAAGGGAAACGGTAAAGGCCGCGCTTTGATAAAGCCCCGTTTCAGAAAAAACGGGCCTGGGGGCATAGCCCGTGCAAGCGCCCGCCGCGTCGTTTGCCTTGCCTCGGGTCATGGTGGAAAAGAACACGCGGGCAACCGACGCCTCGCCCTCGATGCGGCCGCTGCTTACGGTGCTCGACAGCGCGCCCGTTTCAAAGCGATCCGCTGTTTCCCCCTCGGGGCTTACGAGAAAAACCGTTTCACCGGCGGGCGAAAGGCCGAAGTTTGCGGTTTGCTCCGTTTGGCGGCTCATATGCGAGGTTGTTTCGATCACTGCGTAGCCCCCGGCCTCGAGAACAAGCTGGGGGATGCGCCACTTGGTTTTTTCCAGCTCGTCGTCGGAAAGATACCAGCCGGTCAGCTCGACGGGCTGCGCGGAGCCGTTATAAAGCTCGATCCAGTCGTTTGCGCGCGAGGTGGCCGCGCCCGCCGCGCACACCTCGCTGATATAAACCCCGTCAGGATTGAAAAAGCCGATTGAATCGGCTGTTTCATAGGCTTGCGCGTTTTTGTAGCCGGGCGTTGGCTGGGCGTAATAGAGCGGCTGGCCGCCCGCTCCCCGGCCGACGGATACGTTGGCCCCCGCATCGAGCGGCGCCTGCATGGTGTCCATGCGCATGCCCGAAATACGCGTTAAATAGAGCGCCGGTTCGTCGCCGCCCAGCGAAAAGGAGGCGTGCGGCTCGCTGCCCGCGCGGTTCTTGCCGGAGAGGAACACGACGTAATAGCCGCCCGCCGCAAGCTCGGTATCGGGCAGCGCCCACTTAAAAAGATTCTCGGGATTATCCGAAAGGAAGTAGCCCGCAAGCGACACGGCGGATTGCGAGCCGTTATACAGCTCCACCCATTCGCTCCGTTCGCCGTCCGCGTCGGTGATGGAGAGCTTGTTGCGGCGCAACACCTCATTGATGCGCACAGGGTCGGTTTGATCCATGTCCGTGGGCACAACGGAGGTAAAGGTTTCGCCCGCGTTCGCCGCGCCCTTGGTGGGCGTGGCGCAGTACAGCACGCCGTCCCCCTCCACGACCGAAATTCCCTCCGGCACGCCCGCGTCCCAGCGCAGGCTGGAAAGGCGCGCGCCGCTGGAATCGGAAAACGTCACGAGGGTGTCGCTTTTTGAAAGCTTGAAATCCGTGTGAAATTCGTCGTTGTCCTGATCGAGGCCGCTGAGATAGATCACGAGATAATCGCCGGGCGAAAGCGTGGCGGCCGGGAGCTGCCAGCGCAGCGGCTCGCCCTCGGTATCGGAGAGATAGTAGTTTTCAAGCCGAAGCTCGGACGAGCCTGCGTGATAAAGCTCCACCCAGGGGTAGCCGTCGGGGGGCGCGGGCATGACCTCGGTGATGCGCAGCGCGCCCGATTCCTGATCGGAAAAAAGCTGCTCAAGGCTGCTAAAAATATTCGTATCGTTGGCCGCGCCGGGCGTGGGCTTGTCGCAGTAGCCGTAGCTGCCATCAAGCCCGCGCGCGTAGGAAACGTCCGAAAGGAGCGCGGGCAGCTCGAGCTGCTGCAAAAGGTTGTAGTACGGGTCGAGTAAAAACACAAAATCGCCGCTTTTGCTTAAGCCGAAATCCGTAAGAAAGCGCGCGCTCTCCTGTCCTGCGTTTGCCGTAGCGTACACCACAAGGTATTCCCCGGGCGCGAGCGTGGTTCCTTCGGGAAAAGAGAATTTGCGCAGATCCCGCAGGCTGTCGGTCAAGCCGTAGCCCGCGAGATGGATGGTTTCGCTTCCGCCGTTGTACAGCTCGATCCAGTCGGGCGAACCCATGGCCTCGTCCACAAGCGAGCGCTTGTTGCTCGAAACGGCTTCGTTTATGACAAGGCCCATATCCGCGCTGCTTTTTAGCGACACCACGGAGGAAAGCCCGCCGCAGCCCGCCAAACACACAAAAAAGGCCGCAAAAAGCAGCGATAAAGCCGTTTTTATTGCAAGGCCCTTGCGCATGCGCCGAAAAGATCCTTTCGCGCGGACGATTCCCGCCCGCAAGATAGCTACAGTATAGCACGCTTCCTGTCGAAACGGAAGGAAACAGAATGTAAACTGCCCGTGACAACATCCGTTGATACGAAACAGACGGGGCGGCCGATAGCCGCCCCTGCAAGCCGGGTTCTAAAAAACGTGTTTGCGGGTGTGCCCGCCGGCCGGGCGGGGCCTATTCGTTCCGAATGGCGGCAAGCGGGCTCAGCTTCATGGCGCGTACGGCTGGATAGAACCCGGCAAGCAGCGCGACCACAATGGAGAACACGACCGCGCCTGCGGCAAGATACCCCGGAATAACGCTCATGAGGCCGGAATTTTGCAATAAAACATTGAGCAGCACGGATATGCCGTAGCTCAGGCCCAACCCCAGCGCGCCGCCGAACAGCCCGATATACGCAGCTTCGGACAGGAACAGCCCGGCGATATTCGAGATGCGGCAGCCCAGCACCTTAATGATGCCGATCTCCTTTGTGCGCTCGAAGATGCTCATCATCATGGTGTTCATAATGCCGATGGCGGCCACCAGCAGCGCCACGCCGCCGATTGCGCCCAGCAGATACTGCACGCGCTTGGTGCTCTCCTGCGCCATCTCCACCGCGTCCTGCAAAGAATAGGTGCCGTAACCCATTTCGGTGATGGCGTCCTTAACGGCCTTTACCTCGTCGATGGAGGCGCACTTGACGAGCACCTGATTGTACTTGCCCTTTTCAAAGCCCACATAGTCCTTGTTGTCCTCCATGAGCTTTTCCAGCGAGGCAAGATCCATGAGACAGTAATAGGAAAAGTCGTTGCTGTTCTGGCTCATGATGCCCACGGCGTCCACGTCGTAAATCGCGCCCTTGGGCTTGGCCTCGGCCTCCGTGTTCTCGGTCGTGTAGCCCGTGTTCGTCTGGAAATTGGAGGAATCGAAGGTGAGCTGGAAGCGGGACTTGAGATTGACCTTGGGGTTGCCCTGGTTGTCCAGCGCCTGCCGGTAGGAATTCGGATCGTAAAAGTTTTCAAAGGTCCAGCTTCCGATCACCAGCTCGTAGCTGCCGCGCCGGCTCTGCGGGAGGCGGCCCTCGGAGAGCGAAAAATCGAACTCGTCCGCCGTTTCCGCGTCCACGCCGAGTATGGAGATGCCGGAAAGATACTTGCCGCTTTTCAGGCTCCCCCAGGTTTCCACAAGCGGCATAACCGCCGTTACGCCCGGAAGCTGCCGGAAGGCCTGCACACTTTTTTTGTTCAGCTCCGTTTGACGCGAGGCGCCCCGGCCGTTGGCGTTCTGCACATAGCTATAGGAATTGACCCGAATGAGCGTAAGGCTCCCCGTGCCGGCAAAGCTCGCCACCGTCGCCTCCCGGATGCCGATGCCCAGCGACACCATCACCACAATGGACGCAACGCCAATGACCATGCCGAGCACGGTTAAAAAAGCCCGGAACTTCCTGCGCCACAGGTTTAAAAAGGCCATGCGCAGAATGTCGCCTGTTTTCATAGCTCCTCCAGCTCGCGCGCCCGCTTCTTTTTGCCAGCGATGATCAGCAGAATGATTGCGGCAAGGAGCGCCGCGCCGCCGCCCGCCCAAATATACCACGCTATGCCGAGGAGCTTGGCCGCGCCGCTCGATACGGGCACGTCGGTGGGTTCCTCGACGACGCCCGGATCCTCCATCACGGGCTGCTCGTTGACGAAAACGGTGAGGGGCACGCGCTCCTCGATCTGATCGAAGTTCGCGTTTTCAAAGCGGATCACGATTTCGCCCGTCAGCTCGCCCGCCCGATCCGCAATCAGGTCAAAATCCGCGCGCATGGTGCCGCCTGCGGCCACATTGCCGCCAAAGTACGAGCCGCCGTCCATGGAAAGGCCCTCGCCCTCCACGGTCACCATGCAGTTATAGATGGTGGCGCGGCTTAGATTATACATCTGCTGCTGCACGCCCACCGCCTGACCGACCCACGCCTCATCATAGAGCACGGGCTTGTCGCACTTAATGCGGATGCGCTGCTTGATGGGCACGGCGATGCTTGCGGACGTTGCGTACGGCCCGCGCGCGGAGCTTGAGCCGCCCTCGTAATCGACCTTCACGTCGAGCTGGCAGGCCTTGGCCTCCGCTGCCGCGACAATCTGCAAGTCAAAGCTGACCTCCACCGTGCCGCCGTCCTTGGCGATGGTATCGACAAACTGGCTGTTGCTGCCCGTGCCCGCCGGCAGGACCGTCGCCGTCGCGTCCGTATAGCTCACGATGATATTGCGCACAGACTGCCGCGTCGAGGTGTTTTGCAGCACGAGCTTGAGCGTGAACGCGTCGCCCGGGTACAGCTCCGACGGCTCGATGCTGATGGAGTCAAAATTGATCTTGGGCACGCTCGCGGTATAGCCGCCCGAGGAGGGCTTTTCCGTGGGGGCGGGCGTGGGCTCCACATAGCCGGAGGTCACGTTGATATAAATGGATACCGTGTCCCGCACGACCTCGCCATGGCGCGCGCCGCCGTCGTCGACCGTATAATTAACGGTCAGCGTCGCGCGCTTCTTTCCAGCGGTCGCCATCGGGTCAACCGTAAGCTTGTACTCGATCCACTTTACGTCGGTGCTCGCCGCGGCGGGCGTCATGGCGGGGGCCACGGTGCGCCGGTACTCCTGCTCCTTGATGGTAAAGGGGAACTCGTTTATATCCGTGCTGGCAACCAGCTCGACATATACGTCCTTGACGTTGCCGTAGGCGCATACCAGCGGGATAAACATACTAAAGGTTTCGCCCGCCTTCACGTCAGGCACGGTCATGGACTTAAAATTCCCGTTTGTGTCGATATCGCTCACGATCACCTGCGCGTCCGCCGCCAGCGCGGCGGGCATGGCGCACACGAGCAGCGCCAGCGTGATAAAAAGCGCGGCCACGCGCGACATCCGTTTATTCAACATACCTGTTTTCCCCCGTTTTCCATGTTTTCCGTATTATCCGTATTATCCGTGTTATCCGTGTTATCTGAATCTTCCCCGGCTTCCGTTTCTTCGGATGCTTCCGAGGCTTCCGTGCTTTCCCCGGCCTCCGGGGCGTCCCCGTTTTCCGCAATTTCGCGCTTGTTCCCGTCCTGCGCGCCGCCCGCGCGCTTGCTGAACTGGGCGCTCTCTGTGATTTCTACGATGCGTCCGTCCAATATATGAATCACGCGGTCGGCAAAGGCCGCCATGTTGGGATCGTGCGTAACCATGACGAGCGTCTTCCCCTGCTCCCGCACAATGCCGGTGATGGCCCGCATCACCTCGTCCGAGGTAGACGAGTCCAGATTGCCCGTCGGCTCGTCGGCAAATACGATGTCCGGGTTGCTTACCAGCGCGCGCGCAATGCCCACGCGCTGCTGCTGGCCGCCGCTCATCTCCGAGGGCTTGTGCTTGTTGTGCGTTTCCAGGCCCATGGACGCAAGCATCCTTTTTGCGAGAAACTCCCGCTTGTAGCGCGGTGTACCCCGGAACGCAAGCGGCAGCGCCACGTTTTCAAGCGCCGTGTAATAGGGCATGAGGTTGAAGGACTGGAACACAAAGCCAACGTGGCGCTGGCGGAAGACAATCAGCTCCGCCTGCGTCATGCGCTCGAGATGCTGGTTTTTGATGACGATCTGCCCGGAGGTCACCTTTTCAAGCCCCGCGAGCACGTTAAGCAGCGTGGATTTTCCCGAGCCGGAGCGCCCGACGATGCAGCACACCTCGCCCGCGGAGATCGTCAAATCTACGCCCCGCAGCGCGTGCACGTCCACCGTGCCGACGTGATAGACCTTCTTCGCATCCCGCACGGTGATCAGCGGCAAATCATCCATATCTGGCCTCCCAAGCCCCGGAAAACACAAAATATGGCATTTTACCGGGTTTCTTCTATGATAACACAGTTTATATGATTGTAAAGTTGCGCACTCGTAAAAATTCTGGTAGGATGTGATAACGAGGTGACCAAGATGGAGAAAAATGACGGCTTTGAGACGCTCCAGCTCCACGCCGGCTGGAGAAGCGATCCTGAAACGGGCGCGCACGCGCTGCCCCTGTACCAAACGAGCGCATATATGTTCGAAAGCGCCGATAACGCGCGATTGCAGTTTACCGGCGAAGCGCCCGGCAGCATCTATACGCGTATTGCCAACCCCACCGTGTCCGTGCTGGAAACGCGCCTTGCCGCGCTGGAAAACGGCTTTGAAAGCGTGTGCTTCGCCTCCGGCATGGCGGCGCTTGTGGCGCTCACGCTCACGCTCGCCGAGCCGGGCGACGAAATCGTCGCGCTCTCCTCGCTCTACGGCGGCAGCTACGCGTTCTTTGCCGATCAGCTTGAACGGCGCTATGGCGTTGCCGCGCGCATCGTCGAGCCCGAGGATATGGAGGGCCTTGCCCGCGCTATCAACGAAAAGACCCGCATGGTCTATTTTGAAAGCGTCGCAAACCCGCTCGCGAGCGTTCCCGATATCGGCCGCATCGTTGCCATTGCGCACGCGCAGGGCGTGCCCGTGGCGTGCGACAATACCTTCTGCACCCCGTATCTGTTCGACGCGGCCGCAAACGGCGTGGATTTCACCCTCCACTCCCTGACCAAGTACCTCTGCGGCAACGGCACGAGCCTGGGCGGCAGCGTAACGGATCTCGGCGCCTTTTCCTTTGCGGATTCGCCGCGCTTTCCCCAGTTTAACGCGCCCGACGCGGCGCATCACGGCACGGTCTACGCCGAGCGCGGCCAGGGCGCGTTCTGCGCGCGCTTGCGCGACTGCTTCCTGCACGACGCGGGCTATTGCCTCTCGCCCTTCAACGCCTATCTCATCCTCCTGGGCATGCAAACCCTCAGCCTGCGCATGGAGCGGCATGTGAAAAATGCCGACAAGGTCGCAAAATTCCTCGCCGGGCGGCCCGAGGTGCTTTCGGTCAATTACGCGCGGCTTGCGGACAGTGCGTATTTTGCGCGCGCGGCCCGCTATATGCCAAGGGGCGTGGGCGGCGTCTTCACCTTCCGCATCCGCGGCGGGCTCGAGGCCGGAAAGCGTTTTATCGACGCGCTCAGGCTTTTTTCGCTTGTCGCCAACGTGGGCGATTCCCGCTCGCTGGTCGTGCACCCGGCCAGCACCACGCATTCCCCCCTCTCGCCCGCCGATCTCCAAAAATGCGGCGTTGCGCCCGATCTCATCCGGCTCTCCGTCGGCCTCGAGAGCGTGGAGGATCTGCTTGCCGACCTTGCGCAGGCGCTCGAAAAGAGCGTTTAAGGGGGCGCGTTCTTTTCTTTTCACGAAAAACGAATTGTGCGAAACGCACAACAAACAAGAAAAGGGAGGCTTGCCGCTTGCGCGCAGCGCGCGGCGGGGTGGCCCGAACAAAGCGATTGGAGTAAGCAAAGCCCATGCCCGTAAAGATCCCGGACGGCCTGCCCGCCATCGAGGCGTTGGCGGCCGAGAACATATTCGTAATGACCACGCAGCGCGCGACCACGCAGGATATCCGGCCGCTGCGCATCGCCATCCTCAATCTCATGCCCACAAAGCAGGCAACGGAAACGCAGCTTTTCCGGCTGCTCGGCAACACGCCCTTGCAGGTGGAGATCACGCTCCTGCACACGGGGAGCTACACCTCGAAAAACACCTCGCGCGATTATCTCGACGCGTTTTACCGCACCTTCGACGAGGTGCGCGAGGCGCCCTTCGACGGGCTGATCGTCACGGGCGCCCCCGTAGAGCAATACGCCTTCGAGGACGTGTATTACTGGGACGAGCTGGTGGCGCTCATGGACTGGGCGGACGGGCACGTGTTTTCAACCATGTATATCTGCTGGGCGGCGCAGGCCGCCCTGTACCACCATTACGGCATTGAAAAGCGACCTCTTGACAAAAAGCTGTTCGGCGTCTTTCCGCACAAGATCCTGCGGCGGGGGCACAAGCTTTTGCGCGGCTTCGACGATGTGTTTTACGCACCCCACAGCCGCCATACGACCATCGCCGTCGAGGATGCGGCGCGCGTGCCCGACCTCGACCTGCTTTGCACCTCGGAGGAAGCGGGGCTGTATCTGGCCGCGAGCCGCGACGGCCGGCGCATCTATGTGACCGGTCACAGCGAATACGATGCGGACACGCTCGGCAGCGAGTATAAGCGCGATCTTGCCGCGGGCTTGCCCATTCAGGTTCCCCGCAATTATTACCCGGGCGATGACCCGAGCCAGCCGCCCATGCTCATGTGGCGCGCGCACGGTTCGCTGCTTTTCGCCAACTGGCTCAATTATTTCGTATATCAGGAAACGCCCTACGATCTCGGCAGCATTCGCCGGGAGCGGAGCGGCCGCTAGCGCGATGGAGCTCCCTGCGGAATACCTTGCCCGCATGCGCTTGGCGCTCGGGGATGCATACGGGGCCTATCTTGCCGAAATGGAGCGCCCGCCCCGCCGCGCGCTGCGCGTCAATACGATCAAAATCGCGCCGCACGCGCTTTCCGCGCTGCTTTCCTGCGCGCTTACGCCCATCGGGAGCCTCCCGGCGGGCTTTTTTGTGCCCGAGGGCTTTGCGCCGGGCAAAAGCCCTTTGCACGCGGCGGGCTTGTTTTATATGCAGGAGCCTTCGGCGCAGCTGCCAGCAGCCGCGCTCGCGCCCGCGCCGGGCGAAACGGTGCTCGATCTCTGCGCCGCGCCGGGCGGCAAGAGCACGCAGCTTGCCGCGCGCATGGAAAACGCAGGGCTGCTTATCTGCAACGAGCCCGTTTCCGCCCGTGCGCAGACACTCCTTGGCAACCTTGAGCGCATGGGCGCAAGAAACGCCGTAACCCTCTCCATGCGGCCCGAGGCGCTTGCCGGTGCGCTGCCCGGCTTTTTTGACGCGATCCTCGCGGACGCACCCTGCTCGGGCGAGGGAATGTTCCGCCGCGAGCCCGCCGCCGCGCGCGATTGGTCGCCCCGGCTTGTGCGCGCGTGCGCAAGCAGGCAGCGCGGCATCCTCGCTTCGGCTGCGCGCATGCTGCGCCCCGGCGGGCGGCTTGTGTATTCCACCTGCACCTTCTCGCCCGAGGAGGACGAGGAAACGGTAGACTGGTTTCTGGCCGAACACCCCGATTTTTCGCTGCTCGATATGCAAAAGCGCTATCCGCACAAAGGCCCAGGCGAGGGGCAGTTTTACGCACTGCTTTCCCGCGCCGGCAGCGCTTGCGCAGAGGGCGCAAACGGCCCGCGCGAACGGCCCCGCGCGGAGCGGGCCGCTCGGGAGGCGTTTGCCGCCTTTTGGTCTGCGAATATGAATGGGCCGCTCCCTGAAAACGCCCTGTTTCTGCCGGACGGCCGCGTGCTGCTGCCGCCGTGCGCGCTGCCGGATGCGCTTGCGCGCATGCGCGTGCTGCGGGCGGGCGTGCAGGCAGGCGAGCTGCGCGAGGGGCGTTTTATCCCGGCGCACGGGCTATATATGGCCTATCCCGCCGACGCGTACGCACAGCGCGTGGCCTTGCCGGAGGACGAGGCCGCCCGGTTTCTTGCGGGGGAGGCACTCCGATGCGAAGCGTCGCTTTCGGGCTGGTGCGCGGTTTTGTTTCAAGGCTATCCCATCGGCTTTGGAAAGGCGGTAAGCGGCACGCTCAAAAACCATTTGCCAAAGGGCCTCCGCGTGCGTGGCGTGTGAAAAAGGTTTTTGCGTGCGCAGACGCGTGATATGCGCGCCTGTAACGTCTGTGTTTGCGTAATAATGCGCTCGCGCGCATGCGGCCCTACTCCTCCAGGAGCATACGCTCGATCTCCGGCCGGACGGCCAGAAAGGCGCGCACCACGTCCGGATCGAACTGCGTGCCCGCGCCCGCCTCGATGATGCGGAAGGCGTCGTCAAGAGAAAAGGGAGGTTTGTAGCTGCGCCGGGAAATGAGTGCGTCGAATACGTCGGCCACGGCCATAATGCGCGCCGCCAGCGGGATGCCCTCCCCGCTCAGGCCCAGCGGATAGCCGCTTCCGTCCCATTTTTCATGGTGATAGGTGGTCATGGCGGTGGCTGCGGTCAGATAGCTTGGGCCCTGAATGCCCTTGAGCGATTCGCGCAGAATATCTCCGCCCACGGCTGCGTGCGTCTTGATTACGGAAAATTCTTCGTCGGTGAGCTTGCCGGGTTTATTGAGAATCGCGTCCGGGATGCGCACCTTGCCGATATCGTGCAGAGGCGCGCTGCGGCATAGATCGGCCGCGCGCGCCGCGTTGAGCTCGCCGGCAAACGCGCCCTCGCGCAAAAGCTCGGTTACGATCGCGCGCACATAGCCCGAGGTATGCTTCACGTGGCTGCCCGTGTTCGCGTCGCGGTTTTCAATCATGTTGGCAAAGCTGAGAATGATATTATCCTGCATGCGCTCGATGGTGCGCGCCTTGCCCGCAATCTCCTCGCCGCGCTCCTGCAGGAGGCTGATATAGGCAATTACATCCTGCACCATCTTGCTCACGGCGGCGTACAGATTTTCGATTTCGTCGTCCGTATTGATCCTCAGCTCGCGAAAGGCTTCGTCCGAGGGCAGCACATTCGCCGAGGAGAGGCTGGCCGTATACGCGAAGCGCTCCGTGGCGTTGGTAAGCGCGTTGATGGGCTTGACGATCGATTTTTGCGTATACCACAGGCTGGCGGATACGATCAACGCCGTTGCCGCGACGAGCAGCAGCACCGTGCGCAGCAAAAACGATCGGTTGACGGTCATAATACTGGCCATGGACACGTCCGCGGCGGCATAGGCCACAGAATAGCCGTCGGAATCGTAGAGCGGCGCGTAGACCGAAAGCAGCCAGCCGTACTGATCGTTGCTAATAATGGGTTCAATTTCATCCCCAACGAGCAGCTCCGGCAGATACTTAACAAAGGAAGGATCGAATTCAACGACATCGCCCAGCTCGCCGCCGGGAAGCTCCGGCGTGTCCACGTCGAATACCACGTGGCAGCCGTCCTCCTCGATGCGGTACACATACATATAGGCCACGTCTTCGACGCTTTCCCAAATACCCTCGAGCTGCTTTTCCGTTGCCAGATACGCGTCTGTCTTCTTGCCCGAGGCCAGATACCAGCGCACTTCGTCGGCGTCGATGACGAGCCGCATCATTTGCGTGACGCTCCGGCAAAGCTCCACATAGCGCTCGACAAGGGAATTGGTATACACCCCGTAGCTGATGGCGACGGATATTGCGCCGATGATGACGGCCGTGGCTGTAATGAGCAGCGCGACCTTGCTTTTGAGCGAAAAGCGGATGGGTGCAAGCTTCTTGTTATTTTTATCCATGGCAGCCTCGGCGAGTCGTTCCGGCGTGGGAGGCAGTTCGAGCATCAACGCAAAAATTCTATATATGATTTTAGCGGATTTGGGTTTGTTTGTCAAAACTTTCCTTTGAAACGACACGGCAAAACGACGGCAGCTCGCGCGCGGCTTTGCACGCAAAAAGCCGGCGCCTTGCGTTGCGCCGGCTTTGATGAAAAAGGGTTGCGTGCCGCTTGTTTTACGGATTGGGGCTGGTTGAGGCGTTGGGGTCCGGCGTTTCCGGGGCTGCGCCGTCCGTCGTCGTGGCGGCCGCCGTCTGAATGGGATACGGCGTAATGCCCGCCGCCTTGTTGGCCGCGGCCGTCGCCGCGTCGATGGCGGTCGCGCCGTTGATCACCGTG
This sequence comes from uncultured Oscillospiraceae bacterium, assembly GCA_964636405.1. Taxonomy (GTDB): domain Bacteria; phylum Bacillota; class Clostridia; order Christensenellales; family CAG-138; genus CAZKGE01. Next base: position 43,661 of record CAZWSI010000013.1, read on the forward strand.
AGCGTGGCAGCGCCCGCAATGCCGTCGGCAATGAGGCCGTTGGCTTCCTGGAACGCCTTTACGGCGGCTACCGTTTCGTTTCCGTAGGTGCCGGTCGTTTTGCCGGTAAAGTAGCCCAAATGAATGAGCCGCGTTTGCAGCGCGGTTACGCGGGCGCCGTCATAAAGCGAATCGTCCGTATCGCCCTTGCTGAAATAGAAGGCCTTTGCGCTGGCCGCCATGAGCAGATCGTAGGTTGCCTGCCCGCAAATGCCGTCCCACTCCTTGTAGTTCTCAATGTTCTTCTGCTGGAAGCGACGAATCGCGTTTTTGGTCGCGGGGCCATATTTGTAGGTTACTCCGCCGTCGGGCATTTCCATGTAGTTCAGCTCGATGAGACGGGTCTGAATCTCCGCTACGACAGGGTCCTCCATCCACAATTCCAGCGCCTTGGCGAGCGTGGCGGAGGAGGTGGTGGGGGAGGACTCGGGCTCGGGCGTGACCGAGACAGGGTCGGGCGTTACAATGGGCGCGAGCGAGGGGGTGGGGGTTGCGGCGTCGACAATGCCAAGCTGCTGCGCGGGATCGTTCGCGCCGGCGTTGCCCGCCTTCTTGGGCAGCAGCACCACCAGCAGAATGACCGCAATCAGCACCACGACCACCGATCCCCCGATGAGAATGAGGGTCTGCGCGGGCATTTCGGCAAAGTACATGCCCAGCGCCCGGAAGAAACGCGCCACCTTGCTTCTTTTTTTCTTTTTTCGCGGCGGCGCGGGCTCCTCGTAGCGCTCATAGCCGTCGTAGTTATCGTATTCCATAGCTGTCACTCCTTTGATGACTTCTCGTTGATGCGCCAAAAAAGCATTTTGGCGCGCAAGTGGGGAGAGTCGACAGGTTCCCAGTACAGTCCATGGATAGTGTACCATACAAGGTGGGGGTTGTGTCCTGCTACATATTGTGAAAAAACTATGTATAATTTGTTAATCGTGTACGGGCGTATCGGAAATTGGAGGATATACGGCGGAACCGAGGGCTTTGCACGCGGCCAGCGCCTCGAGCGCCGTTGTGAGCGCAAGGGCGGCCTGATGGGCGGGCATGGAGGGCGTGCCCGCGTCCGCCTGCTCCGGCAGGCAGGGCACATGGATAAAGCCGCCGCGCATGCCGGGAAACGACTGCTTGATGCCGTGCAGCATGCAATACAGGACGTGGTTGCATACAAACGCGCCCGCAGAGTCCGACACGGCGGACGGAATGCCCGCGCTGCCGATGGCGGCCGCCAGCTCGTCTGCCGGGAGGCTCGCGGTATAGCGCGCGGGGCCGCCGGGCACAATGGGCGTTTCGCGCGGCTGCGCGCCGTCGTTGTCGGGGATGCGCGCATCGTCGAGATTGAAGGCAAAGCGCTCCGGCGTTACGCAAGCCCGGCCCGTGGCCTGCCCAACGGCAAGCGCCGCGTCCGGCTCAAGCAGGCGCATGCAGGCAAGCGCCTCGTTCCCTGCGCGCGCAAACGACACCGGCAGCGTGCGCGTGAAAATCTCCGCGCCGCCGATGCGCTCCGGCAATCGCTTAACGGCCTCCGCGCCCGCGTTTTGCCTTTCCCCGCCGAAGGGCTCGAAGGCGAAAACCAGAATCTTCATACGCGTTCCACAATGGCGGAAACGCCCATGCCGCCGCCGACGCAAAGGGTCGCAAGCCCGTAGCGCCCGAAGCTTCTTTGCAGCTCGTGCAAGAGCGTGACCAGAATGCGGCAGCCGGACGCGCCGATGGGATGCCCAAGCGCAATGGCGCCGCCGTTAACGTTGAGCCGTTCTGCGGGGAGCGCAAGCTCCCGCTGCACCGCGATGCACTGGGCCGCAAAGGCCTCGTTGGCCTCGATACGATCCATATCGTCCACGGCAAGTCCCGCGCGGGAAAGCGCCATGCGCGTGGCGGGGATGGGGCCCAGGCCCATCAGCTCGGGCGCGACGCCCGCCCAGCCGCCCGCAACGAACCGGGCCATGGGCGTAACCTTCAGCGCCCGCGCCTTTTCCGCGGAAAGCACGACTACGGCCGCCGCGCCGTCGTTGATGCCCGAGGCGTTGGCCGCCGTCACGGTTCCGTCCTCCAAAAAGGCGGGCGCAAGGCGCGCGATGCTCTCCGCCGTTACCCCCGGCCTCGGCGCTTCGTCCGCCGCGACGAGCACGGTTTCCTTCTTCTGCTTGACCGGCACGGGCACGATCTCGGAAGCAAAGCGGCCTTCTCGCTGCGCGCGCTCGCACTTTTGCTGGCTTTCGGCCGCGAACGCGTCCTGCATGGCGCGGGTAATGCCGTACGCCTTGGCGACGTTCTCCGCCGTCACGCCCATGTGGTAATCGTAAAAGCTTTCCCACAGTCCGTCGCGGATCATGGTGTCCACAAGCGCGCCGTCGTTCATGCGGTAGCCGAAGCGCGCCTTGGTAAGCGCGTAGGGCGCGCCGCTCATGCTCTCCATGCCGCCCGCGACGATCACCTCCGCCTCGCCCGCTTCGATGAGGGAGGCGGCGAGCGTGACCGCGCGCAGGCCCGAGCCGCACACGTTGTTGAGCGTCATGGCGGGCGTTTCCACCGGCACGCCCGCAGCCACCGCCACCTGCCGCGCGATATTCTGGCCCTGCGCGGTTTGCAGCACGCACCCAAGCAGTACCTCGTCCACGGCTGCCGGCGGCACGTCGGCGCGGCGCAGCGCCTCCCGCACGACGATGCTTCCAAGCTCCTTTGCGCTCACGCCCGAAAGCGCGCCGCCCAGCTTACCCACAGCGGTTCTGCACGCGCCCGCGATTACGATCTCCCGCATGATTACGACCACCCTCCGCTCTCCGCACGCAAAAACGCCGCGCGCTGGCAATATTCACTAGGAATATCATGCCGTGCGGCGGCGCTTTTGTCAATTATTCTTTTGCCAAAGCCTGACGACGCGACAAGGGGCCGGGCCGGAGCGTGTCCGCTTTGCCTTACGTGGCCGGAATGGCCGGGATGGCTACCTCGGGCTGGAAGCTGCGCAGCCACGCGATAAAATCGCGCGTGCGCGCCGTGAGTCCCAGCGCCAGCTTTTCGTCGATAAAGCGGCTCGTGATATTCCGATAGCTGAAGGGATAATCGGAAAGATAATAGAACATCACGTCCACAAGAAAATCCTCGCACGCGTCGCGGCGCAGCAAAAAGCGTTCCTGATCGGCAGCGCGCAAAAACGCCTCGCTGGTTACGATCTTCTTAAAAAGGAAATTGACGTTGTGTGTTTTGGGCGGCTCCGCATCCATATAATATACGTACATGCCCTTGAGCTGCCGCTCGCTGGCCTGCTGGCACAGGTACGCCACGTACACCCAGCGCCTGCCCGCAATCAGCGCGTCGATCGTGCCGGCGTCATAGTCGGAAAGCATGAGCCAATAGCCGTATTTTTCAAGCTTGTTCATCGGTGCCTCCTTCCGCAAGCCTTTGTATTTCGCCGCTGCGCACGAGCTCGCGCAGCACCAGCGTGATGCGTCGGTCAAATTGTTCGTCCAGGGAATACAGCGCCTCGGCGGACTCGGCATAGCTCTTGACCCGGTTGTAGCCGCGCACGGTGGTCATCGCGTCGAACACATCCGCCACCGCCACAATGCGCGCGGCAAAGCTGATATCGTCCACCGCGTAGCCGCGCGGGTAGCCGCTGCCGTCCAGCCGTTCGTGATGGCTTCCGGCAATCTCCGCCACGGCTTCGCCAAAATAGGAGCCTAAAAGGCGCGCGCTGTCGATGGGGTGGCGATAGATGGCGCGCATCTCTTCACGCTCCAGTTTGCCCTTTTTTTTGAGAATCTCGTCGGGCACGAAGCACTTGCCCACATCGTGAAAAAGGGAAGCGATCAGGATATCGTCGATGGTTACGTTCCCGCACTCGGCCTTGAGCGCGTCGTACAGGCGGTGGGAATAGTGCATCACGTTGGCGCTGTGCCGGTAGGTGTAGTGATCCTTCTCGTTGATGCGCAAAAGGAGCTGCTTGAGGCTGTCCTGAAAATGCTGAACGGAATCGAATATGGGGCAGGTCGTAACGTAAATGAGCTCCGTGGCGGCGCTGGCCTTGACAGGGATATCGCCGCCAAGGCCCTGAATATAGAAGGAATCGCCGGAAACAAGGCGAAAGGGGCCGTCGTCCAGCGCAAGCTCGATGCCGCCCTTGTGCACAAAGAAAAACTCGATGGCGGCAGGGTCTTCGGCAGGGCAGAGCCAGATTACGTCCCCGATCTCGATTTGCATGCGCATGATCTCCATATTGCCCTGCTTGGCCAGAAGATCATACACGGCGCTGGATTCCGGCGACGGGCCCTTTGTGCCGCCGGGATTGAAATAGATGCCCTCCATACCAGCCTCCTCAGAACCGTTTTTCCCGCGCGCCGGGCCAGCGTTTCCCTATGGGCCGCGTGTTTTCGCTCAGGCGGGATACAGCTCGATTCCGAACGTATCGATTTCCTCAATGATGCCGCAGGGCTCGAGCAGCTCAAAGGCGTGGAAGGCTTGCACCTGAATGTCGAGCTCCGCGTTTACGCAGATTTTGTTCAGCGCCCGATATTCGTCGAGAAGGCAAGGCTTTGTGCTGTCAAAAAAGACAGCCAGGTCCAAATCGCTTTCGTCCGATTGCGTTCCCTTTGCATAGGAGCCGTACAGCACCACCCGATCTACGCCCGATAAGCGCGCGATGCGATCCAAAATCGTGCTCAGCAAGCCGTGATAGGGCTCCAGGGCGCCAATCGGTCTGTCGGAAACGGAAACCATCCGATCACCCTCAGTATATCCGAATCACTTTCATCGGGTCGATGAGCACATACTGTCCGTCAATATAATACTCCGTGTATTCGCACACGACCGTCGCCCCAAGGCGCTTTGCCTCGGCCATGATGCGCGCCACGATAGCGTCCACCCTTCTTTGCAGCTGCGGCACGTCATTTTGCGGCGTGAGCTGGGCAAACCAAACAAGCAGCGCAATCTCCATGTTTGCCAGCGCGACCTTGCGCTCCAGCGCGTCGAGCTCGTGCTCCCGGTTCCAGTCGGTTCCGCCGCATACGTAGATTCGCATGCTGCGCGCGCCGCCGTGCGCGCTGCGAGAGGCATATGAGTATTCGTACGCGCCGAACGCCTGCGCACCGTCGTCGCCCATTGCGCTCGCCGCGCGGGGAAGCAGCATCAAAACGCACAAAACCGCCATCACTGCACCGATCATCCGCTTGAACATGAATCTTTCCCCCCAGAAATGTATTTTTGGAGAGGAGTATTCACGAATAAGCCGGGCAAACAAAAAAGCAGCTGCCAATTTGTTTGCCAAGCTGCCTGAAATGCCTACCTCCAACGCGGAAACCAGCGCGGGCGTATACAATTTTCGGCAACTGGCTGCCTTGGGCGTTTCCGCCGGTAGGCCCTTTAGTTTCGCGTCGCCCGCTTTCACGGGTTTTGCCTTTTTCGTGGGGATAACTCCTTATCCATCCTGAAAATACCATACCCCTGCCGCCTTGTCAAGGATTAACGGAAAAAATGGTCGAAAGATGAAATGTTACATAATTATGCGCGGCGTTCCATCGCAAGAGCGCCCGGCGTGCATTCCCGGCAAGGCGAAACGCAAGCTTCGCGCATGCACAATAACGGTCATTTTATGCATACATTGCCGCGCGCGGGGAGCCGTCCGATCGAACGGACGGCGGCCATGCCGGGGTATCCCAAAGAGCTAGCTTTTCAGCAGCCCCAGCAGGCCGCGCGCAAGCTTGCGCCCAAGCGAGCGGCTGATGGTATTGAGCGCGGAGTCGGCGGCTTTTTCCGCATAGGTTTTTTTCTTGCGGCCGGTTGTCTTTTCCGCTTTCGGCTTGGCCGCCGCCTCATCCCCCCGCGCGGGCCTTGCCGCGCCGCCGGAGGCGGAATTTTTTGATTGGCTTGCGTAACGCGTCAGCGTATCGCGCGGATCCCGCGTCTGACGCGGCTCTGTTTGGCCGACCCCGCCCTGCGCAACGCTCTGTGGAGCTTCGCTCGCCGTGAGCGTTTCGTAGGCCGAGACGCGATCCACTGACGTGTCGTATTTTCCGTAAAGGCCGCCGGCCTCGATTTCGTTTCGTCTGCGCTCCTCCTCAATGCCGCCCATGCGGGATTGCGGCGGCAGCACCATGGCGCGCTCCACCATGCCCGGACTGCCTCGCTCGTCGAGGAAGGAGCACAGCGCCTCGCCCGTGCCGAGCGCGGTAATGACCTCGGCCGTGTCGAAGGCGGGGTTTGCGCGGAAGCTCTCCGCCGCCGTGCGCACGGCGCGTTGCTCGGCGGGCGTATAGGCGCGCAGCGCGTGCTGCACGCGGTTGCCAAGCTGTGCGAGCACCGAGTCGGGCAGATCGGCGGGGCTTTGGGTAATAAAGTACACGCCCACGCCCTTGGAGCGAATGAGCTTGACGACCTGCTCGATCTTCTGCACAAGCGCCTTGGGCGCGTCGGAAAAGAGCAGATGCGCTTCGTCGAAGAAAAAGACAATCTCCGGCTTCTTTTGATCGCCCACCTCGGGCAGACGCTCGAACAGCTCGGAAAGGAGCCACAGGAGGAAGGTCGCGTACAGCAGGGGGCTTTGGAACAGCTCCACACAGTGCAGAATGTTGATCGTCCCGAGCCCGTTTTCGTCGCGCGTCATCCAGTCGCCGATATCCAGCGCAGGCTCGCCGAAAAACACGTCGCCGCCCGCGTCCTCCAGCGTGAGCAGCGCGCGCTGAATCGCGCCCACGCTCTGACGGGAGACGTTGCCGTATTGCAGACAGTATTCCGCGCCCTGCTCGCCGACATAGCGGAGCATGGCGCGCAGATCCTTCATGTCGATGAGCAGCAGCCCGCGTTCGTCCGCCACCCGGAACACGATGTTGAGCACGCCCTCCTGCACGGGCGTAAGGTTGAGCAGGCGCGAAAGCAGCAAGGGCCCCATTTCCGAAACGGTCGTGCGCACGGGATGCCCATTTTTGCCGTACACGTCCCAAAAGCGCGTGGGAAACGCGCGGAAGGGGAAATCCGCAATGCCGAGCTTTGCAAGGCGCTTTTGAAGGCCTTCGCCGTTTTCGCCCGGGCGGCACATGCCCGCCAGGTCGCCCTTGATATCCGCGAGAAACACCGGCACGCCCAGCGCCGAAAAGGATTCGGCCATCACCTTGAGCGTAATCGTCTTGCCCGTGCCGGTCGCGCCCGCGATCAGGCCGTGGCGGTTGGCCATGTCGGGCAGCAGAAAAACGGGCTGCTCGCCCTTGGCAATGAGGAGCTTTTGATCACACAGCATATCGTAAATCCCCTGATTCTATATAGAATTCACATTACCCCAATTCCCGCGTGCTGTCAACCCATGCCCTGCCCACGCGCTGGGCTGGCCCGGCAAAGCAAAAAACCGCCTCCCTTGCGGGAAAGCGGTTTATGGAAGGCTTACAATACGGGTGATGCATAGGCGGTTTTCAGCGCCGCCCATCAGTTTGCGGAGGGGAGCGGGAAGGTCACGCGCCAGTCCCCGTCGGTGCGGGAGGCGGCGGCGTAAAAATCGCCGTAGAGCGCGCAGCCCTGCAGCGCCTCGGGGGAAACATCAAGCACATAATCCACATAATCCGCGCGCTCGCCCGTGGCGCGGTCATACCAGCCAAAATAGAGGATATCGAGGTTCGTGCGCGCGCCGTCCGGCGTAAGCGTATACAAAAACGCGTGATCGTCGAGCTCTCCCCGGCCCGGGATATAGAGCTGGATGTGCAGCTTGCCGTCGATATAGCCCATGGCGCTCACGGAAAAGCCCTCGCAGGGCGTGCAGAGGGTTTCACCGGGCAGGAGCACGGAGCCGCCGTCCGGGATATCCTCCCCGTTGTCAAGGCCCGAATAGCCGCTGAATTCGACCCTCTGTGTGCGCGGCTCTGCTTGCGCGTTAGACCAGTCGAGCGCAAGCGGCACAGCCAGGCTTTCGCGCTTGCCGCTGATAAAGCAGCCGACCGAGAAGGTCATCTTATCGCCTGGAATCTTGCGCCCGTCCCACGCGGTTAGCTGGGCAAGGAAGGTGACGGTTCTCGTTTCGGCATCGTAAGCAACGCGGCTGCAACTTCCGCTCGCGTCGAAGGGGATGCGGATCTCCCAACTGTCGTAGAGGTCCGTCGTTTCGTCGATGCGCTCGCCCGTCAGATCCCGCATGGTCAGGTAAACCTCGGCCGTGCTGCCGTGCACACTGGCGGCCACCACCTCCATGCGGACGCCGTTATCCTCACAGGCTTCCTGCACGGGCACAAAGAACTGCGCGATTGTAGGGGAAACCGCGTACATGAGGTTGTAAATGGAGGGCAAGCCGGCCGCGAGCGCGGGGGCCGCAAAAAGCAGCGCCAGCGCCAGCGCCGCCGCAATCGCCGCCCGCCGCAAGGTACGCATGCGCGGTTTTGCGCCGCGCACCCGGCTTTGCGCGGCCGCCTGCACGCGCAAAACCAGCGCCGCCTCGGGCTGGATGCGTTCGTTCATGCTGCGGTAAAGGGTTTCGTTAAACATGTTCTGCCTCCTTCAGGCGCTTGGCAAGCTGCGCGCGCGCCCGCACAAGCTGGGTGCGCACAGTGCCGGGCTTCCGATGCAGAAGCCGCGCGATTTCGTCGGTCTGATAACCCTCGTAGTAGTAGAGATGGAGCACGCTCCGATACGGGGGCGCAAGCGCGCAAAGCGCCTCCGCAAGGCCCGTTTCCGCAGGCGCGGCAAAGGGGATATCCTCCGTAAGCGGGGCGCGCCTGCGAAACCACGCGCTGGTTACAAGCTTTTTGGCGCAGTTGATCGTAACGCGGAGGAGCCAGGCCTTCTGGTGCGCGGCGCTCTCAAAGGCGGGCGCGGCGCGGAAATAGCGGGCAAACACCTCCTGAAACACGTCGTCCGCGTCGCATTTTGCGCGCGTATAGGCATAGGCCAGCCGGTATACGGTATCGGCGTAGCAGGTTACCACCTGCTCGGGATCGCCGCAGGGCGCGGTGCTCATTTCCATGCCGATGCTTCACCTCCTTTCACATAATACCCCGGAGCGCGTCCGCGCGCTACACGCGTCGAAAAAATGGCTGCCCAAAGAAAAAAGGCCGGACGGGCCATGGAAACCCGAGGCTCCCATTGCGCCGATCCGGCCGTGTCGTTCCTTCTTATTTGCTTCGCTTAGGGCCGCCGCGCCTTGCGCGCCTTGTTGGGCGCGTCGCAGTTCCAGCAGCGCTCGCCCCGGTACCAACGCTCCGCGTCCTTGCCCCCGCGCACGCCCTCGTAGGCGACGGGCAGATTGCGCGCGCCGTATGCGGCCAGCAGGCTTTCGGCTTCCGATATCAGTTTAAATTCACTCCGTTGCATGGTTATATCTCCTATTGTCCCTAAAAATGGTTCCTTCAAGCGCTTGCAGGGCTCGCCCCGCGTCTTGTAAAGCGGCTCCGTGCCGCGATTCCTCGATCAGCCTTCGCTCCGCCGTATTGTGCGCATCATTTTGCAGCCTCCTTTGCGAAAGCCCCAGTTTCCTGCCGCACCTCGTCCCACAGGGCCAGCAGGGCCGAGGCCGTCTTCTCGTTGTTGTTCTTGGAAAGCGCCGGCCCAATGCCCTCCATGGCCGTTTCTCCGAAATCGTCAAAGCCCGTGGAGCCGGTTTTTCCGTAGTAGAAGCGCATCCCGGAAAAGCTGTAATCCGGCGCTTGGTCAAAGCGCGCCGCCGCGTCCCGTGCCTCGCGCAGATAGGCCCGCGCCGCCTCCATATCGCCCATCGAGCCGCACATATCCGCGCAGCCGGTGAGCAGGAGCACCGCCTCCCGGTTGAGGTAGGAGGGCACGCCCGGGCGCATCAGCCCCGCGATCGCGCCGCACAGCCAGGCAAGCGCGTCCCGCCCGGAGGCATGGTCGCCCTTTGCATCGTACGCGTTTGCATACCCAATCACAATGCGCTGCAGCTCGGTCACACAGTGCACGAGCGCGTCGGAAAGATAGGGCAGCGCCTCGTCCGCCTTGCGCAGCTCCATGGCGAGGGTCAGGCCGATATCTGCGTTGTTCAGCCCGTCCGCGTTGTTTTGCCGCATCAGCTCCAGCGCCTTGTCGGTTTTGTTCATGCACAGGTAGAGGCTCGCGATGCGGTTGCGAATGGTCCACTCGTTGATGTGCTCGTCGGTATTCTGCGCGATGAGCTCGAGCGAGCGCTCAAAGAGCGCCAGCGCGCGGCGGTAGGATTTTGACAGCCCCGCTCCACGCCCTTCATGGAATATAGAATCGCGCTCTGAAACGTGACGTCGAAGGAATTGGGGTATTTTTGCAGCGCCTTTTCGGCCTCGTCGCTCGCCTCGTCAAAGCGCTTGGCGTTGCGCAGCACGCGGAAGCGCTCCACGGCCTGACCCATGCCGCCGCCGCGCCACTCATAGCCCAGCAGCACGTCCACGGAGGTTTCAAACAGGCCCGCCATGGCGACGATGAGGTTGATATCCGGCACGGACGCCTCCGTCTCCCATTTGGAAACCGCCCCGACCGTAACGCCCAGCGCCTCGGCGAGCTGCTCCTGCGTCATTTTGCGTTCCTTGCGGAAAGCGCGTACGTTTTCTGCGATTCTGAGCTTCATAGGCTTCCTCCGCGTCTTGCTGACTTCTCCCACAGTATACCGTGTCTTTGCCGGCCGCAAAAGCGCTTGTATGGATAGACAGGAAAGATTTTTATCAACCGTCAGTAGAATTTACTGCCCTTCACCGTGCGCGGACTCGAATAAACGCGAATGTGGGATGGAAGGTTGCAAAAGATTGCAGAAACATGCACAAATAATTGCAGAAACCGACGGAAGTTGTTGCAATTTTTAGCAATCCTGTATAACATTAGGATCGTTACGTTTCTTGATACGCGCGTCCGTGCTCCCATCACGGTAATGAAGCCGACCTTTTCCCCCAACAAGCTTAAAGGAGGCCGCCGCTACATGTCCGGGAAATCCTCTCCAACCGTAGAACGCACCATCATACGATTGCTTCGGGACGGCCCGATGCTGCAAACGGATATCTCCGACCGTTTCTCCTTGTACGAGTATATGACGGTTCGGAAGACGCTGCACGATATGGCGCGGCGCAGCGTTGTGCACCGCGAAAAATACGGCTGCACCTATCGCGTACGGCTCCCGGGAAGCGGCGGACTCGCGCGCTGACGCGCGGCGCTTTTTCCGCCTCGGCAAAAGAAAACCGCAGGGCTATCCCCTGCGGCTTGCTTTGGGCTGCTTTTTGTCAGAGTTCCGCTTCTTCGCCGGAATAGACCGCGTTGAGCAGCCGCTCCATTTCAAAGGGCGTTACGGCGCGCGGGTTCGAGCCCGTGCAGGCGTCCTCCACCGCGCGCGCGGCAATTTGGGAAACCTTGCCGCGAAACTCCGTCTCGTCCACGCCAAACGCCTTGAGCGAGGAGGGGATGCCGAAGCGCTCGTTTAAGCCCTTCACGCGTTCGATCAGCCGCTCGGTCAGCGCCGCGTCGCTTTCCGCCTCGAGGCCCGCAAAGCGCGCGATTTCGCCATAACGGCGCAGCGCCCGCGCGTCCTTTGCGTTAAAGCGGATCACGTAGGGCAGGTACATGGCGTTGGCCAGCCCGTGCGGCACGTGCCCCGTGGAGAAGGCCGCGCCCGTTTTGTGCGCCATGGAATGCACAATGCCGAGCAGCGCGTTTGAAAACGCCATCCCCGCGAGGCACTGGGCATAATGCATGCGCTCGCGCGCGTCCTTGTCTCCCGCGTAGGAGGCGGGCAGGCTTTCCAGCGCCGTTTTGATGGCCTGCAGCGCCAGCGGATCGGTAAACGGGCCGCTTGCCGTGGATACGTATGCCTCGACGGCGTGCGTGAGCGCGTCCAAACCCGTGTGCGCGGCTAGCTGCGGGGGCATGGTTTCGGCAAGCGCCGGATCGACGATGGCGATATCGGGCGTAATGTGAAAATCCGCGAGCGGGTATTTCACGCCCGACGCGTAGTCCGTAATGACGGAAAACGCGGTCACCTCGGTGGCCGTGCCGCTGGTGGACGGGATGGCGATAAAGCGCGCCCTTTTGCGCAGCGCGGGGAAATGGAAGGGCACGGTCAGCGCCTCAAAGCTCGTATCCGGGTATTCGTAGAACACCCACATGGCCTTGGCCGCGTCGATGGGCGAGCCGCCGCCCAGGCCCACGATCCAGTCCGGCGCAAATTCCGCCATGGCCTTCGCGCCCGCCATCACCGTTTCCACCGAGGGGTCGGGCTCCACGTTTTCAAACACCCGCGTCTCCATGCCCGCCGCCTCCAGCAGCTTCTCCGCCTGCGCAAGGAACCCGAAGCGCTTCATGGAGCCACCGCCCACGACGTTGAACGCGCGCTTGCCCTCCAGCTTTCCAAGCTGCTCGATGCTGCCCCTCCCGTAATAAATATCCCTCGGAACCGTAAATCTTGCCATGCCGCTTCTCCTGCCCGCGCCCTTATTGGTGCTTTTTATAAGGAAGTATGCCGGAAAACGGCGCGTTCTATGCGCGCGTCCGCTCGCCCTCGCCCATGCGCGTTTTCCGCACCATGGACGCAAGCGGCAGACGCGCGCCGGCGACCGTCCTTTTGGAAAGAATACAGCCGCTGTCGGTCAGACGCCCAAGAGAGGTCATGTCGCCAGAACGCTTTTGCGGACAGTCCGCATGAACGGCGCGTGGCGCAAGCGCCGGCAGCGCCACGGCGGGAGGCTGACGCGCCCGCCGAAACGCCGCCGTTGATTATTTGTGCGCTTCCTCCGCATCCCGCTTTGTCATATGCACCGTGCCATGGGGATGCTGCGGCGGCGCATACACCGAGGACAGCTTAAGCGGGCAATCGCCCGTGTTGACGATGTTGTGCCAGGTTCCGGCCGGCACAAATACGGCAACATTCTCGTCCATGCATTGCCGCGTATGCAAGCGCTCCCGGCAAGCGCCCATCATAACCAGGCCCTGCCCGGCCTCTACGCGGATGTATTGATCTGTGTCGGGATGCACCTCAACGCCGACTTCACCGCTTATGGGAATGCACATAAGCGTCATTTGCAGATAGCAGCCCGTCCATGCGGCGGCACGGAAGGAACCGTTTTGCTTTGCCGCCTCGTTCACGTTCATTACATGCGGCGCGGGGCCGTAATCCGTTGGAAGCAAGCACCCGCATTTACCGCAACGATTTGGAGTATTACGCATAGTCGTCTCCTTTATCCGTCAGTTCATGCTTCATCCTATTCCCATTCGGTCAAAAGTGTGTTTGGCGGAAAAAGCAAGTCAATAAAAAAGAAGCGCCGCACAATAAATTTAGGCATTTCCGCACCTTCGGTTCCTTTGCAATGACCGCGAGGGTCTGGTACACTCTTTATAAGGACGCGTCACCTTTTTCGAAAGGAGCCAACGCTATGTCCAGCAGCGTGCTATACGCGGAGGTCAGCGTGGTCTGCATTGCTTTTTTGCTGCTTATCAGCATCAAAGCAAGCAAATGCATGTTTCTGCAATCTCAGCGCAGGGGCTTTCTTGCGGTCGCTATTTCGAACATGCTGCTCTTTGCGCTGGATGCCGTTTGGATTTTCGTGGACAGCAATATACTGTCGGTTTCGACAACGTGGAACTGGCTGCTCAACGGCGCCTATTATGCGCTCAGCGGGCTGCTCGGATATGTTTGGTTCTGTTACTCTGAAATGATTCAGCAATCCCGCTTTGTCAAAGATCGAAGATTCCGTATTGCGGCGCGTTTACCAGTCTTGGCGCTCGTCGTGTTAACGGTGCTTTCCTGTCGAAACCATCTGCTGTTCTATATCGATTCGAACAACGTATACCATCGGGGGCCTGCCTATTCGCTCCAATTGGTGCTTGCCTATGGATATGTGCTGGTCACCGCGGCAAAAGCCTACATCCGTTCGTTTCATGCGGAGGATTACCGCAGAAAGGCGGAATTGATATCCCTATCCACCTTTGTGATCCCCACCATTCTCTCCGGGGCGCTGCAGGTCGCATTCCCGCGCTATCCCATTCTTTGCGTGGGCAGCATGCTCGGCATCCTGTATGTTTTCCTCACGCGGCAGGAGCAAATGGTTTCGCTCGACGCCTTAACGCAACTCAACAATCGGAACCAGTTGTTTCAGCATCTGTCCCTCAGGCTTAGCCGCGTTCAGGAGAACAGCGCGCTGTATCTGTTGATGCTGGATGTAAACAAGTTCAAGTCCATCAACGATCAATATGGCCATACCGAAGGGGACCATGCGTTGCAAGTGATCGCCGATTGCCTGAAAAGGTCATGCAATCGGCGGAATTTCTTTATTTCCAGATACGGCGGTGATGAATTTACGATCGTATGCGAACTGGACGCGAATCAAAAGATCGAGGAGGTCTGTGAACGCATCCATATGTCGGTCAGCCAGGCCGACGTTCCGTATCCGCTTTCCGTCAGCATGGGTTACGCAAAATATACGGAAAGCATCAAAACGCAGCAGGAGTTAATAGCCTTGGCCGATAAGGAATTATACAAGAACGAAAACGGACGCTCCAGCCCCGAGCGTTAAGCGGCGCTCCGGGCTTCCTTGACGCCTGTTTTGTCCAACAGGCTTGAAAGGCGCGCGCATTTTTTGTTTTGGCATCAGCGTTCCGGCGTTTGCAGGGGCGGGGGCGCGCTGCTTTCAGCAGAAGCGCCAGCGCAGGCATTCCAGAAGAAGGTTGTACAGCCCGTGCGCGACGGTTACGGAAAGCAGGGTGCACGCCTCCGGGCGCTTTTCCTTGGGCAGGGAAAGCGCAAGGCCGATCAGCGCCGTGCAGGCAACCTGCAGCAGGCTCCGCGCGGAGAGATAATGATACGCGCCGAACGCGAGCGAGGAAAGCGCCGCCGTAAAAAAAGGCCCGAGCGCGGCGCGGCGAAGCTGCGCGTTCAAATAGCCCCGGAAAATCAGCTCCTCCGCCGGGCCGACCAGCAGCAGGAAGAACAGGCCATTTTGGAGCATAGCGGCGCGGCTTGGCGCGGCTGCGCCAAGAAACTGCGTGGGCGCGAAGCCCGCAAGCAGCGGTACGCCCACAAAGAGCGCCGCCAGCGCAAGCGTCAGCAAAAGCCCCCACAAAAGCTGCGCGCCCACGCGCGAGCGGCGCAAGCCGAGCGCAAAGGGACCCACGCGCCCGGCGCGGCAGAGCGCAAGCCCCAGCGCGAAAAGCCCCAGATACCAAGCGGTGTTCCCCGCGCGCCCGGGCGCGGGCAAAAGGCGGCCCAGCAGCGCGGCTCCCGCCGTTTGCCATAAAAGCAGCGCTACAACCGCCCCCATGCAGTGCAAAAGGGCCCATTCCCGATCCTTCATACGCCATATTGTACGGATTTTGCGGCCAAAGCGCAAGGCCCGCGCGCCGCGCGGGCGGTCGATGCCTTGCCGTGTCCGTATTTTAACGTTGCCTTTCGCCGCCGCATCTCCTATAATCATGGTATCTTTTGTTTGAGGTGTCGGCATGCTGAAGGACGCGTGGAAATGGATGGTCGCGACGCTCGCGGCTGCGGCGGTGCTTGTCGCGGGGCTCGCGTTGCTTTTCCGCGCCCTGCCGGAGCGCGGCGCGGCGCGGGAAACGCCCGCACCCCCGGCCGCCCTTACGGCGCAAGCAGCGGCAAATACTGCCGCGGCCGATACCCCCGCGCCCGACGGCACGGTCGCGCCGTCTCAAACGCCGCCGCCCGAGGCTGAGACGCCTTCCCCCACGCCCACGGCCGCGCCGCTTGAAGCAAGCGCCCGCGCGGCGGAGTGGCTCTCCGTCATGACGCTGGAGGAAAAGCTCGGGCAGCTTGTGATGTTCGGCTTTTCCGGCACCGAAGCGCCCGGCGAGGCCTTTGCGGCGCTTTATGAGCGCTATCCCGTGGGCAACTATATTCTCTACGGCTCGAACATCGCGAGCGGCGACAGCGACGGCGGCTTTGCGCGCGCCGCGCGCCTCACCGAAAGCATACGCGCCCTGACGCACACCGAGATTCCGCCGCTTGTCAGCATCGATGTGGAGGGCGGCTCCGTGGTGCGCTTCCGCTGGAGCCCGTGGCCCTCGTCGGCCCGCACGCTCGGCCGCCGCGACGATTCGGACGCGGCCCGCGCGCAGTTCTGCACAATCGGCCTGCGCCTGCGTGAAACGGGCATCAATATGGACCTTGCACCCGTGCTCGACGTATCGGAAAACGCCATGCAAACGCCGCTGAAAACCCGTATTATCAGCGGCGACGAGCAGGTTGCCGCGCGCATCGGGAGCGCCTGCGTTATGGGATTGCGCGATGCGGCGTGCCTGTCGGTGGCCAAGCATTTCCCCGGCCACGGCGGAACGAGCGTGGATTCGCACGATACCACGCCCGTGGATACGCGCGCGGCCGAAACGATTCTTTCCTACGATATTCCGCCGTTCGCGGCTGCCGTGGAGGCGGGCGTGGACGCGGTGCTGGTCGCGCACATCTCCTACCCCGCGCTGGACGAAACGGATATCGCAAGCATGTCGGCTCCGATCATCACCGAGCTTTTGCGCGGCGAGCTCGGCTTTACGGGCCTTGTCGTAAGCGACGATTTCCGCATGGCGGGCCTTAGCGCCCGCTATGACCTTGCGGACGCGGCGGTGCGCTTTTTGCTCGCGGGCGGCGATCTCATCCTTTGCGGCGCGCAATCCGACAAGCAGGAAACGATTCTGGCCGCGCTTTATCAGGCCGCCGCCGACGGCGTGCTCACAAATGCGCGCATCGACGAGAGCGTATACCGCATTCTGCTGAAAAAGGCGCAACTCGGCCTATAGGCGCAAAGCCTGGAAGAAGGCGCGCGGAGGAGAGGGAAAGGTCGAAGCGCATTGACAATTCCCCGAAAGCTGTAGATAATAAGGAAAGCAAACGCGGGAATGCGCCGCGCGGTTTTTGCGCGCCGCCGTCCCCCGGACAAAGGAAGGGTTCTTGATTTTATGGAAGAACGCAACGCACCGAAGAATTTTATCGAGGAAGCCATCGAGGCCGATCTTTCCGCGAGCGGCCGAACGATAAAAACGCGCTTTCCGCCCGAGCCCAACGGCTATCTGCACATTGGCCACGCCAAGGCATTGTGCATCGATTTCGGCATGGCGGAGCAGTACGGCGGCTCGTGCAACCTGCGCTTTGACGATACCAACCCCGCCAAGGAGGACGCCGAGTATGTGGAAGCCATCCAGGCCGATATCCGTTGGCTGGGCTTTCAATGGGATGTGCTGCTGTTCGGCTCGTCCTATTTTGACCGCTGCTATGAGCTGGCCGAGAAGCTGATACAAAAGGGCGTCGCGTATGTGGACGATTTAAGCAAGGACGAGATGCGCGAATACCGCGGCACGCTCACCGAGCCCGGCAAGAACAGCCCCTACCGCGACCGCTCCGCCCCGGAAAACCTCGACCTG
>CAZWSI010000014.1:0-58739 GCA_964636405.1 uncultured Oscillospiraceae bacterium
CATCTCTGCAATCTCTTTTACCTGTGCCTTGGAGATGGTGGCGACCTTGGTCTTGTTGGGTACGCCGGAAGCGGTCTCAATGCCGCAGGCCTTCTTAATCAGCACCGCCGCCGGAGGGGTCTTGGTGATGAAGGTGAAGGAGTGATCCTGATACACCGTGATGACCACGGGGATAATCAGGCCGACCTGCTTGGCGGTGCGCTCGTTGAATTCCTTGCAGAATCCCATGATGTTCAATCCGTGCTGGCCCAGCGCGGGGCCCACAGGGGGCGCCGGCGTTGCTTTGCCGGCGGGAATTTGCAGCTTTACATAAGCTACGATCTTCTTTGCCATTTGTGCGGTTCCTCCATTTAAATTGTGGTGCAGGCGGGGTGCCTCCCCCTCCCACTTCTATCTGTACGCGCCCAAGCGGGCGCGGCAAACAGCGGTTATGCTGTGCTGTGCGATTACAGCTTTTGTACCTGGACAAAGTCCAGCTCCACGGGCGTATCCCGCCCGAACATGGACACCGTCAGCTTGACCTTCTGGCGCTCCGCGTCCAGATGGGTCACGGTGCCGATGAAGTTCTCCAGCGGGCCGGACACGATGCGCACGCTCTCCCCCACCTCGATATTGAGCACGATGGGGATGCGCTCCACGCCCATGGCGGTCACTTCCTCGTCGCTGAGCGGGATGGGCTTGGAGCCCGGGCCCACAAAGCCCGTCACGCCGCGCGTATTGCGCACCACGTACCAGGCGCGGGGGTTCATCACAAGCTCTGTGGTCACGCCGCCGCCCTGCTCGGCCGGACGCTCCTTTTCGAGCACATCGACCGCCATCTTGACCATGACGTAACCGGGGTACACCTTGCGCAGGGTCGTTTTGCGCTTGCCGTTGGGCAAGATCTCGATTGTTTCCTCCGTGGGATACTTTACCTCCAGGATCACGTCCTGCAGCTCGAGATTCTCCACGGATTTTTCAAGGTCTTCCTTGACCTTGTTTTCATACCCGGAATAGGTATGAACCACGTACCATTTCGCTTCCTGCGCCATCATGGTCACCCGATGCTGATGCGGGCAAGCAGCTTGAGGCCCTCGGAGAAGCCGAGATCGAGCACGTAGATGATCAGCGCCATGCCCAGCACGAACGCGAACACCGCCAGCGTGTGCGAAAGCAGCTCCTTGGGCGTGAGCCAGGTAAGCTTTTTCAGCTCGCCAAACATCTCGCGGATATAGCGGATCGGATGGAACTTGCGTTCCTTCTTGGCCTTGGCGGGCTTAGCCTTGGACTTTTCGTTCGTTGCCATGTCGTTTCCTTTCCCCTTCGGCCTTATTTCGATTCCTTGTGCTCCGTGTGCTTGCGGCAGAACCGGCAGTACTTATTGAAGCTCAGTCTGTCGGGGTCGTTCTTCTTGTTCTTGAAGGTGTTGTAGTTGCGCTGCTTGCACTCGGTGCAGGCCAGGGTGATCTTTACGCGTGCGTCCGCTGCCATGGTTTATACCCTCCTTATTGCGGTTAAAAACATCAAAAACGAGCCCCTTTCGGGGCGCTTTATTAAGATACCACAAGGCTTTCCGGCTGTCAATCAAAAGTTTCCAACAGGCGAAAAAATTCTGCGGGCCGCCGGAAAACCGCGGCGTTCGACGGCCCGCGTGGGCTGGCCTATTTTCCCGCGACCGTCAGCCCGGAAACAAGAAGGCTCGGGCTGCCCGCCTCGAAAACCCGCAGATCCGCGCCGACGCGCTCCACGCTCTGCAAAAGCGCAAGGAAATTACCCGCGACGGTAATCTGCGCAACGGGATGCACGCGCATGCCGTTTTCCACCAGATAGCCCGCGGCCTTGAGCGAAAAATCGCCCGATACGCAATCTGCGCCCGCGTTCAGGCCCTCCAGCGAGGTGACGACAAGGCCCGTGCCAAGCTGGGCAAGGAGCGCGTCAAAGCTCGCGTCGCCCGGCTCAAAATACAGGAGCGCCGGCCCTACGCGCACCGGGGACGCGGCGGACGCCCGCACCGCGTTGCCCGTGCTCGCGCACCCGGCTTTTTTCGCGGTTTTGAGATTGTGCAGCAGGGTTTTCAATTCGCCCCGCTCAATCAGATTCTTCTTATACGCGGGCGTGCCCTCGTCGTCAAAAACGCGCTGCCTTGTGGGATGGTAAGGATCGTCCGTGAGCGTGACGCACGCCGCGCCGATGCGTTCCCCCTCGCGGCCCGCGAGGAGCGAACGGCCCCTTTGCGCTTCCTCCGCCGAAAACACATCGGTAAAGACGGAAAGCAGATCGCACGCGGCCACGTTTTGAAGAAGCACGCGGTATGTGCCCGACGCTACGGGCGTCGCGCCGAACTGACTCACGGCGTTTTCCGCCGCTTCCGCCGCGATGCCGGGGATATCCGCCGCCTCCGCGCCGATGCGCAGCCCGGTTCCCGTGCGCACCTCGTCTTCGCACGCCGCGTAGGTGATGGCCCCGCACATCGAGGCCGCGCCCGTGCGCTCCGCGGAAAGCCCGAGCGTATTATGGATGGCCACCGTGCTCTCGCTGTTTTCCACCAGACAGAACGTGAGTCGCTTTATGCGCGCGTCCTGCGCGAGCGTTTCACGCTCGAGCCGCAACGCGAGGTCGATCTTCTCGCTTTCGCTCAGCGCGGCAAAGGGCGAAGCCGGCTTCTCCGCCGTCTGGTATTCGCACCTGCCCTGCATCGGGTGCTCGTCTGCGATTTCGACCGTGCGCGCGTTGTCCATGGCGCGCGCGACCAGCGCCTCGGGGTCGTCAAGGCATTCTGTATACGCATAGCCGTCCTTCCCGCCAAGCTTGACGCGCAGGCTGAGCCCCGAGCGGATGCTCACTTCGTAGCGGTCGAATTCGCCGCCGCATACGTTGACCGAAAAGCTCTCGCCGCCCGCGTAGTAGCTTTCCGCCGCCTCGCAACCGCGCTCCAGCGCGCAGGCAAAGGCTTTTTCCCGAAAATCGCGCAGTTCCATTACAGAGCACCTCCCTTGCCGCCTACGGTGATTCCCTGAATGCGAATGCGCGGCTGCCCCACGTTTGTAGGAACCGAGCCGGAAAGCGAGCCGCACATGCCCTGCCCCATCCACATGCGGGGGCCGACGCGGTCGATTTTGAGCAGCACATCCGCGCCCCTGCCCACAAGCATGGCGCCGCGCACCGGGGAATACAGCTTGCCGTTTTTGATCCAATAGCCCTCGAGCACCGCGAAATTGAATTCGCCCGTAGCCGGATCGACCGAGCCGCCGCCCATTTTCTTTGCGTACAGGCCCTCGGCAAGATCGGCGATCATTTCTTCCTCGCCGTCCGTGCCCGCGTCGATATAGGTGTTGGTCATGCGCGAGGTGGGCGCGAAGGTGTAGCCCTGCCGCCGGGACGAGCCCGTGGCGGGCATGCCCATGCGCCTCCCGCCCAGCTTGTCGATGAGAAACCCCTTCAAAACGCCGTTCTCGATCAGCACGTTGCGGCGGGGCGCGCCGCCCTCGTCGTCCACATTGATCGAGCCCCATTCATGCGGCAGCGTGCCGTCGTCAACGGCCGTTACGCAGTCCGCCGCGATCTTTTTTCCCAGCTTGCCGCAAAACTCGCTGTTGCCGCGCCCAACCTGCGTGGCCTCGAGCGAGTGTCCGCAGGCCTCGTGAAAAATCACGCCGCCAAAGCCGCCGTCGATAACCACGGGCAGGAAGCCCGCCGGGCAATCCGGTGCGTGCAGCATGGTGACGGCGATTCTTGCCGCCGAGCGGCCCTTCTCCACGGGATCAATCGCCGTGCGGTAGGCCTCAAAGCCCCGGCAGCAGCCCGGGCCCTCATAGCCCGTCTGCGCCTCTCCGTCCTTCATGGCCACGGCCTGCACAAAGATGCGCGTGCGCGGGCGCACATCGGTAACGAGCGCACCCTCGGAATTGGCGATCAGCACGCGCTGCACCTTATCCAGATAGCTTGCCGACACCTGCGTGACCTCGGCGGATTCGGCCCGCGCGGCCTGCGACGCTTCGCGCAAAAGCTTCACGCGCGCGTCGTTTTCAACCTGCGCGAAGGGCCGCTCCACGGGCGTATCAAAGCCCGCGGCGGCAAAGCGGATATCCCGCGCTTTCGGCGCGCCGCGCAATGCGGCGGCAGCGGCCCGCGCCGTGCGCAAAAGCGCCTCGCCGCTCGTATCCGCCGTGTAGGCATAGGCGCTGCGCGTATCGAGCAGCACGCGCACGCCCGCGCCGTGCAGTCTTGTGGACGTCGCGTTCTCCACCTCGCCGTTTTCCATGGATACGACATTGGAAACGCTGTCCTCCATAAACAGCTCGGCAAAATCTGCGCCGTTTTCCAGCGCGCATTGCAATACGGCCTCGGCCGTGGATTTGGAAACCAAGCGTTGCACCTCCTAAAAAGTTGAAATGGGAGTCAAGGCCAGAAAACGGGAACCGTCCCTTGCGAACGGTTCCCGCATAAGCTTATCGGCAAAACCAAACCTTGGTACAGAACAGAACAAACAGGAAGCCGGCTACGGCAAACACCGCGACAACCGCGAGGCCCGCAAGCACCGCGTACAGGGTATAGCGCCGCGCCTGCTCGCGCGTCATTTCCTCGCCCTTTGCGGCGCGCGCCTCACGCGCCTCACGGCGGACACGCTTATCGTGCCAGGGCATGCCCTCCACGTCCATATCGCAAATCACGCGGCCGTCATCGTCCTCGTAGCGCTTGGGCTGCCGTTTCATTGCTCGTCGAACAAATGGCACACCACGGTGTGTCCCGGTTCGATCTCCTTGGGAACGGGCGCGACCTTGCTGCAAATCTCCATGCAGTCCTTGCAGCGGGTGTGGAACTTGCAGCCAGCGGGCGGATTGGCGGGCGAAGGAATGCTGCCCTCCAGTATGATGCGGTTCATCTTCGCGTCCGGGTCGGGAACGGGGATGGCCGAGAAAAGCGCCTGCGTATAGGGGTGCAGCGGGCGGCTGAAAATGGCCTTCTTGCTGGCGTACTCCACCATGTCGCCCAGGTACATAACGCCGACGGTGTCCGAGATATGCTCCACAACGGACAAATCGTGCGATATGAACAGGTAGGTGAGGTTATATTCCTTTTGCAGATCCATAAGCAGATTGATAATCTGCGCCTGAATCGATACGTCGAGCGCGGAGACCGGCTCGTCGCACACGACGAACTCGGGGTTGAGCGCGAGCGCGCGGGCAATGCAGATGCGCTGCCGCTGGCCGCCCGAAAACTCGTGCGGGTAGCGATCCTTATGATAGGGCTGCAAGCCGCAGGCCTTCATGATGCGGTCGATGTGCGCGCCGTATTCGCTCTTGGGCACAATCTCGTGCTCGCGCACCGCCTCGCCGATGATCTCCTCGACGGGAAGCCGGGGCGAGAGGCTCGAATATGGGTCTTGAAAGATCATCTGCATCTTGGGCCGCATGGCGCGCATGGCGCCACGGTCGAGCGAGAAAAGATCGACTCCGTTAAAAATCACGTCGCCGCTCGTTTTATCGTTGAGACGCAGGAGGGTCTTTCCGACGGTGGTTTTGCCGCAGCCGGATTCGCCCACAAGGCCCATGGTCGTGCCGCGCGCAAGCTTGAAGCTGATGCCGTCGACAGCCTTGACATGCCCCACGACGCGCTGCATAAGGCCCGCCTTGATGGGAAAATATTTCTTGAGGTTGTTCACCTCGAGCACATTACGCTTGTCATGCTGAAAAGGCGCTTTTTCTTTTTGAATCGCTTCCATTTTCAGTCCTCCTTCCGCGCGTCGGCATAGCGGTAGCACGTCACCATGTGCGTAGGCGTAATATAGGTTTCCTTGGGATACGCCCCTTCGCACGCCCCCACGCACTGCTCGCAGCGATCCTTAAAATAGCAGTAGTTGGGCATATTGATTGGGTTTGGCACGCTGCCGGGGATGCTGTAGAGCCGCTCTACGGAGCGGTTTACCACGGGCTTGGAGGCCATCAGGCCAATGGTGTAGGGATGCCTCGGATCGTGGAACACCTCCTGCGCCGTGCCCTTCTCCACAATGCGGCCCGCGTACATGACCACAACAAAATCCGCCATCTCCGCAATCACGCCCAAATCGTGCGTGATGAGCATGATGCTCGAATTGATGCGATCCTTCAAATTGCGCAGCAAGTCGAGAATCTGCGCCTGAATCGTTACATCAAGCGCGGTAGTCGGCTCGTCGGCAATGATGAGCCTGGGGCTGCACGCAAGCGCCATGGCGATCATGATGCGCTGGCGCATGCCGCCCGAAAGCTCGTGCGGATACATGGCGTATACGCCCGTGTTGTTCGCAATGCCGACCATGTCGATCATTTCGAGCGAGCGCGCCTTCACCTGCTCGTCGGTCATTTCGGGATTGTGGAGCTTGATGACCTCGTCAATCTGCTCGCCCGCGCGGAACACGGGGTTCAGGCTTGTCATGGGCTCCTGGAAGATCATGGATACCTTGCTACCGCGAATTGTTTCCATCACGGAAATGGGCGTTTTTGCAATGTCGTAGATCTTGTCGCCGGTGTTGAGGCGAATCTCGCCCTCCACGATCTGGCCCTGGGGCCGCTGCACAAGCTGCATGAGCGACAGGCTCGTAACCGATTTGCCGCAGCCGGACTCGCCCACGACGCCGACCGTTTTGCCCTGCGGCACCTCGAAGGATACGCCGTCCACGGCCTTGACCGTGCCGATATCCGTAAAGAAATAGGTATGCAGGTTGTCAAACTCCACCACGTTCTTGGGGTCGCGCATGGTGGCCAGGTATTCGCTCTCCGGCACGTTCTTGCGCTTGCGCTGCTTCTCGATTGCGTCCGTAATGCGCCGGTTCTCGCGGGAGATGCGTGCGGACTCGCGGCGGGAAATGTAATTTACATCCCGCGTCTTGGCCTTTGAACCGATTCTCTCGAGTAGGGACTGTTTTTTCTCTGCCATTTGGATCACCTCTTCATCTTCGGGTCAAACGCGTCCCGAAGCCCGTCGCCTACGAAGTTAAAGCCAAGCACCGTCAGGAGGATCAGCATGCCGGCCGGAATCCACATGAACCAGTAGTTCGTCATGACGTGCGCGTCGGACGCAACGTTGATGATGCTGCCCCAGGACGCCAGCGGGTATTTCACGCCGAGGCCCAGGAAGCCCAGCGTCGCCTCCGAAATGATGACGCCGCCCAGGCCCGCGGTGGCCTGCACGATCAGCAGCGGCATGACGTTGGGCACAAGGTGTTTAAAGATCCTGCGGCTTGTGCGTATGCCCGTGGCCTCGGTCGCGACCATGAAATCCTGCTCGCGCAGGGACAGAATCTGGCCGCGCACCACGCGCGCGATGCCCGTCCAGCCCAGCACGCCGAGGATGATCATGAGCAGATAGATGCGCGCCTTGGGCGAAACCTCCAGCGTGTCCATGACCGATGCGAAGATGATGACCATCGGATAGAACGGGATGCTGTTAAACAAATCGACAAGGCGCATGAGCGCCGTATCGATCCAGCCGCCAAAATAACCCGAAATGCCGCCGATGATCACGCCCAGAAACAGCTCGATGAAAATGACGATGAAGCCCACGAGGAGCGATACCTGCCCGCCATACATGAGGCGGGTCATCAGATCCATGCCATTGTTGTCGAGGCCCAGCCAATGCTCGTTTGAGGGCGACTCGTACATGCGAATCAGCGAGGTGGGCGTTTCCCGCTTGACATTATAGATTGTGTTGACGCGGACGATATCATACTCCGTGACCGTGCCGTCCGGCTGCTGATAAGCAAACTCGATTTGATGCGCGTTGATGCTCTCACGCACCGCCGCCTTGAAATCGACGCTCAAAAACTCGCCCTGATCCAGCGGATTTACAATAATATTGGAAATTTCGGCGTAATCCGCGCCGTTTTCATCGAGGACGGTGCACTTGCCCTCCTCGTAGCTGATGGTAAACTTGCGGTCGTTGGCGGTAAAGCTTTTGGCGTTGGCCGCCAGCGCGCGGCTGCTTGCAAGGCGGAAATCAAAGGTGGCGATATCCTGCGCGTCGCCCTCCAGATACGCGTCGTACACGTTCAGGCTCGCCAGCGCCACGTCGTGCTCGCTGTTTGCGAGGCTCCCCTTGCCCTTGCGGGTGATGCGGTAGGTCTGGCCGCCGAATTCAAACTCGGTCTTTTTATTCTCGCTGGCCGCCGCAAACGCCTTGGACAGGCCGTCGGGGTCGGCAAGCTCCGCGCGCGGGGTGAACACGTCGAAGAGCAGCTCCATGGCCGGATCGAGCTGCATAATGCGGTAACACCCCTCGCCCTCGGCGGCGAAGTAATAGGTGTCTTCGCCAATGGTGAAGGTGTCCGCATTTTTTCCCATGACCAGCAGAAACTGCGCGCGCTCGGCGCTGCCGAAGCTCTCATTTTCGGCCACGGTATAGCGCAACTCGGTGTTATAGGTGGCGCTGGCGTACTCCTTGGACATGGAACCCACGCCCGTAAACACCTGCGCCTGCCCGTAGGGCGTGATGAGCGCGCCAACGAAGGAGAAGATGAACATCACCATGAGGATGCAAAAGCCGATGACCGCAAGCTTATTGCGGATAAAGCGCTTGAACACCAGCATGCCGGGCGAAAGCACCTTTACGCGCCGCGCGTCGTCGAGCTTCATATGCTCGTGTTCGTTTCCGCCCGCCCGTTCTGCGTCGGGGCTCAGTTTCCAGAATCTCAGTTTATCAAACATAAGCCACCTCCGTCAGTTGACCCTGACGCGCGGGTCAACCACGGCGTACATAATGTCCGCCAATATGAGGCTGGCCTGCGTCAGGACGATCAAGAATGTCGTATAGAACATGGCGAAGGGAATATCGCCCCGGGTCATGGCCTGATAGGAGATATACCCGATGCCCGGTATCTGAAAGAGCGTTTCGGTAATCATGGCGCCGCCGAACATGGTGGGCAGCAGATAGCTCATGAAGGAAACGAGCGGAATGAGCGTGTTGCGGAAGGCGTGCTTATTGATGACGATCCTCTCGGAAAGGCCCTTGGCGCGCGCGGTGCGGATATAGTCCGCATTGAGCACCTCAAGCATATTGGTGCGGGTATAACGCATCATGCCGCCCACCGAAAGCATCATCAGCGTGAAGACAGGCAAGACGAGGTGATACCCCTTGTCCATGAACTGCATAAAGGGCGTCATGGTTGAGTGGAAGCGCCCGGTCAGGCCGTACAGATCGAACCAGCCGAGCTTGATGGAGAACGTATATTTCAAAAGGGTAGCGAGAAAGAACGTTGGCAGAGAAATGCCCATCAAGGCGAACACCGTGATAGCATAGTCCGTACGGCTGTACTGCTTCCTCGCAGCCAGAATACCCAAGGGGATAGCGATCGCAACCTCGACGGCGAGGGTGATCATATTCATGATAAACGAGAGCCAGATGACCTCGTTAAACTTTTGCGTTACAGGAACGCCGTATTGCCAGGACTCTCCAAAGTCGCCCACGATGGCATTGCCGAGCCACTTGAAAAACCCGGGGATGATCCCGATATTAAGGCCATAAACCGCGTTAAGCTGGTCCAGCCATTCTTGAAAGGTTTTGGTGCTTGCCGGATTTGATGCGCGCTCGCGCGCAATGGTTTCCACATAGGAGCTCGGCAGGCAGCGAATAACCGCATACACCACCATCGCTCCGAAAAATGTAATGAAAAGTCCCAACAGGAGCCTTCTCAAAATAAATTTGCGCATGGCGACCCCTCTCTCTTTGCCCATGGCCGTCTGGCGCATGGGATACCCATCCAAAATGCGGGTACGTCAACAAACGCCGGCGCAAAACAGCCGGGAAGCTGTGGGCCCACCCAACCACGGGTGGGCCCACAATCCCCAGTATTCCGGCGTTAGTCAGCCGTTAGTTCATTTCGATCAATTCGATGTCGTTCAGCCAGCCCCAGAAGGTGGTGATGTCCGGCGTGAGGGTATCGATCTTGATGCGCTCGGTGCTGAACACGATGCAGTTCTGCCGCTGGTAGGTCGGAAGCTCGACCGCCCAGTCAATGATGATGTCAAGGCACTGCTTGTAAACGGCCTTGCGGTAGTTCTGATCGTCGCTCTTGCGAGCGTCGAGAATGAGCTGATCCAGTTCCGCGTCACGGATGTGATAGTGGTTCGAATCGGAACCGCCCTCGCCCACAACGCCGGAGCTGTGATAGACCTGGTACATATCGGGGTCGATGGTGGCGCCCCAGGCAGCAGTCCAGAAGTCCTGCGTGCCGGCGTCCAGCGCATCCCAGAGGACGTTGGAGTCAGCGGGGTCGTTGATCTTCAGCTCGATGCCAATGGCTTCGAAGGCCGCCTGCGCACCGGTGAGGATCGCGAACGCCGGGTGATCGCCCGTGCCGTCGCCAGGGATGATGACCTCAAAGCTCATGCGGCCGCCCTCAGGCGCAGCAGTCACTTTGCCGTTCTCCACGGTGTAGCCAGCCTTGGCAAACCAGCTCAGAGCGGACGCGGCGGCGGCGGCGTACTTCTCTTCCATAGCCATCTCGGCAGTGTAGATCTCAGCGCCTTCAGCGTTGAGCGAGAATGCCGGATGATAATCCTCGTCGGTCGGCTGCGGAGCCGCCCAGGAGGTGTTGGAGATGGGGTAGTTGATGACGGAAGCGGCTTCGCCGTAGTAGCTGTCAATAGCCACATCACGGTACACGGCAAAGATGGTCATCATGGCCGTACGGAGCGCCTTGGAGGCATCGGAGGCCGGCTCGCCGCCAATGCAGACGGTGTCGGCGTTGCAGCCCAGGTAGCCGTAACCGAGGTTGTCGACCTTGCTGGTGGTGATGATGTTGCCGGTGATATCGCCGTTGGAGTTGTAGCCGGCGACCTCTTCAAAGCGCTTGCGGGAGCCGGTGAGCTCGCCCGCGTCGGCCGTGCCGGTCTGCAGCGCGGTGGCGACTTCAGCGGAGGCGGTTTCCTTGAACTGGATCTCGCGGATCTTCGGGCAGCCGCGATAGTAGTTCTCGTTGGCCTCGAAGTAGACAACCTTGTTCTCGTACTTGACGAACTTGTACGGGCCCGCGCCCACAGGCGTGGTGGTCAGGCTCTCCTGCTTGGACAGATCGCCAAAGTCAAAGCCGAACTTGTTGTTCTCGTAATCATACTTGGACTCGTCGCCATAGTAGTGCAGCGGGACGATCTGCAGGCCAAGGATGGAGTACACGGCGGGCGCTTCAAAGCCCTCGGTGACAACCTGCACGATGTAATCGTCAATCTTGGTAATACCGGCAATGCTCGGCACGCCTGCGCCGCCCATGGCCTCGTCCTTGGAGCCGTACTCGGCGATGAACGCCGCGTCCGCATTGGCGTGAATGGCAACGCCGTTGGGGGATTCGCCGGCCGCTTCATAATCGTCAACGGTGGCGTATGCGGCCTTCACGGAGGCAAAGTAATCGTCGATGGTCGGGAACGCGTCCGTCATGTTGAAGGTCGCTTCCGTGCCCTTGGCGACGAATTCGCCCGCGTCATTGTAGGAACCGAAGCCCCACATGGCCATGCCGGTGGCAACGCGCAGACCCTCGTTGGCGCGGACTTCCTCAGCCGTCCAATTCGGGATGTACTTGCTGCCAGCATAGGAATCGATGTAGTTCACATCGCAGTAATCCACGATGGACTGCACGTCGGCCTTCCAGGCGTTGTCCAACAACGTCCAGTAAGCCTTGCCCAGATCGTCCGCGGCGGCGTCGGCGCCCGCTGCGAAGTAATCCTTCACCAACTTGGAATACTTCTCGTACACTTCGTCGGTGGTCTGCGTGCGGTAGTTCTGCAGGCCGATGATCTTATAGGAGCTCAGCGTGGTGGAGCCCACATAGGAAGGATCGAGGTAGGTGTAATACGTGAAGATGAGGTCATCCGCGGTAACAGGTTTGCCGTCGGAGAACTTCATGCCCACGCGCAGCTTGGCGGTGTAGGTGGTGGTATCGCTCGCCGCGTCATACACCACGCTGGTGTCCGCCGGCCCCTTGTAGAAGTAATCCGTACCGTTGTAGGAGCGGGTCTCGCCCTCGATGGCGTTGTTGATGATGCCGCCCATACGATCGGTCGTCAGAACCTGAACCTGGGTCATGGTCACAACGTCCTGATCATAACCGGTGTCGGCATAGAAGGGGCTGAATTTCTGGGAGAACGGGCTGTACGCAACCACGAGCGGGGTGTCGACCGTGGGCGCGGTGGGCAGGTTCTCACCGAAGGGCTGGTCCTCGTAAACCACGGGGGCCTCGGTGGCCTCCGGGGCGGCGGTCGCCTCGGTGGCGGGTGCAGCCGGTTCTGTCGGCTCGGTGGGCTTCGTCTGGCAGCCGGCGAACGCGGCAACCAGCATGAAGGCCGCGACCAGGATTGCCAACATCTTGCTGAGTTTCTTCATTTGATTTCCTCCTTATGATGATTTGGTGCAAATGTATCCGTGAATACATCAAAGATTATAGGTGAAAAAAAAGCGCGTGTCAACGGTTGCAAATCTGTTGCGATGTGATATTTTTTGTTGCCGGCCGGTTTTTTTCGTTGCTCCGGCCGAAAAAACGCTGCTATTTCCCGCCTTTTCCCAGCTCGCGCACCTGAATACGGCTCTGCATATATATGAAGGCGTAGCACGCGGCGGCGGTCAGCGCTTCGCATAAAAGAAAGACGCACTCCCGCAAAAGCGCGCCCTCCTCGAGAAAAAACAGGAGGCAGGCAAGCTCGCCAAGCACCGTCATGCCGGCCAGCACAAGCGCCGAGCAGCTTGCGGTTTTGGCGCGTCCATAGGAATGGCCAAGGACGTCGCGGGTCATTCTTTCGGCTGTTTTGGGGAGCCGCAGCGCGCCGCTCACGAGGTAAACCAAGGGGAAAAACGCACCCACATACGGCAGCGCCACAAAAAAGCGATACATGCCGGCGTTCCCAACGCACCCCCCCGCCGTGTGCAAAGCGACGGCGATTGCCGCGAGCAGGAGGCTGTTAAGGCGGAAGTTGCGCACGCTCGCGTCGTCCAGGGCGAATGCATAATAATCCCCGCGGTATACGGCCGTCCTGCGCTCGCGGCCCTTCTCGTCGGTGGTGACGACCGTTTCATAGTCGTCGGCATAGCGTTTTTGTTTCATAAATATATATTAGCATATCCCGCTTTACTTGCCTATCCTGAATATGATATATTACTCGCGCCATGAAAGCTGAACGCTCTCTTAACGCGCCGCAGCCGGACGTAGTACATCCGCTCTGGACGCGGGATTTCACCATCATTACCCTCGGCACCGTGGTGTCCATGCTGGGCAGCGCGGTATCCGGCTTTGCCCTCGGGCTGCTGGTGCTGGACAACACCAATTCCGTGCTGCTCTACGCGCTTTTTCAGGTGTGCTACTGCCTGCCGCGCATCGTGCTGCCGCTGCTGGCCGGGCCGTACCTCGACCGCTTCTCGCGCAAGCGGGTGATCTACTCGCTCGATTTCACCAGCAGCGCGCTGTTTCTCTGCTTTTTCCTGCTGCTGCGGGCGGACTTCTTTAATTATACGGTGTATCTGGTCATGTCCATGCTCATCGGCGCGATCGACAGCGTGTACGCGGTGGCCTACGACAGCTTTTACCCCACGCTCATTTCCAAAGGGAATTTTTCGCGGGCCTACTCCATTGCAAGCTTGCTTTATCCGCTCGCGACGACCATTATGGTGCCGATTGCGAGCGTTTGCTACAAAACCATAGGCCTCGCGCCTCTGTTTTTGTTTAATTCGGTCACCTTCTGCTTCGCGGCCATCGCGGAAACGCAGATCAGGGCCGTGGAACGGCATCAGCTCCGGCGTGAAAACGAGCGCTTCAGCGCCCGCCGTTTTATCGGCGATTTTAAGGGCGGCCTCGCCTATCTCAAGCAGGAGAAAGGCCTTGCCACCATTACGAAATACTTTTTTCTGTCCACCCTCTGCGGCGGCCTTGCGGGCACGCTCATTCTTCCTTATTTTAAGATGACCCCCGCGCTGCGGGTGGAGCAATACGCGGTCATCATGGCCGTTTCGACGGTTGGGCGGCTGGTCGGCGGCATGATCCACTACCGCTTCAAGTATCCGCCGCAAAAGAAATTTGCCATCGCCGTGTTCGTGTACGCGAGCATTACCTTCTTTGAGGGCGGCTATCTGTTCTTCCCCTACGCGGTGATGCTGCTGTTTAATTTCCTCACGGGGCTCTTTGCCGTTACGAGCTACAACATCCGCATCTCCAGCACGCAGAACTATCTCAACGACGAGATGCGCGGCCGCTTTAACGGCATTTTCCAGATGCTGAACATCCTTGGCAACATCATGGGGCAGTTGATTGCGGGCGCGCTTGGCGACGTGCTGCCCATCCGGGGGCTGATTGCCGGAGCGATGCTGCTTAACCTCGTGGGGGTGTTCGCCATCATGGTGCGCAACCGCGAGCACGTTAAGAAGATTTACAACGTGCAGGTGTAGCGCCTTGCTTTCCCCCGCGGCTTTCCCTTCCGGCGCGCCAGAACGGGGAAAATGTGGTACAATAAAACTACACTTTGAACTGGAGGAAACGCGTATGTTCGATCCGAGAATTCTCAAGCTGGCCGAGGGCCTCGTGAACTTTTCCTGCTCGCTGAAAAAGGGCGAGAAGATCCTCGTCGAGAGCATTGGCGGAAACGACGAATTGACCAGGGCGCTCATCAAGCAGGTGTACAAAACGGGCGGCCAGCCCTTCCTGTGGCTGGGCGACAAGGCCTTTGACCGCGAAATGGTCATGCACTGCACCGAGGAGCAGCTCAAGCTCCGCGCGGAAATCGACGGGGCGCTCATGGCGCAGATGGACGCGTACATCGGCGTGCGCGGCGGCTCGAACAGCAGCGAAATGGCCGACGTGCCCTCCGAAAAAATGAACCTGTACATGAAGCATTACTGGACGCCCGTCCACGGGCGCATTCGCGTGCCCAAGACCAAGTGGGTCATCCTCCGCTATCCGCACCCCTCCATGGCGCAAATGGCCGACATGAGCACCGAGGCCTTCGAGGATTACTATTTTAACGTATGCTGCCTCGATTACGGCAAGATGGACCGCGCCATGGACAGCCTCAAGGCGCTCATGGAAAGAACCGACCGGGTGCGCCTCGTTTCCCCCGGCACGGACCTTAGCTTCTCCATCAAGGGCATGCCGGCCATCAAATGCGCGGGCCACATGAACATTCCCGACGGCGAAATCTATACCGCGCCCGTCAAGGACAGCGTAAACGGCACCATCGCCTACAACACCCCGTCGCTTGAGAACGGCTTTACCTACGCTGACATCCGCTTCACCTTCAAGGACGGCAGGATCGTGGAGGCGCACGCCAACGACGATACGCGCATCAACGCGCAGCTCGATATCGACGAGGGCGCGCGCTATGTGGGCGAATTTGCCATCGGCGTAAACCCCTACATCAACAAGCCCATGAAGGACACGCTCTTTGACGAGAAGATCGCGGGCAGCATCCACTTTACGCCCGGCTCCTGCTACGACGACTGCTACAACGGCAACAAATCCTCGCAGCACTGGGACCTCGTGCTCATCATGACCCCGGAGTACGGCGGCGGCGAAATCTGGTTTGACGGCGTGTGCATCCGCCGCGACGGTCGCTTTATCGTGCCGGAGCTGGATTGCCTCAACCCGGAAAACCTGCTGTAAACGATATCATCAAAAGAACGGCTTGGGACGATCGCCCCAGGCCGTTCTTTTTATTTCCAAATGAACTGCCTACAGCTCCATGAGCCGCTGCACCGTTTTTTCCAGTTCTATATAGCGCGAGGCCTTGACCAGCACCGTGTCGCCCTTGAACAGGAGGCTGGGGAGCGCTTCGAGCATCTCGTCCTGCCGCTGGAAATAGCGCGCGCGGCGGGGATCGATATCCAGCGCGCCGAGGAACGCGTGCTCCGCGTCGTCGCCCACGCACACGAGCAGATCCACGCCGTGCTTGAGGGAATAATTGCCCATGAGCTCGTGCAAATCGGCGCTGTCCGGGCCCAGCTCGCGCATGTCGCCCATGACGAACACCTTGCGGCCCTTGACGTGCTCGAGCACGTCCACGGCGGCCATGACCGAAAAGGGATTGGCGTTGTAGCAATCGTCGATGATGGTAAGCGCGCCGGTCGTGCGCGTAAACATCCGGCCCTCGGTGGGCGCGCAGCGCAGAAGGCCGCTGCGCAATTCCTCGAGCGTCAGGCCATAGCGCAGGCCCGTAGCGATGGCCGAAAGCGCGTTGTAAACCGAGTGCTCGCCGGGGATGGGCACGTTCATACGCATTTCCTCGCCGCCCGTAACCACCGTAAAGCCCACGCCGTCGAGCCCGTTGTTGCTTAAATTGATGGCGCGCACCTGACAATTGCGGTTCATCCCGAAGAAGGTCGCGCCGGGAATGGCGGAGAGCAAATCGTTATCGCCGTTTGCAATCACCGCGCCGTTGGTTTTTTTGTATTTGAGCATCTCTGTTTTGCCCTGAAGGATGCCCTCGCGGGTATGGAAATTTTGAATGTGCGCCACGCCCACATTGGTAAACAGGCACACGTCCGGCTGCACGATGCGCGCGAGGCGTTCGATTTCGCCAAACTGATTGGTGCCCATTTCGATCACGCCGATCTCATGCTCGGGCGCGAGGCCGAAGATGGTGAGCGGCACGCCGGTTTGGTTATTGTGATTGCCGCAGGTCTTGTGCACGCAAAAGCGCTCGGCAAGGAGCGCCGCGCACATATCCTTGGTCGAGGTTTTGCCCGAGCTGCCCGTTACGCCCACAAGGGGGATATCGAACAAATTGCGGTAATAAACGGCCATGTCCTGCAAAGCGTCGAGCGTATCGGAAACAAGCACATAGGGCGCGCGCTCCAGCGGGCGGCTCGTCACCACGCACAGCGCGCCGTTGGCCCGGGCGCTTTCGATAAAATGATGCCCGTCCAGCCGCTCGCCCTGAATACACACAAAAAGCGCCCCGGGGGCAAGCGCGCGGCTGTCGATGCAAACGTCGGTCACCTCGCGCTCCAAAAGCGCCGCGTCGCCGACAAAGCGGCCGTGGCAGGCGGAAACAAGGCGTGAAAGCGCGACTGGCATCATAGGCCGTACTTCCTTAATGACAGCTCCACGATTTTGCAGCAAAGCGTTTGATAATCGATCCCCGCCGCGGCCGCCTCCTGCGGAATGAGGCTTGTGGGCGTAAGGCCGGGAAGGGTGTTGGCCTCGAGGCAATACGCGTCACCATTGTCGCAGAGCAGGAAATCCAGCCGGGCGTACACATCGAGCTGGAGGGCGCGGAAGGCGCGCTCGGCCTTTCGCTGAATGCGGCGGGTCGTTTCCTCGTCCACGCGGGCCGGGGTGATCTCCGTGGTCAGGCCGGGCTGGTATTTGTTTTTATAATCGTAGAAGCCCTCGTGCGGAATGATCTCGATGAGGGGCAGGGCCTTGCCGCCGAGAATACCGCAGGCAATCTCGCGGCCCTTGATATATTCCTCGACCACGACCTCGTTTTCATAGCGGAAGGCGAGGCCGAGCGCCGCGTCGAGCTCTGTCTCGCAGCGCACGATGGATACGCCGATGGAGGAACCGCCGCAGCAGGGCTTGACGACAAGCGGCAACGGCAGCACGCCGAGATCGGGCCGGGCGCCCTTTTTAATGAGCTGGCCCTTTGGGATGCGGATGCCCGCCGCGGACATGAGCTGGCGGCCCGACCACTTGTGCATTGCAAAGGCGCAGCCGTAAAAGCCGCTGCCCGTATAGCGCACGCCGGTCAGATCGAAAAACGCCTGCATGCGGCCGTTTTCGCCGTCGTCGCCGTGCAGGGCAAGGTAGCAGATATCCGCCGCGCGGCACAATTCGATGATGTTGCTGCCGATTGCGGCTGAAAAGCCTTTCGCGCGCGAGGCGCGCACGGCGGCAAGGTCGGGCGCGTCCTGCGTAACGGCCATGGGCGGCAGCGGCGCGCCGCAGGCAAAAAGCTCGTCAATGGGATCGGGGAGGGTTTCCACCCCGTAAAACAGGTCTACCAGGATGGCGCGGTGCCCAGCCTGACGCAGGGCGTTGCAGGCCATGGTGCCGGAGGAGAGGGATACGTCGCGTTCCGGCGAAAGACCGCCCGCGAGGACAACAATCTTCATGCAAACCTCACTTGAAGGATTGGTTGTTCAGCCTGACGGCTGTGTGGCTAACTCTATCTAAAGTTTTATACCACGTTTTGAGCGATATGACAAATTTTTTTTGCAATTCTTACAAAATGTCGGGCGAGCGCTCCGTTTGCGCGCCCGCGCGGAAGCGATACGAAAACGTTCAATTTTTCGCGTCGGTATAGTATACTGTAAGCATGAAGCAAATGCTAAAACGCATTTTTTGCGCGGCAAACGCCGCGGTATTCGCCGTTGTGTTCGCGCTGGCCTGCTGCACGGGCTGCCGCTGCGCCCATGCGCCCGGCGGCGCGGACACGCTCGCCATCCCAAGGGAGCTCGATACCGGCGCGGCGAGCGCCGCGCACCCGGACGTGCGCCTCGCGCAGATGCGCTACGAGTGCCCGGACACGGCGAAGGTCGGCGAAGCGCTCTCCGCGCTGGAGGACGCGCTGGCTGCCGGCGCGGACGCGGACGCGCTGCTTGCTTCCTATGCAAACGTGCGGGCCATGTACGCAAACGCCTCCGATATGCTCTCGCTTGCAAACCTTTTATACGCGTTCGACGTGACGGAGCCGTATTATCAGGAGGAAATCGAGCTTCTTTACGCGGCGCTCAGCGAGCTGGATATCCGCATGGCCGACGCGTCCATTTCCATTCTCGAATCCGACGCGGGCGTGGCCGCGCTCGACGCGTGGGGGCCCGAATACGCGGAGCTTGCCTATTTAAGCCGGGCGCTTAACAGCCCGGAGATTCAAGCGCGCCTTGTCGACGAGCAGGCGCTGATCTTTTCCTACGACGCGCTGTGCAACAGCTTTGTCTATACGGAGGACGGCCGCGATTGGAACTACGCGTCCCTGCTCGACGCCTATGACGCGGGCGAGCTCGATTACGTTGAATACCTCCGCCTCTACGATGCCTGCGGCATGGCGTTCAACGCGGAGGCTGGCCTCATCTTCGAGGACATGACAGCCCTGCGCAGCGAGATTGCAAGCCTGCAGGGCTACGGCAATTTCGCCGCCTACCGCTACGATTCCTACGCGCGGGATTATACCGTGACCGACGCAAAGGCGCTCCACGCGGCGGTAAAGCAATATCTTGTGCCCGTTTACACAGCGGCGATGCGCAAGCACGGTCCCGCGCTGCAAAGCCTGCGCGACGCGCGTTTTTCCTTTGGCGATACGCTCGCGGCCTTCCACGGCGCGGCGGCCGCATTCTCCCCCACGCTCCTCGAGGCGCTCAACTTCATGCTGCGCAACGAGCTTTGCTCCTTCTCGCCCGACGCGAAAAAGATTGAAATCAGCTTCACCACCTGCATCGCGGGCTACGGCGCGCCGTATCTGTTTACCCAGTGGAAGGGCGGCAGCGCGGACGTGCGCACGCTCATACACGAGTTCGGGCATTATGCGAATTATTATCTCAACGCGGAGGCCGGCTGGAACAGCGGGAACTCGCTGGACCTCGCCGAGGTGGATTCGCAGGGGCTGGAGCTGCTGATAACCGATTTTTACCCCGCCCTCTATGGCAAATACGCCGTCCTTGCCGAAACGGATATGCTCCTCGAGGCCATGGTCGCGGTGATTACCGGCTGCATGGAGGATGAATTCCAGCAGCTCGTATACGAAAGCCCGTCCATGTCCCTCTCAGGCATGAACGCGCTGTATCTGCGCCTTGCCGGGGAATACGGCTTGCAGGCGCTTTACGGCTATAAGGGCGTGGAGTGGGCCGCCGTGCCGCACACCTTTCAATCGCCCATGTACTATATCAGCTACGCCACCAGCATGCTGCTCGCGCTGGAGCTGTACACGCTGGAGCAAACGGACGCGGACGCGGCGCGGAGCGCCTATTTGGCCATTATAAACCGCGCGCCGTACGCCGCGTTTCGCACGCTCGCGCAGCAAAACGGGCTGTCTGACCCGCTTTCGGAGGATACGGTGCGCGCCGCTTCGGATACGCTGCGCAAGGCCCTGCTGGGCGGAAGGTTATAACGCGGGGCCGAGGGGATATAAGGGGGGCTTACATGAAGGAATCGGAAACGAGCCGGCTGCGGCCGGGCGCGCTGCTGGGCCGCAGGTATACGGCGGACGCGCCGCTTACCGGGGACGGCGTTTGCCTGCGCTACGCGGGCACGGACAAGCGTGCGGGGCGGGCCGTCGAGCTGCTTGAATTTTTCCCGGAGGGCCTGGCCGCGCGCGTGGAGGGCGAAAACACGGTGTCGCCCGTGGATGCGGCCGCCGGCGCGCGTTTTTTTGCGGGCGCGAACGCCTTTCACCAGCAAGCGCGCGCCTTGCTCCCGCTCGTGGGCAGCAGCAACCTGCTCTGCGTGAGGGACTGCTTTTTTGAAAACGGCACGGCCTACGCCGTGTGCGATCCGCTTTCCGGCTGCACGCTTGGGGAATACCGCACGCTGCGCGGCGCGTGCCTAACGCCCGGCGAGGCGCTTTGCGTGCTCTCCGCCGCCGCGGACGGGCTGCTCGTTTTGCATAGCGCGAGCCTCCTGCACCTGGGCATACGGGCCGAGCATATCTTCCTCTGCACGGAGGGCCAGCCGCGCCTTTTGGGCTTTGGCGCGGCCGAGCGCGCGCTCCGGGGCGAACCGAGCCCCGCCGAAGCCGAGGACGACGCCTCGGAGGACGGCGCGGCGGCTTTGCCTTGCCCCTGGACGGATATCCGCATGCTGGGCGAAACGGTCTATTCGGCGCTTACCGATCGGGCCGCGCCCGCGCCCGAAAACGTCACACCCGCCTCGCTCGAGCCGCTGCCGGAGGTCTTCCGGGGCACGCTGGAAAAGATGCTTTCGGGCGACCCCCGCTTGCGCTTTGATTCGCTCTTTGGCCTGCTGCACGAGCTGAATTGCATCGACGCGCCCATGCGCCGCCCCGTGGTGGACGAGGCCCTTTACGCTTCCTACGCCCGGCGCGAGGCTGCGCGCCGGGCCGAGGCGGAAGCGGCGGCGCGCAAAAAGCGCGGCGTACGGCTCGCCATTTTGGCGGGTACGCTCGCGCTTGCGGCGCTTTGCGTCTATGTTTTGCTTCGGCTTTCGTAAGCTGGGCGCGCCCTACCGCCCGCGCAGCATTTTCCTGAGTCCGGCAAAGAAGCGCCCGTTGAGCATGTCTACCATGCCCTCCGCCTGCGTGCGGGTAAACGCGCCGCCGCTCATCTGGCTCAGGGCGCGCAGCGGCGTTTCCTGAAGCGAATCGCGCATCATATTTTTCAAATCCTCGTTTCCGCCGATGCGCGCGCGGGCAGCCGTCGTCAGGATGGCCGCAAACAGACGTCCGATGGGCTTGCGCCGCATTTCGCAGAGAACTGAATTGAGCGTAAACGGCTCGCCGGGAAGCGCGGCGCGCGCCGGCAGCGGCCGCCCAAGCAGGGCCGTAAAGGAGCTTGCGGACACGGAAAGGCCCTTGGACAGATCATAGTAGCAGGGCGCGCTTGCCCGGTAATCGGGCGCGGGCGTTTCCTCCAAGCAATGGATGTGCACCGTTGCGGCAAGGCGGATATCCCGGCTCGACGCGGCGAGGCGGATTTCGTACGCGCCGCCCGCCACGCGCCAATCGTTGACCGCCGTATTGAAATAGGCAAAGTCCCGCTTTCCCAGCGTGAAAACGATCTCCCGCTCCTCGCCGGGCGCGAGCAAGCAGGTTTCAAAGCCCCGAAGCTGCTGCTCGGCAAAAAACGGGCCGCTCGCGGCATCCAGCCGGGGCGCGACATAAAGCTGCACAATCTCCTTGCCCGCGACGCTTCCCGTATTGCGCACGCGACAGGCAACGCGCAGCGTTTCCGCGTCGCTCATGTCCGTTTTCTCGAGCGCGAGGCCCTCGTAGGCAAAGCTTGTATAGGAAAGCCCATGGCCGAAGGGATAGCGCACGGGGAGGCGTGCCGTATCGTAATAGCGGTAGCCCACAAACAGGCTCTCCCGGTATTCCACCGTGCGGGGGCAGCCCGGAAAATACGCGCAGGAGGGATTGTCCGAAAGCCGCATGGGCCAGCTCTCGGCCAGCTTTCCGCAGGGGTTCGCGCGGCCCGTGAGCAAATCGGCCACGCCGCCCGCGCCCGCCTCGCCGCCAAGATAGGAAAGCAGTATAGCCTCCGCGTCCCCCTCCCAAGCCAGCTCCACCGGCGCGCCCGTGGAGAGCACCGCCACGGTGTTCGCGTTCACCGCGCGCACCGCGCGAAGGAGCGCGCTGTGCGACGCGGGCATGGCAAGCGACGTGCGGTCAAAGCCCTCCGCTTCGTAGGAATCCGGCAGTCCCAGCAGCAGCACGACCGCGTCCTTGCCGCGCGCCGCCTCGCAGGCCTCGGCCGTCAGCCGCCCGTCCGCTTCGCCATCCCTCAGGGAATAGCCCTGCGCATACGTGACCGCAAGGCCCAGCCTTTTCAGCTCCTCTGGCACGGTATCCAATCGGTTGGGCCGTATCTTTGAGCTGCCCGCGCCCTGATAGCGGGGCGTTTCGCCAAAGGCCCCGATCACCGCCACGGACGCGCCCGGGGCAAGGGGCAACAGACCGCGCGTATTCTTTAGCAGCACCGCCGATTCCGCCGCCGCCCTGCGCGCCAGCGCGTGATGTGCGTCCGCGTCATAGGCAAAGGGCTTGCGCGCGCCGCTGCGCAAAATGAGCTCGACCACGCGCGTTGCGCACGCGTCCAGCGCCTCCTGCGAAAGCGCGCCCGAATCCAGCGCCTCGAGCACCGCGCGGTCGCTTTCCTTGCCGCCGAAGGGCATTTCCAGATCGAGTCCCGCCTTTACGGCCGCGACCCGATCGTTCACCGCGCCCCAATCGGATACCACAAGCCCCTTGTAGCCCCACTCCTCGCGGAGCAGCTCGGTGAGCAGAAAGCGGTTTTCGGAAGCGTACGCGCCCTTTAAGCGATTGTAGGAGCACATGACCGTCCAGGGCTCGCCCTTTTTAACGGCAATTTCAAAGCCCTGCAAATAGATCTCCCGCAGCGCGCGCTCATCCACGACGGATTCGGCCACCATGCGGCGCGTCTCCTGATTGTTTGCCGCAAAATGCTTGATGGACGCGCCCACGTTCTGGCTCTGGATGCCGCGCACCATGGCCGCCGCAAGCTCGCCCGCCAGCACGGGGTCCTCGCTGAAATACTCGAAATTGCGCCCGCACAGGGGGCTGCGCTTGATGTTCAGCCCCGGCCCGAGTATGACCGCGACCTCCTCCTGCCGGCACTCCTCGCCCATGGCCGCGCCGATTTCCTGCAAAAGCGCGCGGTCAAAGGAGCAGGCCGTGGCCGAAGCCGTGGGAAAGCAGGTGGCGGGCAGGTTCTCCGCTTCGCCAAGCTGGCCGCCGCCCTCCCCCGCCTGCTTGCGCAGGCCGTGCGGCCCGTCCGTAAGCGTGATGGAGGGAACGCCCAGCCGCATAACAGCCTCGCTGTGCCAATAGTCCTTGCCCCGCAGCAGCGCGGCCTTTTCCTCCGGCGTCATCCGCGCGACGAGCGCGCGCGCACGTTCGGTTTCCTGCATCCGCGTATCCCCCCCGTTTGTTTCGTTTGTAAATAGAATACCGCAACGCGAAAACGCGCGCAACGGGCACGCAAAAGAAAAAGTATGTTATACTGTTTTTATGGACGCTTTTTTATTTGCGCAGGAACGCCACGCGTACGTGTGGGGCGAGGAAACGCATTATTTGCCGCCCGCGGGCTCCGGGCTTGCCGCCGACGCGCCGCCCGTTTTAATCAAGCGGATTTCGGCGGACACGGCGCTTTCCGTGCAGGTGCACCCGGACGATCGCTGCGCCGCACGGCACGGCTATGAACGCGGGAAAACCGAGGCCTGGCTTACGGACGCGTGCGCGGCGGGCGCATACCTGTATCTGGGCTTGCGCGCGGACGAAACGCCCGCCTCGCTTGCCCGCGCGGTGACGGAGCAAACGCTTCCTTCGCTGCTCAACCGCGTGCCCGTGCGGGCCGGCGAGGCATATTTTGTGCCCGCCGGGCGCATTCACGCCATCGGCGCGGGCGTTTCGCTTTACGAGGTGCAGCAAAACATTGCTCTCACCTACAGGCTTTACGATTACGGGCGGCTTGATCAGGCAGGCAGACCGCGCGAGCTGCACGTTGCGCGCGCGCTTGAGGCGGCGGAGCTTTCGGCCGTGCGCGCCCTGCCCGTTTTGCCGGGAAGGGACGAAGCGGGCGAGGGCTATACCAAGCGCGCGCGCGTTTCCTGCGGCTATTTTTCCGTTGACGAGCTGTTTGTTCCCAAGAGCGCCCGGCTTGCGCGCTCCGGCGGCGATTTTGAGGCGATTCTCCTTACGCGGGGCGACGCCGTGTTTTCCACGGCAAGCTGCGCGCTCCCGCTTTCGGCCGGTTCGTGCGCATACGTTGCGGCGGGCTGCGCATGCTATACGCTTTCCGCCGCGGATGGGGGGTGCGCCTGCCTGCGCGTTACGGCGCGGGGCGCTGCTTCGGATTAATTTGGATGCGCCGTTCCATGCGGCGCGCCCTGCTTCAGCCGTCTTGCCAGCGTATGCGCTTCTTAGTTTGGGGCGCCCTGTTCCAGATGTCTTGCCAGCGTATATAAAAACTCTTTGTTGCCCGGCGGATATTTGCCCCGGTTCACAAAGAGCTCGTTCAGCTTATCCTGATTGCCATAGGTCCAGATGGCCTTGATCTCCTCACGCAGATTGCGCTCGATGCGCGTGGGTTTGGTTTCCAGCGTTTCCGCCACCTGCGGATATAGCACGTTCGTTGTGCTTGTTACGCGCTCGTCTGGCATGATCAGTGCAAGCGTGTGCACCATCTGCATGTAACCGAGCCTGCCTGTTGGCGCGCCTAGCTGTAGCAATTCCTTCTCGATGTATCGCTTCATTCGATTTGCTCCCTCCCATATTTCGTTTGAAATGCCTTGTAAATTCTAACGTTTATGGGGCTTTTATGCAAGGCTCTCGTGTCAAATCGGGAAATTTCGACAAAAGGCCGTTCTGTTGCGTGGAATCGAATTATGGTTCAATTGTTGCGCAACGGCTTTCGTCAAGCGGCGTAAAGGACGCGCCGGTCGTAGCGCGAAGCGTGCCGTCGGACAGGATGAGAACCATTTCAAAGCCGCCGCGCGCGCGCCAGAAGGCTTCCGCCCGATCCGCGCCCATGACGAAAAGCGCCGTGGCAAGCGCGTCGGCCGCCGTGCCGTCCGGCATAATGACGGTGACGGACAAAAGCCCGCTTTCCGCAGGCGCGCCCGTTTCCGGGTCGAGCAGGTGGTGAAAGCGCGCGCCGCCTGTTTCAAAATATCTTTGATAGCTTCCCGCCGTGACAAGCGCCGTATCCTCCGCCGCGATTACGCCCACAACGGCGTTTGGGTCCAAGGGGTCCTGCACGCCCACGTTCCACAGTTTCCCGTCGGGCTTTTTGCCCACGAGCTGCACGTTGCCGCCCAAATCGAACAGGGCGCTCCTCACGCCCCTTTCCTCGCACACGGCCGCGAGGCAATCGCCCAGATAGCCCTTCGCAACGCCCCCCAGATCTATGCCCGCGCCGCTTGGGCCCGTGAGCACCGCCGTGCAGCCATCCACCGCGAGCCTTGTTTGGCGCACCGTTTCCACGAGTGCCGCGCGCGTTTCCTCCGCCGGAACGCGGTGCGTTTCGCCCCCGGAAAAGCCCCATGCGCGGCACATGGGCAGCACGGCGGGCTGGAACGCGCCGCCCGTTTCCTCCGAAAGGGCCAGCGCGCGATTGAGCAGCGCGGCCGTCTCCGGCGCAAGCACCACCGGCGCGCCGCCGGACGCGTTGAGGCGCGATATGTCGCTTTCCGGCCGTGTGACCGACAGCAGCGCATCCATCCTCTCGATCTCCGCTTGACAAGCCTCGAGCGCGGCCTCCGCGTTTACGCCATGCAGGCTCATGCGCATATAGGTATCCATGGCAAAGACCGTCCCCGACGCTTCGCCGCAGCCGCCCGCAAACAGGGCCGCCGCAAGGCACAAAGCGGAAAGAAGCATGGTCTTTTTCATGCTGCCTATTATGTCACCGCCGTATTTTTCTGTCAATCGGCCCTGCCGGGCTTTGTCCGCGCCTCTTGCAAAACGGAGCCGTCTCCGCTAAACTGTTTTCTACGGGTCGTTGCGTCAAAGTGTTAAAATATCATAAGGAGAACGAACAATGTCTGAAAACCAAAGCACATTGCTGCTCAAACGCTCCGTTCCTTTTGACGGGCAGCCCTTTTCCGCCAACGTAAGCGCGGACGGAACCGTTACGCCCTTTGAATACACCGGCTGGCGCGACGAAACCAACGCCTGGATCGACGGCGCGTACCTCGGCACGGGCCTGAGCATGACCTGGGCCTACGAGATCAAGGGCCCGGAGGCGGCGCTCTTTTTACGGGCGCATTTCATCAACAAATTCGACGGCTTCGCGGTGGGCGACACCATGCACGGCATCATGTGCAACGAGGATGGCCTCATCGTCAACGACGGCGTGATCATGCACACGGAGGAAGACGCGTATTTTCTCAACTGCGTGCACCCGTACCTGCCGTATGTATTCGAGCGCTGCCGGGGCAAATACCGGGCGGAGGCCGTGGATTTAAGCGGCAGGCGCTTTATGTACCAAATCGCGGGGCCCACGTCGCTGCAAATTGTGGAAAGAGCGACGGGCGCGGATCTGCACAATATCGCGTTTCATCATCAGAAGCGGGCGCGCATCGCGGGGTGCGACGTATACGTGCTGCGGCTGGGCATGGCGGGCACGCTGGCCTATGAAATCCACGGCGATATGGCGCAAAGCCACGCGGTCTATTCCGCGCTTTGGGAGGCCGGTCGCGGCGAATATCGCCTGCGCAAGCTGGGGCAGCTCGCCTATCTGATGAACCATACGGAAAACGGCTTTCCGCAATACCACTATCACTTCGCCTATCCGTGGCTCGAGGACGCGGATTTTATGGAATGGCTCGACGCGGGCGGCGCAGCGCGGTATTGCGCGCCCGGCGTGTATCCCGATTATACGAAGGAGCTGGATATGCGCGGCAGCATGGGCGCGTGCGACCGCTCCATCCTCTACCGCGACCCGGTGCAGGTCGGGTGGGATTGCTTTATCGATTTTAACCATGAATTTGTAGGCCGTGAGGCGCTGCGCGCGCTTGTGGCCGCGCGCAAAAGCAAGATGGTTTCGCTCGAATGGAACGCGGAGGATATCGCGAAGGTGTTCGCCTCGCAATTTGACGGCAGCGCCGAGCCGTACAGCCCCATGGACAGGCCCAACGACTTCTATTATCCCAGTCAGGACCCGTACGTGGGCACGGCCTACCACACGGACAGGGTGACCGACGCTTCCGGCAAGCTGGTGGGCATGAGCAGCGGCCGCTCGCGCAGCGTGCACTACAACCGCATGATCTCGCTTTGCACCATCGACAGCGCGTACAAAACGGGCGACGAGGTGTTTGTGGTATGGGGCGAGCCGGGCGGTCGGCAGCTCAATATCCGCGCAAAGGTCGCGCGCTTCCCCTACCTTGCGGAGGTGCGCAACGAGCAGCTCGACGTAAGCGCCATCCCGCACGGAAACAAATAGCCGCGGAGCGCGGGCCGGTTATCGAGCCCAACGCGGCACCGTCGGCGCGGCAGCGGGCTTTGTACTCATAATGATTCTCGACGTGGCGCTGGG
Organism: uncultured Oscillospiraceae bacterium; assembly: GCA_964636405.1. GTDB lineage: Bacteria > Bacillota > Clostridia > Christensenellales > CAG-138 > CAZKGE01. Next base: position 27,649 of record CAZWSI010000014.1, read on the forward strand.
CTGACGCGCGCCGCCCGGCAGGACTGCTTGAACAAAACCGCAGCAAGAAGCGAGGAACGAATTCCATGCGCATAGAAGCCTGCATAACGGAAAACGCAGACAGAATAACCGCTTGGGCGCACGCGCTGCACCGCGCGCCGGAGCTGAGCGGCGAGGAGCGGCGGACGACGGCCTTTATCCGCGAAGCGCTCGCTTCCTTTGGCGTTGAAACGCTCGATATGGGCCTTGAAACGGGCGTGCTCGGGCTCTTGCGCGGCGGCAAGCCCGGCTGCACGGTTGCGCTGCGCGCCGATATCGACGCGCTGCCCGTGCGCGAGGACCCGTCGCATTCGGTTTGCTCCGGCAATCCCGGCGTAATGCACGCCTGCGGGCACGATGTGCACACAGCCGCGCTGCTTGGAGCGGCTCTTGCGCTTGCCAAAGCGCGCGCGTCGCTTTGCGGGGACGTGCTCTTTCTTTTCCAAAGCGCGGAGGAAACGGGCCAGGGCGCGCGGCGCGTGCTCGAAAGCGGCGTATTGTCGCGCTTCCGGCCGCGCGCGGTGCTTGCGCAGCACGTCCTCCCCGAGCTGCCCGCCGGTCAGGTAGGCGTGCGCGCAGGCTCCGTTATGGCGGCACAGGCGCTTTTTTCCATTCGGATACGCGGCTCGGGCGGGCACGCGGCCGCGCCGCAAAATACGCGCGACCCCGTACCGGCGGGCGCGGCGGTCATCACCGCCCTGCAAAGCCTCGCAAGCCGCCGCATAAACCCGCTTGCGCCCTTTGTGCTCTCCGTCTGCACGGTGCGGGCGGGCACGGTGCGCAATGTGATTCCAGACGAAATGGAGCTGGGCGGCACCTTTCGCTTTGCGGATAACGCCCTGCGGCCGCAGCTTCGCGCGTGGATTACGGAGCTCGCGGCGCAGACGGCGGCGGCGCACGGCTGCACGGCCGAAACGGAGTTTGCGAGCGATTTGCCCGCCGTGGTAAACGACGCCTCGCTCCTGCCCGCCGTGCGGTGCGCGGCGGAAGCGGCGTTCGGGCCGGAAAACGTCGCTGAGCAGGCTTTTCAGATGATTTCCGAGGATTTCGCCTTTTACGCCGAGCAGGCCCCAAGCTTTATGTATTACGTCGGCTGCGGACGGCCCGGGGCCCCCGCCGTGCCGCTCCACAACGGCGGCTTGCTCATTGGCGATGAAATTGCGCCGCGCGCCGCGCTGCTTATGGCGCAAAGCGCGCTCTGCGTGCAAAGCATGCCTTGCATGCCGGAGCGTCCCGAAGAACCCCCCGCGCAAAGGAGGCGAACGCCGTGAACCCGGCCCTCTTTCTTTGCTGCTTTCTGCCCATCATTCTTCTGCTTTTGCAGGAGGATGGCCAAAAAAAGCAGCGGATCATACGAAAGATTCTTGCGTCAAAAAGAAAGGAGCAACGCGCCATGCTAGAATTCATGCAGGATTACATCGGCAAGGAGTGCCTTGTCTACACCATGAACAGCCAGCTTGCGGGAACGGTGCGCGAGCTGAGGGACGGCTGGCTGCTGCTCGACAACGGGCAGGGCGTCGAGGCCGTCAATCTGGATTATATCGTCCGCGTCCGTCCGTATCCCAAGGACAGGAAGGGCAAAAAGAAGTCCGTGGTTTTGGATTAAGCAAGAACCCTTTTGCAGAGGCTCCGCGCCGCGTCTGGACGCTTAAGCGGGTTCCGACGCCGGGCGGAGCCTTCTCTTTTTGTGCATGAATCCTCTTTTTTCTCCACGCGCGGCTTTTGAATGGAACCAATCGCGCCCCTGCTCGCTCTATATAGGGAACGGCCGTTCAATTCTGGAAAGGAGAATCGTGCGAATGGGAACGTTTGATACGAAAAGGTGGTTTGCCGACGCTGTGCAGCGTTTGCAAAAGACGGCCTTTTCGGTTTCCTACGCGCTGCTCGGGAACGTTTCGGATTGTGAGGAGGCGACCTCGCAGGCCATACTCAACGCGTACGAGCATCTTGGAGGGCTCCGCAACCGCGCCGCGTTTGGCCCCTGGTTTTTGCGCATTCTGAAAAACGAATGCTATGCCGTTTTGCGGCGGCGCGCGCGCTTTGGCCCGCTCGATGAAGAAACGCCCGCAAGGGACGCGCTGCCTGCAAGGGATCTTGATTTGCAGCGGGCGCTCTCGGCGCTGCCGGCGGAGCAGCGCGTGGTGCTTGTGCTGCAATATGTGGAGGGCTACGGCGTGGAGGAGATTGCGGGCATACTGGACATTCCGTGCGGCACGGTCAAATCGCGGGCATCCCGCGCCAAGGCCGCCTTGCGGGCCGCGCTGACCGAGGAGGATAGAGCGATATGAAGCCATATGATAGAATTGAGCTGCGCGCCGCCGTGCCGGAGATGCCGGAGCGGTACGCGTGCAGCGTGCAAGAGGCGCTTTTGCAGCTTCCCGCCCGGGAGGCGCGGCGCGCAAAGGGCGGGCGGAGGCTCACAAAAAAGGCGCTTGCCGCGCTCATTGCGGCGGCGGTGCTGCTGGCGACGGGCACGGCGCTGGCTATCGGCTACGTGCTGCAAATGCGCGGAAGCAGCATATCCTATTTCGAGCACGCAGGCGGCGCGGAAATGGCGGCCAGACAGGATTATTACGAGCGCCAGAGCGACGCGGTGGACGCGGTGCTGGGCGAGGACGGGCTGGGCGCCTCCGTGCTGGTCAACAACATCGCCGTTAACGGCGGGAACGTATCCGTTTTTTACACAGCCACGGTGCACGAAAGCGTGCCGGAGAACGCGGACAGCCCCACGCTTGCGGCGCTCCTGCCCCAAACCTGGATCGCGGTGGACGGCGGCAAGCGGCGCAGCCATTGGTCCGCCGGCGCGAAAGCAACCGCCAAACGCGCGGGCGAACACACAATCGTATGGATGGAAACCTACCAGCTCGAGGGCGGCGTTCCCACCGTCTGCACGCTCACGGTGGGGGCGGACGCGTTTTCGGGCGCGGGAGCCTGGGAAACGGCCTTTGCGTTGGATCTAACGGAGCTTGCGGCCAATACCCGCGTGGCCATGGGCGTGCCGGTTATCCACATTGACGGCACAGGCTCGCTTCTGCGCTGGCCGTACTTCGACCACGACGTGACCGTCAAGCGCGTGACCATCGGCAAAAACGGCGGCGAAGCGGTGCTGGGCGAGTGGTGCCCCAAGGACGTGCGCGTGCAGGACATGCAGGGGGCAAACCCGTACTGGACGTGGCGCAACGATTACGACGCAGGGTATCTGGCGCATTCCGACGCGCTTTTGGCCATGACCCCCGCCGAGCAGGACGCGTGGTTTGCGGCGTACGACGCGGCCAATCCCTGCCCCGTGGAATCGGATTTCCCCAACGGCGCGCCGGAATTCGCCCCCTTCGTGAACATCGCCATTGTAAACGATCGGGGCGAGAGCCTCAACGCCAAGCTGCCGGGCGGCTATTCCGGCTCCTGGAAGCACGTCGAGGTGGAAAATACGCTCTATTTCAGCGCGGACTTTGGCACAAAATATATCCGCCTCATCCCCATCATCGGCACGGAGAAGGAAACGCGCGAGGTGAAGATCGATCTTGCTGCGCTCAACGTGCCCGTGCCCTGCTACGAGGGCTTTACCGTGACCATGACGGAGGTGGTGCGCGATCAGGCGCGCAGCGAGCTGACCTTGCGCTTTATCGAAAAGGGCGTAAAGAACGTGGACGCCACCATCGGCACGATCTGCTTCACGGGCGCGGACGGGGAGCGGCTCACCGACCTTGGCTCCACCATGAGCGCGGACGATCCCTTCCGCGACGACGCGACGGGCGTGACCACGCAGGTCGTTACCTTCCTGGACGGCTGCGATTTAAGCCGTATCCACGGCGCGATCTTCTTCTACATCGTTCCCATTCTCGACGAGGCGCGCGCGGCGACGGTCTATTTCGAGTAAGAGCGGCGGCGACATGCGGGCGGGGCGGCTGCTCCGCCCGTTTTTGCATATGTGTTTGGGATATACATTTTTATCGCTTCATGCTATACTGAATATACAGATCAAAATTCTATTCCGGGAGGAGACTACCCCATGCGAGTGCCGCTGTGGACGCCGCCGAAAACGCTCATGGAGCAATCGAACATGCTTTCCTTCCTGCGCTTTGCCGAAAAGCGCGCGGGCCTGCGCTTTGCCTCCTACGACGAGCTGTACCGCTATTCCGTAACGGAGCTCGGGGCCTTCTGGGCCGCCGTGTGGGACTATCTCGAAATCAAGGCCCGCCGCCGCTTCGACGCGCCCGTGGACGATATCTCGCGCTTTCCCGGCGCGCGCTTTTTTGTGGGCGCGAAGCTGAACTATGCCGAAAATCTGCTGAAATACGCCCATAAGAAGGGCCCCGCGCTCGTTTTTCGCGGGGAAGACCAAACGCGGCGCGCGCTTTCCCACGCGGAGCTATACGATCAGGTCGTGCGGCTCGCCGCCGCTTTCACGCGTGACGGCGTAGGCGAGGGGGATTTTGTGGCGGGCTATCTGCCCAACGTGCCCGAAACGGTCATAGCGCTGCTGGCCGCCTCCGCCGTGGGCGCGGTGTTCTGCTCCTGCGCCACGGATATCGGCCCCATGGCCGCCATCGACCGTCTGGGGCAGGTAAGCCCCAAGGTGCTCGTCACGGCGGACGGCTACTTTTACAAGGGCAAACGCTTCGACACGAAACGGAACGTGGCGGAGCTGGCAAGGGGCATCCCGTCGCTAAAACGCGTGGTGCTCGCGCATTACGCGGGGGACGATTCCGCCGAAGGCGTTCCCCTGGGCGTGCGCTGGGACGAATTTCTTGCACCGCAAGCGCCCCGGGACTTCGTTTTTGCGCAGCTTCCCGCCGAGCAGCCGCTCGTGGTCATGTTCTCCTCGGGCACCACGGGCAAGCCCAAGTGCATGGTGCAGTCGGCGGCGGGCCTGCTGCTCAATCAGCTTAAGGAGCTGCGCATTCAAAGCGAAATCGACGAAACTTCCACACTTTTGTATATCACAAGCTGTAGCTGGATGATGTGGAATTGGCAGGTAGCGGCCCTCGGCACGGGCGCGACCGTCGTGCTTTACGACGGCAACCCGGCCTACCCGGACGCGGGCGCGATCTGGCGCGTGCTTGAGGAGGAAAAGGTAACGGCCTTCGGCGTTTCGGCCAGCTATATCCACGCGCTCATGGCGCAGGGCTTTGTGCCAAAGGATGCCGCCGACCTTTCCGCGCTCCGCTGCATTTTGCAGACCGGCTCCGCGCTTTCCGACGAGGGCTTCGCCTATGTATACGACAAGATTAAGGCCGATTTGCATCTAAGCTCCATTGCGGGCGGCACGGACATCAACGGCTGCTTTGCCATCGGCAACGTGCTCTGCCCCGTGTACGCCGGCGAATTGCAAAAGCCGGGGCTCGGCATGCGAATCGAGTGCTTCAATGAAGCGGGCGTTCCCGTGCGCGACACGCAGGGTGAGCTCGTGTGTCTCAGCCCCGTGCCCTCCATGCCGCTGTATTTCTGGAACGATCCGGCGGGCGCGCGCTATCACGCGGCGTATTTCGACGTATACCCCGGCGTGTGGCGGCACGGCGATTATGTGCTGTTCCATTCCGATACGGGCGGGGTCACCTTTTACGGGCGATCCGATTCCGTGCTCAAGCCCTCGGGCGTGCGCATCGGCACCGTGGAAATTTACAATCAGGTCGCCAAAGTGCCCGAGGTGGCCGAAAGCCTCGCCATCGGGCAAAATTATCATGACGATCAGCGCATCCTGCTCTTTGTGCGGATGCGGCCGGGCGTGCAGCTCGACGCGCGCATCGAGGCGGATATCCGGCGCATTCTGCGCACGGAGGCCTCCCCGCGCCACGTGCCCGCGCGCATTTTTGAGGCGCCCGATCTCCCCCGCACGCTCAACGGCAAAAAGGTCGAGTCCGCCGTTACGAACATCGTCAACGGCCGGGCCGTCACCAACCGCGACGCGCTGGAAAACTCGGAATGCCTCGCATATTTTGAAGCGCTGCTGCCCGAGCTGGCCAAATAGAGGGAGTGCGACATGAAAATCGCGATTTTGGGCTTTAGCGGTAGCGGGAAATCCACCCTCGCCAAGCGCCTCGGCGCGGCGTACAACGCGCCCGTGCTGCATCTGGATACCGTGCAGTTCCTGCCCGGCTGGGTTCCCCGCAATCGGGAGGAGGCGCGGCGCATTGTTTCGGATTTTATGCAAAACGAGTCGTGGATTATCGACGGGAATTACGAAAACTTCATGCAAAAGGAGCGGCTGGACGCGGCGGATACGGTGATTATGCTGCCATTCAACCGCTTTGCCTCCTTTTCCGCGCGTATAGGCGCTATTTACGCAACCGGGGCGCAAGGCGCGATTGCATGGCCGAGGGCTGCGAGGAGAAGTTCGATCTGGAATTTGTCTGGTGGATTCTCCACAGGGGCCGCACGCGCCAAAAGCGCGCGCACAACCGGGCGCTTCAGCGCGCGTACGCGGACAAGCTCGTGGTGCTGCGTACCCAGCGCCAGCTCGACACGTATCTGGCCCGTGTGCTCGGATAGGCTTTCCGCGCAGACGCATTGTTTTCCTTCGCCGCGCACTGTGTTACAATAAGAAAAATTTACGGTACGAGGTCTATTTATGCAGGCTTTTAACGAAAACCGAGTGTATCCCGAAACCTCCTGCGGCTGCCTCATCTTCCACGAGCTGGACGGGCAGACCCGTCTTTTGCTCGTGCAGGGCCGCTCCAAGGGCAACTGGGGCTTCCCCAAGGGGCACAGGCTCGTTGGGGAGAGCGAGGAGGCTGCGGCCGCGCGCGAAGTGCTGGAGGAAACGGGGCTGCGCGCGGAGGTGCTCGGGGGCTTCCGGGAAACGACGCGTTATCTCACCGGCAAGGGCGAAAGCAAGGACGTGATCTATTTCCTGGGCAAAGTTACGGAAACGGACGTGGTTCCGCAGGATATCGAGATTTCCGACTTTCGCTGGACGCCCCTTTCGGAGGCCAACGCGCAGCTTACCTTTGACCGCGACCGAAACGTGCTCGCCTCCGCGCTCCGCTATCTCGGCGCGCTGTAGGGGCGAATTCCATATCCGCTCGCAGGTTTTTGCCGCGTATATATTCCCCCGGCCTTCCTTGACGGGGCGGAGCGCTGTTGTTACAATGTCAATATGAACGCTGCGGTTTCATGGAGAAGCCCGGTTTTCATCCCTTCAAATTCATTTCGAAAGCGAGGTCTTCTGCTTTGAAAACGGACAAACTCGTGCAAAGCCTTGTCGACAGCTACGGCTCCTGGGTGCAGGACGAAAAGCCCTGCGGCGCGGCCCGCATGACGAGGAAGCTCTATCCCTACGACGCGATGTTCTCCCCCCTGCGGATCAACAAAATGACCGTGAAAAACCGCCTTGTCATGGCGCCCATGGGCAACATCGACATGTGCGAGGAGACGGGTCGCCCAAACGACAAGATGCTGCAATATTTCTTCGCGCGCGCAAAGGGCGGCGTGGGGCTCATTACGACGGGCCTCATCCCCATCAGCCACGGCATTGACAACTCCATCACGGAGATCGGCAAGCTGTCGTACTTTCCGCGCATCGACCGCAGCCGCACGGTCTATTCCGGCTGGCGCGATCTCGCGCAGGGCGTGCACGCCTACGGCAGCAAGATCTTTGTGCAGCTCACCCCGGGCCTTGGGCGCGTGGGCAATCCCCAGTGCCTGGTGACCCAGCTCAAATTCCCCGTATCGGCCTCCTTTAACCCCAACTTCTATATTTCCGAGATCCCCTGCATGCCGCTTACGGGCGGGCAGCTCGGCAAGATCATCAAAAACGCGGGGCAGGCCACGGCCGACGCGAAGGCTGCGGGCCTTGACGGCGTGTATCTGCACGGGCACGAGGGATACCTGCTCGAGCAGCTCACCAACCCGGCCTTTAACCGCCGCAAGCTGGGCAAATACGCGGACTGGCAGCGCTTCGGCATCGAGCTGGTCAAGGAAATGCGCAAGCGCGGGGGCGACAGCTACCCCATCATGTACCGCATCGACCTTTCGCTCGCCCTCAACGAGACCTACGGCGAAAAGGGCATGGAGGAAAAGGCGCTGAGGAAGTTCAAGAACGGCCGCACCATCGAAATGACGCTCGATTACATGGAAAACCTCGTAAAGGCGGGCGTGGATCTCTTCGACGTAGACCTCGGCTGCTACGATAACTGGTGGCTCCCGCATCCGCCGGCAGGCATGCCCGCGGGCTGCTTCCTCCCGGTATCGGAGCTTGTGAAAAAGCGCTTTGCGGAAAAGGGCATCAAATCCAACGCGGGCGTGGAGGTGCCCATTGTCGCCGTGGGCAAGCTGGGCTATCCCGATTTGGCCGAGCAGGCGCTGCGCGAGGGCAAGTGCGATATGGTCATGCTGGGCCGCCCGCTGCTTGCAGACCCTGAATGGCCCAACAAGGCGTACGCGGGGAAGGTGGACGAGATTCGCCCCTGCATCGGCTGCCAGGAGGGCTGTATCAACGAATTTGTGGACGGCGGGCATCCCCAGTGCGCGGTCAACCCCCGCACGGGCTTCGAGGACGTGATGGACGAGCTTCCCGCTCCCGCCGAAAAGAAGAAACGCATCGCGGTCGTGGGCGCGGGCCCGGCGGGCATTCACTTTGCCATTACGGCGGCAAAGCGCGGCCACAGCGTCACCCTCTATGAAAAGAGCGATCACATTGGCGGCAAGGTCGTGGCCGGAAGCGTGCCCAAGATCAAGTTCGATTTCGAAAACTATCTTGCCTACCTCGACCGCCGGCTTTCCCAGGCGCAGCAGGACACGGATTTAAGCGTGCGCATGCGCTGCGAAATGTCCGCCGAGGGCCTCAAGGCGGAGGGCTTCGACGCGATCGTGTACGCCGTGGGCACAAAGAACCTCACGCCGAAAATCGAGGGGCTGGACAAGATCAAGCACGTGCAGGCCACCGACCTGCTGCTTGACCCGGCGCTTCTTGACGGCGCGAAGGAGATCGTGGTGGTGGGCGGCGGCGTGGTCGGCTGCGAAACGGCCTATTACCTCGCCTACGAAAAGGAGTGCGAAGTCTCGGTGGTGGAAATGCTGCCGCACTTTATGCTGGGCTCCTGCACCGCAAACCGCGGCCATCTCATCCACTATCTCCAGGAAAAGGGCGTGAAGCTCTATAACTGCGCCAAGGTCGTGGGCTTTGACGAAAAGCACGCGCTGATTGCGCGCAACAAGCACAAGAACGTGCCCAACCCCTACAACACCTGGCAGCCCATTCTGCCCGAGAACATTGAAAACCCCCTCGCGCCCAAGCTGGGCTGCGAGGCGGAGCAAAAAAAGCTCGACGCGGATCTTGTGGTGCTCGCCATGGGCGGACGGCCCGACGAGCTGGCCTACTTTGAGGCGCAAAAGTGCCACGCAGCGCCCGAGCTCTACAACATCGGCGACAGCTTTGCGGCGGGCCGGGTGCTCGAGGCAACCCGCGCGGCCTACCGTCTCGCAACGAAGATATAAGGAGGCAGCAATGGGAAACATGGTATTAACGCCCGAGCAGCAGTCCGTGCTGGACGGCGCGAAGGGCGAGACGATGGCCAAGGTCATGCAGACCCTCGTCAGGTACGGCGAGACCTTCGGCGCGGAGAGGATGGTCCCCGTCACAAGCGAATACGGGCATCTCGTCACAAGCTTTGGCCTGTCGGTGATGAAGCCCGTGTATAAGCTGATGGAGCAGCTCATCGAGGCCGGGGCTGTCTCGGAGCAGAAATTCTCCGTCGATCCGAGGCCGCTGGACAAAAATGTGCCCTCCAACCTTCTGCAGGATCTCGTATTCAAGTTCATGTACGGCAAGCAGGCGGATTACGAAGCGCAGCTCGACAAGCTTGGGCTATTAAATCGCGACGCGTTCACCTGCACCTGCTACCTCGACCCCGTCGGCAATAAGCCCAAAAAGGGCGAGTTTCTTAGCTGGGCCGAGAGCAGCGCCGTGGTGTACGCAAACAGCGTGCTCGGCGCGCGCTGCAACCGCAACTCGGGCATCATCGAGCTTTTCGGCAGCATCGCGGGCTGTGTGCCCTACTTTGGGCTTCTGACCGACGAGGGCCGCAAGGCGACGTGGATCGTGGAGGTCAAAACGGCGGCAGCGCCCGAGGCGCAGGTGCTCGGCAGCGCCATCGGCATGAAGGTGATGGAGGACGTGCCCTACATCAAAGGGCTTGCGGACCATATCGGCACGGAGCTGAACGCAGAAACCATCGCGTTTTTGAAGGATATGGGCGCGGCCACGGCAAGCAACGGCGCGGTCGGGCTCTATCACGTGGCGGGCCTTACGCCCGAGGCAAAGGAGCAGGGCGAATCGCTGATCGCGGAAAACGCCCGCGTTTATATCATCGACGACGCGGAGCTTGCGCGCGTCAAGAACGGCTATCCCTGCATTTGGAAGAACCCGTCGGCCACGCCCAAGCTCTGCTTTGTGGGCTGCCCGCACCTCACCGAGGAGCAGTTGCTCGACTGGACGGAAAAGCTTGGCGCGGCGCTTGCGGCCGCGGGCCGCGAGAAGGTTGCCATTCCCACCGTGTTTACCGCCGCGCCCGCCGTGCAGGCAGCCTTTGCCAAGCGCCCTGCGTGCGCAAAGCTTAAGGCCATGGGCGTGGTGCTCTCCTACATATGCCCGCTCATGTACATGAACAATCCGCTCTGCGGCAAGACGCCCGTCGTGACAAATTCCAACAAGCTGCGCACCTATACCAACGCGCGCTACCATACCGACGCGGAGATCCTCGAGCTTCTCTCGAAAGGGGGCAAATGACATGAAGAAATTTAAGGGACGCCCCGTGGTGCCGGGAAATGTAACCGCCGAGGCGCTGGTTTCAAAAGGCGGCTTCAATACGCTGGCAAGCTTCCAAAAATCCCTGATGTTCGGCGATAAAAAGGGCACCTGCTCCGATCAGAACAACGCCGATTTATACGGAAAGCCCATGGCGGGCAAGGCGCTGTGCCTGCCGCAGACCATCGGCTCGACCACCGGCGGCATGGTGCTCTACTGCGCGGCGGCGCTGGGCGTTTATCCCGCGTGCATGCTCTTTTCCCAGCCCATCGACTCGCTTGCGGCCGCGGGCGCGATTCTCACGGACGTGTGGACCGACGCGTCCATGCCCGTGGTAGACGGCTTGGGCGGCGAATTCCTCGCCGCCGTGCAAACGGGGTGCAGCGTGACGGTCAAGGAAGACGGCACGGTGATTGTCGCATAGGCAGGGAAAGAATATCCGACGCAAACGGACCGCCCGGCAAAGCGTGGGCGGTCCGTTTTTGCGCGTGAGGGGCGAACGGTGTTCGCCTGCGGACGTCTGCCAGCCGCCCCTGCCGGACGGTTTCATAAAACCGAGTCCGCAGCGCTTCTTTTGCTTTTCCCGCCCCGCTATGGTATACTGCCAATATGGAGAGTATAGGTAAAGTCAGGCAAAGGATCGTCTCCGTGGACCCGGGCTCGCCCGCGGCCCGCGCGGGGATACGGCCGGGCGCGTTTCTCACGGCCATCAACGGCGTGCCCGTGCAGGATCTGATCGATTATACCGCGCTTTGCGCGGCGGAGCGCCTGACGCTTTCCCTGCTCGACGGGGCTGGAAACGCCAGAACAACGCACGTGCGCAAGGACGAAACGGAGCCGCTGGGCCTCGCGTTCGATTCCGGGCTGATGAGCAAGGTGCGCGTTTGCAAAAACCGCTGCGTGTTCTGCTTTATTGACCAAATGCCCAAGGGCGGGCGCGAAAGCCTGCACTTTAAGGACGACGATTGGCGCATGTCCTTTATCATTGGCAATTATGTGAGCCTTACGAATGTGGACGAGGCGGAGTTTGCGCGCATTCTCGAGCGCCGCGTGAGCCCCCTGTACATATCTGTCCATGCCACCGGCGGCGCTCTGCGCGCCCGCATGATGGGCAACCCCTCGGCGGCGGATATCCTTCCGCGGCTTACCCGCCTTGCGGAGGCGGGGCTGTGGTTCCACGCCCAGCTTGTGCTCTGCCCCGGCATAAACGACGGGGCGGCGCTTGAGCAAACGCTTTCCGACCTTGCCGCGCTCCGGCCCGCCGCGCGTTCGGTGGCCGTCGTGCCCGTGGGCCTGACGCGCTTTCGCGCGGGACTCACGCCCCTGCGCTGCTTTACGGCGGCCGAGGCGGGGGCGGTGCTGGACGCGCTCGAGGACAAACAGCGCGGCTTTGCGGCGCAGGACGGCGAGCGCTTATGCTATCCTTCCGACGAGTGGTATTGCCTTGCGGGGCGGCCGCTGCCCGCGTACGAAAGCTACGGGGATTTTCCGCAGATTGAAAACGGCGTGGGCCTTTTGCGTGTCTTTGAGCGCGACGCGCTGGAGGCGCTGCGGGATAAGACGCCGCTTTCCGTTCCCCGCCGCGTGACTTGCGCGGGCGGGACGGCCGCCGCGCCCTTTATGGCGGCGCTGCTGGAAAAGTACGCGCCCTACGGCGTTTTCGCGGTGCTGCGGCCCGTGCGGAACGACTATTTTGGCCCGAGCGTGACCGTGGGCGGCCTTGTGACGGGCGGCGACCTGCTTGGTCAGCTTAACGGCACGCTGGAAACGGATACGCTCATCATCCCCCGCTGCATGCTCCGCGCGGGCGAGGATGTGTTTTTGGACGGCATGACGCGCGCAGAGCTTTCAGAGCGCCTCGGCGTGCGCGTTTTGCCCGTGGCGGACGGCGCGGAGCTGACAGAAACCTTACTGGGAGAATAAAACCATGGCAAAACCGCTTGTGGCAGTTGTAGGACGGCCGAATACAGGAAAATCCACCCTCTTTAACCGGCTGATCGGCAAGCGCATCGCCATTGTGGAGGATACGCCGGGCGTGACGCGCGACCGTATCTACGGCGACGCGGAGTGGCTCAACTATGCCTTTACCCTCGTGGATACGGGCGGCATCGAGCCAGAAAGCGAAGACCCTATCTCCGTGCAGATGCGGCGGCAGGCAGAGCTTGCCGTTGAAATGGCGGATGTGATCGTGTTCCTTGCAGACGGGCGCGAGGGGATGACAGCCGCCGATCTCGAGGTGGCGGAAATGCTGCGCCGGAGCAAAAAGCCCGTCGTTCTGGCCGTAAACAAGCTGGACGCGCCCAAGTTTTCCGACGCGGTGTACGAGTTTTACGCGCTGGGGCTGGGCGAGCCGATCGGCGTTTCCGCCTCGCAGGGACTCGGCCTTGGCGACTTGCTCGACGAGGTTGTGAAAGATTTTCCCAAGGTGGATGAAGCGGAGGCCGCGCCGCGCGTCAACGTGGCCGTGGTCGGCAAGCCCAACGTGGGCAAATCGAGCCTCGTAAACGCCCTGCTGGGCGAGGAGCGCACCATCGTATCCGACGTGCCGGGCACGACGCGCGATTCCATCGATTCGCCCTTTAGCTGGAACGGGCGGGATTATACGCTTGTGGACACGGCGGGCATCCGCAGAAAGCGCGCCATCGAGGACGAGAGCGTGGAGCGCTACAGCGTGATCCGCTCCTTTGCGGCCATCCGCCGCGCGGACGTGGTGCTGCTGGTGACCGACGCTGCGGAGGGCCTGTCCGAGCAGGATGTGCGCATCGCGGGCTACGCGCACGAGGAGGGCAAGCCCACGGTGATCATCGTCAACAAGTGGGATCTTATCGAGAAGGATACGCATACCATCGAGCGCTTTAAAAAGGACATGGGCGCGGATCTCGCGTTTATGAGCTACGCGCCGATGCTGTTTATTTCGGTCAAAAACGGGCAGCGCGTGGCGCGCGTGATGGAAACGGCCTCCGAGGTATACGCGCAGAGCTGCCGCCGGGTGACGACCGGCGTGCTCAACGACGTGCTCAGCGAAGCGGTGCTGGCCGTGGAGCCCCCCTCGGAGAACGGCCGCCGCCTCAAGCTCTATTACGCCACGCAGGCCTCCGTGCAGCCGCCGACCTTTATTGTGTTCGTCAACGACGCGCAGCTTGTACATTTTTCCTACGAGCGTTATATTGAGAACTATTTTCGGAAATCCTTTTCTTTGGAGGGCACACCCATACGGCTGCTGTTCCGAAGCAAAAAGAAGGAGGAAGCGTAAATGCCGGGTATCTATTGGCAGAGCATACTGGGCATTGTGGGGAGCGCGGCGGCCGGATACCTGCTCGGCAATATCCAGACGGCGGTGATCATCAGCAAGCGCGTGTTTCACGACGACGTGCGCGGGCACGGCAGCGGCAACGCGGGCAGCACGAATATGGCGCGCGTCTTCGGCCTCAAGCCTGGGCTGTTTACCTTCGCGGGCGATTGCGTCAAGGCCGTGCTGGCGGTGCTGCTCGGGCGCTGGCTGCTGGGGACGCTCGGCGGCTATATCGCGGGCTTTTGCGCGGTGCTGGGGCATTGCTATCCGGCGCTCGCGTCCTTTCGCGGGGGTAAGGGCGTGGCCTGCTCCTTTGCGGTGGTATGGATGAGCTTCCCGCTTGGCGCGCTGATCGCGTCGGCTGCGGCGGCGCTGGTCATGTGGCGCTTTAAGCGCGTGTCGCTTTGCTCGCTTGTGGGCATCGCCGCGTTTTTGCTCGCGGTCGTGCTGCTTAGAAGCGGCGAACCCGCACTCGTGGCGCTTGCCTCGCTCCTTGTTGTGATCGTGTATATCCGCCATATCGATAACATCCGCCGCCTTGTCAAGGGCGAAGAAAAGGAGCTTTTCTTCTGACCGTTTGGCGACGCGGCTGAAACCGTATCGCCGGCGATTGAGCAAGTCATGGCATGATTCATCCGCGCCAACATATACATGTAGGGATTCAGAAGCAGCATGTAAGGAGGCGCGTTATGGACAGAACGAAACTCTATCACGATATTGCCATGCGGACGCAGGGGGACATTTATATTGGCGTCGTCGGGCCCGTTCGCACCGGCAAGTCGACGTTCATCAAACGCTTTTTGGACTTGCTCGTGCTTCCGAACATCGAAAATGCGTTTGTCCGCACCCGTGTCGTCGATGAAACCCCGCAAAGCGGCGCGGGCCGCACCATTATGACCACCCAGCCAAAATTTATGCCGAACGAGGCCGTGCGCCTGGAATTCGCGGAAAACGAATTTGCCAACGTACGGCTTGTGGATTGCGTGGGGTATCTGGTGCCGGGGGCCATCGGCCACACCGAGAACAATGCGCCCCGCATGGTGCGCACTCCCTGGAACGAAGCGGATATCCCCTTTGAAGAGGCGGCGGAGCTGGGCACGCGCAAGGTGATCGAGGAGCATTCCACCATCGGCGTTGTCATGACGACCGACGGAACCATTACCGACCTCCCGCGCGAGAGCTATATCGAGGCAGAGGAGCGCGTGGTGCGCGAGGTGCAGTCCACCGGCAAGCCCTTTGTCATCATCCTCAACAGCGTTGAGCCGGAGGGCGAGCAGGCGCGGCTCCTCGCCGGGCAGCTATCCGAGCGCTACGGCGCGTGCTGCGTGCCGCTCGACGTACAGCATATGACCCAGGGCGAGGCCAGCCGCCTCATCGAGGAGATTTTGCTCGAGTTCCCGCTCACGCTCCTTGAATTGCGGGTGCCGCCTTTCTTGCGCGCGCTTCCGAAAGACCATCCGCTCATGCAGCGCATCCTGCTGCCCGTATACGGCGCGATGCCCGCGCTTTCGCGCATGCGGGATTATCAATATCTCGCGTCGGAGCTTTCGCATGTAGAGCGCTTTGAGCCCGCGCAGGTAACGAGCGTGTCGCTCGGCACGGGCGAGGCGGTGCTCACCGTTTCGCCCGAGGAGGGGCTCTTTTACGAGGTGCTCACCGAGGTGTGCGGCTGCCCCATCGAGGATGATTTCGCGCTGTTTTCCGCCATGAAGGAGTTTGTCGCCGCAAAAAAAGAATACGACCGCGTGTCCATGGCACTCTCCGAAGCGCGGCAAACGGGCTACGGGCTCGTTTCGCCCGCCATGGACGAGATGGAGCTCGAGGAGCCGGAGATCATGCAGCAGGGCAGCCGCTTCGGCGTGCGGCTGCGGGCGCGCGCGTCGGGCCTGCATGTCATCCGCGTGGATGTGCTCAGCGAGGTCAACCCCATCGTGGGCACGGAGGAGCAATCGGAAGCGCTCGTGCAGTATCTGCTCGGCACCTTTGAAAGCGACCCGACCACGCTCTGGCAGACCAATATCTTCGGCAAGCCGCTCTACGATCTTGTGCGGGAGGGCATGGCGGGCAAGGTTAACGGTCTGCCGGGCGAGGTGCGCGACCGTCTGCGCGAAACCCTAGAACGCATTGTCAACGAGGGCTGCAACGGCCTGATCTGCATCATGCTGTAAAGCTTTCCGGCATAGCGGGCATACTAAGTCACGGCTCGGGTACGGGCCGTGACTTTTTATTCAGGAGAGGGGATTCCATGCCGGATATGAGAACCGACCTTGCGCGGGAGGCGCGCGAGCAGCTTCCCGACCTGCCCGGGGTCGCGGAAAATAGCTGGGAGCGGGGAAGCGTGCGCGTAACAAGCATCGAAATTGAAACCGAGGAGGCGGCAAAAGCGCTCGAAAAGCCGCGCGGCGTGTATATCAGCCTCGACGCGCCCGGCATTGCCGCGCGGGAGCCGAAAAGCTTTGCGGATGCTTCAAAAGCGCTTGCCGAGGCGCTTGCCGCGCAGCTAAGCTTTCTTGCGCCCGGCGACGAGGTGCTGGTGCTGGGCTTGGGCAACCGGCAGGTTACGCCGGATTCGCTGGGCCCGCGCGTGGTGGAAAAGCTGTTTGTTACGCGCCATATCCGGCGGCATGCGCCGGAGCTCGCGCCCGCGGGCATGCGGCCCGTGGCGGCCATGGCGCCGGGCGTGCTGGGCGTAACGGGCTTTGAAACGCTGGAGGTCGTGCGCGGCCTTACGGCTTGCGTTGCGCCCAAGGCGCTCATCTGCATCGACGCGCTCGCCTCGCAGCGGGCCGCGCGCATCAACACCACCATCCAGCTTGGCAACCGGGGCATTTTGCCGGGCGGGGGCGTGGGCAATCATCGGCAGGGCATTACCCCTGAAACCGTTGGATTGCCCGTAATCGCCGTGGGCGTGCCCACGGTCGTGTACGCGTCCACCATCGCGAGCGAAACGCTGGCCGCCATCAACGAAAAAAGCGGTGAAAAGAACAGGAACGCCGAGGCGGAGGAAGCGCTGGACGCGCTTGTGCGCGAGACGGTGCGCGCCCGCTTTGGGGACATGATCGTCACGCCCAAGGATATTGATTTGATGATCGGCGATGCGGCGGGCATTCTCGCCGAGGGTGTAAACCGCATGCTGCACGGCGCGGCCTACGATGAAATTGCCACGCTGTTATCCTGATTTTCGCCTAGTCTAGCCTCGTCCCCCTTTTCATATCTTAAGAAGAAGGAGGGGCGCGCATGGAAGCAGGCTACCGAAAACGCAGGATCGATAAACGCCGCAGGGAAAAGCTGGACAGGCTCCGACGCGCCGCCGGCATTCTGGCGTTTATTGCGGCGCTTGCGCTCACGCTCACGGCGGGCTACCGCCTCAAGGGCGCGCTCAACGCGCGGCAGCGGGAACGGGCCGCGCTCGCCGCCACGCCCGCGCCGCCCGCTCAAACCGCGCTGCTGCTTGCCGCGACGCCCGCGCCCACATCGGCGTCCGCCGTGCCCGCGCTTTCGCACGCCACGGCCACGCCCGCGCCGCGCATCGTGGTTTATCATACCCATGCCACGGAGGCGTATGCGCAAACGGAGCGTTATTCCTATGAGGAGAGCGGGAAGTGGCGCACCAAGAATGAGAGCCGAAACGTAATAGCCGTGGGCAAGTGCCTTTCCGCGCTTCTGCGCGACAAGGGCTACTTCGTTTTGCACGATACGCAGAATCACGAGCCGCCCAAGCTTTCAAGCGCCTATTCGCGCTCCGAGGAAACCATGCGGCGGTATGTAAGCGAATACGGCACGGTGGATTACTTCATCGACGTGCACCGCGACGCGTCGGGCACGCCGGACTTTGCGGAGATTGCCGGCGAGGAGGTGGCGCGGCTCATGTTTGTGGTGGGCACGGGTGCGGGCGCGACGGGCACGGGCTTTGACGAAATGCCGGATTATGAACGAAACCGGGCCTTTGCCCAGGCCATTACCGATCAACTGCTGCTTACAAGCGAGCGGCTTGCGCGCGACGTGCGCGTCAAAACAGGCCGGTACAACCAGCACCTGCCCGCCGTTTGTCTGCTTGTGGAGGTGGGACATAACCAGAATACGCTCGAACAGGCGCTCGCCGCCGTGCCGTATCTGGCGGAAGCCATCGACGCGTGCATAAAAAAGGAGACGCAAGGCGCGTCTCCGAATGTGACCGTATGGGCCCCGCAGGATTGATGCTTGGCGGATCAAGCCGCCGCTACAGGCTCCCGAAGAGATCCTGCATGTTGTAGCGCCCGGCGGGTTGCCCGATGAGAAACTCCGCCGCGCGCAGCGCGCCCTGCGCGAACACCTGCTTGGAATAGGCGCGATGCGTAATTTCAATGACCTCGTCCGTACCGATAAAGGACACCTCGTGCTCGCCGACCAGCGTGCCGCCGCGCACGGAGTGAATGCCGAGCTCGTTTTTGGCGCGGCGCTGATCCTTTTCGCTCCGGCCGTAAACATAGGTGAGCGGATCGGCGCTTTCGGCCGCCACGGCGTTTGCAAGCATGAGCGCGGTCCCGCTCGGCGCGTCGAGCTTGCGGTTGTGGTGCCGCTCCACGATTTCCACGTCAAAGCCCGGACAGAGCGCGCGGCAGGCGCTGCGCACAAGGGCGAGCTGCAAATTGACCCCCAGCGATAGATTGCCAGACTGGAATACCGGGATGTGCGTGGCCGCCTCGTCAAGCAGCGCCTCGTGCCGCTCGGTCAGGGCCGTCGTGGCCACGATAACCGGCAGCTTGCGCACCACGGCGCAGGCAAGCACATCCGGCAGCGCGGCGGCTACGGAAAAGTCCACGATGAGATCGGCCTCCTCCGGCGCGTCGCTCAGGGAGGCGTACGCGGGGAAGGGCAACGCGGGGCTTCCGATCTGCGCGCACGCGTCCGCGCCCGCGACGATGGCAAAGCGCTCGCCGCGCGCGGCCACGGCCGCGGCCACAGCCGCGCCCATGTGCCCGCGGCAGCCGTTGAGCAAAATGCGAATGATGGGCATAGCCAAGCTCCTTCCCGCCTTTAGATCAGCTCATAAGCCTTGAGCGTGTCCTCAAGCAGCCGCATGCTCGCGGCAGTAGGCTGCACGAGCGGCAGCCGCACATCCGGATCGCAGAGCTTCATGAGCCCCATCATCGCCTTGGTGGGGATGGGGTTAACCTCGCAAAACGCCGCCTTCCAGAGAGGAATGAGCTGAATCTGGATCTCCCGCGCCAAATCGATATTGCCGGAAAAGAACGCGTCGCAGAGCGCGTGCACGCTCTCGGGCATGATGTTGGCGATGGTAGAAATGACGCCCTTTCCGCCGATGGAGAGCACAGGCAGAATGTGATCGTCGTTGCCCGCGTAGATATCGCACCCCGGGCAGAGCGCCGCGAGGTTTACGATCTGCTCGATGTTCCCGCTGGCCTCCTTGATGCCCACGATGTTCTCATGCCGCAAAAGCTCGGCCATGGTGGCGGGCAGCACGTTCATCCCCGTGCGGCTCGGCACGTTGTACACGAGAATGGGCAAGCCCACGCTGTCGGCCACGGCGTTAAAGTGCGCCACAAGGCCCGGCTGCGTGGTTTTGTTGTAGTAGGGGGTCACGATCAGCAATCCGTCCACGCCGATGGCCTCGGCGGCCTTGCTGCTTTCGATCACGGTCTGGGTATTGTTGCCGCCGGTGCCCGCAAGCACGGGAATCCGGCCGCCCACGCGCTCGACGACAAACTGGATCACCGAGAGCTTTTCATCCGTCGACATGGTGGACGCTTCGCCCGTGGTCCCGCAGACCACGATAGCGTCCGTTTCGCTGGCAATTTGCAGCTCGATGAGCCGCGTCATGGCCGTGAAATCGACGCTCCCCTGACGGAACGGCGTGATGATGGCTACGGCGGAGCCGGTGAAAATGGACATGAATTACGCCTCCCAGTAACGAATCAGTTCCTGCGCAATCTGCACGGCGTTGGTCGCGGCGCCCTTGCGGATATTGTCGGACACGCACCAGAGGTTGATCCCGTTTTCCACGGAGAAGTCCCGGCGGATACGGCCGACGTAGACGGGGTCGGTATCCTCGGCCTCGATGGCGAGGGGGTAGACGTTATGGGCCGGGTCGTCCTGCACGACGAGACCCGGGGCGCGCTCAAGCAGCGCGCGGAGCTCGCCAAGGTCGAAGGGGCGGTTAAACTCGATATTGACGCTTTCCGAATGTCCGTGGAACACCGGCACGCGCACGGTGGTTGCGGTAACGGGCAGCTCGGGCAGGCTCAATATCTTGCGGGTTTCATCCACCATCTTCTGCTCCTCCTTGGTATAGCCGTTGTCGAGGAACACGTCGATGTGGGGCAGACAGTTGAAGGCGATGGGGTGCGGGAATTTCTTGGGCGGCACGCCGTTTACGCCCTCCGCCAGATCCTGATAGCCCTGCATGCCCGCGCCGGATACGGCTTGATAGGTGGAATACACCACGCGCTTCAAGCCGTACGCGTCGGAGAGGGGCTTGAGCACGACCATGGCCTGTATGGTCGAGCAATTCGGATTGGCGATGATGCCCTTCTTTTTGTAGCCCGCCACAGCCTCGGGGTTAACCTCGGGCACGACGAGCGGCACATCCGGGTCCATGCGCCAGCAGCTCGAATTATCGACCACAACCGCGCCGGAGGCGGCCACGATGGGGGCAAAGCGCTTGGAGGTATCGCCGCCTGCGGAAAACAGGGCGATATCCGCGTGCAGGTTCGTGAAAGCGTCCTCGGTGAGCGCCCGCACCTCGTATTCCTTCCCCATGAAGGGAAGCTTCACGCCCGCGCTGCGCTCGGAAGCAAAGAGCACGTACTCGTACGCGGGCAGCTTACGCTCCTCGAGCACCTGTAAAAACTTTCGCCCCACCATGCCGGTCGCGCCGACCACCGCGATTTTGTACTGCTTCATCTGCATCAACTCCTTATATGCGCCACAGCGCAAAATTATGAATAAAGTGTAACAGGGTAAGTGTAGACCATCGGTTTCCATTTGTCAATTCAAGCGTTTGAGGAAAACGAAAGAAAAATGCAGGATGGGGAAGCGTTTCCTGCGTGCGGGCACGGCAAACGGAAACGAAGCGGAAATAAAAGACAACGCGTTTGCGGGAATGCGCGCCGAAGGGTTTGAAAAAGAAGCGCGGGTAGTGTAGAATACGAATATGATGGAACAGGCGCGTTCGTACGGACGCTTTGCGGAGCTATACGACCGGCTCATGCGCGACGTGGATTACGACGCATGGGCGCGCTATCTGGCGACGCTTTTACAGCGGCGTCTGCCCGGCGTCGCCGCGCCCGATATCGCGGAGTGCGCCTGCGGCACGGGCGAGCTCACCCGCCGCCTCGCGCCCCTTGCCGGGCGCTATGTCGCCGCGGACCTTTCGGAGGACATGCTTCGGGTGGCGCAGGACAAGGCGCGCCGCGCCGGGCTGCGCGTGCCCTTTGTGCGGCAGGATATGCGCGCGCTCGAGACGCACCGCCCGGTGGACGCGGTCGTCTGCGCGCTCGACGGGGTAAACTACCTCGATTCGCCGGAAGCGCTCGCCGCCTTCTTTCAGGCGGCCAACAAGGCGCTTAAGGAGGGCGGGACGCTGCTTTTCGACGTTTCGAGCGCATACAAGCTTGAAAACACGCTGGGCGGCCACACGTTTTTTACCGAAGAGGGCGACGTGAGCTACGTCTGGGAGAACGCGTTCGATCCCGCCTCGCGGCTGCTTGAGATGCGGCTCCATTTCTTTGTCAAGCGCGGCGCGCTCTACGAGCGCTTTAACGAGCGGCATGTGCAGCGCGCGCATACCCACGACGAGCTCGTTGCGGCGCTGACAAAGGCCGGTTTTACGGATATTTCGGCATACGAGGCGTTTACATTCCACCCGCCCCGGGCCGGCGGCAGCCGCGTGCAATACGCGGCCGGGAAAAAGTTTGAAGGATAAATCTTTCAAACGAGCGTTTTGTGCCATTGCCGCGAAGCGGGAATTTTGCCGCCGAGGGCGACAATTTTCCGACGTGAAACCAGCCCAACTCCGGCAGAAAGGGTGCTTTCGCGACTGCGAAAGCTATGGTCATAAACATGGCGGATGAAGCCAAGCGGGGTAAGATTATCCCCTTTGAACAGGGCTCCGCGTTCTTTTTAAAGCGCGGCGCAAAGGAAATGGTGCACGGCGATTTAGTCAACGCGGCGCATCAATACCGCAGGGCGTACGTCAGCGATCCGGGCAATACGGAGTGCTGTCTCGCGCTCTCCGAAATTCTCGGGCAGATGCAGCGCTTTGAGGAAAGCAACCAATATCTGCTTTTGCAGCTTTCCATGTACGATCCCGCCCCGGAGTGCTACTTCGGGCTGGCGTGCAATTATTTCGGCATGCGCGCGTTCGACTGCGCCGCGGACAGCCTGGAAAGCTACCTCGACCTCGACCCGAACGGCTTTTTCGCGGCCGACGCGGAGGATTTTCTCGATTTCATCGACGACGACGCGGCCATGAGAGACGCCACGGGCCTGATCACCGACGAGGATTACGATACCGACGAGGTTTGTCTGCGCGCAAAGCGGCTCATCGACAGCCAGCAGGCCGCGCAGGCCGTGGCGCTGGTTGAATCGCATCTGCGGCGCTATCCAAATTCCGTTCGGGGGCTGAACATCCTGTCGCTCGCACATTTTTGCAACGGGGACAAGAAAAAGGCGCTCGCGGTCAACGCCCGCGTGCTCGAGCAGGACGGAAAAAATGCGCAGGCGCTGGCAAACCGCGCCTTCTTCCTCTACAGCACGGGCAGCGAAGCTTCCTCGCACGAGGACGCCGCGCGCGAGGCGCTGGACGCGCTCGAGGCCTGCGCGGACGAAGCGCCCGAGACGCTCCATAACCGCTCTGTGCTCGAATTGGAGTTCGGCCGGTTTGAGGAGGCGAAAAAGACCCTCGCAAGCCTCGCGCAGCAGGTTCCCTACGATGAAAACCTTTTGCACAAGCAGGGCTACTGCTTCTTTATGCTGGGGGAAACCGCAGCCGCGCAGGCCTGCTACCGCAAGCTCATGCGCATCAACCCGAACGATACCGTCGCGCGCTACTATTACGGCCTGGTGAAACGCGCGGGCTCGGGCAAGGGGGATGCGCGCGCGCGCTGGTCCATCCCCTATCAGGTTCCGTTTGGCGAGATGTTCCGGCGTTTAAGCCAGATTAACCGCACCCTAAGCGCGAGCGAGGCTGAGGTCAAGCGCCTCTGGAGCGAGGACAACAGCTTCCGCAACCTGCTTTTATGGGCGCTCACGCTCCCGGAGCAGCGGGCCAAAAAATCTATGCTGAATCTGCTCTACACCTTCGGCGACGAGCGCGCGGAGCGGGAGCTGCGGCTTTTCCTGCTGCGCACCGATCAGCCGGACAGCCTGAAACGGACGGTATTTGCCATGCTGAAGCGCCTAAACGCAAAGGAGCCGTACATGGCCTATCTCGACGGCCGCTGGGTGCAGGGCCGCGTCAACATGATGAAGCTAAAGGGCGATAAGCTCCCCGCCGCGTACGAGCACGTTTTGCAGCTCCTTGCCGCGCAGGCGGAGGACGAGGCCGCACAAAAGGCAATCGAAGCGGGCGTGGCCCTTTTGCAAACGTATATCGAGCAAAACGCCGGCATGCCGCCGCGCCTTACCTCCATGCAGGAGACGGCCACGGCCGCGGCGCTGGAATACGCGGGCCGCGCCTCGCTGGGCGAAAAGCCAGACGAGCAGGCCCTCTGCAAGAAATACCGTGTGAGCGGGACGAGGCTGCGCAACGCGCTCTCCCGGCTTGATCTGCCCATTTTGACGGAGGATGAATAGTATGCGCCTGATCGCTACGACAAAGCTTGGCCTCGAGGCCGTGACCGTGCGGGAGCTGCGCGCGCTCAATGCGGAGCATATCGAGGCGGAGGACGCGCGCGTGCGCTTTGACGCGGACGCGGAGGGCCTGTGCCGCGCGCTGCTGTATCTGCGGACGGCGGAGCGGCTGCTGCTGGAGCTGGCAAGCTTCCCCGCCACGAGCTTTGACGCGCTCTTTACGGGCGTGTTCGACATGAATTGGAAGCCGTACCTCCCGCGCGACGCGCGCATTCACGTGAACGGAAAATCGGCCAAGAGCACGCTCTTTTCGGTGTCCGACTGCCAAAGCATCGTCAAAAAGGCCATTGTGGAGAATCTCAAGCGCGCCTACCGCACGGAGGTCATTCCCGAATCGGGCGACGAGGTGGTGGTGGAGGTAGGCCTGCTGCGCGATGTGGCTACGCTCACCCTCGATTGCTGCGGCGCGGGGCTTTCGCGGCGCGGCTACCGCACCTATAACGTGACCGCGCCTCTGTCCGAAACGCTGGGGGCCGCCATTGTTCTGCTCTCCCGCTATCGGGCTGAGCGGCCGTTTATCGATCCCATGTGCGGCTCGGGCACCATGCCAATCGAGGCGGCGATGATCGCGCAGAACCGTGCGCCGGGGCTCAACCGGCCCTTTGCGGCGGAGAAGTGGCGCTTCCTGCCCGAGGGCTGCTTTGCAAAAGCCCGCGAGGAGGCGCGCGACAGCGTGCAAAACGTGCCTGTGGATATCCTTGGCTCGGATATCGACGCGCGCTGCATTGATTTGTGCAAGCTGCACGCCAAAAAGGCGGGCGTAATGGTCAACTGGGCCGTCAAGCCCCTTTCCGCGCTGGAAAGCGACAAGCGCGGCGGCGTGCTGGTGTGCAACCCGCCCTATGGCGAGCGCTTGCTCGACCGGCAAAGCGCGGACGCGCTCTATGCCGAAATGCGCGCGCGCTTTGATCTCTTGCCAGACTGGACGCGGAGCATCTTTTCCGGCAACCGCGATTTTGAGCGCGCCTACGGCAAGCGTGCAGATAAGCGCCGCAAGCTCAGCAACGGCGGCCTCTCCTGCCAGCTCTATCAGTATTTCCCGCAGCAAGGCTAGAGACGCGCGCCCAAGCGCAAATCCAGACAGGCGCCGGCTGTCGGTGCATACGAAAGGGGCGATTGCCGTGAGAGCGGAATGACGCGGTCTTCCTTCGCGATTTGTCACACCCCGTTCGGCAATTCGCGCGGGCGAGAAAAGCATCCTTTCCTTAAACGCCCTGCACATCCTCCAAACGCGGCCCAGCGGGGCTCTTGTTTCATCGATTTCTTCCTTTTCCGGCACGGTTTCCCCACAAAAGGGACACAGCTAAAGACAGCATAAACGCACAAAAACGCAGCCTGGACATACCAAAAACAGCATATAGGGAGGCGCCTGTTCCATGAATCGAACAAAATGGGCTTTGACAAAGGCTTGGTATCATGTGTTCCAGTTCGTCCTTACGCGCGCCATGTATCTGCTGCCGTGGCGCAGCCCCCAAATCGTCGAGGGGCCCGGAAGCGTAAGAACGCTGCCCGCGCTGGTGCGCGCGAAAAAAATCTCCCGCGTGCTCGTGGTCACGGACGCCACGCTCCACCGGCTCGGATTGCTCGACGGCATGCTGGCGGCGGCCCGGGAGGCTGGCCTCACTTGCGCGGTCTACGACGGCGTGGAGCCCAATCCGTCCATTGAAAACATCGAGGCGGCGCGCAAAATGTATCTGGAAAGCCGCTGCGAAGGGATCATCGCCTTTGGCGGCGGCTCGTCCATGGACTGCGCCAAAGCCTGCGGCGCGCGCATTGTGCGGCCGCGCACAAGCGTGAACCGGCTGGGCGGGCAGCTCCGGGTGCTGCTGCAAATCCCCCCGCTCTTCGCCGTGCCCACCACCGCGGGCACCGGCTCGGAAACGACCATCGCGGCGGTGGTGACCGACCGCGAAACGCACCATAAATACGCCGTCAACGACCCTGTGCTCATTCCGCTGTGCGCGGTGCTGGACCCGGAGCTGACGCTGGGCCTCCCCCCGCATATTACCGCCGCGACAGGCATGGACGCGCTCACGCATGCGGTGGAGGCCTACACCAATCGCTACGCGCCCAAATACACGCAGCGCCTCTCCGAGGAGGCTGCCGCGCTCATATTCCAAAACCTGGAATCCGTATACAGGGACGGCAAGCAGGCGGACGCGCGATTGAACATGCTGTACGCCAGCTTTAAGGCGGGCGCGGCCTTTACGCGCGCGTGCGTGGGCTATGTGCACGCCATCGCGCACACGCTCGGCGGCCTGTACGGCACGCCGCACGGCCTGGCCAACGCCGTGATTCTGCCCATTGTGATGGAGGATTTCGGCCCCGCCATATACCCCAGGCTCGCGCGCCTTGCGGAGCTGACCGGCGTGCAAGGCGATAGTGAAGCGGAAAGGGCGCAGGGCTTTATCCGCGAGATTCGCCGCATGAACCGCGATATGGGCATTCCCGATCACTTCGATCACATCCGCGACGAGGACATCCCGCAAATGATCCGCTGGGCGCTCGCGGAGGCCAACCCCGTCTACCCCGTCCCCGTGCTGTGGAACGAGGAGCAGATGGAGAAAACCATCCGCCGCGTGCAGGGCAAGGCATAGGCGGGCCGACTGGGCCGTTATGCCTCGGGCGGCAGGCGCATGCGATCCCAGAGCCCATATTTTTCCGTATTGGCCAGCGCGCTCATGATCTTCTCCTGCGCGTCGGGCACGAGGGTGGTCAAGTGCACAAGCAGCTCCTTGGCCTCCTCGCGCTTGGTGTGCCCCGCCACGTCGCAGTTGGGCGGCAGCACGGGCAATGCGCGCTGACGGGCGACCGAGAGCGCGTATTTTTCGGGCAGAAAGACGAGCGGGCGGATAATCGTCACGTTTTTGCGCGACAGATAGGTGACGGGCGCGAAGGTGTTGATGCGTGCCTCGTACAGCATGCTCATAAAAAAGGTTTCCAGCACGTCCTCGCGGTTGTGGCCCAATGCGACCTTGTTGCAGCCGTGGGCCACGGCGTAGGTATTGAGCGCACCGCGGCGAAGCTTGGCGCAAAGCGCGCAGGGGCTCCGCTCCTCGCGATATTCAAACACCACCTTGCCGATATCGGTGCGCTCCACTTCAAAGTCCACGCCCACCTTCTCCGCAAAGCGCTCGATCGCGTCCGTATCCTGCCGCTTAAGGCCCAGATCGAGCATGACGGCGCACACGTCGAATTTCGTATAGCTAAAGCGCCTGTACAGCGCCATCGCCTCCATCAGCAGCAGCGAATCCTTGCCGCCGGATACGCCCACGCAAAGCTTGTCCCCGTCATGAATCATGCCGTAGCGCTCGTCCGCACGGCGAATGCAGCCTAATACTCGTTTCATATCGTTCATTATAACGGCGCGCACGCACGCGCGCAATGCGCGGGTTGCGCTTTTTTCTTTTTGAGGGGACGGAAAAGCCAGGCGTGCTGTATGGTTTGAATATGCGCGCAAAAAGCGCCGGGCAGTTGACCGTGCCCGGCGCCTTTAGTCGGTTTCGCCTTATTGCAGATTTAGCTTTTTGGTGAGGATCGCGCGCGAGAGAAGGAAGAACACCACGCAGAGGAGGGCCTGCCAGAGAATGTTCCAGCCAATCGCGGCGTATGTGAAGGCGGACGCCTCCAGATCGTTAAAGACCGTAACGGCCGCGCCTGTCCAAACCGAGAGCCCCAACCCAAAGACGAGATTGTAGATGGTGCTCAGGATGCTCACGCCGATGTTGATGAGGAAATACATGCCGATCGAGGCGAGCAGCTTTTTGCGCTTGGCGACCATGCCGCCGATCACGACCGCAAAATAGATGTGCAGCAATTGCTGCGCAAGCGCCAGCAGCACGAAAACAATCAGCTCAAGCGTGAGAAGCGGCACGTTGCCAAATTCGGCCAGGATCGGCAAGCCCCTAAAGAGGCTCGTAATCAAGTCCACCGCGCCCCCGTTGACAATTTCGCTCGTGCTGGTCCCAAACAGCATGAAGAACGCGCCGGAAGCAGCCAGCACCGCGAAGCTGACGAGCGCCCAGATCATGCCCGTGAGCAGCTTGGACCAGAGGATCTTGCCCGGCGTTGTGGGCAGCGTAAAGGTAAGATAGCCCTGGCTGGTCATGAGGTTATTATAGAAGTACAGCGCGATGAACAACAGCGCGACAAAGGGTGAAGCCAGCACCGCCAGCCCCACGAGCACCGAAGCGGAAACAGAGGTGCCCATCAGGATGGCCTCGGCCCAATCGGCCAGCTTTCCGCCGGCGGCAAGGCGCATGCACACGGTGAGAATCACGGTGACCACCACCGACGCGCCCAGTACCGCCAGCTCTACAGGCAGCAGCGTGCGGGAAAGCGCCCGAAAATCGTGTTTGAATAATTTTTTCAGCATCTGAATGCCTCCCTGAACAGCTCGTCGATGGATTTGCCTTCCGTTTCGCGGACGTTGTCCATGGTATCCTGCCGCACGATGTTGCCCTCGCGCAGGAAGATGAACTCGTCCAGCACCTTTTCCACATCCGCGATCAGGTGCGTGGAGAACAGGATGGTGGAATCCTCGCAGTAGTTGCGAATGATCGTGTTCAATATAAAGTCCCTTGCCGCCGGGTCCACGCCGCCGATGGGTTCGTCCAGCAGATAAAGCTTGGCGTGGCGCGACATGACCAGCACGAGCTGCACCTTTTCGCGCGTGCCCTTGGACAGGGCCCGCATGCGCGCTTCCGCCGGAACGCGGAGGGTCGCGAGCATTTCTATGGCGCGTTTGCGGTCAAAGTCCCTGTAAAAGTCCTCAAAGTAATCCAGCGCGTCTACAACCCGCATCCAGTTGGGCAGATAGGTCATTTCCGGCAAATAGGATACGACCGCCTTCGTATCGGGCCCCACGGGCTTTCCGTCGATCATAATCATGCCCGCCGAGGGCGTAAGCAGTCCCGCCGCAAGCTTGATAAAGGTGGTTTTGCCGCTGCCGTTGGGCCCGAGCAGGCCCACGATCTTGCCCGCGGGAAGCGAAAACGAAACGTTGTTCAAGGCGAGCTGCCCGCCGTAGCGCTTGGTCAGGGCGTGGGCTTCAAGTATTGTCTGCATGTTCTTTCTCCTCCTCGATATCCTGCTGGGCCAAAAGCGCCAGCACCTCCTCCTTCGACAGGCCGAACGCCCGCATCCGGCTTAAAAAATCCTGCGTCAGGCGCGCCGCCTTTTCCGCCTTGGCGCGGTTTACCGCCTCCATATCCGTCGTCACCGTGCGGCCGCTGTTGCGCTGCGTTGTCGCCAGGCCCATGCTCTCAAGCTCCGCAAGCGCGCGCTGCATGGTGTTGGGATTGACCGCCGCAAGCTGCGCAAGCTCGCGCACGCTCGGAAGCCGCTCGCCCATGGCGTATACCCCGCTGAAAATATCCATCTCCAGATGATCGACAATCTGCTGGTAAATGGGCTGCTGGGATGAAAACTGCCAAGCCAAGTCCGTTCCTCCTTTCGTAATGTATCTTTGCATTAGTGTATTATTTACCTAGCACAGTTATACAACAGGGTGTATCGCCTGTCAAGCATTATTTTTTATCCTTTTCGAAGTTTATAACGAAAAGAAAAAAGGAAAGGAGCTGCGGCCCCCTGCCAATCCCGGACGCCCCTTTAACGGACTGAGGGCGGGCCTTTTGGCCCGCCCTCGCGTGTTTGTGGGTGTATTTGCTTAATACATGCCGCCCATGTCGGGCGCGCCGGCCGGCGCGGGAGCCGGGGGCTCCTTGATATCGGCCACAAGGCTCTCGGTGGTGAGCACCATGGCGGATACGGAGGCCGCGTTCTGAAGAGCGCTGCGCGTTACCTTCGTCGGGTCGCAGATGCCCATTTCTTCCATCATGCCATAGGAATCGGTCGCGGCGTTGTAGCCGTAGCCCTTCTTGTTGGCGCGCTTGATGTTCTCCACAACCACGGAGCCTTCCACGCCCGCGTTGGCTGCGATTTGACGGATGGGCTCCTCGAGGGCGCGCAGCACGATCTGTACGCCGGTCTTCTGGTCGCCCGCCGTCTTTTCAAGCAGGGCAGACACGCGGTCGAGCACGTTGATGAGCGCTACGCCGCCGCCCGGGACGATGCCCTCCTCCACGGCCGCGCGGGTCGCGTTGAGCGCGTCTTCCATGCGCATCTTGATTTCCTTCATTTCGACCTCGGTCGCCGCGCCCACGGAGATGACGGCTACGCCGCCCGCGAGCTTGGCCAGCCGCTCCTGCAGCTTTTCACGGTCGTAATCGGAGGTCGTCTCCTCGATCTGGGCCTTGATGGAGTTGATACGCGCCTTGATCTGGGCCGGGTCGCCCGCACCCTCGACGATGGTGGTATTCTCCTTGTCGACCTTGACCTGGCGCGCGGTGCCGAGCTGCGCGACGGTTGTCTCCTTCAGATCGAGCCCCAGCTCCTCGGAAATAACCTCGCCGCCGGTGAGGATGGCGATATCCTGCAACATGGCCTTGCGGCGGTCGCCAAAGCCCGGGGCCTTGACGGCTACGCACGTGAACGTGCCGCGGAGCTTATTGATCACCAGAGTCGCCAGCGCTTCGCCCTCGACGTCCTCGGCGATGATGAGGAGCTTTTTGCCCTGCTGCACAACCTGCTCGAGCAGGGGCAGAATCTCCTGAATGTTGGAAATCTTCTTCTCGGTGATGAGAATGAGCGGATTATCCAGCACGGCTTCCATCTTGTCGGTATCGGTGGCCATGTAGGCGGAGGCGTAGCCCCGGTCAAACTGCATGCCCTCGACGATGTTGAGCTCGGTCTTCATGGTCTTGGATTCCTCGACCGTGATCACGCCGTCGCTGCCGACCCGCTCCATCGCGTCGGAAATGAGCGTGCCAATCCTGTCGTCGCCCGCGGAGATGGCCGCGACCTGCGCGATGGCCTGCTTGCCGCCGACCGGCTTGGACAGATCCTTCAAGCCCTCGACCGCCTCGTTAACCGCCAGCTCGATGCCCTTTTTCAGTACCATCGGGTTTGCGCCCGCAGCCACGTTCTTCATGCCCTCGCGGACGATGGCCTGCGCCAGCAGGGTCGCCGTGGTGGTGCCGTCGCCCGCGACGTCGTTGGTCTTGGTGGCGACTTCCTTGACGAGCTGGGCGCCCATGTTCTCGAAGGCATCCTCCAGCTCGATCTCTTTGGCGATGGTGACGCCGTCATTGGTGATCTGGGGTGCACCGTATTTTTTCTCCAGAA
>CAZWSI010000015.1:0-53141 GCA_964636405.1 uncultured Oscillospiraceae bacterium
CGACGAGCGCGGGGCGGATCTTGCGCTTTCGCTCTGCGTCGCGTCGGCCTTCTTTGACAGCGCGCTGCCCGCGCACACGGCGGCCATAGGCGAGCTGGGCCTCACCGGCGAGGTGCGCGGCGTGTCCCGTCTGGATACGCGCGTGAGCGAGTGCGTCCGGCTGGGCTATACCCGCATCCTCGTGCCGCGCGCGGCTCGGCTTCGCGCGCCCGAGGGCGCGGCGCTCGTTCCCGTTTCGCGTCTTTCCGAGGCGATTGCCGCCTGCGGCCTCGCGCAGGAGCGCGGATAGAACGCAGCCGGCGTTTGGGCGCGCGCAAGCGCGCCTTCCTTGACACTTCTATGGGCCGCGTGTTAAAATTCTTAAAGTAAATTCGCGGATTGTATCCATTTTTGGAGCGTTCGGGCGACGGACGCTCTATAAGGCGGCGGCATGTACTTTTTTGTCAAGCGCGCGTTTGATTTTGTTGTATCGCTGGCTGCGAGCCTTGTGCTGCTGCCCGTCTTTATCCTGCTCGCCGCCGCCATCAAGCTGGATTCGCCCGGCCCCGTGTTCTTTACGCAAAAGCGGGTGGGCCGCCGCAAAAGCCTGTTTACGCTCTATAAATTCCGCACCATGTATACCTCCGCGCCGGGCGAAACCCCCACGCACGAGCTGACGCAGCCTGAAAAGTGGATTACGCCGCTGGGGCGTTTTTTGCGTGAAAGCAGCCTCGACGAGCTGCCGCAACTCTGGAACATCCTCTTTGGAAACATGTCGCTGGTGGGCCCGCGCCCCGCGCTGTGGAACCAGTTCGACCTCATCGAGGCGCGCGACCGCTATATTGGGCGCGGGGGCCTCAGCGCCAACGACGTGCGACCGGGCCTCACGGGCTGGGCGCAGATCAACGGCCGCGACACGCTCGACAGCGAGCAGAAGGCCTATCTCGACGGCGAGTACGTGCAGCGCATGTGCGTGCGCTTCGATCTTGTGTGCATCTTCCGCACGGCGCGGTCGGTGGGCCGCCGGGAAGGCGTGCTGGAAGGCGGCGGCTCGAGCGGCGGCGCGCGCGGGCTGAACATTACCATCCTATCCGCCTACTACGCGCCGGAGATCACGCCCATTACGCATCTGATGCAAAACATTGCCGACGATCTCGCCTCCCACGGGCACAGCGTGCGCGTGGTGTGCAACATACCCACAAGGGGTCTAAGCGAGGAGGCGTACCGAAAGGGCCGCAAGCGCGTATACGAGGTGACGGAAAACGGCGTGTGCATCCGCCGGGTGGGCGCGCGCACGCGGGAGCGGAGCGGGCTTGCCGCCCGCGCCCTCCGCTTTGCGGGCAACACCTGGGCGCTGTACCGCGAGGCAAGGCGGCTGGATACGGACGTATACCTCATTACGCACATTCCGCCGTTTTTGGGCGTTGTGGGCAAGTGGCTCAATCGCCGGGCCCGCACGGTCTATATTCTACAGGATATTTTCCCGGACAGCATATTCGCCATGGGCAAGCTTTCCGCCTATTCCCCCGTGGGCTGGGCCTTCCGCAAAATCGAGAGCGAGAGCTACACGGGCAACGCGCACCTTGTGACCGTTTCGCCCGATATGTGGGACACGCTTTTGCAAAAGGGCGTGCCGGACTGGAAGCTGGACGTGGTGGAAAATTGGGCGGATACCGCCGCCATCCGCCCCGTGCCGCGCGCGGAGAACCCGCTCTTTGACGAGCTGGGGCTGGATCGCGCGGGCTTTTATGTGGTCTTTGCCGGGACGCTGGGCATTTTGCAGGACCCGGACGTGATACTGGACGCGGCCAAGCGCCTTCTTGCCGAGCGCGCGCCGCTGCAATTCGTGCTTTTCGGCGGGGGCACGCTGCTTTCGCACGTGGAGGCGCGCATCCGCACGGAGAGCCTGGATAACGTGCGGCTTTTTCCGCTCCAGCCCGTGGAGCGGGTGTCCGAGGTGTACAGCCTGGGCGATATCGCGCTCGTCACGCTCAAGGAGGGCGTAACGAAGATTGCCATGCCCAGCAAGACCTGGAGCGCCATGGCGGCGGCAAGGCCCCTTGTTTGCACGGTGGACGCGGGCAGCCACTGGGAAAAAACCATCGTTGGCGCGGGCGCGGGCCTGTGCGTGCGGCCCGGGCACGACGTGGCGCTGGCCGCGACCTTAAAGAGCCTGTACGGGCGGCGGGACATTCTGGCGCAAATGGGCGAGCGGGGCCGTCAATATGTGGACAGCCGGTGGACGCGCGAAAAGGCGACCGCCGAATACGAACGCATTCTTGTAAAAGTATATGGCAAGGAGAAGAAGCATGTTTGACAATAAAACGCTGATGATCACCGGCGGAACGGGGAGCTTTGGCAACGCGGTGCTCGAGCGCTTTCTTGATTCGCCGATTCGGGAGATCCGCATTTTCTCGCGCGACGAGAAAAAGCAGGACGATATGCGCCGGCACTACGGCTCGGACAAGGTCAAGTTTTTCATCGGGGACGTGCGCGACCCCGCTTCGCTGCGCGACGCGTTTATGGGCGTGGACTATCTTTTTCACGCGGCGGCGCTCAAGCAGGTGCCCTCCTGCGAGTTTTTCCCGCTCGAGGCGGTGAAAACGAACGTAATCGGCACGGACAACGTGCTCAACGCGGCCATCGAGGCGGGGGTGAAAAAGGCCATCTGCCTTTCCACAGACAAGGCGGCCTACCCCGTCAACGCCATGGGCATGTCCAAGGGCATGATGGAAAAGGTCATCATCGCCAAGGCGCGCGCGGTGCCGCCGGAGCGCATCGCCATCTGCTGCACGCGCTACGGCAACGTGCTGTGCTCGCGCGGGAGCGTAATCCCGCTCTTTATCGAGCAGATCAAGGCGGGCAAGCCCCTCACCGTGACGGACCCGGACATGACGCGCTTCATTATGAGCCTCGAGGAGGCCGTGGAGCTGGTTGTGTACGCCTTTGAGCACGGCGAAAGCGGGGATATTCTCGTGCAGAAGGCGCCCGCCTGCACCATCCGGGAGTTGGCGGACGCGGTGCGCTCGCTCTTCGAGGCGGATAATCCCATGCAGGTGATCGGCATACGGCACGGGGAAAAGATGTACGAAACCCTGCTGACCAACGAGGAGTGCGCGCAGGCCGTGGACATGGGCGAGTATTTTCGCGTGCCCGCAGACAAGCG
The DNA here is from genome assembly GCA_964636405.1 of uncultured Oscillospiraceae bacterium. Taxonomy (GTDB): domain Bacteria; phylum Bacillota; class Clostridia; order Christensenellales; family CAG-138; genus CAZKGE01. Next base: position 3,146 of record CAZWSI010000015.1, read on the forward strand.
CAGCCTGAATTACGAAAAGTATTTCGAAGAGGGCATGGGCGCGCACAGCATCCTCCAGATGTTTGACTCGCACAACACCCGGCTGCTGGACGTTGACGAGGTCAAGGAAAAGCTGCTTGTGCTCCCCTATATGCAAAGAGAGCTCGCCGCCTGGCGGGCGGAGCGCGCATGAGCGCGGGCACATCGCGCCCGCTTGTGACGGGTGCGAAGGGCTTTGTGGGCAAGAACCTCGTCGCGGAGCTGCACAACCGGGGCTATGAAACCGTGTACGAGCAGGATATCGACACGCCCCCGGAGCAGCTTGCGGCCTTTTGCCGGGACTGCGGCTTTGTGTTCCACTTCGCGGGCGTAAACCGGCCCAGGGAGCAAACGGAGTTTATGGAGGGCAATTGCGGCGCGCTTTCGCTTGTCCTTTCGGCGCTGCGGGAAGCGGGCAACGCCTGCCCGGTGCTGCTTTCCAGCTCCACGCAGGCGGCGCTGGACAACCCGTATGGCGAAAGCAAGCGCGCGGGCGAAGCGCTGCTGCTCCGTTACGGAGCGGAAACGGGCGCGGCGGTCTATCCCTTCCGCTTTCCCAATATTTTCGGCAAATGGTCGCGGCCCAACTATAACAGCGCCGTGGCTACCTTCTGCTATCATACCGCGCGGGGCCTGCCCATTACGGTCAACGACCCGAATGTGGAGCTCACGCTTTTGTATATCGACGATCTGCTCGACTGCGCGCTTGGCGCGCAGCAAGGCAAAGCCGTGCGCGAGGGCGATTTTTGCGTGCCGCCCGTTACGCACCGGGCGAAGCTGGGCTGGATTGCGGATACGATCCGCTCCTTTGGCGCGTCGCGGGCGGCGCTCTCGCTGCCGGCGCTTTCCGACCCGCTCACGCGCAAGCTGTTCGCCACCTACCAAAGCTTCCTGCCCGAGGACGGCATGGCCTATCCGCTGACCGCACACGCGGACGCGCGGGGCAGCTTTACGGAATTTTTGCGTACGCCCGACCGGGGGCAGGTTTCGATCAATGTAAGCAACCCGGGCGTGACCAAGGGCAATCACTGGCACCACACGAAAAACGAAAAGTTCCTCGTGGTTGCCGGGGAGGCGGCCATTCGCCTGCGCCACGTGGGCGAAATGGCGATAACGACCTATACCGTAAGCGGGGAGCGGCCCACGGTGGTCGATATCGTGCCGGGCTATACGCACAGCATTGAAAACATCGGCGCGGGCCCGCTCGTGACGGTCATGTGGGCCAGCGAGCCCTTTGACCCCGCGCGGCCCGATACCTATTATCTGGAGGTGTAAGATGGCAAAAAAGCTCAAGCTCATGACCGTGCTGGGCACGCGGCCGGAGATCATCCGGCTTTCGGCGGTGCTGCGCTGCGCGGATCGGTACTTCGACCACACCGTGGTGCACACAGGCCAGAATTACGATTACCGGCTGTATCAGATCTTTTTCGACGAGCTCAAGCTCCGCGCGCCGGATCACTATCTCGAGTGCGTGGGCGCGGATCTGGGCGAAACGATGGGCAATATCATCGCCAAATCCTACCGTCTCATGCAAGAGGAGCGGCCCGACGCGGTGCTGATATTGGGCGACACGAACTCCGCCTTGTCCGCCATTTCCGCAAAGCGCCTCAAAATCCCCATTTTCCACATGGAGGCGGGCAACCGCGCGTGGGACTGGAACGTGCCGGAGATGGTCAACCGCACCATCGTGGACCGCATCTCCGATATTCACCTGCCGTATACGGAGAACTCCCGGCGCTATCTGCTGTCCGAGGGCGTGGACGGCAAAACCATCTTCGTAACGGGCTCGCCCATGCGCGAGGTGCTGGCGGGCTGCGAGAAGCAGATTGAGCAAAGCGATGTGCTTACGCGCCTGGGCCTGCATAAGGGGCGCTACATCCTGCTCTCCGCGCACCGGGAGGAGAACATCGACAACGCGGAGCATTTTGTGCGGCTCATGTCGGCCTTTAACGCCCTCGCGGAGCGCTATAACATGCCCGTGATCTACTCCACCCATCCGCGCAGCAAAAAGTTTATCGAGCAGCGGGCCTTCTGCTTCCATCCGCTCGTCCAAAGCCTGCCGCCCTTCGGCTTTTACGACTATAACAAGCTGCAAAAAAACGCCTACTGCGTGCTGTCCGATTCCGGCACGCTCTCAGAGGAGAGCGCCATGCTGGATTTTCCGGCCGTGCTCATCCGCACCTCTACGGAGCGGCCCGAGGCGCTGGACGCGGGCACCATCGTGCTGGGCGGCATCGATCCCGACGAGATCGAGCAGGCCATGGAGCTGGCGGTGGCGATGCGGGAAAACGGCGAGGGCGGGGCCATGCCCGCCGATTATGAGGACGGTTGCGTATCCTCCAAGGTCGTGCGCATCATTGAGAGCTACACCCGCATTGTGAACATGACGACGTGGAAGAATTGAGCGCGCCCCGCCAAAGTGTCGTATACGTTTCGAGCCTGCTTTCGCCCGAAGCGTTTTCGGCGTGCTTTCCCGCGCTTTCCCGCGCGCCGGGGCTGGCGCAGCAAAAATACCATCGGCTCTTGACGGAGGGCCTTGCCGAGGCGGGCGCGAAGGTTGCGTGCCTTTCCGCGCCGCCGCTCACGCGCTCTAACGCCGGGCGGCTGTTTTGCCGGCTCAAAAGCGAAACGCGCGGCGAGGTAACCTTTCGCTATCTGCCCGTTTTCACGCTGCCGGGCGCAAAGCACCTGGTTACCCTTTTTTCCGCCTTTTCCGCGGCGCTCGCCCTGTGCAAACGGGACACGCTCCTGCTTTGCGACGCGCTCAACCTCATGGCGGCGGCGGGCGCGCGGCTGGCGGCCCGCGTGCGCGGAGCAAACGCCGTGGCCATCGTCACCGACGTGCCGGGGCTGCAGGGCGGCGGGCGGCTGCACACGCGCCTAAACCTTGCCCTTATGCGCAGCTTCGACGGCTATGTGCTGCTCACGGAGCAAATGAACGCGCTGGTGAACCCCCAAAACCGGCCCTATCTTGTGGCAGAGGGGCAGGTGGACGCGGGGGAGGCCGCACGGGCGCCGCAGCTTTCCGAAAAGGACGAGCCGCCGACCCTGCTCTATGCGGGCTCGCTCCATGAGGAATACGGCATTTTGCGCCTCGCGGAGGCGTTTCGTGCGCTGCCGGGCGCGTTTGCGCTGCACATTTACGGCGCGGGCGACGCCGAGCAAGCGCTTGCCGAGAAGGCGCGAAGCGATCCGCGCATCCGGCTCTTTGGCGTACAGGATAACGCGGAGGTGGTGCGCGCGGAGCGCCGCGCCACGCTCCTTGTTAACCCCCGCCCCTCGGACGGGGCGTTCACGCCCTATTCGTTCCCCTCGAAAAACATGGAATACATGGCCTCGGGTACGCCCGTTTTGACGGCAAGGCTCCCGGGCATGCCGAAAGCGTATTGGGACTATGTGTTCCTTTTGGAGGACGAAAGCGCGGCTGGCATGACAAAGGCGCTTTGCGGCCTGCTCGCGCTGCCGAAGGAGGCCCTGCTCAAGCGTGGCGCGGCGGCGCAAGGCTTTGTGCGCGCACACAAGACCGGCGCGGCGCAGGGAAGGCGCATCCTCGCCTTTTTCGCGCCCGGACAGGAGAGAAAAGAAACATGCTGAAGGAGCTGTTTTCCGGCAACGGCATACGGGCGCGCTTTGCAAAGAATACCGGGTGGCTGCTGGCCCAGTCGGTGTTTCAGTATATGCTTACGGCGGTCATCGGCATCATCGCCGCGCGCTATCTCGGCCCGGAAAACTACGGCGTGCTGGGCTACGGCGTTTCGCTCATGGCCATTTTCCAGTGCTTTTGCACGCTGGGCCTAAACGATATCCAAATCGCGCAAATGATTGAGCGCCCGGAGGAGCGCGGGGCCATCGTGGGCACTGCGCTTGCGCTGCGCATGACCTCGACCGCGCTTTCCATCGCGGGCATCACGCTCACGGCCGCCGTTTTGCGGCCGGGGAACCCCCTTTTGCTGCTGGTTACCTTCCTGCAATCGCTCCAGCTCCTCTTTGAGGCGTTCGACGCCATGCGGCTGTGGTTCCAAATGGAGCTGCTTTCCAAATACACAGCCATCGGCTCCGTCATCGGCAACATCGCTTGCAGCGCGTGGCGGGTGGCCCTGCTGATTCAGGGCGCGCCCGTGGAGTGGTTTGCGCTCACCTCGGTTGTGCAGATGCTGACGAACTATCTTTTCGTCGTGCCGCTCTTTTTTATGAAATCCGGGCTGCGGCTCCGCTTTTCATGGCCCGTGACAAAGCGCATGCTGGGCAAAAGCTGGCATTTTATCCTCTCGGGACTCACGGGCGCGGCCTCCGCTCACTTTGGCAAGCTGTTTTTGGGCGGTACGCTGGGCGACGCGCCGCTTGGCTGCTACAACGCGGCCGTAAGCATATCGACCATGTGGCTGTTTGTGACCCTCGCGCTCGTCGATTCCGCCATGCCCGTGCTGCTGGGAACCCACAAGCGCGACGTGGAGGCATACAAGGCGCGCTACCGGGCGCTGCTCATGGCCGTGCTGGGCGTGGGGCTGCTTGCGGGCGTGTTTTTATGCGCGTTCGCGCCGTTTGTCATCCATCTGCTCTACGGCGAGGCGTTCGAGCCCGCCGTCGCCGTGCTGCGCGTGGTGGCATGGATCGGCATTTTTTCCAATATCGGCTCGGCGCGCAATATCTTTACGCAGGCGGAGGGCGCGCAGAGCACGGTCAAGTGGATCTCGCTCATCGCCGCCGGAACGAGCGTGCTGCTCAACCTCCTGCTCGTGCCCGCGCTGGGCATGATGGGCGCGGCGCTTGCCTGCCTTGCGGGCTATGTCGTGTCGGGCCTCGTCGCGCCCGCGCTGGTGCCCGGCTCCCGGCCCTACGTCAAGCTCTATTTCAGCGCGTTTAGGGAAGTGCCGGCGCTTGTGGGGAAGGTGTTTCACAAATGAAAAGGGTTTTGCTTTTGCAGCACACGATCCCGCACTATCGCGTTCCCATTCTCAATCTCGTGGCGGAAAAGACGGCGCTTACGGTGCTCTACAGCGCGGGCGAAGCGCCCGCCGGGGCGGCGTTTGACGCGCGCCTCGTCAAGCGGCTGTGGATTCCGCGCGTGGGCAGGCCCTATCGCGTCCCTCTGCGCCGCCTTGCGCGCGGCTTCGACGTGGTGATCGGTTCCTTTGACGTCGATCCCATCACGCGCTTTCAGCTCGAACGCAGGCCGAGGAGCTGGGGCCTCGCGTATTGGGGCATCGGCGTATCGGCCGACTACAGCTCGCATTACGACGCGGACCGGGCTTCCGACGCGTTCTTTGCAAGCGTGGTCAGCGCCGGGGACGCGTGCGTCTTTTATGCGGACTATCCCAAAGAAAAATATGCCCGGCTGGGCGTGCCGAAGGAGAAGCTGTTCGTCGCGCCGAACACCGTGACGGTTCCCGCCGTGCCCGCGGACGCGCAAAAGGACAGCATCCTGTTTATCGGGACGCTGTATAGGCAAAAGGGTCTTGGCCTCCTGCTCGACGCGTACGCGGAGGCGGCGGGGGTAAACCCGGCCATGCCGCCCCTTGTGCTTGTGGGCGACGGGGACGAGCGGCCCGCCGTGGAGGCGCAAATCGCGCAGCTTGGGCTGGAGGGCCGCGTCACGCTGGAGGGGGCCATCTATGACGACGCGCTGCTCGCGCCGTATTTCGCGCGCGCCTACGCCTGCGTTTCACCCGGGCAGGCGGGGCTTTCCGTGCTCAAGGCCATGGGCTGCGGCGTGCCGTATGTGACGCTGCGGGACGCGATTACGGGCGGCGAGCTGTTCAATATCCAATCCGGCGTAAACGGCCTCGTGTGCGATTCGCCGCGCGCGCTGACGGAGGCGCTTTGCGATATCGCCGCCGATCCGGCGCGCTTTATCGAGATGGGCCGCGCCGCAAAGCGGCACTATGAAGAAAACCGCCGCCCCGAGCAGATGGCGCGGGGGCTGCTAAACGCCATCGAGTACGCCGCGGGCAAGCGGTAAACGCCTTAACCCTTCTTTCGCTTCTTTCCAGCCAGCTCGCTATACAGCGCGAGGTATTCCCCGGCGGATTTTGCCCAGCCAAAGTCCTTGCGCATGCCGCTTTGCACGAGGCGCGCCCAGACTTCCGGCTCGGTTTCATAGAGCCGGACGGCGCGCTCGAGGGTAAAGAGCAGCTCGTGCGCATTGTAATTGGCAAAGGAAAAGCCGTCGCCCTCGCCCGTAACGCAATTGTAGGGCAGGACGCTGTCGGCAAGGCCGCCCGTTTCGCGCACGACGGGCAGCGTGCCGTAGCGCAGCGCAATCATTTGCGAAAGGCCGCAGGGCTCGAACTGCGAGGGCATCAAAAAGAGATCCGCCCCGGCGTAAATGCGGTGGGCCAGGCTTTCGTTAAGGCCCGCGCGGAAGGCCACGCGGCCCGGATAGCGCCACTGCGCCCAATTCAGCATATCCACAAAGTGCTTGTCCCCGCTGCCTAAAAACACAAGCTGCACCCTCTGGCGCAAAATGTCCGTGAGCACACGCTCGACCAAATCAAGCCCCTTTTGCGGCGTGAGCCGCGCGATCATGGCCGCAATGGGTACGTCCGGCGCGTCGGCAAGGCCGCACTCGGCCTGAAGCTGCGTTTTCAGCGTGGCCTTGCCCGCCAAATCGTCGGCGGAGTAAGCTACGCTTAAGAAGGGGTCGCAAGCCGGGTCAAACATCTCGGTGTCAATGCCGTTGAGAATGCCCGAAAGCGCGCCCGCGCGCGCGCGCAGCAGGCCGTCGAGCCCCTCGCCGTAGTAGGGCGTTTGAATCTCGCCTGCGTAGCGGGGGCTGACGGTGGAAATACGGTCCGAAAACACTAGCCCGCCCTTCATAAAGGAGAGCATGCCATAATATTCCAGAAACTCCTGCGTAAAGTAGCGCGCGTCAAAGCCGAGGCGCGCGTTGAGCACCGTATAGTCGAACAGCCCCTGATAGCGCAAATTGTGGATGGAGAACAGGGTTTTCACACGCGCGTAACGCGGATCGCCCGCGTACTGCGTTTTCAGCAGCGCGGGCACAAGGCCGGTTTGCCAATCGTTGAGGTGCAGCACGTCGGGGAAAAAGCCGATGTGCGGGAGCGCCTCGAGCACGGCCTTGCAGAAGAACGCGAAGCGCTCGCCCTCGGCCGCGCCGTCGCCGTAGATATCGTCCGCGTCGAAATACGCTTCGCTCCCGATTAAATAATAGATCACGCCGGAAAGCACGATGCGCTCCACGGCGCAGGGAACGGACGCATAGCCGAAGGGCACGGAAAAGGCGCACACGTGCTCCATGCGCTTTTTCCAGGACGCGTCGATGGCGCGGTAATTTGGCAGCAGCACGCGCGCCTCCGCACCCGCCTTGCTCAGCGCGATGGGAAGGGAGCCGGCCACATCGGCCAGGCCCCCCGTTTTGATAAAGGGAACGCATTCGCTTGCGCAGTAAAGGACTTTCATGCGGGAAGCAGCCTTTCTCGGTTTAAACGGTAATGTTCTTTTTGAGGATGATGGGGAAGCTGTCGTAGCCAATGAGCGTGCGGCCGCCCTTGATGATCACCCCCTTGTCGAGAATCACGTGGTCGAGCGTGCAGTTCTCGCCGATCGCCACGCCCTGCATGACGATGCTGTTTTTTACGACCGAGCCCTTGCCCACCGACACGCCCCGGAACAGAATGCTGTTTTCCACCGCGCCCTGTATATCGCACCCGTCGGCGAGCATGGCGTTGCGCACCGAAGCGCTCGCGCCGTAGCGGGCGGGCACTTCGTCCTTGACCTTGGTATAAATCGGGTGCGCGGGATTGAACAGATCGCTCCGCACGGACGGGTCGAGCAGATCCATATTGCTGTCGTAAAAGCTCTTGACCGAATTGAGCCTTGCTACGTATCCGTCGTAGCGGTAGCCGTACAGGTTCAGGCGACCGCACTTCTTCACCAGCACGTCGCGCACAAAATCATATTCCGAGTGCGAATAGGCCTCCTCCACGAGGTATTCCAGCAGGCCTTTGTCCATAATGAGCGCGTCGCAGCTTTGGAAGGGCGCTTCGCTGCGGAAGGGATTGCATTCCATGCCCGAAATGCGGCCGCCCGCGTCCAAAAAGAAGCGCAGCTCCTTGTTCTGATCCTCCGCCTCGAGGCAGGGGCTTTGGTTATAGAGCACCGTGATGTCCGCGCCCGTTTCAAGATGCTGCTCGAGCATGCCGTTGAAGGTCGTGTTAAACACCGTATGGCTGCCGGTGAGGATGACATAGGTCTGCGGGCAGCGGCGCACATACCCAAGGCAGGAGCGCAGCGCGTCCACCGAGCCTCGGTAAAGGCCCGTATTCTCCTTGGTCATAAAGGGCGGCAGGAGGAAAAGCCCCTCGCGCTTGCGGTGCAGATCCCACTCCTTGCCCGCGCCGAGGTGATCCATGAGCGAGTGGTAGTTCTTCTGGGTAATAAGCCCCACGCTCGTTACGCCCGAATTGACAAGGTTCGACAAAATAAAGTCGATGCAGCGATAGCGCCCCCCGAAGGGCATGGCGGCCACGGCGCGCGAGAGGGTAAGCTCCCGCAAAAGGGGATTGTTATCGCCCGTATAGATGAGTCCGAACGCGTCGAAGGTCATGCTTCCACCTCCTGACAATTCTGGCTTTCGGTGGCGACGGTGCCCTTGGGCAAATAGGCCTCCGGGCACACGCATACGTCGTTGCCCACCAGCGTGATATCGCCCGTCAGGCGGTTGTCCACGGTTTCTCCCGGCCTAAGCGGCCCGCCCACGACGGCGTTCTTGCCCACATGCGCGTTTTCTCCGATGATGGCCTTGGAAATGCTTGCGCCCTCCTCGACTACCGCGCCCGGAAACAGGATGGAATCGCGCACGCAAGCGCCCTTTCGCACGGTTACGCCCGCGAAAAGCACGCTGTGGAACACGTCGCCAAACACCGCCGAGCCCTCGGTCACAAGGCTGCTTTGAATCGTTACGCCCTCGCCTGCCACATGCGCGGGCAAAACGGGGTTGCGCGAATAAATGCGCCACTGGGGATCGGCCAGGTCGAGCTTGGGCGGCTCGGAAATGAGATCCATATTGGCCTCCCACAGGCTCTGCACGGTTCCGACGTCCTTCCAGTAGCCGTTGAAGGGATAGGCGTACAGCGACTCGCCCGCCGCGAGCATGGCGGGGATGATGTTTTTGCCGAAGTCGTTTTCGGAGGCGGGGTCTTTTTCGTCGCGCTCCATATAGCGCTTGAGCAGCGGCCAGGAGAAGATATAGATGCCCATGGACGCGTTGTTGGACTTGGGCTCGCGCGGCTTTTCGGCAAAGTCTGTAATGCGGCCCTCGGAATCGGTGGCCATGATGCCGAAGCGGTGCGCCTCCTCCATGGGCACGGGCAGCACCGCGATGGTCGCCGCCGCGCTGCGGCCGGTGTGGAAGCGCAGCATGCTGGCGTAGTTCATTTTGTAGATATGGTCGCCCGAAAGGATGAGCACATACTCGGGATCGTACTGATCGACAAATTCCCTGTTTTGATAGATCGCGTCCGCCGTGCCGGAATACCAGCGGCCGCCCGCGCCCGCCACATAGGGCGGCAGCACGAATACGCCCCCGTGCATGCGGTCGAGATCCCAGTGCTGGCCCGTGCCGATATAGGCGTTGAGCGCGAGCGGGCGGTACTGGGTGAGCACGCCGACGGTGTCAATATCCGAATTGACGCAGTTGCTGAGGGGAAAATCGATGATGCGATACTTCCCGCCGAAGGGCACGGCGGGCTTGGCCATGCTGGACGTGAGAACGCCGAGGCGGCTGCCCTGTCCGCCAGCAAGGAGCATGGCCACGATTCGTTTTTTCATGGTATAACTACCCCCTGTATGGATTTTCCGAATGAAGACGGGCGCGGATATGCGCCTGCCGGGCGGCCAAAGGCGGGTTTACTCGGCCGGTTCGGACGCTTTTTCCTGCTCCGAAGCGGGCGTAAAGGCCAGATAAATCGCCGCAAACGGCGGAAGGCAGAGCGTCACGCTGCGCTCATACGCGCCGAACGGCTCCTCCACGGTCTCGGTCGGCCCGTTGGGATAATCCCCTGTGCCGCCGTAATAGGGCGCGTCGGTGGAAAACACCTCGGTAAATACGCCCGAAGCGGGCACGCCCATTTGATACCGATGGTGCTCGCGGGGCGTAAAATTGAACACGCACAAAAGCTGGTTGCCCGCTTTGTCCGTGCGCAGGAAGGACAAAACGGAGTGGATATTGTCGTCCACGCTGCTCCACAAAAAGCCGTGCCAGCTATCGTCCCGCTCAAAGAGCGGAGGGGACGCGCGGTAAAAGCCGTTGAGGTCGCGCACAAAGCGCCGCGTTTGGGCGTGCTTGTCGTAGCCGAGCAGGAGCCAGTCCAGCGAGGCGTCGTAGTTCCACTCGATAAACTGCCCAAATTCGTCGCCCATAAACATGAGCTTTTTGCCCGGATGCGCGAACTGGTAGGCGAAAAGCAGCCTGAGCTGCGCGAACTTCTGCCAATAATCGCCCGGCATTTTGGAAAGCAGGCTCTTTTTCCCGCAGACGACCTCGTCGTGCGAGAAGGGAAGCACATAGTGCTCGGAAAAGGCGTAGCAGAGCGAGAAGGTGAGCTTCTCGTGGTGCCACTTGCGGTGCACGCTGTCCAGCTCCATATAGGAGAGCACATCGTTCATCCAGCCCATGTTCCATTTGTAGGAAAAGCCCAGCCCGCCCTCGGCGGAGGGCTTGGTAACCAGCGGATATGCGGAGCTTTCCTCCGCGAAAAGGAGCTTGTCGCCGGGCAGGTCGCGCACGGCCTCGCTCAGCTTGCGCAAAAAGGCGACCGCGGCATAGTTGCGGTTGTCGCCATAGCGGTTGGGCAGCCAATCGCCGCCCTCCTTGCCGAAATCCAGATAGAGCATGCAGCTCACCGCGTCCACGCGGAGGCCGTCAAAATGGTATTCGGTGAGCCAGAACAGCGCAGAGGAGAGCAGAAAGCTCTGCACCTGCGTGCGCTCAAAATTAAACAGGAGCGTGCCCCACTGGGGCATATCGCTCCGGCGGGAATCGGCGTGCTCAAAGCAGGGCGTGCCGTCGAACAGGCTGAGTCCGTGCGCGTCGCGCGGGAAATGCGCGGGTACCCAGTCCATGATGACGGAAAGCCCCTTTTCGTGCGCGCGGTTGATTAAATACATGAGATCCTCGGGCCCGCCGTAGCGCGCGGTGGCGCAATAATAGCCCGTTACCTGATAGCCCCAGCTCGGATCGTAGGGGTAGGCCATCACGGGCATAAGCTCGAGGTGCGTATAGCCCATGTCCACGGCGTAATCCACCAGCTCGTGCGCAAGCTCCCGGTAGCTGCGGCCCTTTTTCCAGGAGCCAAGGTGTACTTCATAGATGCTCACGGGCTTATCGGGCGCGCCGTGCCGCGCTTTTGCAAAGCTCGCGTCCGTCCAGGGAAAATCGGGCAGCTCGCCCACCTTGGAGGCGGAGCCGCTCCGCTCGCAATATACGGCGAAGGGATCGGATTTCGCGAGACGCTCGCCCGATTGCGCGGTAATGGCGTATTTATAGAGCTGACCCGCCTGGGCGAAGCCGAGGTGCGCCTCCCATACGCCGGTGGTGCCGACCATGCGCATGGGATCGGCGGCTGGATTCCAGCCGTTAAAATCGCCCACAACGGAAACGGCGCGGGCGTTGGGCGCCCACACGGCAAAGCGCCACACAGCGCGCCCCTCCGAATCGAGCACCCGGTGGCAGCCGAGCGCCCGGAAGGCGGCGGTGGAGATGCCCTCGTTGAAGTAATACAGCTCCGTATCATCCAAGCGGTATGCCATACGCGGCGGCCTCCTAACCCTTTACGGAATCATCATACCACGCCGCGCCGCGAAAAGAAACAGCAAAAAAAGGGACGTCGCCCCGTCCCGTTGGGTTCATGCGCTTCAGTCCGTGCAATCGCGAAGCGGGCGCAGGCCAGGCGCGCCTCCGGCGTTCCGCAGGATACGGGCATGTCCCGGCCGTTGACGCGGCGGGGCAAGCGTCGCAGCGCCGCCGCGCCGGCAGGCAGTCAGTTGACCTGAAACCATTTTTTCATGACGGACAAGACTTGAACCAGCTCCGCCTCGTTGACAACATAGGGAACCATTGCGTAAAGATAGCTTAAAAACGGGCGGCTGAACACGCCGTTTTGACAGGCGAATTCCTGATACCCCGCCAAGACGGCGGGATCGTGCGCCTCGATACACACGCAGCCGCCCATGATGCGGATCTCCTTGATGCGCGGGTCTGAAAAGCCCCGCATTTCACGCCTTGTAATCGCCTCGATGTCGCGGATCTTTGACATATAGTCCCGCGCTTCAAACAGCTCGATGGATTTTAGCGCCACGCTGCACGCCAGCGCGTTGCCCATAAAGGTGGGGCCGTGCATCAGAGCATGGTTGGGGTCGTTGTCATAAAACCCGTTGAAGACGCGGCGGCTCGCAACCGTCGCGGCATGACCGATATATCCCCCGGTTAGCGCCTTGCCCAATACCAAAATGTCCGGCAGAACCAGATCGGCCACGAATCGGTTTCCCGTGCGGCCAAAGCCGGTGGCAACCTCGTCAAAAATAAGCAGTACCCCATATTGGTCGCAAAGCGCGCGGGCCCTCTTTAAAAAGGAGACGTCATACATGCGCATGCCGCCCGCGCCCTGCAAAAGCGGCTCCACCAGCAAGCAGTTCAGCTTGTCGTGATACCGGGCAAACGCTTTCTCCAGCGCGTCAATTTCCGTCGGAATATGCACCGCATAGGGGCTTTTCCCGTAGGCGCCGAGCACGAAATGATAGTCCTCATCATCGCCAACCTCCATGGTTTTGAAGGTGTCGCCATGATAGGCGTGCTCAAGCGCCAGCACCATGGTGCGCTGCGTTTCACCACGGTTCATATAATATTGCAGCGCCATTTTCAGCGCCACCTCAACGGCCACGCTTCCCGAATCGGAAAAGAAGCTGTAATCCAAATCGCCCGGCAAAAACGACGCAAGCTTTTCGCTCAGCCTTTGCACCGGCTCGTGGGTCAGCCCGCCCAGCATCACATGAGAAAACCTGTCCGCCTGCTCCTTGATCGCCGCCGTCAAGTCGGGCTGCTTGTAGCCGTGAATCACGCTCCACCAGGAGGAAACGGAGTCGATCAGCTTCCCGCGCTCGGTGTAAAGATACACGCCCTCGGCGTCGGTCACCTTATAGGGCGCTTTCATGGTTTTCATCTGCTGATATGGATACCAAATCATCGTTGCTTCCCCTCGTTATTCGTAAAGCGCCGCCAAGGCGCCCGCGTCCATCGCCAGTTCCGTGTCGCCGGGGCGGACGCAGGCAAGCACCTTCAGCCCGGTCATCGCTTCGCACATAAAGCGATTGTCCTCCTCCATTTCGTCTCCCGGGCGGAAGTTGTTCAAAACGATGCCCTTCACGGCCAGATTCCTTTCGCGCATGTGCTCCGCCGTCAGCGCCACGCTGTTGATGACGCCCAGTCCGGCGTCGGCCACAATCAGGCTCGAAAGCCTCAGCTCCCTTACGACATCCTCCAGCAGAAGCCTTTCCCCGTCAAAGCGGAGAGGGCACAGGATTCCGCCGCTGCCCTCCACGGTAACATAATCGTACTGGCGGCAAACCTGTTGAAAGGTCTGGCGCACAACGGACAGCCGCACAGGGTTTCCCTCCATGCGGGCGGCCAGATGGGGCGAGACCGCGGCTTCATAGACATAGGGGCACATCGCTTCCAGCGGCTGCGCAATGCCCGAAACGGCCTTGACCTGCAAGGCGTCGCCGGGAAGCAAAAGGCCCGCCGCATCCCGCGCGTTTCCGCTCATCGCGGCTTTGTAATAGGCGGCGTTCCGGCCGCTTTCCCGCAGCTTTTTTACGATCAATGCGGCGACGTAGGTTTTCCCGACCTCCGTACCCGTGCCGGTAATAAACAGGTTTTTACTCATTGCAAAGAGCCGCCCTGTATCCAAGCTTTTTCAGCAGCGCCAGATCCGTCTTGACCGTAATGCCGGCGGTGGTCAGCATATCGCCGGAGATGGCCGCGTTTGCGCCGGAGCGGAAGCAGCCCTCGCCCTTGTCGGCGAGCAGCCCCCTGCCGCCCGCAAGGCGAATGGAAGCGTCCGGCAGCAGAAAACGGTACACCGCCACAATGCGCCGCATATCCTCCGCCGTCAGCCGCGGGTTTCCTTCAAAAGGTGTGCCGGGAATGGGATTCAGCATATTGACCGGCACGCTTTTCACGCCCAGCTCCCGCAGGGTGAGCGCCAGCTCGACGCGGTCCTCGACGGTTTCGCCCAGCCCCATGATGCCCCCGCTGCACACCGTCAGTCCCGCCGCCTGCGCCGCCTTGATTGCGGCGATTTTATCCGCATAGGTGTGGGTGGTGCAAACCTGCGGGAAGAAGCGGCGGGAGGTTTCCAGATTGTTGTGCACCCGGGTCACGCCGGCCTCCTTCAAGCGGCGGTACTGTGCTTGGTTTAGAAGGCCAAAGGAAACGCACACCGAAATGCCGACTTCATCGCGAATGCAGCGGATCGCCTCGCACATTTTATCGACTTCCGCGTCGGACAGCCGCTTGCCGGAGGTAACGATGGAGTAGCGAAGCACGCCCTGCGCATGATTCAGCCCGGCGTGGGCCACGATCTCACCGGCGGGAAGCAGGGGGTACTGGACGGCGCAGGTGTGGTTGTGCGCGGACTGGGCGCAGAATTTGCAGTTTTCTGAGCAGCTTCCGCTCTTGCCGTTGATGATGGTGCAGACGTCGAATAAATCGGCGCAGAAATGAAGGCGAATCTCATTTGCCGCGACGCACAGCGCCTCCAGGGGCTGGCTGTAAAGCGCCAGCGCGTGTTCCTTTGTCAATTGCTGGCCGTGCAAAACCTGTTGTGCGACTTCCTCGATATCAAACATGCGCGTTACGCCCTGTCCTTTCGAACCAACGGTATAAGCCGCTTTGCCAAAGCAGAGCCGAGAATACACAGCGCGATATCTCCCGGCACAGCCAGAATAAAGCAATACAGGAACAGTGGCCACAGCCCGATGGGATTGTCAAGATAAAACGCGCTGATGCAGTAGTAGTAGACCATGCCGAACAGGTAGACGACCAAAAGCCCCGAAAAGGATGCGGCAAGCAGTCGTTTGAAGGAGGGCTGCGGCTTGGCATAAGCCATTGACCCGGTTAAGTACGCGCCCGCACAGAAACCGATCAAATAGCCGAAGGTGGGATTCAATACGTAGGCAAACCCGCCGCCCGAGGCGAAAACAGGCAAGCCAAGAAGCCCCAAAAAGATATACACGCCCACGCTGATGGCCCCGTTCTTGCCGCCGAGAAGCAATCCGGCAAGCGTGGTGAACAGAAATTGCAGCGTGAACGGCACGACCGGCACGGGTATTCTTATAAAGGCGCCGGCGGCTATAAGCGCCGCAAAAAGGCCAATCAAGGTTAGATTTTTCGTTGATATTTTTCTCATTTGCTCTCCTGCGCTTGCATTGTAATTTCTCCTGAGGTCAATACGCCCGTGCCGCCATCGTCAAACGCAACAATCAGATTGCATTGCTCGTTGATGTCTAAAACCTTTGCGGGCGTCGCTCCTTTTGCCCCGTGAACCATGACTCGCTTGCCTATCACAAAGCAGTACCGCTTATAAAGCGCAGAAATCTCCTCTTGCTTCATGCGCTTATACATGTCCCAAAAGAGATCCAGCACCCGGGCAATGAGCTCGTTCTTCCTGTTCGCCTCCTGATGAGAAAGCAAAAAGCCCGCGGTATCCGCGATTTCGGTTGGAAAGCCGTCCTCCGGCGCATAGAGGTTGATTCCGATTCCCAAAATGATGTATTCCGTTTTGCTGTTTTCCATGCTGAAGGAGCCTTGCGTCAGGATGCCGCATATTTTCTTGCCATCCACATAAATGTCGTTCACCCACTTGATTTGGGGCTTCTTGTCGGTCGTTTCCTCAATGGCTTTGCAAACCGCGACCGCCGCCGTCGTCGTGATATGGATGGTTTCGCTCGCCTCGAGGTCGGGCTTTAGCAGCAGGCTGAAGTAAATCCCTGTGTTTTTTGGCGAAAAGAAACTGCGGTTGCGTCTGCCAACGCCCCGCGTCTGCTCCTTTGCTACGATGGTATAGCCTTCGTCGCGCGCCGTTTTTTCGCGCAGAAGACCGTTGGTTGACGCAACGGAATCATGTATTTCAAACGTAAACACCGAATCGTTGCGCAAATAGCCCCGCACGCCCGCTTCCGTCACGATATCGCCGCTTTCGGTGATCGCGTAGCCCTTGTTTGAAACGGCGCGGATTGAAAAGCCCTCCGCTTTGAGCTGCTTAATGCCTTTCCATATGGCGGCGCGCGTAACGTGGAGTGACGCGGCCATTTGTTCGCCGGATATGTATTGCCCGTTTGCACGCAGCAATACATCGAGGACGCTTTGCTTGACCGTCATGGCTTTTCCTCCCGAATCATGATAGCATAGAAACGCGCATTGTCAACCAAAATAATTGAATGGTTTACAATGCGCGCGTTCCGAGGCCGCCGCGCATTTCTATTGCACGGCCGAGGGACGGCAGAAAACCTGCATATTGTGAAATAAACATGCAGAGCATGTATGCCGGCGGGTTTTCCTATTTCATGTTTTTAATCAATTCGTATAGCAAAAGCTTTTGCTCCGCGGTCAGCCTGCCCCATCTGTCAAACAGGTCCTGCTGCTCGGCGGACAGCTCCACCATGCTTCCTTTGGAGAAAAACTGGGCCAGGGTTATCCCGAACGCATGGCAGACCGCCTCCAAAGTTGGCACGCTGGGAACCGTATTGCGCCGGAACAAATTGGCTATTGTCGATTGCGATAAGCCGGACTCCTTGGCCAGTCGGTACTCTGTCCATCCCTGCGCAGACATTAACCGCCGGATGCGATCGTTGGTATCCATACAATCACCGCCTTAATTTTAGTATAAGGTTCATCTAAAGGGGATAATATCATTCAGATGTATTGAATAATCTGCGGATATGCGCTATTATACTTATACATGTGAGTGGTAATGAGCCAAAAAAGGGGGGGCGTACACAGACGAATTCGTTCTGGAGCGCCCGGCAAAGGCAAAGCAAAAAGAACAATCGTCCGCCGCTGTGCAAAATACGCCTAAACCGCCGGCAGCCGAATAGAGTGTTATAGACGGTGCGCGAGAAGCAATTTAAAAGGAGAGGGATATGAGCAAACGGGACGATTATCTCCAGCAGATTTCCAAACGCGGAGACGTTTACGGCGGAAACGGCGGGCTGCTGGATCTTCTTATATGGTGCGATAAGGTCAAGCTGCCGGATGTAACGGAGGACGAAGCGCGCGCGTTTCTTGAGAATGCGGGAGCGCCTTGTTCGTGCCTCTCCGGCAAAGAGATTGATAATCTGGAAAAATCATGATATCCTGTATAAAAAAGTAATATAGACTGTGCGTATAATTGGGTTGCAGGCTCACTTAACGCTCGCGCTGCAAGGAACGGACAGGCAGCGCCTCACGAAAGGGAGCGCCGATGAACAAAAGACGAAAAGAAACCCGTTTGCTTGCCACGTTTCTTATCCCCGGCATACTGACGCTGGCCGCCGTGCTGAACATGCTGTATTTTCAAGTGAGAACACAGGAATGGACGAAGCAATGGGCCTATCGCGTACTGGCCGCCTCGGCGCAGGAGCAGACCGCCACCCTGGGAGAAATATTCAACGGACGCTTTGGTATTCTTGAGACCTTTGCAAGCAGCGTGGGCGCACAGTGGAACCAGCAGCGCGACGTGTTGACGCTCGATAATATCCGTACAAGAATGACCGCCATGGTGGAGACCTCGGGCTTTGAGCATTTGGCCATCGCCGGGACGGACGGCGTGGCTTACGCAAACGACGGTCAGACGGACGACTCCTCCGACCGCTTTTACATGACCGAAGCGCTGGCCGGACGTCGCGCCATTCAAGCCCTGACGGACAGCAGGCTGTATGAGAAGCAGCGGTTCGTTCTCGCCGTTCCCCTGCATATAAACGGCAAGGTTGCGGGCGCGGTGATGGGAAGCTTTACCAGCAGCGACCTCCGGCGGCTTATTGTTTCCACCGCTTTTTCCGGCAACGCCTATTCTTACCTGTGCGACAGCGCAGGAAACGTCATCATCGAAGCGGAGGCTACCACCCTGCTGCAGCGGGACAATCTTCTGGATGCCATTGCCGCGGGGGAGCTCGAAATCCTTGACCGGATCACGCTTGAAACCCTCGCAGACGACCTCAAAGCCGGGAGCGAGGGCGTTGTGGCCTTTTCCAGCGGCGCGGAGCGCCGGTATGGCGTCTACCAGCCGGTGGGCATCAACGACTGGTATATCTTTAATTTTGTACCCGCCGCGGTCGTGGACAGTTCCACGGCCTCGCAAAACAGACTTGGCGCGCTCAGCATCGGCATCATCACGCTTTGCGCCGTGCTGCTGCTGGTCATCACCGGGGTGCGGGAAAAGCGCCGCATTCGCGAGCTGCAACGGCTTCAGGCGGAGCAGTTGGTTCATTACCGCACCGATCCCGTGAACGGGCTGTTGAACATGCAGGGCTTTGAACAGGCGGCGCGCGAGGAGCTGGATGCGCTGCCGCCGGAGACCTTCTGCGCGCTGGTCGATTTCGGCGCGAAAAACTTTGCGCTCTTTAACGTTTCCTTTGGCGGCCCCGCAGCCAATGCCGTACTCAAGGCGATGGCGGAAACGCTGCTTGCCCACTGCCTCAAAAAGCAGCCCTGCGCCCGGCTTTCCGGCGACCGCTTCGCGGTGCTGGTCACGGCCTGTACGTGCGAGCGGGATTTGCGAGAGCGCATCGCCGCTTTGAGCGCGGCGATGCAAACGCGCCATCAGACAAAGCAGCTCGATATTGCCTACGGGGTATATATTATTGACGCCCGCACCCTGCCCGTCGATGAGATGTGCACCCGCGCCATTGCGGCAAGGCTCCAGCTCAAGGAGGGCGCGGGCAATGTGGGGTTCTACGATCAGACCGTGCATCAGCGCCAGATCGAGGATTCCGTGTTGCTCGAGGACATGGAAGATGGCCTGCGCCTTGGGCAGTTTGTGCCGTACTATCAGCCCAAATACGACGCGCGCACGGAGCGGATCGTGGGGGCGGAGGCGCTGGTGCGCTGGCTTCGCCCGGCGGGAGAGGTGAAGCCGCCCGATCGCTTTATACAGCTCTTTGAACAGAACGGGCTCATTACCAGGCTGGATGCGCACATGTTCGAGCAGGTGTGCAAAAAGCTTGCGCACATGCCCGCCCCTGTGCCGATATCGGTCAACTTTTCCCGGGCGCATCTGTATCAGCCGGATTTTCCCGAGAGCCTCCTTGCCATTGCCGCGCGCTATCGCGTCTCGCCGTCGCTTCTGGAAATTGAGCTGACGGAAACCGCCTTTTTCGATCAGCGCGACACGCTGATGCGAAACATGAACCGGCTGCGGGAATTGGGCTTCCTCGTATCCATCGACGACTTTGGCAGCGGGTATTCGTCCTTAAACCTGCTCAAGGATATCCATGCCGACGTGGTCAAGATCGACAAGGGCTTCCTGTCCGAGTCAACGGAGACGGAGCGAGGCATCACCGTTCTCGAGAGCGTGCTTTCCCTGGCAAAGGCGCTGAAGGTTCGAACGGTGGCGGAGGGCGTGGAAACCGTCGAGCAGTTGGAGCTTTTGCGCGAGAACGGCTGCGATACCATTCAGGGCTATTATTTCTGCCGCCCGGTGCCGGAGACTGAATTTGACAGGCTGCTGAAGGAGCAGCGCGGCAAGTAAAGCAGCGGCGGTTATCAAACGCGTCTGGCGCACAACGTCCGACGCCGAGGCGGTTGGCGCAGTGCATGCCTATGATCGTTGCGGGTTTGTCAAGCTTGTTGAGCAAACCTGCAACGATCTGTCTTTAAAATTTCCTTTCCGACAAATCTACAGCATTTCCTTTGGCTATTGACAGGGCCTTAAAAATGTACGATACTTGCAACATTGAAATTTCAACTGTTGATTGTTCAACAGACGGGGTGCAAAATGGATTTTAATTTGATGAATCTGCTGTTAATGTATGCAAAAGAGTACGGTCATGCCAGAATCCGGGAAGCGGGCATCTCCGATACCGAGCATAAGATCTGCACCTTTCTCTATTTTCACCGGGATGTGTATCAGGACATGATTGCCAATACGCTGATGCTGGATAAAACGACGGTCGCCAAGGCGCTTTCCTCCCTTGAGGCGCGCAAGCTCATTTTGCGCTCGCAAAACCCTGAAAACAGGCGCAAAAACATCCTGACCATCACCGACGCGGGGATTGCCACGATCACGGATATTGTGAGCATATACGACGAATGGCTCGCGCGGATATCCGCTTGCCTTTCGCCGGAGGAGCAGGGGCGCTTTGACGAATATTGCCGCCGTCTGCTTGCGGTCACAAAGACCATCAGAGAGGAGAAACGAACATGAATGAACCCGCGCGCTTTTAAAGTGCGTTTTGTGCATTCCCGTAAAGCGGGAATTTCCCGTAAAGCGGGAATTTTTCCGCAAAGGCCGGTCGTTTCGCTGACGCGAAAGCGGCCCCCCAACGCAATGTACAAATTGCGTTAGAAAGGACGATCACACGCATGACTTCCAATAAGCAAACAGAACTCATGGGCCAGGCGCCCGTCACAAAAGCCATTCTCAAAATGTCCATTCCCGTTGTGTGCGGCATGATGGTGCAGGTGCTGTACAATCTTGTCGACACCTTTTTTATCGGAAAGCTGAACGACCCGAATCAGCTTGCGGCGGCCAATATCACCGCCCCGATCTTCATGCTGATGATGGCGGTGGCCACGATTATCAGCACGGGAGCGGCGTCCTACATATCCCGGTGTCTTGGCAAAAAGGACAATAAATCCGCAAACCGGACCCTTTCAACGGGAATCGCCATTTGCGTGGGGCTCGCCATCCTGGTTATGGCGCTTGGCCTTTGGTTTTTGAGGCCCTTTATCACGCTGCTTGGCGCGACGGAAGCGGTGCGTCCCTATGCGTACAGCTACGCCTCCATCATGTTCATCGGCACGCTGCCCGTTATGCTCAGCTATACGGGGGGGCAGCTTGTCCGCAGCGAGGGAGCGGTCATGCCCTCCATTATCGGAATGATGCTTGGAACGGTGATCAATGTCATTCTCGACCCCATTTTTATATTCGGATTCAATATGGGAATCCGGGGCGCGGCAATCGCCACCGTTTTGGGCAACGTCGGCGCAATGGGCTATTATATCTGGTACTTCCTGTCGGGCAGGTCGCTTGTCAAGTTCAAAGTAAAATACATTTGCGGCGAAAGCAAGATATGGGGGCAGATCTTTTCCATCGGCATTCCGGCCGCGCTCAGCCAGTTTTTAATGAGCGCCGCGCTGATCGTCTGCAACAATCTTGCCAAGCCCTATGGCGAAAACGCGGTCGCGGGTATGGGCGTGGCCGCGAAGCTGATGTATATCGGAACCTTCATTTTTATGGGCTTTGCCGCAGGCTGCCAGCCCCTTGTCGGCTATAATTACGGCGCGAAAAATTTCCCGCGCGTGAAGGCCGTTATCAAAAGCGGTATGCTGATGACAGCGGGGATCGGCGCCGTGCTGACCGTCGTGTTCGGAATCCTTGCCTCCGGGCTGATACGTATTTTTACGCCGTTGCCGGAGGTAATCGCCGCGGGAGCGACCGTTTTGTGCGTCTATATGTGGTCGTTTTTGGTGCTTGGGCCTCAAATGCTCGCCACGACCGCAATTCAGGCGTTTGGAAAGGCGAAGGCTTCGCTGCTGCTGTCCATCGCCCGGCAGGGACTGTTCTATATTCCCCTTTTATTCCTGTTGAACGGCAAATTCGCCTTTAAGGGCCTGCTTTGGGCGCAGCCGATTGCGGATGGGATCACGCTGGTGCTTGGGCTTGCTCTGCTTGTCGTGATTCTAAAAAAATGCGCCAAGGGCGACCCTTCCTCGGCCGAGATTCCCGTTTCCGGGACGCCCCCCGCGCCGGGGCTGGTTATCACCGTCAGCCGCGAATATGGCAGCGGCGCCGTGCGCCTTGAGGCCATCAAGCAAAAGCGCTAATAAACGGCTCCGGCGATTCATTTGCCGAAGCCGGATAAAGGGGCGGGGGTGCGGCTGCCCGGTCAGCTCTCCTCCGCCCGGATTCCCATGGCATAGTCGGGGCGGTTTGTGATGATGGCGAATACGTTCTCCGCGCGGAGAAACGTGCGGATGTCCGCTTCCTCGTCCACCGTCCAGGGATTCGTCTTTACGCCCGCCTTCTCGTACTTTTTAAACTCCGCGTCATTGAGGAAAAGCCGCATGGGGTGCAGATACCGCGCACCCAGCTTGACGGCATAGTCCTGCGGCTCGGCCAGCCTGTCGCCGTAAAGCACGCCGAGCGGCACCGCGGGCGCGGTCTTTTTGAGCCGCAAAAGCGTGTAATGGTTGAAGGAGGAGTAGATCATGCGATCCTCGAGGCCGAAGGCGCGCACCATCGCGCATACCGTCTCCTCAATGCCCGGATACTCACAATAGGCGGTCTTGAACTCGATATTGGTAAGAAAAGGGAGGTTCTGCACGCGCGCAAGGTATTCCTCCAGCGTGGGGATGCGCTGCGGAGGCAGGCTGTCGCGGAATTTATAGGACACGTCCAGCTTTTGCAGCTCCGCGAGCGTTAGATCCTTAACCAGCGCGTCCTCGCCGGCCACGCGGTTGAGATCCTCGTCGTGGATGATTACCGGCACGCCGTCGCGGGAGAGCTGGACGTCGAATTCCACGCCGTCGCAGCCCGTTTCAATGGCCCTTTCAAAGGCCAGCATGGTGTTTTCAGGATAGCGGTGCGAAAAACCGCGATGCCCCAATATCTTCTTCATATGCCCAGTTTGCCTCCTTCGTCCGTCTCGCTGTCTTTTTCGGCCGGCTTTGCGGCCTGCTCCGCCGCCGCTTCGCCCGTCCCTTCGTCCGGCACGGCAGCCCCGGCGGGCGGCTCGGGCGCGCTTTCGCACGCAGGCCTGGGCTTTTTCTTATACAGATGCACCACGCCCTGCTCGTTCAGGCTCTGCACCAGCGCGAGCGTGAGCGGCAAGCCCAGCAGGCCGATCGGCCCGAACACATAGACGCCCACGACCATGGAAAGGAGCGTGACGAGCGGGTGCAGCCCCACCTTTTCGCCGATGATCTTGGGCTCCATAATATTGCGCACCACGATGATGACCACGTACACAATGCCCAGACCCAACGCGCGCATGTAATCGCCCGAAAGCAGCGTAATCAGCGCCCAGGGAAAGAGCACCATGCCGCTGCCCACCACGGGGAGGATATCGAAAAGCGCGATAATGAGCGCGAGGCGCAGCGCGCCCTCCACGCCCACGATGGAAAGGCCCACCGCCAGCTCGAGGAAGGTGACGGCGAGAATGAGCGCGTAGGACCGGGTATAGCGCCAGAGCGTTTTGCCCAAATGCACGCGGATATCGTGCGCGAGGCCGCGCCATCTGGGCGAGAGCTGCCGCAGCACGAAAGCCTTTACCTCCGCCCAGCTATTGGCAAGAAACACCGTAGCGATCACGGTAATGAGCGCGTTGAGCAGAAGCTTTGGAAGCGAGAGCGCATAGCCGGTAATGTCCGTGAGCAGCCGGCGGCTTGTGGCGGTGATCACGTCCTCCAGCTCCACGATGAGCTTGGGCGTCATCGCGTCATAGGCGGCTGCGGCTGTGGGATTGAGGCGCTGGGCAAACGCGTCGAGCTTTTCAAAGGCCGAAACGAGGAACGGCTCGATGGTATCCGAATACAGGCTTGGAAGCGACACGACAAAGCCCTTCACCGTCGAAAGGAGCTTGACGCACACGAGCGTGACGAGCACGCCGACGGTCGCGTAAAACAGCACGGTGCACAGCAGGCCGGCCACCTTGTGCTGCACCCGGCATTTCTCCGTTAAAAACCGCACGACGGGCTTGATGAGCAGAAACACAACAAACGCGATGACGAACGGCAGAATCGCGAGCAGTCCGAACCGGCATACGAAAATAGCGATGGCGAGGATAATCGCAAAATAGAGGAAATCGATGATAAAGCGTTTCCGTTTTTCTGTTTCCATGCGTTTTATTCTCCCTTGGATATACTTTATCATGCAAGGGTGGACTTGTAAACAGCTTCGATGGTATACTGCTTCCATGGAATTTTCGGATTATGCGGCGCTTGCCGCGCAGCTCGACGCGCTCTCGGCCGAAACGGACGATCCCGTATCGATCATGGCCAACGCCTCCGCCTTTCTCATGGAGGCGCTGCCGGGCCTGAATTGGGTCGGCTTTTATTCGCTGCGCGGCGACAGGCTTATATTGGGCCCCTTTCAGGGCCGGGTCGCCTGCGTGGAGCTTCCGCTCGGGCGGGGCGTTTGCAGCGCGGCCGTCACGGAGCGCCGCGCCTTGTCGGTCGCCGACGTCGCCGACTTTCCGGGGCATATCGCGTGCGATTGCCGCTCGCGCTCGGAGCTGGTCGTGCCGCTTTTCGGCCCGGACGGCGGCGTGCGCGCGGTGCTCGATCTTGACAGCGCGGCGTGCGCTCGCTTTTCCGAGGCGGACGAAGAGGGCTTAACCGCGCTTGGCGCGCTGCTTTCGCGCAAGCTGTTTTCATCACTATAAGAGGAGAGAACGAATCAATGGGATTGCTCGAGCTGCTTTTCACGTCCGTGGGCCTGTCCATGGACGCGTTTGCCGTAGCCCTTTGCAAGGGCCTCAAAATGACCAGAATCAACTGGAAGCACACGCTGATAATCGGGCTGTTTTTCGGCGGCTTTCAGGCGCTGATGCCGCTGCTCGGCTGGCTGCTGGGCGTGCAGTTTGAAAAGCTGATCACAGGCTTTGATCACTGGGTGGTCTTCGGCCTGCTCGCCTTTATCGGCGGGAAAATGATCTGGGAGGCGCTTAAGGAGGGGGAAGAGGGCGAGGCGTGCGGCTGCGGCGGCCTCGACCTCAAGGAATTGCTCGTGCTGGCCGTCGCCACGAGCATCGACGCGCTCGCGGTGGGCATTTCCTTCGCGTTTTTGCAGGTGGACATCCTGCCCGCCGTGGCCACAATAGGCGTTACCACCTTTCTTCTTTCCGTCGTGGGCGTGGCCGTGGGCAACCGCTTCGGCGTGAAGTACAAAAAACGCGCCGGGCTCGCGGGCGGGATCATCCTTGTGCTCATTGGCGTAAAGATCCTGCTCGAGCACCTCGGCGTGCTGTCCTTTTAGGGTCTGTTTCTAAAAGAAGAAATTGCAGTTTCGAGCGGATTTTTCGTCCAATTTAGCGGAAAATCCGACGGTTTACTGGAGGTAAATCGAGAATTTGGAGCGCAAAATGGGCGGAAAAGACGCCGAAAATGCATTTCAGGGAATTTAGAAACAGACCCTAGCAAAAAGCGGAGCCCCGCCGCGCGGGTTCTTCCGCGGACGGGGCTCCGAAGCGCTTTCGCTTTTTCGTTATTTTTCAAACGGGAACGTATAGGGCAGGTTCTTTTTATCGCGCACCGCGATGAACTCCTTCTGCACGGCCTCGCCCACAGGCACGCCCTTTTCCTTGCGATCCTGCCACACCAGCCATTCCTTTTCGCCCGCGGTATAGATGCGCTCCTGGCCCGGGGCCTTCTCGGAGGCGCGCAGCGCGCGGAGAATATCGCCGCAGGTCTTCTTGAAGCTGTCCAGGCCCATGAAGGCCTCGGGGTCGATGGCAAGGAAGAAGTGACCGAGATGATAGGGCTTTTTCGCCCCCGCTTCGTCGCGGTCGGTGAGCTGCTTTAAAAAGCTCCCGGCCTGCAAAGCGGCTGAAAGCACCTCGATGACCGTGGCGTAGCCATAGCCCTTGTAGCCCGCCAGCTCCTCGCCGATGCCGCCCAGGGGGGCAAGCGCCGCTTCGCCCGAGGTGAGCGCCTTCAGGATGGCGGCCGAATCGGTCATGGCGCTGCCGTCGCGGCCGATGACCGTGCCCGCCGGGGCAGGCTTGCCGGAGCGCGCGTAGTATTCGATGCGGCCGCGCTGCACAATGGAGGTGGCGCAGTCGAGCACAAAGGGGAAGTCCTCGTCCGTGGGGAAGCCCACGGTGAGGGGGTTGGTGCCGAGCATGTTCTCCACGCCGAAGGTGGGGGCGATGGACGGCCGCGCGTTCGTGCCCGTCATGCCGATGAGGCCCTGCTGGCTCGCCATGGTCACATAATAGCCCGCGATGCCGTAGTGCGACGAATTGCGCACGGCGGTCATGCCCAGGCCGTACTGCTTGGCTTTGTCGATGGCTGTCTGCATGGCGCGGTAGGAGGCCACCATGCCCATGCCGTCGTGCGCGTCAACCACCTGCGTGGTCGCGGTTTCGCGGAGGATCTCATACTCCGTCACCGGGTTGAGTATGCCCGCCTCGATGCGGTCGATATAGATGGGCTTGAAGCGGTTGCAGCCGTGGCTTTCGATGCCGCGGCGGTCGCTCTCCATGAGGATATCGGCGCAGAGCTTCGCGTCAGGGCGCGGCACGCCGTAGGCCACGAAGGCGTCCTCCATAAAGCTGCCGATCTGCTCCCAGGAAATATAAGGTCTTGTTTCCGTCATCTTGCGCTCTCCTCTCCGATTCGGACTGCGTTTGGTTGTTCGCGATCCTCTATATGCTGGGATTCTATCACAGCGCGCGAGGGCAGGCAAGCGAATCGCCGTGAATTTGCGTCCCGGCGCGACGAACCTTGTGCGATTGCGCGCTTTCCGTTCAAAACGCTTCCGGCCGGTTTCCTAAAAGCCGCCAAAGCGGCGCTCCCGCGGGCGAAAGCGGGCGGGCGGCGCGAAAACCCGTTGTTCGCTGGGTTCCGCTATGGTATAATTCCCCTTGTGAGTGATAGTATGCGGGTAGACCGCCTCAAGGCGCTGCTGGCGGGGGAAGGCCTTACGCCAAACAAGGCGCTGGGGCAGAATTTTTTGATCGACGCGGAGGCGCTCGCGCTGCTTGCGGCTTCGGCGGCGGCGGGCGGAATGCCCGTGCTTGAGGTGGGGCCGGGCCTTGGTGCGCTCACGGCCGCGCTGCTCGACGCGGGCGCGCCCAGCGTGCTCGCGGTGGAAAAGGACGCGCGGCTCGCGGCGCTTTTGCCGCGGCTTTTGCCCGACGCGCGGCTTACGGTGTGTACGGGGGATTTTCTGCGCGCGGAGCTTGCTGCGCTGCCCCGGCCCTTTTCGGCGGCGGGCAACCTGCCGTATTATGTGACCACGCCCATCGTGGAGCGGCTTTTTACGCTCGCACCCGCGCGCATGACGCTCACCGTGCAGCGGGAGGCGGCCGCGCGCTTTACGGCGGGGCCGGGGGAGCGGGTGTACGGGCCCATGGCCGTGACGACGCGGCTTTGCTACACGGTTGCGCTGCTTTGCGAGCTGCCCGCGCGCTGCTTTTATCCGCAGCCGGAGGTGGATTCCTGCGCGGCGACGCTGTGCGCCCGGCCCGACGCGCCGTTTGCGCCCGCCGCGCTGTATCGCTTTCTAAAACGCGCCTTTGCCGCGCGCCGCAAAACGCTGGCAAACGCGCTGGGCAACCGAGCGCTTGTAACCGCCGCGCTTTGTCGCGCGGGGCTTTCCGCAAACGCGCGCGCCGAGGCCCTGACGCCGGAGGACTGGGCGCTGCTGTATCCGCTTTTATCCGGGCAAACGCCGTAACGCGCTTCCGCAGCCCGGCAAAACGACCAAACGACCAATGGGGGAATGATGATGAGCAAGGGCACACGCGCCTTCCGGCGCAATATTCTCTTTATTCTGTGCGGCATTCTGCTATCCGCGCTCGTATGCAGCGTGGCGTATCTCGCCGTCACGGCCGGCCAGAGCAACCGCTATAAAAAGGAGCTGTTGATCGCGACCGCCTACGCCCAGTACGCGGGCGAGGCAAGCGCCGTATATCAGGATAAAGCCGTTCGCCTCTCCGCCAAAAACATCGATTCGCTTTACGAGCAGGCGTCCTCCGGCGTGGTGCTGCGCACCTTCGGCAGGCCGAAGCACGAGGAACTTCGGGTGGAGGTGGATCTTGGCGAGGGGCATACCCTTTCCATCTGGCCCACCGAGCGCAACGAGGTCAACTATGTGCGCTTTACCTATGAAGGCAGAACGCGCAGCTTTCTTGTCAAGGGTAATTCCAAATTCCATCTCATCGAACGTATCGTGAGCGCAAACGGGCTCGTAGAGCCCAACGAGGTGAAGGAGTAAACACTATGCGGCTGGATAAATATTTGAAGGTTTCCCGCATCATCAAGCGCCGTACCGTGTCAAACGAGGTCGCGTCGGCGGGGCGTATTCTCGTCAACGGCAGGCCCGCCAAGCCCAGCGCCGAGATCAAGCCCGGCGATGTGCTGGATATTCTCATGGGCGGGCGGCACACGCTTTTCCGCGTGGAGCGCGTGAGCGAAACGGTTCGCAAGGACGAGGCCGCCGCCATGTACACGCAGCTTTCGGAGGGCGGCACGGATGCGTAACGCCGCGCCCGCCGTCGGCCTGCTGCTCTGCGCCGGGAGCGCCGCGCGCATGGGCTTTGATAAGCTCACAACGCCGCTGGTTGGCAAAACGCCCGTGGAGCGGAGCGCGGAGGCGCTGCTTGGCGGCGGGGCTACGGCGCTCGTGCTCGCCGCGTCCCCGGAAAACAAAGCGTTTCTTGCCGCGCTTTCCTTCCCCGTGCCCACGCTTGTCGTGCCTGGCGGCCAAACGCGCGGCGCGTCTGTGGAAAACGCGCTGCGTGCCGCCAGCGCGCTTCTTGCGCCGTCGGAGCAGGAAAGCGCCGTGGCGGTCATTCACGACGCGGCGCGCTGCCTGGTTTCGCCTTCGGTTGTCGCGGCCTGTATCGAGAGCGCGCGGCGCTTCGGCAGCGGCGTGGCGGCGGCCCCGTGCAGCGATACGGCGCTGCTTGAAACGGAGGCGGGCATAACCGCGCTTCCGCGCGAATGCGTGCGCTTGACCAAAACGCCCCAGTGCTTCCGCCTGCGCGAAATTTTAGCCGCGTACGAGGCCGCGCGCGCGGCGGGCTTCGAGGCCACGGACGACTGCACGCTTTACGCCCGCGCGGGCCATACGCCGCGCTTTGTTGAGGATACCGAAAACCGCAAGCTTACGCGCCCGGCGGACTGGGCTTACGCGGAGCAAATGCTTCACGCGGGCGGCGCGGCCGCGCCGGGGGCCGGGGCGCAAAGCCCGATGCTGCGGATTGGGCAAGGGCTGGATGTGCACCGCCTTGCGGAGGGGCGCGCCCTCGTGCTCGGCGGCGTGACGATTCCCTATGAAAAAGGGCTGCTGGGGCATTCCGACGCGGACGTGCTCATCCACGCGCTCATCGACGCGCTGCTGGGCGCGGCGGCGCTGGGCGATATCGGCAAGCTGTTTCCAGACAGCGACGCAAAATATAAGGATATCGACAGCCGCATCCTGCTGCGTGCGGCGGTGCAGCGCCTGTGCGAGGCGGGCTTTGCGCCGCAGAGCGCCGACGCGACCATCATCTGCCAGCGGCCCAAGCTTGCCCCCTATATTTTGCGCATGCGCGAAAACCTCGCGGCGGATCTCGGCTTGCCCGTGGAGCGCGTGAGCGTGAAGGCCACGACCACGGAGGGCATGAACGACGAGGGGCGCGGCCTGTGCATTTCGGCGCAGGCGGTGGCCGTCGCGGTCAGGCACGGCTAAAAAGCCGAAAAACCGCGCTTGCCAACGCTTTTCCATTGGCGTATACTCTTAAAAATCCCTGGAATCGGAGGATGGAACCATGATACGATTATCCGAGCTGCTGCGCGCGCCGGAGGCCCACGCGGGCCCCGTGGCGGTCTGCGGCTGGGCGCGCACGGTGCGCGAAGGAAAAACCACGGGCTTTATCGAGCTATGCGACGGCAGCGCCTTTACGGCGGTGCAGGTTGTGTTCCCGCGCGACGCGCGCAAGCTGGGCGAGGGTCTGTCCACGGGCTGCGCGCTCGAGGTGCGCGGGCAGCTTGTGGTTACGCCGGACGCGCCGCAGCCCTTTGAAATCCGCGCGGAGGCGCTTACGCTCATCGGCGCGTGCCCGGCGGATTATCCGCTGCAAAAAAAGCGGCACTCGCCGGAATACCTGCGCACCATCCAGCACCTGCGGCCCCGCACAAACCTGTTTCAGGCCACGTTCCGCGTGCGCTCCGTGGTGGCGGCGGCCATCCACGAATTCTTTCAGGGGCGGGGCTTTGTGTATGTGCACACGCCCATCCTGACCGGCTCCGATTGCGAGGGTGCGGGCGAAATGTTTCAGGTCTCCACGCTTCCGCTTGGCGAGGAGCCCAAAACGCCCGAGGGCGCGGTGGATTTTTCGCAGGATTTCTTTGGCAAGGCGGCCAACCTCACCGTGTCCGGCCAGCTCTATGCCGAGGCCTTCGCGCTGGCCTTCCGCGATGTGTATACCTTCGGCCCCACCTTCCGGGCCGAGAACAGCTTTACGGCGCGTCACGCGGCGGAATTCTGGATGATCGAACCGGAAATGGCCTTTTGCGACCTTGCGGGCGACCTCGAGGTGGCCGAAGCCATGGTCAAGCACATCCTGCGCGCGGTGATGGAGCGCTGCCCCGACGAGCTAGCCTTCTTCAACAAATTTGTGGATACCGGCCTGCTTGCGCGGCTCGAAAACGTTGTAAACCACGGTTTTGTGCGCTTAAGCTATACTGAGGCAGTCCGGCAGCTCCAGGAAAGCGGCGCGACGTTCCAGTACCCGGTCGAATGGGGCCTCGAGCTCCAGACCGAGCACGAGCGCTATCTCACCGAGCAGGTTTACGGCCGCCCGGTGTTCGTAACCGACTATCCCAAGGGCGTGAAGGCCTTTTATATGCGGCAAAACGACGATGGAAGAACCGTGGCCGCAGCCGATCTGCTCGTGCCCGGCGTGGGCGAGATCATCGGCGGCAGTCAGCGCGAGGAGCGCTACGACGTGCTGCTTGCCCGCATCGCGGAGCTGGGGCTGGATATGTCCCAATACGATTGGTATCTCGATCTCCGCCGCTTCGGCGGCGTGCCGCACGCGGGCTTTGGCCTGGGCTTTGAGCGCATGGTCATGTACGTGACGGGCGTTGCCAACATCCGCGACGTGCTGCCCTTCCCGCGCACCACGGGCAATATGGAAATGTAAGGCCCGGCCGGAACACGAAGGCAAAAGCAAGGGGGACGCGCGTCCCCCTTTTTTTATGTCTTAAGACCGAAGCGCACGCGCAAAGCGTCGTCAGGAACGGGATTGTCAAGGCTTTCAGCCCACAACGCAGCCTAGGCGGCGCTAAGGCTTTTCGTCTTGGCTCTGCTTGCCTTTGCGGCGCGCGCGAGGCGCAGCAGGGGATAGGCGGCAAGCGCCATGGGCGCCAGAAAGAGCCAGGTGCGGCCCGCCGGGAGCGCGATGGAAAGCAGCTCGCGCAGCAGGGCGAGGGCGGAAAACAGCGCGGCGGTCATGGTAAAAAAGAGCGGCGCGCGCAGGCGGTTAAAGGGCAGGCAGAGGGACAGCAGCACCGCAAGGCCAGTCACAGCCGCGCCGTAAACGGTAAGGGTGGCGGTTTGCAGCGCGGAAAGGCCCGCGGCGGGGCCGAGCCGTTGCGCAAGGCCGATGTAGAGGAGCATCAGTGCCGCGCCGGGGAGCGCGGCGCCGTACACATTGCGCACAAAGCCGCCCGAGAAGCGCTTTTCATTGGGCTCGAGGGCAAGGAGCATGGCGGGCGTGCCCACGGTGAACACGCCGAGCACGGTCCACTGAACGGGAATAAAGGGATAGGGCGCGCCGAGGAGGAGCGTGGCAAGCGAGAGCGCGAGCGAGGTAATGTTTTTAATAAGAAAGAGCTGCGCGGTGCGCGTGATATTATTGACCACGCGGCGGCCCTGACGGAGAATATCGGGCAGGGCGGCAAAGCGGCTGTCGAGCAGCACGAGCTGGGCGGCGGCGCAGGCGGCGCTGCTGCCGTGCGCGAGGGCGACGGAGCAATCCGCCTCGCGGAAGGCGGCGATATCGTTGACCCCGTCGCCGATCATGGCCGCGCAGCGCCCATTCCGCCGCATGGCGGAAATGAGCCGCGCCTTCTGCTCGGGCAGGCAGCGCCCAAAGTGCGCGTATTGCGACACGGCCGCGTCGTAATCCGCGTCGGTCACAAGATTCGCGCAATCCCGCGCTCCCCCGGGAATGCCGAGCCGCCCGGCGATGGCGAGCACCGTGCCGGGCGCGTCGCCGGAGAGGAGCCGCACGGTCACGCCCTCGCGCGTAAAGCAGTCCACGGCGGCCTGCGCGTCGGGCCGGAGCACGTCGGAAAGGCGCACGGCGGCAAGGGGCAGCCCATCCCTTGCAAAGAGCAGCACCCGCTCGCCCGCGGCGGTAAGCGCGTCGAGCGCCGCGCAAAGCGGCTCCGGCAAATCGTCAAGCACAAATTCGGGCGCACCGAGCTGGTACACGCCGTCGGAAAAGACCATTTCGGTTCGCTTGCGGCGCGAGGAAAAGGGCGTAACGGAAAGCGGCGCGCGGCGCGCGGGCTCCGTAAAACGCGCGCAAAGCGCTGCGGCGGTCGCGTTGGCCGCGCCGGGTGCGCCATCCATAGCGCGGATAAAATCATGGAGCAGGCCAAGCGTGTCTTCGTCCGCCGGAGCAAGCGCGCCTGCGCGAATGCTGAGCGTGGGCAGCACGGCAAGCCTGCCCTCGGTGAGCGTGCCCGTTTTGTCCATGCAGAGCGTATCCACGCGGGCAAGCATTTCAATGCAGCTTAGATCCCGCGCGAGCGTATTTTTGCGCGCCAGCTCCACCACGCCAATGGCAAGCTGCGCCGTGGCAAGCAGCACAAGCCCGTAAGGAACCACGCCCAGCACGGCGGAGGCCGTTTGCTCCACGGCGGGCCGGAGCGGCTGACCCAGCCGCGCGAACTGGTGATAGAACATGAGCGCGCAGAGCGGCACGACGCAATAGGAGCTGATGCGGATGATGCGCTTCAGCCCCTTCATGAGCACGGACGGAGGCTGCACATACTGGCGCGCGGCGCGCTCCACCCGCGCGGCGTAGCGCGCGTCGCCCGTGGCGGTGACCAGCGCGAGGCACGCGCCCGAAACCGCATTGCTGCCCGAAAGCAGCGCGTCGCCTGGGCCCTTCCACACAGGCTCGCTTTCGCCGGTAAGGAGCGCTTCGTCCACCTCGAGCGCGCCCTCGGAAACCGTCGCGTCCACCGCCAGCGCCATGCCCGCCGCGAGGCGGATGCACTCGCCCGCACGGAGCGCGTCGGCGGCCATGGTGCGCTCGCCGTCCGCCGTTACGAGCACGGCCGTGGGCGCGACGCGCAGCGAGAGCCGCTCGATGGCGCGCTTGGCCCGCAGCTCCCAAAATATGCCCGCAAACAGATTGCAAAGGGCCGTGCCCAGAAAGGCGAGGTTTATATAGCTTCCCACCGAGATGAGCGCCGCCGCCGTGAGCGCGTTCATGAGGTTGAAGAGGGTGAACAGGTTGGAGGCGAGGATGTCCCACACGCTTCGGCTCGCGTCGCCGTGAGTCGTTTTCATCCAATTCTTCCAATTTCTAGAATGCTTCATGGGGGGTATTATAGCGCATGCGGGCGCGGCGCGTAAAGGGACGGACGCGCCAAAGGCAATGTGTGCCCGGCGTGCGGAGCCGTCTTGCGAAGCGAGCGTCATTCTGCTATGATACGAGCAGAATGACGCCCCGCGCCTGCGCGGCCGGGGAAGGGAGAAGTGCAAAGCAACGTTATGATACCCTTTCGAACCGTAACAGCCGAGGACGCGAAGCTGTTTTCCGTCTATCTCGCGGGGCAGCCCTTCCGCAGCTGCGAATTCACGGCGGGGGCCATCTTCCAGTGGCGCGCCTATTTCGATACGAAATTCGCCATCGTGCACGGCATGCTGGTGCTGCAGCCCACCTACCCGCTCGAGGGCGTGTGCTTTAGCTACCCGGTTGGCCCGGGCGAGCGCGGCGCGGCGCTTGACGAGATTGAGCGCGACGCGGCGGAGCGGGGATTGCCGCTCCAGTTCTGCTGCGTGCCGGAAACGGAGCTTGCGGTCTTTTCCGCGCGCTACGGGGCGCGGGCCAAGCACGCCTCGCACAGGGACTGGGCGGATTATCTCTACGAGGCGGACAATCTCAAGCTTTTCCCGGGCAAGCGCTACCACGGACAGCGGAACCATTTAAGCCGCTTTACGCGCGAAAACCCGGATTACCGCTTCGTGCCCGTCACGCGCGAGAACCTGCCGGGCGCGGAAGCGTTTCTAAACGAATACGAAAAGCACGCGCCCATCGACAAGGCCATCGAGGCCGAGGAAATGCTGCGCGCCAAGGAGCTTTTGCACTGGACGCCCTGCCTGGGCATGACGGCGGGCTACATCGAAACCGACGGCGTGATCGTGGCGCTGGCCGTGGGCGAGGTGGTATCGGATACGCTCTATGTGCATGTGGAAAAGGCGCGGCTGGATTATCCGGGCGCGTATCAAGCCATTGTGTCGGCGTTTGCCCGGGCGGCGTGCCGCGAGGACACCCGCTTTATCAACCGGGAGGACGATTCGGGCGAGGAGGGCTTGCGGCGCTCAAAGCTGTCCTACGGGCCGGTGCGGCTTGTAGATAAATACTGGGTCACCGTAGAAAACAAGGAGGCAACATCCATATGAGAAACGCATCGGAATTTCGTGCGGAGGCGCGCAAGGCCTTAACGGGCAGGTATTTTCTCGCGGTGCTCGCGGCGTTGATCGCGGGCGTGCTCGGCGGCGCGGCCAGCGTGCCCACCTTTACCCTCCGCTTCGGCGCGGAGGATTGGCAAGGCCTCGTAAGCGCGCTTGCGCAAAACGACCCGCGCGCGCTGCTCGGCTTTGCGGAAGCGATGGGCACAAGCGCCTTCGTAACCGCTTACGGCATCGTGCTGTTCCTTGTGGGCGGCGCGATGGAGCTGGGCTTTAATCGCTTCAACCTCATGCTCTATACCGGCGAACGGGCCGCAATCGGCACGCTGTTTTCCCGCTTTGAAATCTTCGGCAGGGCCCTGTGGCTGCGGGTGGTGATCGCGGTGCGCGTCAGTTTGTGGTCGCTGCTGCTGTTTGTGCCCGGCATTGTGGCCGCGTATCGCTATGCGCTCGCGCCCTTCCTGATGGCTGAAAACCCCGGCATGAGCGCGTCGGACGCGATTAGCGAGTCCAAGCGCCTTATGGCCGGCAAAAAAGCGCGGCTGTTCTGCCTGGATCTCAGCTTTATCGGCTGGTGGCTGCTCACGCTCCTTACGGCTGGCTTCGGCATCATATTCCTCGCGCCCTATGTCAAGGCGGCGGAGACGGCCTTCTATCTTGAAGCCACCGGGCGCTTGCCGCGCGGCGCGCAGAGCGAGCCGGAGCGTTTGTAGGCAAAGCGTGCGGCCCGTGCGTTTGCGCGGCGCTGCCGTCCCCAAGCGAAACAGGGAGTGAAGCAAATATGTATTTATCCATCGAGCCCTTCGGCTCCATGCCCGGCCGGCCCGGCGTATACGAGCCTGCGCGGCGCGAGCCGGTGCTTTATGTGCTGGAAAACAGCCGCGGCGCGCAGCTTGCCGTAACGGACTGCGGCGCGCGCATCGTGCGCCTCGCCGTGCCCGATCGGGACGGCAATATCGGCGACGTGGCGCTGGGCTATTCCTCCATCGAACCCTATCTTGCCTCGCCGGACTATATGGGCGCCATCTGCGGGCGCGTGTGCAACCGCATCGCGGGCGGGCGCTTTACGCTGGACGGCCGGGCATACCATACCGACCAAAACGACGGCGCGCACACGCTCCACGGCGGCGGGGACGGCTTTGACCGGCGGCTGTGGGACGCGGAATACACCGCCGACGGGCTGTGCTTTTCGCTTGTCAGCCCGGACGGGGACTGCGGCTTTCCGGGCACGGTGAAGGCGGGGGCGGTCTATCGCTTTGGCGACGACAATACGCTTACGCTCGAGCTCACCGCCGAAACGGACGCGCCTACGCCCGTAAGCCTCACCAACCACAGCTATTTTAATCTGTCGGGCTATCAATCCGGCGCGGCCGCCATGGCGCAACGTCTCACCCTCTTTGCCGACGCGTATACGCCCGTGGGCGAGGGCCTTATCCCGACGGGCAAGCCGGCTCCCGTTTCGGGTACGCCCTTTGATTTTACAAGCCCCTGCGCGCTCGGCGCGCGTGTGGACGCGGACGATCCCCAGCTTGCGCTTGGCGGCGGGTACGACCATAACTTTGCTCTGCGCGGCGGCGAAGCGGGCGCGTGCGCCCTTGCCGCGCGGCTGTACGCGCCGGACACGGGCCGCGTGCTGGAGCTTTTCACCACCCTGCCGGGCTTGCAGCTCTACACCTGCAATGCGCTCGGCGCGCGCAAGGGCAAGGACGGAGCGTGCTACGGCAGGCGCGCCGCCGTGTGCCTCGAGCCGCAGTTTTTCCCCAACGCGGTCAACGAGCCGGGCTTTGCCTCGCCTCTCGTCCGACCCGGCGAGGTCTGGCGGCACAGCATCGAGTATCGGTTTACCTGCGAATAAAGGAAAAGCGAAATTCCAAATGGAAGGGAAGCTTTTGCCCGGCAAAAGCAATGGGTATCAGCATGGCGTTCCCCAGGGCGGTTTTATTTGACATGGACGGCGTGCTCGTGGACAGCGAGCCCGTGCACGAGCTGGTGCGGCGGCAATTATTCGCCGAGATGACGGGCGGGCGCGATTTGCCCGTGCCCAAGGCGACCATCGGCGCGATCATGGCCGGAGAATACCGGCTGCTGCTGGATGCGTGCGGCGCGGAGGGCGACAGCGAGGCGTACGCGCGCAGGCATTTCACGCTCGCGCGCGATTATCTGCGCGCGCACGGCGCGGGCGCGATTTCCGGCGTGCCCGAGGCGCTTGACGCGCTGCGCAAAGCGGGCGTGGCCTGCGCCGTGGTATCCAGCTCCGACCGCGCGTTTGTGGACGGCGTGCTGGAGGATATTGGGCTGCGCGGAGCTTTCCGCTTTACGGTGTGCGGCGACGACGGCCTGCCCATCAAGCCCGCGCCCGACCCGTATCTGGCGGGCCTGCGCCGCCTCGGCCGCGCGGCGGAGGACGCGCTCGTGGTAGAGGACAGTCACACGGGCCTCGTTTCCGCGACGGCGGCGGGCATACGCTGCGTGTGCTACGACAACCGCTCGGCAGCGCGGCAGGACTTCGCGGGCGCGTTCCGTGTGGTGGAGGATATGCGCGCGCTTGTTAACGCTTTGAAAATTTAATGTGCATTGCAAAGTAAATGTGTCCTTTCGACAAACCTTGGTTTCGGTTTTATGAACTTCATGCGACAGGGCTAGGCATGCGGCGCAAAAAGCGTTATGCTGTGGGAACAGAAGCATGCATGCCTGTCAGGGCACGTCAAGGAGGGGGATACTATGGCAAAACGCAGGGGCGGCCCGCGCCTCACGCCGCTGGGCTATATTGTGCTGGGGATCTTGGTGCTGGTCATCATCGTCGGCGTGTATTTTGTCGTCTGGTCGTACAAGAACGAACGCGCCGGGGCGGATACGCCCGTGCTGCCCGGCGGGACAGCCGCTCTGCCTGCGGCAACGCCCACGCTTGCGCCCATTATCACGGACGCGACACCCACGCTCCCACCCCTTGACCCCGCGACGCCCACGGCCCCGCCCGCGGACGCGTCGCCTGCCGCCACGCCCGCCGCGACGCCCACGGCCCCGCCCGCAGGCGCGGCTGTGCGCACGCCCTCGCCCAAGGAGGAAAACGGCGCTGTGGACGGCACGCTGGGCAATTCCGGCGTGGTGCTCCGGGCCGCGCCCAATACGGACGGCGAGATTCTGGGCGAGTTTGACTCGGGCGCCAAGCTCAAGGTCTATGCCGTAGACGGCGATTATTACTATTGCCAGGTTGTGGACAAGAAGCTGTTCGGCTACATGGCCGTCAAGTTTATCAAAAAAACGGGGCTGCTGCCCGGCGAGGACCCGACGCCCTCGCCCCAGCCCGCCGCCGGTTCGATCAACGGCACGGTTTCGGCCAGCAAGCTGGCCATCCGCAAGGTGCCCTCCACCGACAACAACACGCCCATCGGCGAATGCTCGCAGGGCGACGCGCTGTGGATCTTCTTTAAGACAGGCGAGTTCTACTATGTGGAGGTCGTTTCCTCGGGCTTAAAGGGCTACGCGTACACCTCGTTCGTCTCCGCCGACGGCAGCGTGCCGCAGGGAACGCCTGTGCCGTAAAGGCCCGCCTTTCGCAGGACGGCGGTCAGAACCGTTTTGAAATGCAGATCCGTCTGTCGGGTCTGCATTTTTTTGTTTTTACCATGCCAAATGCCCGATATGCGCCGCCGTCCCGCTCCCGCCTCCAGGGCATGTTCATGAAAGCTTTTCAGGCAATTAGGCGCTCTGTGCGCCTGTGTAATCGATTCTTGCGGCTTCGTTTTGAAGTTTTCTTCAAAATCAGCGCGAAAACTCTTTCTCTGCAAGCCGCAGACTTTTTCATGAACATGCCCCGCTCCCGCCTCCAGCCAGCCTTGCGGCGCTTCGTCAGGTATGCTAAAATAGCACTGTCTTTGTGGAAAAAGAGGGAAACGAAGGACGGTGAGGCGCGCGTGCGTCACGAAAAAACGGGGGGAACCGGCTGGGGGCTAGGTCTGCTCGCGGCGGCCCTGCTTTTCCTTTGCGCGTGCGCAAAGGCGGGCGCAGGGGATGCGCCGCCTCCCGTTTCCACGCCCGAGCCGGTTACGGAGCTGGTTTTGGGCGCGGAGGATGCGCTGGGGCTGGACGCGCTTTGCGCAAACGGCGCGCTGAAGCTGCTCGATTTGCGCGCCCGCACGCTGAGCGCGGCGGACTATACCGCGCTTTCTGAGGCGCTGCCCAACTGCGTCATCCGCTGGAGCGCGCCGCTGGGGGATGCGCGATATGATTCCCAAGCCGCCTCGCTTACGCTGCCGGAGGTTCCAGCGGAGCTTGCCGAGCAGCTCGCGTTCTTCCCCGCGCTGCGCGCGCTGGAGGTGGAAAGCGTATCCGGCGCGGCGGCTTGCGCGGCGCTGCTTGAAGCCGTGGCCCGGTATCCGGCATGCGCTTTTGACTGGAGCGTCCCGCTCTGCGGCGAACGCTATGGGCAGGACGTGCGCCAAATCGATTTAAGCGGCAAGGCGGCGGCGCTGCCGGCGCTGAAAAACGCGCTCTGCGGCCTGCCCGCGCTGGAGAAGCTGACGCTGGACGAAGCGTCGCTCCTGACGGACGATGATAAGCGCGCGCTGCTTGCGGGCTTTCCAAACGTCCAGTTTGTCTGGGACGTGGCGCTGCTGCCCGAATTGCTTGTGCGCTCCGACGCAACGGAGCTGGATTTGCGCGGCCATACGGTGGACGACGTTGCGGCGTTTGCCGAAAAGCTCACGCTGCTGCCCGCTCTTACGCGTGCGGACATGTGCGGCTGCGGCCCGAGCGACGAGGAGATGGCGGGCCTTCGGGCGCGCTTCCCGGCGGTCAAGTTTATCTGGCTGCTCAAGCTGGCCGGCTGGACCATCCGCACGGATATCCCGGGCTTCAGCACGGGCAACATCAACCGCTTTCCCAACGATATGGGCCGCTTTGACCCGGAATACGAAAGAACCCACAGCGCGGTGACAAACGAGCTGCTCAAAAAGCTCGTGTACTGCACCGATCTTGTGGCGCTCGATATCGGGCATTGCAAGCATGTGAGCGACCTTTCGTTCCTCACCGAGCTGCCCAAGCTGCAATATCTCATCTTCTCACGCTGCGCCGTTGCGGATTTGACCCCCGTTGCGTCGCAGACGGAGCTGATCTATCTCGAGGCGGGAACCAATCCCGTTTCCGATATTACGCCCCTGCGCGCCTGCTCCAAGCTGAAATATTTCCACTGCGGAGAGCTGGATATTTCGGAAATCGAAACCTTTTCCTATATGCCCGCGCTCGAACGGCTGTGGGTCGTGGCAAGCAAGCTCACCGACGAGCAGGGCGAGACGCTTCGCGCGTCCTTGCCCAACGCCATGGTCGTGGTGCATCCGGATGCGCAGCACGCCGCGAGCCTCTGGCGCAAGGGCAATCAGGGCTATCTCGATATGCAGGCCATATTCGGCATGCGCGCGCGGAATCAGGGCTGACCGCCCGAAATATTGAAGGAGGCATATGCGCTATTTAGTCGGCAGCACGGGGTTTGTGGGCTCCAATGTTTTGGCGGCGGGCGGCTTTGACGGCGCGTTCCATTCTACAAACGTGCGGCAGGCGTTCGGCGCAAGGCCGGAGCTGCTCGTGTACGCCGGGCTGCGGGCGGAGAAGTTCCTCGCAAACAGCGCCCCGGCGCGGGATCTTGCCGCCGTCGAGACGGCCTTCGACAACATCCGCAAAATTGCGCCAAAGCGCCTCGCGCTCATCTCCACCGTGGACGTTTACCCTTCCCCCGTGGAGGTGGACGAGGCTACGCCCATCGATGCGTCCGCCCTCGCGCCCTACGGACGCAACCGCCTGCTGCTTGAGGAGATGGCGCGCTCGCTCGATATGCCGGTCACCGTTTTCCGCCTGCCGGGGCTGTACGGGCCGGGGTTGAAAAAGAATTTTGTATACGACCTGATCCACGAAATCCCCTCCGCGCTCACCAAAGAAAAGCTTCTTGCGCTCAGCGCGCGCGCGCCCGCGCTCGAGGAATATTACGCGCCGCCGGACGAGGGCGGCTTTTGCCGCTGCCGGGCGCTTGACGCGCTTGAGCGGCGCGCGCTGCTTCAAACGTTTCGCGCGCTGGATTTCTCCGCGCTCTCCTTTACGGACAGCCGCGCGGTGTTCCAGTTCTATCCCCTCTCCCGCCTTTGGGCGGATATGGAGCGGGCGCTTGGCCTCGATTTGCCGCTGCTCAACCTTGCCGTGGAGCCGATCGGAGCGGCGGAGCTTTACCGCGCGGTCAAGGGCAGCGCCTTTGACAATTCTTTGGCCCGCACCCCGCCGCGCTACGATTTCCGCAGCCGCCACGCCGCGCTTTTCGGAGGAAGCGGCGGGTATCTGCTGGATAAGGCGCGCCTGCTGCCCGCGCTTGCGGACTTTGTGCGGGGAGAGGCGGCGCGGCTATGCTGAAGCTTTGCGCGTCCAACCTTGCCTGGGGCGCGGAGCGCGACGCGGAGATGCACGCGTTCCTGCAAAGGCTCGGCTTTTCGGGGCTGGAAATCGCGCCCACGCGGCTCTTTCCCGAAGCGCCCTATGCGCGAAACGCGGAGGCCGCCGCCTTTTCCAGACGATTGTTTGAGGAATACGGGCTGCGCGTTTGCTCGCTGCAATCCATCTGGTACGGCCGGAAGGAGCGCATTTTGGAAAGCGCGGCCGCGCGGGAGGCGCTAGCGGAATACACAAAGCGCGCGATCGATTTTTCGCATGCGGCGAGTTGCCCAACCCTCGTGTTCGGCTGCCCGAAAAACCGGCGCGTCGAGCCCGGCGAGGACGCGGCGCGCATGACGGACTTTTTCCGTGCGCTGGGCGCGTACGCGCAGGCCTGCGGCGCGGTTCTTGCGCTGGAGCCGAACCCGCCGGTGTATGGCACGAATTTTCTCAATACGCCGGAGGAGACGGCCGCCTATGTATCGGAGGCGGGCTGCGCGGGCCTGCGAATGAATCTGGACACGGGGGCCATGCTCTATTACGATACGCCGTCCCTGTTTATGGCCGCGCACGCGTCGCAAATTGCGCATATCCATATCAGCGAAACGGGCCTTGCGCCCATCGAGGCGCGGCCCATGCACGAGGCGCTTTTGCGCGCGGCAACGGAGGCGGGCTACGGGGGCTATGTGTCCATCGAAACGGCCAACCACGGCCCGGAGGCCATCCGCCGCGCGTGCGGGTATCTGCTGGAGCTGGCAAAGCGGCGAAGCGGTGCGGGAGAAGCACAGGGCGAGGGCTAAAAAACAGAGGAGCCGGCGGCGGAATGGATTACGATAAAATCATCATCGGGGCCGGGTTGTACGGCCTGTACGCGGCGGAGCGCTGCGCGCGCCGGGGCGAGCATGTGCTCGTGCTCGAGCACGACGCGGAGCCCTTTTCGCGCGCGACCTATGTCAATCAGGCGCGCGTGCACATGGGCTATCACTATCCGCGCTCCTATTCCACCGCGATCAAGTCGGCGGGCTATTTTAAGCGCTTTACCGAGGATTATGGCTTTTGCGTGCAGGACGGCTTCGAGCAGGTGTACGCGCTGGGCGCGGAGTTTTCGTGGACGGACGCCGCGCAGTTCGAGGCCTTTTGCAAAGCTGCGGACATCCGCTGCGACCCAATCGAGCCGCGCAGGTATTTCCGGCCCGGCATGTGCGACGGCGCGTTTTTAACCACGGAATACGCCTTCGACGCGCGGCTGCTGCGCGACGATTTCCTGCGCCGGCTGCGCGCCCTGCCCGGCGCCACGCTCCGCTGCGGAGCGCGCATTGCGTCGATCCGCCGCGAAAACGAGCGGTATTGCGTGAAGCAGGCGGACGGCTCGAGCGACCGCGCGCCCTTTGTGCTCAACGCGGCTTACGCGTCGGCCAATCAGGTGCTTTCGCTGGTTTACCGCGATAACGCGGACTGGCTCCCCGCGGC
This sequence comes from uncultured Oscillospiraceae bacterium, assembly GCA_964636405.1. Classification (GTDB taxonomy): domain Bacteria; phylum Bacillota; class Clostridia; order Christensenellales; family CAG-138; genus CAZKGE01. Next base: position 45,622 of record CAZWSI010000015.1, read on the forward strand.
GCGGCAAAGCTTTTTCCCGGCCAAGTACGAGCTGTGCGAAATCATCCTCGTGGACGTGGACGAGCCGCTGCGCGACGTGGGCCTCACCGTGATGGACGGGCCGTTTTTCTCCATCATGCCCTTTGGCAAAACGGGTCTGCATTCGCTCACGGCCGTGGCCTTTACGCCGCACAGCACCTGCTATGATACGCTCCCGCGCTTCCCCTGCCAGGCGCAAAGCCGGGGCGGGTGCGCGGGGGGGCAGCTTGGCAACTGCAATCTTTGTCCCGCGCGCCCCGCGTCCGCGTGGCAGTACATGTCGCGGCTGGCCGAAAAATTCCTGCGGCCGGAGCTGGGCTTTGCCTACAGGGAATCGCTCTTTTCCATGAAGCCCATCCTGAAGACCTCGGAAATTGACGATTCCCGCCCCACGGTCATCCGCAAGCAAACGGATTCGCCCACGCTCCTTTCGGTGCTGTCGGGCAAGATCAATACGGTATACGATTTGGACGAGGTGCTGTGAAGATGGAAGCAATCAATAAGGAGAGCAATTTTCTTTCCGCCGTGCTCTATGTGCACAACGGCGCGGCTCTTGTGGAGGCGGCGCTTGCGCGCGTATACGCGCTGCTGCGGGCGCATTTTTCGGGCTTTGAGATCATCTGCGTGGACGACGCGTCCACGGACGATTCCTGCGCGCGCATCAAAAGCGCCGCCGCTTGCATGGCGGACGCGCCCGTGACCATCGTGCACATGGGCTATTTTCAGGGTGTGGAAAACGCCATGCGCGCGGGCGTGGGCTATTCCATCGGCGATTTCGTCTTTGAGTTCGACAGCCTTGTAATGGATTATCCCGAAGCGCTGCCGCTTCAGGTTTACCGCCGCGCCATAAGCGGCTTCGACGCGGTAAGCGCCGTGCCCAGGGGCGCTTCACGCCGCAGCTCGCGCCTGTTTTACCGCCTCTTTAATCGCAATTTCCCCGGCGGGGCCGCGCTGCGCTCGGAGCGCTTCCGCATTCTTTCGCGGCGCATCATCAACCGCATCAACGCCGTGAGCGCCTGCATCCCCTACCGCAAGGTTGCCTATATCGGCAGCGGCCTAAAATGCGGCGCGCTCGAATACGAGCCCGTGCCCGGCGCGGCGGACCTGCCGCTGGAAAAATGCACGGAGGAGCTGCGGCGCGACACAGCCGTGGACACGCTCATGCTGTTTACGGACGTGGCGTACAAGTTCTCCATCACGCTTTCGCTCCTGATGGCGGCCATTGTGCTCCTTTGCGGCGTGTATACGGTGGTGGTGTTTGTGGCGGGCAATCCCGTTTCCGGCTGGACGACCACCATGCTGCTGCTGTCGGTGGGGCTTTTCGGCATATTCTGCATCCTGTCCATGATGATTAAATACCTCGCGATCGTGGTGCGGCTGCTGTTTAGAAAGCAGAGCTATGTGGTGTCCGACGCGGAAAAGCTCATGCGGTAGAGGAGGAAACGCGCGTGGAAAAAGGCAACGGCGTGCCCGCGTTTGACTGCGCGTGCTTTGCGCCCAGGAAAACCAAATATTGCCTGCTCATTCCCGTGATCAACGAGGGGGCGCGCATTTTGCGCGAGCTTGCACGCCTGCAAAAAGCGGGCGTGAGCGCGCTTTGCGACGTGATCCTCTGCGACGGGGGCTCGACCGACGGCTCGATGCAGGAAAAGCGGCTCGCCGATCTGGGGGTCAACGCCCTGCTGATCAAGACCGGGCCCGGCAAGCAGGGCGCGCAGCTCCGCATGGGGCTCTGGTGGGCCTTGAATCGCGGCTACGAGGGCGTTGTGACCGTGGACGGCAACGATAAGGACGGCGTGGAGGCCGTGCCCCAGTTTCTTTCGAAGCTGGACGAGGGCTTTGATTTGATTCAGGGCTCGCGCTTTATCCGGGGCGGCCGCGCGGTGCGCACGCCGCCTGTGCGCTATCTTGCCGTGCGGCTTATCCACGCGCCGCTTATTTCGCTGGCGGCGGGCAAGCGCTTTACGGACACGACCAACGCCTTCCGCGGCTATTCGCGCGCGTATTTAACGCACCCGGCCGTGCGGCCCTTCCGCGAGGTGTTCGGCGGCTACGAGCTGCTGGCCTATCTCTCCGTGCGCGCGCCGCAGCTCGGCATGAAAAGCTGCGAAACGCCCGTCGCGCGGGAATACCCCGCGCGCGGCAAAACGCCCACGAAGATTCGCGGCCTGCGGGCCAACGCCGATTTGCTGCGCATCCTTTTTTACACGCTGCGCGGCAAATACAATCCCCCGGCGGGGCCGGAAGCGGATGAACAAGAACGCGAGGCAAGGGAAACGACATGAAAAAGAATAAAAGCGTTTGGCTCACTTTGCTGCTGCTCGCCGTCATGACGAGCGTATATATGAGCCGGCTGGACGGAACCTTTCAAACCGATTCGGAAACCCACGCCACCGGCGTGCTGCTCGCGGCGCAAAACGGCGTTCAAACGGGCGGCTTTGGGCTGGGCCGCTATTACGATCTTACGATCAACGGCCATAACGGCGAGCGGTATTATCTGAGCGAGGCCGAGCTGCTCAACAACGCGGATTTTGCAAACGGCTATGCGCAAACGCGCCCCGCTGTGGCCGTGCCGAACAACCCCTATACCGAAAAGGTCTTTGTGCCCGGCAATACGGTGCGCTTTGCGGGCGGGCAGACGCGCACGATTACGGACACGCTCACGGCGGGCGGCTATCGAATCGTGTCGCTTGCCGGGGACGCGCTGCTTGGCGAAGGGGCATGCGGCCCGCTTGCCGCTTGCCGCGTGCTCGACGCGGCCGGCACGGCGCTAAGCGGCTATGTGTTCGAGCCCTATGAATCCCAGCTTGGGCTGCACGGCTTTGTCTACTATGCCGCCCAGCGCGCCTATGACCGTTTGGCGGGCGAAAACGCGGGCCTGCTTACAGGCCCGCTGCGGGCGGGCGCGGCGTTTTTTATGGCCCTGACCGCGCTGCTGCTGGTGCTTCAGCTCAGGAAACGCTATAATCTGCTCGCGGCTGGCATCGCTTGGGCGGTCTTTACGCTCTCGCCCTGGATCGTCAACTTTGCAAACAAGCTCTACTGGGTGGAGTTCACCTGGTTTTTGCCCGCGCTGGCGGGGGCGTACGCCGTGAATCATATGGATAAGCGTGCGCGCTGCGCGCTGCTGATGTTCCTCGCGGTGCTTGTGCGCAGCCTTTGCGGCTATGAGTACGTCAGCACCGTCATGCTCTCGGGTGTGGTCTTTTTGCTTGTGGAATGGCTCGCGGGCGAAAAGGGGAAGCGCCGCGCCGCCTTTTTCAGCCTGCTTGCCATCGGCCTCGCCGCGCTCCTTGGCTTTTTTGCCGCGCTCGCGCTCCACGGCCTCGCCATGGGCGGGGGGAATCTTGCCGAGGGGCTTTCTCGCATCGTCCGCGAGGTGGCGCTCAAGCGCACCTGGGGCGGCAGCGCGGATTTTGAAGCGCGGCTCGCCGCCTCGCTTGACGCCTCGCCCCTTACGGTCGTGCTGTACTATTTCCATTTTTCCACGCCGGTGCTCACGGGCCTTATCGGCGGCAAGCTCTTTCCGCTGCTCTGCGCCGCGCCGCTTGTCACCTTTGCCGTGCAGGCAAAGGGCGGGCGCGTAAACGCGCGGGAGGTCGCCTTCTATGCGCTTACGCTGCTTTCCACCCTTTCGTGGTATCTTCTGGCCAAGGGGCATTCCTATGATCACACGCACCTCAACTTCGTGCTGTGGTACTTCGGCTTTGTGCAAAGCTGCGTCTATATCCCCGCCCGGGCGCTGCTGCACCGCTTTGCGGCTTCCGGGCGCCCAGCGCTTGTAAGCGGGCTTTTAGACGCGCCCGCGCGATAGGCCGCCACGCCCGTTTTGACATTATCCGCGCCGCATGGTATACTGGGCGTCACACTTGACGAATGAAACGGGTGGGCTTTTGAACGGAAATTCGCTGCGCCGTGTCGCCGGGGCCATTATGTTCTGCTGCAAGGCGGTCATCGCGCTTGCGGTGGGCGGCGCGTTTCTTTATTTGATTCTGACCGCGTACCCCGAAACGGACTTTGAGTTCAACGGGTATATCGTGTTTGAGTTTCTCTATCTGGTGGTGTTTCTGGCCTTTGCGAGCACCTACAGGTGCTTTAACATCGGCCTCGCGCACTACCGGGAGCTGGTGTTCACCTATTTTCTCGCGACGGTGACGACCAACTTCATTATCTATTTTGTGCTGTCGCTGATTGCCAAAATGATGCTGCCCCCCCTGCCGCTTTTCCTGATGCTGCTCGTGCAGTGGGGCGCGGGGCTTGTGCTCTACGGTGGGGCCGATCTGCTGTTTTCCTATCTGCATCCCGCCCGCAACGCCATTGTGATTTGCTCCGTAAACGCCGCCGAGCTTGCTACCATCGAGAAGTTTTCATCGCTGAAGGAGCACTACGCCATTTCGGAGCTCTGCTTCGAAACCGAGCCGCTCGACACGGTTTTGCAGCGCGTCGCGCCCTATTCCACGGTGATCCTCGGCAATATCGATAACCGCCTCCGGCTGGAGGTCACCGAATATTGCTTTGAGCAGAACAAGCGCCTGTTCTATATCCCCACCGTGCAGGACATTATCTATCATAACGCGCACGAAACCTTTATCGGCGATTCGCTGGCCTACCGCTGCCGCAATACCACCTTTACCCTCGAGCAGCTTGTGATCAAGCGCGCCATGGACATTGGCTTTTCGCTTTTTGGCCTCGTGCTCACAAGCCCCCTCATGCTGCTCGCCGCCCTTGCCATCAAGCTTTGGGACGGCGGCCCCGTGTTCTTCCGTCAGGTTCGCTATACCCGCAACCTCACCCAGTTTACGCTCATTAAATTCCGCTCCATGATCGTGGACGCGGAAAAGGACGGCGCGCAGTTTACCACCGAGCATGATCCCCGCGTTACGCCCGTGGGCCGCGTCCTTCGCCGCCTGCGCATCGACGAGCTGCCCCAGTTTTTCAACATTCTCCGGGGCGACATGTCGCTGGTCGGCCCCCGCGCCGAGCGCATTGAAAACGTGGATTACTACTGCGAGCTCTATCCCGAGTTCCGCTATCGCATGAAGGTCAAGGCCGGCCTCACCGGCTATGCCCAGATCTACGGCAAATACAACACCAGCTACGAGGACAAGCTCAAGCTCGATTTGCTCTATATCGAAAACTGCTCCATCGTGCAGGACCTGCAGCTCCTGTTCCTCACCCTCAAGGTGCTCGCCCTGCCCGAAAGCACCGAGGGCTTTGCCAGCGAGCGCTTTCCCTCCGACGCGCCGCCCCCGCGCACGGAGGAGTAGCACGGGCTCACCCGCACGGGCAACACAATCGCAACGCAAAAGCGCCGGGGTTCCGGCGCTTTCAGACCGTCAAAAGAGTCTCCGAGGATTTCTATCCGGCTCCGGCGATTCATTCGCCGGAACGGATCGCCCGGAACGGGCGGTTTCCCTGTGTATTTCGCTGGCCGCTATCCAAAGGATAGCAAGCGAAATACGGTTGTCCCGTCAAAAAATGAAGTTTTTCGACGGCTTAAAAGCGCCGGGGTTCCGGCGCTTTTTGTATGCCTTCGTGCGTTATTTGTCCTCGCAGCCGCAGCCGCAGTGCTCGTGGGCTTCGTGCTCGCAGCCGCAATCGCATTTTTCGTCGTCGCAATCGCAATCGCCGCCGCAGCAGCATTCGTCGTCACATTCGCACTCGTCGTCCTCGTCCCACTCCTCGAAGCGCTTTTCGACGATTTCGGTGAGCGCGTCCATCTTGTCCTCGTCGGCGGGAAGGAATTCCTCGTATTCCCCGTTTTCGACGATTTTCATGATATAGACCTCGGTGTCCTGCTCCGCTTCGTCTCCCGCGGTCTCGGGGTCGATGAGCACCGCGTACTCCTGCTCCTCATAGTCGAAATAGTCTACGATTTCAAGCTCGAATTCATTGCCCTCGTCATCGGAAAATACAACAACATCCCGTTCTTCTTCCATGCGTTCATACCACCTTTACGCTTTCGCGCCGCGCTGCGGCACGTATTCCTATTGTATCCCAATTGCCGCAAATGTTCAATCGTTCCGTTGGAAATATCCGCCTCATTTTCTGCCGGAATTTCAGCGGGCATAAAAATTTGTTTGGATGGATAAAACATTTTCAGCCAACTCTTGTAATTCCGCGCGCGACCGATTAATATAAAAGGGAGAAACGAGGTGCTTGAATGGATCTGGAATTCTTGAGACGGCTCGCCAAGGCGCTGGGAACGCATTTCGGCCCAAGCTGCGAGGTTTTGGTGCACGATTTGCGCGGAAAGAACGCGGAGCATACCATCGCCGCCATTGAAAACGGGCAGGTATCGGCCCGCAAGGCGGGCGACGGCGCATCCCGCGTGGCGCTCGAGGCGCTCTGCCGGCGGGATGATCCCGCGCTGACTGACCGCTACGGCTATTTAACGCGCACGGGCGACGGCCGCATTCTCAAATCCTCCACGGTCTATGTGCGCGACGATAAAGGCAGCGTAGAGGGCATTTTATCCATCAATTACGATATTACGGAGTTCCTCATGGCGGAGCGCGCCATCGGCGCGCTGCTCAACGAAAAGCCGGCGGACGAAAAGCAGCCCGAGCGCATCCCCAAAAACGTGAGCGAGCTGCTCGACGAGCTCATCGAGCAGAGCGTAGCGCGCGTGGGCAAGCCCGTAGCCATGATGACCAAGGAGGACAAGATCGACGCCATCCAGTTTTTGAGCCGTTCCGGCGCGTTTCTTGTCACCAAAAGCGGCGACCGGGTATCGAAGTATTTCGGCATCAGCAAATACACCCTGTATTCCTATATCGACGCGAAACGGGAAGAATGACTTGCGCGGCATGCAGCCATGCGGGTTTGGGAGCCGTGCGGCCTGTTGCATTACTTATCAAACATTAAGCAGGAAAGGAACGTTTGTCACATGGATTACGAGGCCATCAAACGGGCGGCGGAGGGCTATCTGCCGCAGATGACGCGGTTTTTGCGGGATCTCATCGCCATCCCCAGCGAGAGCTGCGAGGAGGAGGGCGTGATTCGCCGCACCATCAGGGAGATGGAAGCGCTCGGCTTCGACAAGGCGGAGATCGACCCGGAGGGCAACGCGCTGGGCTGGATGGGCGAGGGTGATAAGATCATCGCCTTCGACGGGCATATCGACACCGTCGGCATCGGCAACCGCGCCAACTGGACGCAGGACCCCTACGAAGGTTATGAAACAAGCGACATCATCTACGGGCGCGGCGCTTCCGATCAGGAAGGCGGCGTGGTGAGCGCGGTCTACGGCGCGCGCATCATGAAGGAGCTAGGCCTCATTCCGGCGGGGTATAAAATCCTCGTCACCGCAACGGTGCAGGAGGAGGACTGCGACGGCGTATGCTGGCAGTATATCCACAACGAGGACGGGATCACGCCCGAATTCGTCGTGTCCACCGAGCCCACGGACGGCGGCATCTATCGCGGGCACCGGGGCCGCATGGAGATCCGCGTGGACGTGCGCGGCGTATCCTGCCACGGCAGCGCGCCCGAGCGCGGCG